>NZ_CP126080.1:3787500-4387500 GCF_030122805.1 Mesobacillus sp. AQ2 | reverse complement strand
TCCCCATTTACCTCTTTTACGATGCCTTTGTAGACTTCACCATCATCTGCTTTAGAAGAGAATTCATTATTTGATAGCATATTCATATTTTCATCATTATCAAAGTTTACGTTTGCATCAACGAAGGGGAATTCCGCTCCTTTTACGAAATTAGCAAGAGTGGCGGTTCCTTTATCAAATTCATGATTTCCGAAAGTCATGGCATCATAGCCCGCCAGATTCATGAACTCCAAATCTGCCAGTCCCTGAAACTCGTTAAAATAAAGGGTACCTGAGAAAACATCCCCGGCATCTAATAATAATGTATTAGCGTTCTCTGCGCGCACTTGATTAATCGCCGAAATCCTTTTAGCAACTGAGTCTAAATGTGCATGCGTATCATTGGTATGCATGACTGTTAACTCGTAAGGCTTGCCAGGCTTCTTGCCTTTCATGTTCGCCGATGCTGCAGGAACAGCAATTGATGACAAAAGAATAGCAGAAGCAGCTACTGATAAAAGTTTGCGGTAGATCTTGTCCCGATGCTTCATTAACAATTTTCCCCCTTGTAATAAAATAGTTTGAACCTAACCTAAGCAGGAAGCCAGGTGCCAAATCACTTTTATTCTATCAAATTTATATTAATGATAAGTAAATTAATTGAAAAATAAGAGAATATAGTTCAAAAGAATCGTATCAATAGATCTAAATGATTCTTTTTCCATTTGGAAGGAGTTTAGATAATAAACACGAATTAGGATAGTAAGATGATAGAAGAATGTTGGGGGAGAAGAATGAATAAGAGGCTAGTAATGGCCGTATTGGCTATTTTTATTTTCATGGCAGGCGGGTGTTCTCAAAGGTTTGAGGAAGAGGCTGTGGCAAAAACGAAGGCTGAAAATCCGAAGCTGGCTTCTTCCGGAATTCAAGTTCCGGTGAAGAAGGACTTCATGCCAAATATGAATTTTGTGCCAAGGAGCGATATAAAAACTCATGTGGTATTGCATTTTATCAGCAATGCCGCCAATAATCCCAAGAATCCTTATGTATATGAAGAAATCAGGCAGATTTTCATTGATTACGATGTTTCTCCTCATTATATGATTGACCGTGATGGTGACATTTACTTTTTGTTGCCGGAAAGCCGCAGAGCCAGGCATGCGGGAAAGGGAGAACTGTTGGATTTCCCTGATTACAAGGATAGCCTGAATGACTATTCTATTGGAATCGAACTGATGGCAATTGGAACAGAAGCTGAAATGAAATCTGTGATGACCTCCAATGACTATAAAAAAATCCCACAAGAACATATCGGTTACACCGAAGCACAATATAAATCTCTTAATCTGCTGCTTGATGACATCCTGGCAAGGAATAAAAAGGTTAAACGAGACAGAATACATATCATTGGTCATGATGAATACGCACAGGAACGAAAGACGGATCCAGGAAATCTGTTTACCTGGTCAAAGATAGTAGGAGAGAAACGACAGGATGAGTAGTAGCAGCTCCTCCATAAATGACCAGTGTTTTTTTAAAAGTAACTATTAATGCAGCTCGAGCACCAAAACTGCAAAATTAAAAGAGAGCTGCTTTTTTGCAAGCTCTCATTTTATTTTGCTATTTAGCAACAGATACTTCATTAACTCTTGGTTGAATCTGTTTATTACTGCCAGAGACTTTAAGTTTAGGGACAGTTAAAATATAGCTGCTGAAGGGAAGCCGCTGTATTAGTTTTGTAAAAATGATTGTCCCTAAAAGAATGATTCCGAAAGTAATAGGGAATAAAGAAGTTTTCCAAAAAATTTGCGGAGCAAATCTATCGAATATGTTAATCACAAATGGATGGATAAGATAAATAGCCATTGATAGGCTGCCTATTTCCTTTAGGAATGTATCAAATATATTTATCTTTTTTAAACTGTCCATGATACCTGCCATAAACAATGTCAAAATAGGAATATTAATGAAGTTGGTTACCCTGTTAGAAGGGATGGAACCGACACTTCGGTACTCCATTACTGCTAATATGACCACCATTACAGCAACCAGACTTAGGGAGAATTTGAACTTCTTGGAAAAGGATTGAAGGGGCTCCCAATAATAAGCTAAAAATCCTCCAAAAACAAAGAAGAAAATCCATTCCGGCAGGAAAGCACGCTGGCTTATTACTAATGCTGGCATTCCTTCAAAGAAGGCAGAAACATCAACTTTCACAAAGTACCAGTTAATGATTGCTGCTAGTATCAATATGAGGGGCCAGACTATTTTTGAACGGATTAGCTGCAATAGTGGAAAAATAAGATAGAACTGAAAGACGAGTGCTATGAAATATAAGTGATGGAAAGCATTACCTGATAGAAAGTTTACCAGGAATAAATTTGAACCGTCCTTCATTGGATTGATTTTTAAAGCGAAATATGAAAATAAAAGATAAAAGATACTCCAAATTAAAAAAGGAATGCCGATTTTAGTAAACCTGCTTGAGACAAACTTATTGAGTTTAAATCCTTTTTTCCTTGTCTGGTAGAACAGCAGGAAACCGCTTATCATAGCAAACATCGGTGTACCAAAGCGGCTGATTTGATTAATAAAAAAGGTATAATCATTATACTGTTTGCCATGTTGATAGAAATAAGCAGCTGAAACATGGACAAGGAGGACCATTAAACTTGCGATTGCCCTGATATAATGAATTTCATAAATATGCTCACATTTATTGCTCATTTCCATCTCACAACCTTCTTATAAATGTAGAGAAATCCTTCTACATCATATAAGAGAAAAAGTTAGATTTCCTTATTTTAATTATCATTTAACCATTTTGTATTATTTTTTTAATATAATTACTATTTATTGGATGAGTTCTCTTTATCATTTCTAATCTAATTCTTTTTTGAAAATTGAAAATCGCTGAATATGTTATATTCCTGTAAAATTGGGTAAATAGTAAGTAACAATTACCTAAAAGAAAGTAGGGATTGAAAGTGAAGAACGACAAGAACTCTAATTATTATAAACAAGAAATGAATTTGAATATGTACATGGACACCATTCATGATCAAGACAACACTGAATTGATTTTGAATAGGGAAAAAACAAGGTATACAGAAGGTGCCAGCAAAATTATCGAAAAGGTTCAGATGGAGTTCTTGGAGAAAAGAAGAGCAGAGGAAATTGATTTGGCTCTTGCGAACAGGGATAAAGAAAGGTTTATGAAATTGACTTCGGAAAACTGGAAGGATGCTTTGTAGAGTGAAAGTAACAAGGATATTGAGAATATAAAAACGCCTGAAACCATGAATGAATTGTCGGTTTCAGGCGTTTTTTTTTTCAGGTTAATCTGCTACTTCCATCCATTGCTCCTTAAGCTTCTTTTTCGCACTGCTCCGCCACTGCTTGACCGCTGACAGGGAGACATTCTCTTTATCGGCTATTTCCCTGACTGATAGGAAATCGACGCAAGTGTAGATGACCCACTTTGTTTCTTTTTCAGTAAGCATCTGGCAGTAGCTTAGTAAAAACTCGACTTCAAGTGGATGGTGAGTGTTCGTTTCTTCGACGGTTTCCCAGTATTCCTCTTTTGGATGAACACTTCGTTCTTCCAGCCGATTGTTTCGGTTCATTTCATTCAGGATGTGTCCTTTCACGAACGTATATGCATAGTTGGTGAAGTCGCCTTTTTCTGGATTAAAGGCCTCAGAAGCCTCCCATAGACCGACAAGCCCGATATGAAAGTAATCTTCTTTATTTTTATAGATATTCAGTGCGCGGATGATTTTATGGATCATCGGTTCATATTGTTTCGCCAGCTGTTCAAAGCTTTCCATTTTGCAATCCTTTCGGGATCGCGCGCGTTCCATTGTATTCCCGGGTAGCTCTAACATACTCCTGGAACAGAAGAGGGTACCAATCACGAAAATTCATTTTTTAAAGGCAAAATGGCTAAAAAACTTCAAAATATGCTTCAAAACTGATTTTTGGAGACCTTATTAAGAAAAAGCTGTAAATTAGCGAAGAAATCAAGGATGGAAAGTGAAATTGTGAATTATTTTAGACAATTACCAAAAAAATTTTTCTTAATGGATAGGGGGTTACTTACTCTCGCCACTATAGTAGTAACACCATAGCATTGGCCCGAAATAAAGAAAAAACGGGCCTAAATGCTGGCCCGCTGAAAAATATATTATACTAATAAAATGAAATTTTGGCAATATTCCATAAGAACTAGAATTCATGTAACATAAAAATACAGATTTACATAGAAATACCACTATCAATATAATAATACCTATAGGGCTATACGCAGCCACCAAGATCATTTTTACATAAAGCTCTGTTCAAATAGACAGGAGGGTATGATGAAAAATAAAAGTGAAAAGCCCCGGGAAAATAGTCAGGCGGACATTTCCCGAGGACAAGGTGTGTTGGGTATGCCAACTCTGTTAGTATACCTTTTTTGTGAAATAAAACAAATACAAAGGAGGTCAAAAATAATGAATCTAATAAGTGACTATACAATTAATCAGGAAACAGTATTGCTGACTGGGGAATACAACGAATACGGAAAGCTTTGCGCGAGAGTAATTGAAGGAGAAGTCCCTTATCTGATCGATAAGAAACCACTTGAAATCATAAATAAAACAATGCTCGGTTTAGGGTCAGACTTCAATGCCGGCCGGAAGAGCTCCAGGGAAATACTCGGAGAAATCTATATGTGTCCGATCAAGATTAACTGCAATCTTGGTATCTGGCTGTTCCCGACTAAGTCATACAATGATGACTTTTGTGTCTGGTTTTCCCTGGCACATGTAAAAGGAACAAAAGCAATCGGCATCCGAAAAACAGAAGTATACCTAAGCTATAATCACACCTTTGTCATCAACATGAAAGAATCCCATTTCAACCAAAGAAGAAAGAAAGCGATAGAATTGCGCGAAGAGATGATGAAAAACTCCCAGGGAATGCTCACCTTCTACGTCGAAAAGCCCAAAAAAGGCTTGACGATTCGGGAAGGTGAAGGGAGAAACAGGTACAGGATAAAGTGAAAAAGAGAAGTGCCTGGGAATTGGGGCAGAGATCCACTTTAGACGAAATGGTTGACATCGCAAGAAGGTTACTGGACTAGAAAAGCCATTGATGGTGGGATACCAGTCAACAGCCAGTGTCTTCTCCTGAAAATTCCATCAGGCACTTGGCGGGAAAGCCCGAACAGATTAGATAGAACCACCAGGATCCACGTCACATAAATCCGTTCTTCATCATCCTCCAGAAACACATAATCGATGAATATACCATTTCAGGGACTCACCACTTAAGTTTTTAGAATGAAAGTTAATCAAACGTTTGATTAAGGGGAGAACTCCAGGGGCCTGGGGTTCTTCTTTATTTAACTTTATCATTGCGTTCCAGCGTGTGTTACTTCTCGATTCCCATACACTTGAGAAGACGAAGCCGGATCATATTGAAGTCCTTCCGGGCGTAGTACTCGAGCTTATTGCTGAAGTGAATGAAAGGATGAATATCCAGCTTTTCGAAGGAGGGTTTATCAGGAGTATAGAACTTGAAGCTGGTGCAAAAACGGTTACGAACGTCAAAAAAATCATGTTGGAAGCATTTTGAATAATTTCACTGTTACTAAAAAAAATCAAAATAATGAGAAAAAGTCGTTGACAGCGTTTTCAACATTCGGTATACTTCATGGTACAAGTTAAGAATGTGACGGAGAATGGGAGATTCACACAGAAATGCCTAGGTTTTTTTTAGGCATGCTGTTTGTGGATCTCCCTTTTTTGTTTCTTCTTGGCTGTATACACATTAACAAGGACACACGAAAGGGGAACTGTGTATGTCACCATTTATGGGAGAGGTAGTTGGCACGATGATTTTGATTGTCTTCGGTGCGGGGATTGGTGCTGGCTCATCGTTGAAAAATTCTTATGCGAAGGACGCCGGCTGGATTGTCATTACGATAGCGTGGGGACTTGCGGTTACAATGGGAGTTTTTGCGGTAGGATCGATAAGCGGGGCACATCTTAACCCTGCGGTTACTCTGGCGCTTGCGATTGATGGCTCATTTCCATGGGCAGATGTACCAGGCTATATGCTGGCCCAGATGATTGGGGCGATCATCGGGGCGACACTAGTGTTCCTGCATTATCTTCCACATTGGAAGGCAACCGATGACCCTGGTGTAAAATTGGGCGTTTTTTCTACAGGCCCGGCAATTCCAAACACTTTTTCAAATCTATTCAGTGAGATTTTCGGCACTTTTATTCTTGTTTTAGGATTATTATTTATCGGAGCAAACAAGTTTACTGAAGGGTTGAACCCTATTGCAGTTGGATTATTGATTGTTGTAATTGGAATGTCTCTTGGCGGTACAACAGGATATGCGATTAACCCGGCACGTGATCTCGGCCCGCGTATTGCCCACTTTGTGCTGCCGATTCCAGGCAAGGGAGGATCGAACTGGGGCTATTCTTGGATTCCGGTTGTTGGCCCGCTACTGGGAGGTTCACTTGGAGCAGTCGTTTATAAAGTGCTTTTCAAGGGAGCAATCACAGGGACTTTTTGGAGTGTAGTTGGTATAGTAGCAGTAGTACTGGCATTAGCTTATACAGTAGGGAAAAAACAAGAAGGGCAATTGGATACATCTAAAGTTGGCGCATAAAAAACGATAAACTTGAAAGCGTTTAAGTCGATAAGGGGAGGAAGAATGAAATGGAAAAGTATATTCTATCTTTAGACCAGGGAACGACAAGTTCAAGGGCGATTCTTTTTGACAAAGCGGGAAAGGTTGTACATGTTGCGCAAAAGGAATTCACGCAGATTTTTCCGAAACCGGGCTGGGTGGAACATAATGCAAATGAAATTTGGGGCTCTGTTCTCGCTGTTATTGCGAGTGTATTATCTGAAGCAAATGTTAAACCTGGGCAAGTAGCGGGAATAGGAATTACAAACCAGCGCGAGACTACAGTGGTATGGGATAAAGAAACAGGCGTCCCTGTCTATAACGCAATCGTCTGGCAATCACGCCAGACAAGCGGCATTTGCGATGAACTTAAGGAAAAAGGCTACAATGATCTTTTCCGTGAAAAAACAGGTTTGCTCATAGATGCTTATTTCTCAGGCACAAAAGTGAAATGGATCCTTGACAATGTAGAGGGTGCGAGACAAAAAGCAAATGAAGGAAAGCTGTTATTCGGTACGATTGATACCTGGCTGATCTGGAAGCTTTCTGGTGGACGTGCCCATGTTACGGACTATAGCAATGCTTCACGCACGCTCATGTTCAATATATATGACCTGAAATGGGATGAAGAGCTTCTTGATATTCTTGGAGTACCAGCTTCCATGCTTCCGGAGGTTAAGCCTTCTTCTGAGGTGTATGCGAACACAATTGGTTACCATTTCTTCGGCCAGGAAATTCCGATTGCCGGGGCAGCAGGCGACCAGCAGGCGGCATTGTTCGGCCAAGCGTGCTTTGAGGAAGGAATGGCGAAGAACACTTACGGAACAGGTTGCTTCATGCTGATGAACACTGGTGAAAAAGCGGTGAAATCAGAGCACGGATTATTGACAACCCTTGCCTGGGGCTTGAACGGCAAGGTTGAATATGCTCTTGAGGGAAGTATTTTCGTGGCTGGGTCTGCGATCCAATGGCTGCGTGACGGCCTGAGAATGCTTAAAAGTGCTAAAGACAGCGAAGATTATGCGGCAAAAGTTGAATCAACTGATGGTGTCTATGTGGTTCCCGCGTTCGTCGGATTGGGAACACCTTATTGGGATAGCGATGTCAGAGGTGCGGTATTCGGCCTGACACGCGGAACTAGCAAAGAGCATTTTGTCCGTGCTACTCTTGAGTCACTAGCATACCAGACGAAGGATGTATTATCAGCAATGGAAGCTGACTCAGGCATCGAATTGAAAACTCTTCGCGTTGATGGCGGGGCGGTCATGAACAACTTCCTGATGAACTTCCAGAGTGATATCTTGAATGTTCCGGTTGAACGACCTGTTGTAAACGAAACTACTGCACTGGGCGCCGCCTATCTGGCAGGACTTGCGGTTGGCTACTGGGAAAGTCAGGAAGAGATTGCGTCACAATGGGCAATCGATCGTTCATTCGAACCGAAGATGACCGATGATATCCGCGACCAGCTTTACGACGGCTGGAAAAAAGCAGTCAAGGCTGCAATGGCTTTTAAATAAATCTCAAGTGGCATTTTCTACAATGATTACAAATTAATAAATCGGCAGGAGATTAGAGAGACCGCGAAGCATTACCGTCAGTTTGGTAATACTTCACGGTCTCTTTTCCTGTTTAAGGAGGAAAACACCATGTTCACGAATCTAAAACGAAATGATATTATCTCCAATTTGAAAAATAATAAATTTGATTTACTCGTAATCGGCGGCGGCATTACGGGAGCCGAAATCGCTTTGGATGCAACGGCGGGAGGACTCAACACTGCAGTGCTTGAAATGCACCCAAAAAGTAATTTACATCTTTAAGAGGTCATTTGCAAAAAGATGAAGTAGCCTTCATAGCCATGCATTTCGGCGGCTGGATCAAACGCTCGAATGCATGAGAAACAAAAAAAGTGGCTCGATAGCCACTTTTTCTTTATAATCTTTTGGCGCCAACAAGTCTTGGCTTCCAATATGGATTGTTCATGCTTGCAACAGATACACCCTTTGAAGTTGCAGAGTGGATCATTTGTCCATTCCCAATATAAATCGCAACATGTGTTACTTTTTTGCCGCCGCTGGTTGCGTAGAATAATAGATCACCAGGCTGGTAGGAAGAAACTTTTGTGCCGACGTTATACATTTCTGCAGCAGTTCGAGGCAGCTTCTTTCCGGCTTTTGCGAAAGAGTAGGTCACTAATCCTGAGCAGTCAAATCCATTTGGATTATTTCCGCCCCATTTATACTTAACTCCCATATTACTTTTGGCAGTCGAGATTGCTTTAGCTTTATAATTGGCTGGTTTGGCTGCTGTCGTTTTTGCAGCTGAAGCCTTTTTAGCAGGAGCTTTAGGTGCTATGTATTTTGAGCTTACATAACCCGCCTTCCCTTTTGCTGATACCTTCGCCCAGCCTTTTGACTGGGAAGAAACAGTTACAAGCTGATTCTTAGAAAGTTTGGTAACAATTTTTCCGGAAGTGGAAGGTTTGTTTCGCATATTTAATGTTCCAGAATTAACTTTTACATAATAAGTGGTTCCAGAGGCAGAGGCTTTATCAAAAGACGGTGCGACAGTGGCTACTAAGGTGATGAGCAATAAAGATGCTAGAATTCTCTTAAACAAGTAGTTTTACCCCCGTTAGTTAAAAGTTAAACCTAGTATATAGCGAAAGGGGTTACAAACAAATAACGGAATAATTACATTTATATTACAATTTACGACAAAAGCTGCCAGATTTGGGTGACGAAACGAGCAGATAAATTGTCATATGTGCCTCGGAGATTTCAATTATGTGGGATGAGGGGGGGTGTGTGGACAATAGAAATTAGGAAAAATACTATGAAAGACTGCTATATTTGTAATTTAAGATTTCTATTATAACAGTCTTCCTCTATCACTGCTTTTATATCCATTACAGCTAAATTCACTCCGTTTTTTATTTCTCATTAATTTTTTGCTTTTTAGATTGATTACTGACGACTGTTAATAACAATAATTTTTCCTCCGGGCTCAACATGCTCCAGCTGCCTGCTTTTACTCTCATGTAAAAACACTCCTTATCATTTGAATTTTTTTACTTTTTCTTCTTTAATCCTTATATACCGCCTTTTTTAAAAAATCAAACAACAAAAATTTCTACAAATTACCAGTTGTTTCTACAAGCTTGTCCTTCTCTTTCCTTCTCTTTTGTCGATGGGAGAAGAAGGCAGAAGAAAGGTGAGGGAAAATTTCATAATTTGAATGAAAGTGCCATTATCTTTTTTTGGTGCAATTATTGATCTAAATGGTGCAATCATAGAGGATGACGGTGCAATTACGAACTTTGAGCGTGCATTTATTGCTCTAAACCGTGAAAATATCCAATCAACTCAGTCCCAGGACCTAGAAGTCATTACAGACCGAGTCTGTAGAAAAATAGCGTGCTTTGAAGTATTGTATAAGTAAGAAAACATTTATTTACAGCGAATGAAACATTCTGCGTCTCCTATTCGTATAAATAGGAAGATTCAAAAACAGGAGTCGATATTAATGAATAAATTCCTTTTACGTTTCATACAAACCGGTGCCGCAATTCCGTTTTCGGCATTCATGTGGCTGCTGACTTATGCTGGATTTGGCCAGACATTCTGGATGTCCTCGCTTTATGGGGTGATTGGCGGCGGTGTTATGTTTTTCGGAGTCGGGTATTATTATCAAAAACGAATTCTTGAAAAAAACAGACTCACGATGAAGGAATACAAATATATACAGAGAAATCTTAAAGAAGCTAATGTGAAGATAAAGAGAATCCAGAAGTCGCTCTTTTCGATCCGGCATATCCGTTCACTGAAAATAAGAATGGAGCTTTTGCGTATGGTAAAAAACATCCAAAGGCTAAGCAACCGGGAGCCGAGAAGATTTTTCAAGGCAGAACAGTTTTATTTTTCACATTTGGATTCGATTATGGAACTGAGTGAAAAGTATGCTTTTCTTTCTTCGCAGCCGGGCAAAAACCGTGAGCTTGAGCGATCCTTATATGATACTCAGGATACATTAAAAGAACTTAACAAGATCGTTGAGAAAGATTTGAGTTATATGCTGGCTGACGATATTGATCATTTGAATTTTGAAATTGACGTAGCAAAGCATTCAATCAAGAAGCTAAATGAAATTCCTGATGAGACCAGGAGGTTGAAATAATGGCAGACAAAAACCCTGACCTATTAAAAAATACCGGCAATATCATGGATGATATTTTAACAAACCCTTTTGGCGATTCACCTGAATTGCAGCTGGAGCGTAGCCCGCAGCACCAGGAAAGCAAACCGGTTAAGCTGATAGATGTCATTCCGGAGGAAAATCGCCAGAGAGCTTTCCAATTGGCGGAGCAGATTGACCCGAAAAACCACCAGGCGATGATTCTATATGGTACACAGGCACAAGGAAAGCTCCTGACTTTTTCGCATGCGATGCTCGAGCATGTCCAGAAAAAGGATGTCGGCGAAGTGGGAGAGGTCATCAATGATTTGATGAAGCATCTCAATAATATGAACCCAGATGAACTTAGTACTGAAAAGCCCTCTTTCTTTTCACGAATGTTTGGCAAGCTTTCGGGTTCTGTCCAGGAGATCCTTTCAAAGTATCAGAAGACGGGTGCGCAAATCGACCGGATCAGCGTGAAACTCGACCGAAGCAAAAATGTGCTTCTATCTGACATCGGGATGCTCGAGAAACTATATGAAACAAATAAAGAATATTTTAATGCCTTGAACATTTACATTGCTGCGGGGGAACTGAAGCTTGAGGAGCTCCATGAAAAGACGATCCCTCAGTTAAAGAGAGAAGCAGAAGCTTCCCAGGACCAGATGAAATTCCAGGAAGTCAACGATATGATCCAGTTTGCCGACCGTCTGGATAAACGCCTTTATGACCTGAAGCTAAGCAGGGAAATCACAATCCAGAGTGCGCCGCAAATCCGCCTGATCCAAAACACGAACCAGGCACTGGTCGAAAAAATCCAGTCATCGATTGTGACAGCCATTCCACTCTGGAAAAACCAGGTTGCCATCGCTCTGACACTGATCAGGCAGCGGCACGCGGTGGAGGCTCAGAAACAAGTATCCAAGACGACAAACGAACTCCTGCTGAAAAACGCAGAAATGCTTAAAACAAATACAATTGAAACCGCGAAAGAAAACGAACGCGGCCTTGTCGATATCGAAACATTGAAAAAAACCCAGGAAAACCTGATCACCACATTGGAAGAAACATTGAGGATTCAGGAGGAAGGGCGGACGAAGAGACGCCAGGCAGAGCTGGACCTTGCGACGATGGAAAATGAACTGAGGGTAAAGTTGTTGGAAATTAAAGATAAATAATAGCAAGGCCGGATCCTTGAAAAGGGTTCCGGCCTATTTTTATGCAGTCATAGCTGTTCTTTAGGGCTGAAGAAATTTTTTTAAAACCTATAAAACTGGAAGTCTACAAAAAGCCTTCTTTTTACCGATAAATAAATTAGTAACACTTTTTACTGATAGTCACTCTGGTCTGAAGAAAATAAATGAGTGGAAGTGAATATATGAAGCAATATGGCAGAGTATTATTTATGTCTGCAGCTCTTTTAGCCGGCAGTACGTCACTGCCTGGTGCACCTTTTATTAATTACGGGGAAGCAGCATCACCGGTTATTCTTAGCAATTCGGTTTATCAAACTACTGCTAATTTAAACATGAGGACAGGGGCGGGAACAAAGTACAAAATCATGATGACCATTCCAAAAGGCAAGCAGATTACTGCTGTATCGCGCTCTGGGGATTGGTACAAGGTAACCTATTCTTATGCTGAAAAAGGAAAAAAGGTTTCACGGACTGGGTGGGTAGCAGGTTCTTATATTATGAGGGTTTATGCTGAAGCAGCTAAACCAATCACAGCTTCGCCTAAAAGCACACAACCGGATAAAAAACAAAATGTCAGTGCCAATAAAGCGAATACTCCTGTAATCAAGTATCAAACCACTGCTAACTTGAATTTACGCTCAGGACCAAGTACCAAAAACGGTATCATTAAAACGATTCCAAAAGGCACGGTTGTTTCATCTTCTGAAAGAAACGGAGAATGGGTCAAGGTTTCCTATACCTACACAGTGAACAAAAAAATCACTTCAGCTACAGGCTGGGTGAGTGCGGGTTATCTTAAGGAGTATTACCAATACTCCAATATAAACGGTACTTATCTGACGAAAAAAGAAGCTCAACTTTACGCATCCCCGGACAAAAAGAAGAATGCTATTTTAAAAGTAAGCAAGGATAATGGGTTTCAGGCAACTCAAAAGGTTATTAATAGTGCGGGGGAAACATGGTTAAAAGTCGTATATAATGGGAAACCGGTTTATGTGCAATTGACTGAAGTGACTGCTCAAAGTGGAAAATCCTTCAGCCAAATGAACTTTACCACCAACAAGGATACTTATTTGTATTCATCTTATGGAAATATATATACGAAACTGGTGAAAATCCCGAAAAATACCATAGTGAGTTCCAAGTATAGTGTTGGAAACTGGTATAGTTTCAGTTTTGCGGGAAAATCCGGGTATGTTTTTGGTGGAGAAATGACAAGCTATACGCCGCCGGCTACCAAGCCTGCGCCAGTCCAGCAGGTCCCTGTTCCTCAGGTGCCAGTCGAGCAGGCGCCGGTGGAACAAGAACCGATATCTCCTGCACCTCAGATCCAGGATCCAGTGGTGCCAGTGACAGCAAGCCCATCACAAGAGCCAGAACAGCAGCTGGAGGTGTCAGAAACAGCTATTTCTGGAAAAACCTATGTAACTGCAGCTAATTTAAACCTGAGAAAAACAGCTGCGACTGATTCTGAAATTCTGGCAGTACTGCCTTATGGGTCGCTGATCAATCCTACTCATACAGTATCCAATGGATGGTTCAAGACTGTATTTAACGGAAGAACCGGATACGTTTCGGGAGGATACATAAAGGAGGTTGTGACTGGAGATCCGCTTCATCGGGAAGGTTATCAATTTATTGATCTGCGAAAGCCCTCCAGGGTCACGGCTGCACAGATTAACCAGTATATCGATAACAATTTGAGTTCAGGCAGGATCAGCGTATTAAAAGGGAAAGGACAAGCTTTCATAGATGCGGGGAACAAATATGGCATCAATTCTTTATATCTGGCAGCCCACGCCGTCCATGAGAGTGCATTTGGCACTTCGAATATTTCCTTAGGGAAATATAATCTGTTTGGATTTGGAGCATTTGATGCTGCTCCTTATATAGGTGCGGTCCGCTTTGCTTCAATTGAACAAAATATTGATTATATTGCACAGGAATTGGTGTCTACCTATCTTAATCCGGCAAGCTGGAAGTATAAAGGTGCCTATTTGGGCTATAGTACCAGAACAGTTTCAGACAATAGCAGATTGGATTCGAATAGCGCAGGGATGAATTTCTATTATGCCAGCGATGTCAAATGGGGGCAAAAGATAGCAGCCCATATGCAGAAGATTTACCCTTATAATAATGCTGAATATAATATCGCTGCCAATTCGAACTTGTTTTCATATCCATCCAGACCTGAAGGGAAGGATGGTTTTCCATCAGGTATTTCGGCAGTGGCCAAACAGGATATAAAGCTTGTAAATCAAAAGGGAAGTACCGTTGCATCTCAAACTTTGAAAAAAGACCAATTGTTCACCATACTTGAGAAGCATAACGATTATTGGGTAAAACTCTCAGTCGATAATAGAGATTATTGGACAAATGATATTAAGTTCGATCGCTATAAAGAGTTCATCACAGTTAAGAATCTGGGCAGAGTGACAGCGTCTTCGTTAAATGTACGGCCGATTGCTTCCACTGCTCAGGCTCCAATAGCAGCATTGAAGCTGAATGATTTTATTCCCCTTTCTGTAGATTCTGCTGGCAATGTTATTATGGATGGTACGAAGTCTTGGTACAATGTCAAGCTTGCTGATGGGAGAACGGGCTGGGTTAGTGCCCAGTATGTCATTCTGGAATTAAAATAAGAAATAGATAGAATGTGAGTGTCCAGTAATTATTTTTCGGACACTCATTTTTTAGATGAAAATGTTTAATAAATATAGAAAAAGGGTATAAATTCGAAGTATTTTCCAATATAAAAAACAGTTAATAGGTCTAAAGTCCCTTAACAAATATGATGGAGTTCGGTACTTTAGATACATACACATAAATCGTACGATAATGGCAAAACCATTGAAAAATGGTGACGCAAAGCTACAGGGACTAACTTCACTATAATGTGATCATGTCAGCCAGTTTCCGAATACGACTTCGTCTCCTGCGATTTATGTATTTTAAGGAGGAATATGTGTTGAAATCACTTGTAAGGTTGAAATGCAAAATTCATTTGTTTTTACAGCAATATAATGAAGCATTGATGCAGGATGCGGTGTGTGATAAGCTAAGAGCCCATTTAAAACAAAAAGCCAGTTACCATGGGCAACAAGCAATTTCACTTAGGATGAAAATGTAGGAGCAGGCTTCGGTCTGCTTCTTTTATTTTTTACTATAGCTCCTTTGTTGGTTTCTCAAACAAAAGTATTTTTAGGATTTTACATGCATCCTCTGTTAATTAGCAGAAAGAAAAGAGCCGCGTGATCAGTCAGAATGTGATAGATAGTATAATATTCGGGAAGCAGATATCAATACGAAAACATTTTTAACCAAAGATTTTTTTTCGGGGCCTGTTCCAAAATTTAATATAGGTAAACCCTTCCTTGCATTTAAATACTTTGATCCCGACTAGTTTAAGAGGTGTGAATACTTCCTTCATCTGCAATAATGGCATCCATTGGTCCTCCTTAAAAGGTATTATCTTTATTTTAATTTAATAGTGAACGTTTTTGTATAAAATGTTCTCGATAAGAAACGACAGCATTCTTTCTTTTTCAATATGGCAGCATGGGAAAATTCACAGGAGAAGTGATATCCAAAGCCTCTTAATGATTATAATCCCATAAAATCACCAGTTCTTTTTTGTAGTTCACTACATAGACCTCCTGCGAGAAATGGAACTTTCCGTACTTTCCAGAATATCTCTGTTTCACTATAAATTTGTAAGCCTTTTTATAGGATTTTTCCCCTTTAGCTGGTTTCCAGCCTTTTACTTCTGTGGCATCTTCTATTTCATAAGCAAACGTTTCTGCACCAAAATGGCCATTAAATACATGGGCACGATCCTGGATGAAAGCAGCCTTGGGGAACTTTTCTTTTATAAAGGGGTGCAGTAATTTCCATGATTCAGAATAATTGCCATCCTGCTCAAATGAGTAAAACTTGCTAACTAATGATTCTGCCTGTTTAGAAGGAGATAAAGTGATTAAGTTAAAAAGAAAAAAAAGAACTGCCATTATAAAAATAGCCAAAATGATTCCTTTTTGACGGTGTTTTTTGCGCATAAAATAGCTCCTCTGTATTTGATGGCACACTCCTTTATTAAACTTATATGTAGAAAAAAAGCAGGTATGATGATATGGGAGTAATCAATTGAGGAAGGCTGACATTAATGAGAAAATCGGTTGATTTTGGAAAACTTTCAGTTGAAATTCAGTTCCTGCTTTTAGCAATTGACTTAATTTGTTATATTAAGATTGCATACGTTGAAAGTAATAAAAATTGTTTTTTTATAATTAGGAGGTCCTCAATGGCTATTCTAGTAACAGGGGGTGCCGGCTACATCGGCAGCCATACATGTGTGGAATTATTGAACGCTGGCAAGGAGATTATCGTTGTTGATAATTTCTCAAACAGCAAACCGGAATCATTAAAAAGGGTGAAGGAGCTTACAGGAAAGGAATTCTCCTATTACGATGTGGATTTGCTTGACCGGGAAGCCCTGGCAAAAGTATTCGCGGAAAACCAAATTGAAGCAGTTATTCATTTTGCGGGATTGAAAGCAGTAGGAGAATCAGTCTCCATGCCGCTTCATTATTATCATAATAATATTACAGGTACTTTAGTGCTTTGCCAGGTGATGCAGGAGTTTGAGGTTAAGAAGCTGGTGTTCAGCTCATCAGCTACGGTATATGGCATGCCGGAAAAAACGCCTATTTCAGAAGACTTCCCGCTCAGCACAACCAACCCATATGGCAGCACAAAATTGATGATTGAACAAATCTTAAAAGACTTGAATGTAGCGGACAATAGCTGGAGCATTGCATTGCTGCGCTATTTCAATCCAATTGGGGCACATGAAAGCGGACGGATCGGAGAGGATCCAACTGGAGTCCCTAATAATTTGATGCCGTATATAACCCAGGTTGCGATTGGAAAACTTGAGGAATTACAGATTTTCGGTAATGACTATCCAACAGTAGATGGTACTGGGGTCCGGGATTATATCCATGTCGTGGACCTGGCGGTGGGCCATTTAAAGGCGTTAGAAAAAGTCATGGAATCTAACGGAGTAGAAGCATACAATCTCGGAACTGGAAGAGGTTACAGTGTTCTTGAGATTGTCCACGCCTTTGAAAATGCTTCAGGAAACAAGGTACCGTATAAAATCGTGGACCGGCGTCCTGGTGATATTGCTGTTTGTTTTGCTGACCCTAGTAAATCCAAAGAAGAACTTGGCTGGGAAGCGGAACGAGGAATTGAAGAGATGTGCAGGGATTCGTGGAGATGGCAGCAAAGCAATCCTAAGGGATATGAAGTGTCTAAGTAAAAGAAACAGCACCCACAATGAAGCGGGTGCTGTTTTTGTATCGATTATTGCTTTTAAATCTATGCCTTCTAGCTTCGTAATACTATTGCAACAATGTTTAAGAAAAGAGCAAATATAAAAAGCTGCCTAAAAGTTTTACCCATCCAAGCATTGATATCCAAAGCGGTATACTTAACGAAATTCCCCATGATAATCCAATCGCAAAATTACCTTCGTGCTCCATGATATCACTTCCCTGGATTTTTTATTTAATATACCCACTTTTAAATGGAGAGTAACCTATCTTAATATTATTCATCTTCTACTTGTTATATCCTTTATTTTTGAAAACCAAAAAAACTACAAAATGTGTAAAAAGTATGTAGAATTTCTAGGTTTTAGGGAGAAAAATATTAAAATAGGTTTAAGTTTTTGTAAATTTATGTTAAAAATAGTAAGAACACTATATTTAGCATTGTGAATGGAGTTGTATTCATTGCGTTTATCATATAATAAACGGTTTATATTATACACTATATTATTACCTCTAATAGTAACCACTGTCTGGAGTCTAAGAACATTCTACTTTGTTCATGAATTAGAGTTAAATCCCCATAAAAAATTTATTTTATTTTCTTCTGGCGGCTTAAGTCTGGTGCTGACTAGTTTGCTAGTCTTGAGAAAATCAAAGTTTTATAGCTTTATTGCCGGTTTACTGTATTTAGCTTTAAGTATGTTGTTTTATGGAGATGTCCTTTATGAGAGATATTATGATGCCATTCTTCACATTGAGATGGCAGGTCAGGCTAATCAGCTGGGAGATGTTGCAGGATCCGTCATTAGTTTGATATATGCCAGTGATTTTATATATTGGATTGACATACCGTTTGTTTTATTCTTTTTTTACTGGTTTAACCGGAAAGTTGCCGAAGAAAGAAAATCTATGCTTTCTTCTTTGTTTATGGTAACAGGTATTGCTATGCTATTATTCACCGCTTTCTTCCCATTAAAATCGTCATTTTCGGATCAGTACATGGTATCTTTGACAGGGGTCCTGCCAGCACATATCTATTCGGAAGGTCATTCACTCTTTGCCGATACCCTTGCAGAGGAGCCTGTAAGTGTAACCTCTGCACAACTAACAGAGATAAGAAGTGAATTTGAAAAAAATCAGATGCTTCAAAAAACCTCACCCTATTATGGACAATTTAAAGATAAGAATATCATTATGGTTCAAGCAGAATCTCTGAATACTTTCCCTATTGGACTGGAGGTTGAGGGGCAGGAAATTACCCCTAATCTAAATAAGCTGATCTCAGGAAGTCATTATTACCCTAATGCTTATTTACAGATTGGGCGAGGAAATACATCGGATGCAGAATTCGTTGCCAATAATTCTTTATATCCAATGTCGCCAGAGGGAATTTACAAAGGCTTCCCTCAAAATAATTATCTGTCACTAGCCAATATATTAAAGAAAAGAGGATATCAAACTAGCGCCTCTCATGGTAACTCTCCTGAATTCTGGAATAGACAAGCAGCTTACGAAAAGCAGGGGTATGAAGAGTTTTATCATGCCAATCACCCTTCTATTAAAAAGGATGACGTGATTGGGATGGGAATATCAGATGCTAGCATGTTTTCCCAGATGATTGATGAATATAAGCAGTCAGAAAAGCCTTTTTATAGCTTTATTATTACGCTCAGTTTGCATAGGCCATTCGAGATGCCTGACCCATATGAATTTCTTTACCTCTCCGAAAAGTTGGAGGGAACCTCAACGGGGAATTATCTGCAAAGTGTTAGTTACTTTGACAAGGCTGTTGGCAAATTCATTGAAGATCTAAAGAAAGAAAACCTATGGGATAATACCATATTTGTATTATATGGGGACCATTACGGATTGCTGCCAAAGAATCAAAACGAATTAAAGGAATTGCTGGGAATTAAGTTTGGTGAAAAGGAACAATTCAATGTTCCTTTAATTATCCACCATCCTGGACAGGTTAAGGGGTTTGTGAGTACGAAGGTCACCAGCCAGATGGATATATATCCGACTATTTCTTCCTTGCTCGGGATAGATGAACCGCTGGCTCAATTTGGGAAGCCGCTGGATATCGATCAAGAAGGATTTGTAGGTTTTGCTTATGAAACAACAAGATACACCTTTTATTCTGACCGATATGATTATCATGCATCACATAAAGGCACGTTTGACTCAGGGACTTGTATAGACAACAGAACCGGCCAAAAAGCGAATATTGAAGCATGCAGGCCCGGTTATAACAAATTGATGAAGGACATAGAAACCTCTCAATTTCTTTTGGAGAATAACCTGATCAACGATATTTTTAAATAGCATAATCCCATCTAACATTCTTAACTGTTCTGTTTTTGGGGTGCAAATCAAATAAGTGACAATAAAAATGGCGTGCAAACTGACAGCAGTTTGACATGCCATTTTTGGTTTCTTGTGTATAAGAATTTTATTCGCAAACTTTATATGCTGGTAATCCTCTGCATTTCTCTTTGCATTATTTTGCGCTTTTTTCTTTCAAAATAAAGGTAATGTTATGGACCCATTGTGTAACAGGGGCAGCCAGGAACTTATCTACAGGTCTGTACAATAATATAGGTATAACGAGTGCTAATAGGGTTGTTGTCAGATAATAGTAAGGGAATTTATAGTATTCAGTTATACCTGAGTATATAGATATTTTATTTATACTTTGATACACAAAGATATGAAGGATATAGATGTTCAATGAGTAAGATCCCCAATTGGATAAATAACTTTTTTCTCCAGGATTTTGAACAGCGTATACCAATAAATAGTAGGTAGCAGACATTAAGAAAAGTACATTTAAACTAGAATGGTAGTATGACAATAAAGTTAATATCAAGATAGAACTGACTAAACCCGCTAAGGGCCACTTGAGTTTTGAAATATCTTTATTTCCTAAGTAAAAACCCATAGCTAAATAGAAAAATCCTTTTGCAAATCCTCCATACATAAATACATCGTTGAAGTTAAGAATACCAACTAAATTTGAAAAATAAAGAATAGCAGCCAAGACAAAAATCATTTCGGATTTTATAGAAAGGCGTAAACAAATAAATAAAAGAAGTGCTGAAATTATTAAAGCTGTCAAAAACCATAAATGAAATGATCCTAAAGTGCCATTGATCAAACCTTGAAATGTAAGGCCTTTCAAGAAGGAGTTGATTCCGTTCCAGAAGGCGGTGCCTAACAGTAATCTATCAGTGAAAGTGATAAGTAATTTAAATAATAAATAAAAGATAGTGAAGGAAATATAAATGGATAAAATCTTTTTTAGATAGCCTGGAAGGTAGGATACTGTCTTCCCAGAAAGAAAATAACCAGATGCCGCAAAAAAGAAAGGTACGGCAAGATCCAGCAATGGCCTGTATGAATAATAATTCGTTAGTGTAGCAAGGTTAAACTGTTGAAGCGAACCGGTGGTGTGGATTAGAACAACAGCAATAGCTGCAAAGAATTTTAGTTTATCGATTGTGTGATTGTATTTCATGCTGCCTCCAACGAATTATGCCGTCTAATTATGTCGAATATTATTTTAGCACATTCATTTAACAGGTTCACTGAGAGCTTTTTCCTAATTTTTAATCTTTTGAATTTAGTAAAAATACCTATCGAGAAATCCTTTTGGAATAAAAAAAGCCTGCAGGCCTGTCTAAAAATTAGACTGGGTCTGCAAGCATAATGCAATATTTTATTCGTTAATTCAATGGCGTAAACTTTGTTAAATCTAAAGCGTCAATATTTACATATGTGCCTGCTGAAGCGTTATTCTTTTTCCCGGTTGGGACAATCTTGATTGTGTGGTTATTATTGTCAGATGGTTTATATTCATAGACGTTCACTTTATATTTGCGGCTTGATGCATACAAATCGATCTGCTTGACTTTGATACCATCGATGTATATATCGGCGAGTCCCATGTTTGTATCCTTTAAAGCGTAAACCTTAAGTGATGTTCCACTGAAAGAGTATGCCAGACTGGCTGATGTTGAATTCGCCCGGCCAATGCTGCCTCCAGAAGCGCTGGAATAGCTTATCTTACTCCATGTTCCTGTGTATTTAAGATTTGAATCTGTATTTTCCATACGTTTTGTTGTCTGCACCGATGCTGTGAGGCTATATTGCCCAGCTCCGCTCTTTGCGGTTGGAACTATATAATATAGTCCTGTAGTTTGCGGTGTAAAAGTCACTTTCTCGGTTGAACCAGATAAGGCAGACTCTTTTAATGGAGTTGCACCATAAATCGTCGTCGTTCCGGTTTTAAAGAATTTAAGATTAAAGTCAGCTGATGATGGACCAGTAAGGACGAATTGATATGTTTTTCCCTGTTCCAATTGCTTGGACCAAACGTCATTGAGGTCCTTTGAAGCTGAATTTAAAGATCCTTTTACGGTACTTGATGATAAATTAATATGTCCCTTTGTATCGTCGTCGTAAACAAAAGTGAAGGACGTGGACATCGGTGTTTCCTGAGTATCTTTTGTATTAATCACAATGCTGTATGCATACGTTTTGCCCGGCAATGCAGTTGTATCATTGAAGCTGACAGCTGAAACTGGAGTAGTATTCAGCTTTTTATATTCAGTTTGCGTACTTTCCTTACGGTAAACATCATAGGAAGCTGCCCATGAAACAGAATTCCAGGAAACGACCGGATGTTTCTTCGTAGTGTCATAATAGACATTCAGAGAAACAGGATTACTTCTCACTATGAATCTGTCAATATTGATTCCGGCAGCACTCTTGCGGGCTGCAGCATCTGTTTTTCCTGTCCAGACAATCTTCACCTTATGCTCGCCATAGGATGAATAATCTTTTCTATAGATTCTTTCCTTTGCTTTGAAACTTGATGAATACAACGATGGTGAACTCTGTTTTACTCCATCGATATAGACATCTGCAACTCCCTGATTATAGTTTTTGAAGCCTTGCCATTCAAAACTGTACCCCACAAAAGAAAAGTTGACTTCACCTTGCGAATTAAGAACGCTTGCTGTTCCTTTTGATAAAGCAGGGTCTTCTATATAGTCCCAATTGCCCCAGTATGACAAAGCATCTGAATTATCTTCATAGGAGCCTGCAAAATTCCCAACAGAAAGCTTATATGAACCTGAGTTTTTAAATGCATAGACATCTATGAAATAAACATCTGTAGCTGGTGCTGTAAATTTAATGGATTCTTTCGATGTGTTTTCGTTCTCAGAATAACCAACCATTCCGCCCGCATTTGATATATCTGCTGCAGAGCTGTCATATAAATATAAGTCAAAGTCGGTTCCTGCCTGTCCTGTTAAGGAGATATTTAATACTTCGCCTTCTTTTAGGGCGACTGCATAGACATCATCTTTATCTGTTGTAACATTGACACTGCCATTTAGAATGTTCTTAACTAAAGGTGTGCCAGGGAAATTGTTGTCATCAAAGAAATTGAGCTTGCTTGCTTTGGCTAATTTCCCGCTATTAATAAGACCTTTTAGATTTGGCAGCTCTTTCCCTTTATGGCTTAAATAAAGCTTTGTTAATTCTGGTGACATTTTAGGATATAAGCCTGCAAATAAGGCAGCAACACCAGTAACATGCGGTGTAGCCATAGAGGTACCATTATAATAATCGTATGCTTGTTTATATGCAGAGACATACTTTAGATTCACTGTTGCTGAAGGTCCGGTTGACTGGATAAAATCAGCAAAAGGATATGGAGATTCAAAACGGTCTACTTCATATGAAAGGCCTTCGTAAATGCCGCCAGGAAGCCCTGATACATTCAGGTTTGGTCCCATGTCAGGATAAACATTCAAGCTTAACAACTCCTGTACGAAAGGAGAGGATTCCTGTCCATAAATGGCATCCTGTCCTGTCAGCAGAAGACGGCCGCCGTTAGATAGGTAGTTTGATAGCGTATCAATATCAGCAGAGGTAAGTGTTGTTCCTTCATCGGCACCTATTCCAAGCCCGTGTCCTGTGAACCAGACCACAGCATCATATAAAGACAAATCTACCCCGCTATCCATTAATGAAGAATCAAAATCCAATGACTGTACTTCATAGTTATAACCTTCAAGAAGGTTTTCATAAGTTGAAAGATAGTCCTTGAAATATTCCTGTAATTCAGGAACTGGAATTTCACTTGCAATATCATGTTCATCATCCTGGACGAGCAGGATTTTTTTAGTTTGATCTTTAGGAATATCAAGGAAGCTGAGTGCTTTATCAAATGCATCTGATCTTTGGTTCTCATTTATTTTTTCATACCCGACCCCGTCGAATACAGCCTTGAAATTCAGTTCTGTGTTATTTATTTGTGCAGAGGCGCCTAAATTTTCAACCCCAAGAGCAGAAGCTATTTCAACGTCAGGGTATTTAGGGACTGTGCTCAGAATGTTAACGCCGGGTGCTGCCACATCAACGGAGTTGAATCCGTAATTAGAAAAGTCTGCAAGATTACCCATGTTGTCTAAAGCCGCAACGGATAGTATATTTGCACTTTCAAAACTTGATGGAAAAGACTGGTACATATCATTATTCATTCCATCATTTCCGGCAGCTGCTACAAACAGGCTGTTGGAGTTATTGATTGCCTCCTCTAATAGTGGATCATATTCTCCGCCGCCCCAGCTATTGTTTGTGATTTTAATACCCATGCTTTTTGCATATTCAATTGCTAAAATGGCATCTGAGGTCGTGCCTCCCCAGGGACCTAAGAATTTAATAGGCAGTATCTTAACATTCGGGGCAACTCCAACCACCCCTTTGTTTCCTGTTCCTTCTAAAACGGCTGCAATGGTACCTGATACATGAGTTCCATGTTCGTCTCCATCAAGAGGATCGTACACAGTATTGTCATTATTGACGAAGTCCCATCCATGGACATCGTCCACATAGCCATTCTTGTCATTATCAATTCCGTCGGATGCCATAGCTCCAGCTTCACCAGGATTGGTCCATATAATATCTTTCAAATCTGGGTGGCTGATATCTACTCCTGTGTCAATTACCCCAACCACTACCTGTGATAGCTTACCAGCATAACTGGTCCTTGCTTCTTTCGCATCTACATCAATATCTGCAATACCTGGGATATTTTTAATTGCCTGGCCAGTGTTATGAATACCCCAAAGCTGATCATAATAATTTGGTGCATCATTGATCTCGCTTGCATAGTACTTATAGTTTGGCTGGACAGATTCTATTGTGGGATCCTTTTTTAACTCTTTGATTACAGTTGATGCTGATTTGCCCTTTGGAATTTTTACAACTTCAGCATTTACTGATCTCAGTGTCTTGGATGAATGTAAAGAAAACTTTTTGTGAAGGGTTTGTATTTTACTAGAATCAGTTTTTGCTTTGTATTTGATAATTAATTCATTTGTAGCAGTTTTTTCTTTATGGCCATCTTTATTATTCGCTTTGTTCTTTAGTTTTGTTTCTAAAGGATTTTCTGCTTTCTTTTTCAGTGAAACAGGACTTCCGTTCTTCTTGTCAGCTTGTACCTGACTTTTCTTTACTTTTTCCTTGAATTTGGTTTTGCTGATCTGTGAAACTTTATTTCCTTTTGCAGAAGATATAGCAGAAGCTGGATATGGAAGTATACTTCCCATCACTAATAATAAAACTAAAGTTAATGATAGAATTCTAGTTTTTTTCATCTTCTTTTCCCCTAATAAGATATTTTTCTACCGGACATGACAAAAAGCCTGAATATCCCTCCCTTTATTTTCCTAAAAATAGTATAAATGGGTTAATTTCTTTAAGATACAAATACTTTTAGACAAAATCCGCTATTTTTTTCTAAAATATAAAAAACCAATTGATTAGCAACTGGTTTTTTAAACGGTTATTTACTAAGCGAAGATAGGACGTTACTGCCAACTGAACCTGTTCCACCTAAAATAATGTAAGTTTGGATCTTGCGTTTTGCCAAAGTGTCTGAAACTGAACCTGGCAGTGTATCCTTTCCAGTAAGCAGGATGGTGGCATTTTCCTTTGTGATTAATACGGATCCGGTTAATGCATCTGCAAAAGTTGTTCCTGTGGCAAAGTAGAGTTTTCCTGTATCGGCGAAATACTTATTAAATATATTCAATGCGACCTCGTACCGATCTTTCCCGCCAATACGAACTGGTTTCGGCAGCTTATAGGAGACATTTCTGCTCACACTTGCCTCTCCGCCCACAATGATTGTATTTTGGACATTCTTCTTTTGGATTACCTCTAAAGTTTCCCTAGAAGCAGCTTCTGGACGAGTGAGCAATATAGGAAATCCATTTTTTGCAGCAAATGGTGCGATGGCCAACGCATCAGGATAATTCAAGCCGTTAGCTACTATGGCGGTCTGATAAGTTCCTAATTCCAATGCAATGTTCTTTGAAACTTCAAATCTGTTTTGTCCGCCAATCCTTCTTACGTTTTTTCCCATACCCCTCAATTCTTTCGCAATCGAGTCATTAAGACTTCCGCTCCCGCCTATCAACACAATGTTCTTAGCCTTTAATCTTGTGATCTCCTGTTTAGTTACTGGATTTAGGCTGCCAGCTTGAGTCAAAAGGATAGGTGAATTGTATTTGTATGCTAACGGTGCTGCTGATAAAGCATCCGCGAAAGCATTATAATTGCTGATAAATACAGTATCAGCTGAATCCCAGCCTTTCTGGGAAATGTTAGCGGAAACCTCGAAGCGGTCTTTACCTGATAGCCTCTCCGGAGTGAGTGGTGTTTGGACTAACCCCAATCCATACCAGGAATCTTTTCCAGAAGCCCCTAGATCCAGAGCATTCCTTCCCAGCTTTTCACGCAGCGCAGAGGCAGATAAATCAGGGTACATTTCTTTCAATAATGCAAGGCTTCCTGTTACAAATGCGGTAGCCATGGAGGTTCCGGAATAGCTGACATATTTGTTATCCAAATGTGTACTTACAATTCCCACTCCCGGTGCAGAAAACTCAATAGCATTTCCCGTTGCGGAGAAGCTCCCTCTAACTTTATTTTGATCAACTGCAGACACGGCAATTACAGCAGGGTATTTAGCAGGGTACGCAACATTATCTCCATTGCCAGTACTCGTTCCTTCGTTTCCTCCCGCGGCGACAATCAACATTCCGCTTTTATAAGCTTTATTCAGAGCTCTTTCCAGTACATAAGAAGGTTCCATGGAGCCAAGGCTTAAATTTAAAACATCCATATTATTAGTAATTGCCCAATCGATTGCAGCGATCATATCGGACAGATAGCCTTGCCCATTTCTGTCTAAAACCTTCAGTGCATATACCCTGGCGTCTGGCGCAACTCCTACGATGCCTAATCCGTTGTTCTGTGCCCCTACTATCCCGGCAACGTGGGTTCCATGCCCAGAATCATCTTTATAAGAAGCAGTATAGGACACAAACGATTTGCCGCCTGCTATTTTTAAATCTTCATGTGGAGAAATACCGCTGTCCATTATTGCAACCTTTACATTCTTGCCTGTGTAATGACTGTTCCAGGCTTTTTGGGTTTGAATGGCTTTTACTCCCCACTCAACCATTTGGCCGCTTTTTTCGACTCTCTGCTCATCTTCAATTAATAAAATTTGTGAGTTTGACTGTAGTGATAATATTTTTGCTTCATTAATATTTATTTTTACAGCGGGAATATTCTTATACTCCTCGATAATGACTCCCTCGTATGACTCAATTAAATGCCGGTTAACTGCATCCCTGAAAAGAACAATTTTCTCAGTTGTTTCCTTACCTAACGCCTGTTGGGGAGTGACCAGGAGAAAAAGAGTAAAAGTTGTCAAAAACGTGAGTGATATTAGCTTAATCTTCATTATGTTTCTCCTTTGATAGTAATCCTGTGCAGAGGGAAATTTTTTTAAAAATTAGTCACTATTTTAATCGGCTAAATCGTCTAAAAGTTAATTGGAATTAAATTGTTAATTTCAATTAAGGCTAAGGAAGAAGGTCCGATAATAGAAAAGGAGATATATAGAGAATAATATTTGGGGGAAGTTTTAGGATGAGGATGAAACTGTTGTTTATTATTTTGGTGTTTTTTGTACTCGGAAGTACAAAGCACGCAGCGGCGGAAGGTAACGTTTCAAGGTTAAGTGGAAATGACCGTTTTGATGTAGCTATTGAGGTTGCCGTAAAAGGGTGGCCTGGCGGCAGCGAGAAGGTATATATAACAAACTACAAAGCATTTGCAGATGCCCTTGCGGTAACGCCGTTAGCTTATAAGGATAATGCGCCTGTTCTATTGACACAGGCAGATATTCTGACAGATAAGACGAAAAAAGAGCTGAGTAGATTGAACCCAAAACAAGCGATCCTTGTTGGAGGGCCAGCAAGTATTTCTAATAGCATTAAGACTGAACTTGAGAAAATGGGGATAGCTGCATCAAGAATAAGCGGGAAAGACAGATTTGAGGTAGCCTCCAATATTTCAAGATCATTAGGGCCTTCTGATACTGCCATTATCGCTAATGGTTTGAAATTCCCAGACGCCTTATCGATTGCACCTTATGCAGCAAGAAGCGGCTATCCGATTCTTTTGACTGGAAAGGACCGTCTTCCGGATATAACAAAAAAGGCATTGGAGGGACGGACAAAGGTAATTGTTGTAGGAGGAGAGGGCAGTGTAGGGCCGACGGTATTTAACAGCTTGCCAGGCAGAAAACGAATAAGCGGAAAAGACAGATTTGAAGTGTCCGCAAACGTGATAAAGGATTTAAATTTAAATACTAACAGGTTCTTTATTTCCACCGGGTTAACTTTTGCTGATGCTTTAACCGGG
Organism: Mesobacillus sp. AQ2; assembly: GCF_030122805.1. Lineage (NCBI taxonomy): Bacteria > Bacillati > Bacillota > Bacilli > Caryophanales > Bacillaceae > Mesobacillus > Mesobacillus sp. AQ2. Next base: position 4,359,322 of record NZ_CP126080.1, on the reverse strand, counting down.
TCAGTGCTTGCGGCGAAACAGGAAGCTCCTATGCTTCTTACAATGCCATCATATGTGCCGGCTCCCATAAAAAAAATATTGCTTCCGGGTAATGCGGAATCTATCACAGTTCTTGGGGGGACAGCATCTGTACAGCAATCGGTTGCCGGGAACTTATATCCTATAGAAAATACCCATTCAATTGAAGGGTACTCGAATAAATTAAGTTATTATCCAGGTGAGACCATAGAATTAAAGATTCATTCTCCCCAGGCGAATTTTTCAATAGATTTTATGAGATATGGTAAAGAGGAAAAAATAGTTTCCAGCATAAATAATATTAAAGGTACCGTTCAAAATTATTTCAATGATGCCTATAAAGAGGGGGCACTTTGGGATACTGCTTATAAGTTCACGATACCGTCCAGTTGGAATACTGGTATGTATGCGGCAAAGGTATACGATGGCGCAAATAGCTTTTTTATAACTTTCATTGTAAAGGAAAAAACGCCTGCCTTTACGGATATCGGAGTATTGGCATCGACAAATACCTGGCAGGCATACAACAGCTGGGGCGGTAAGAGTTTGTACAGCTACAGTATTGTGAATGGAGCAAGAAAATATAATGAATTTGTCAGTTTTGACAGACCTAACCCCGGTGCAGATCCATCCGGGAATATAGGACACCTCGCTAACGGTGAAAAGCATATAATAGGCTGGCTGGAGAGGAATAAACATTCATACAGTATGTTTACCGAAAGGGACTTTAACGATAATCCAGCCATTATCCGTAAATTCAAAACTATTATCATTAGCACCCACAGTGAATATTGGTCAACTCGAATGTATGACGGACTTCAAAACCACCTGAAAAATGGAGGCAATGTACTATATCTATCAGGAAACGGAATCTATTGGAGAGCTGCTCTAATGGGTGATCAGATTGAAGTAAGAAAAGATGGCGGCACACACTCATTTACAGGTGAGCGCGGAGGCTTGTTTTATCAAACTGGAAAGCCTGAAACAGCACTAATAGGAGTTGGCTACAGATCAACAGGGTTTTCTGTACCTGCTCCATATAAGGTGAGCAATGCAGGCCACTGGATTTTTACCGGCACAGGCATTAAAAATGGAGACCTAATCGGTACACAGGGTCTAAACAAAATAAACAATTCAACAGGAGGGGCATCCGGCTGGGAAACTGACCAGGCGGACAGATATACGCCAAAGAATGCTATCATACTCGCAAAAGGAACTAATACAATCGGTGCAGGGGCACATATGGTTTATTATGATCATCCTGGGGGAGGCGGTGTGTTTTCTACAGGTTCTATTACTTTTGGGGGTAGCCTGGCGGTGGACGCTAAGCTTACTCGGATTGTGAATAATGTTTTGGGTGAATTTAAATAGAATAAGACTTTAAATGATTATAAGATATTACTTATATTAAATAGAAGAAAGAGTGTTCAAAAGGTTAATGAGGACACTCTTTTTTTTTATTTTCAATAATATAATTCATTTCTCATTTAATAGGTAAAATTTGTAACTTAAGATTGTAAAAATCCAATATTTTCTATATTATTATGTTAATATGATAGAATATTAGGGGAGATTTTTTATGTTTAAAAAGATTATAAATCTTGTTTTAATCAGTAGTTTAGCTTTATTAATTACAACACCCTTAGGGGTCAGTGCAACATCAAGTGTAAATGATGTGTACAAAAATAAGAAAAAAACTTCAGAGCATTTTACTTCCTTCATTAAAATAGAAAATATAAACCAAAATTACAAAAATCTTTTTTCTAACACATCTGAAAATGTTAATAAAGAATTATATAAAAAAGATGAAATCATTGTTAAATATAAGTCTGTTAAAGATTTTAATAAACTAGGAACGGTAGAAAAACAACTGGGATTAAAGGTAGAAAAAAATTTTAAAACCACAGGTGCTAAACTAATAAAAGTTCCAGAAGGCAAAAGTATTGATGAAACAATAAAAAAGTTAAAAGAAACTAATCTTGTTGAATATGCAGAACCAAATTACAAGCGTTATATCAATTCAGTTGAAGATCCGTTGTATTCAGAACTATGGGGACTAAAGAACTTTGGTCAGTCCGTCCAAGGGTATATAGGAAAAAGCGGAATTGATATAAAAGCAGAAAATGCATGGACTAAAACTAAAGGGAGTTCCAATAAGGTCATTGCAGTTCTTGATTCTGGAATTGATATCAACCATCCGGATTTAAAGAATAACATATGGAAAAACACAGGGGAGATTCCGGGGGATGGGATTGATAATGATAAGAATGGCTATATTGATGATGTGAATGGCTGGGATTTTTACTGGGGAAATAAGACTGTATTTGATGACCCTGATGAGGATAGCCACGGAACACACGTCAGTGGTACTATTGCGGCTTCAGCCAATTCCATTGGTGTAATAGGAGTAGCGCCAAACGTGAAGATTATGCCTCTTAAAATAATGGGTAACTCAGGCGGATATGATTCGGATGCTATATTAGCAATTGATTATGCTAAATCAAAAGGAATTAAAATTGTCAACATGTCATGGGGTGGACCTGGCTTTAGTAATGCACTATATGATGCCATGAAATCCTCAAATATCCTTTTTATTGCAGCTGCAGGCAATAATGGCGTGAATAATGATTATTCAAGTCAAGCTAGTTTTCCTGCCAGTTTCGATCTTCCAAATATTGTTTCAGTCGCTGCACTTAATAATACAGGTAATCTGGCGAATTTTTCTGCGTACGGCCCCAAGACAGTAGATGTTGCAGCACCAGGGACGGCCATTTTGAGCACTCTGCCAAAATCATATTATCAATCCGATTATAGCAAAGCGTATGCCTACGGTGATGGAACTTCAATGGCTGCTCCGCATGTAACAGGTTTAGCTGCACTTATATCTAGTGCAAATCCCGGGTATACTGTCAGTCAGATCAAAAGATCCATTATAGAATCTGTCGACCCACTTTCTTCATTAACAGGGAAAATTTTTTCTGGAGGGTTGGTGAATGCAGGAAGGGCTATAAATTATTCGTTGGACAATGATATCCCGGGAGTTGCATTAAATGGGACTCAGGTAGCAGGGAGCGTTGATTCAGCTACAGATAAGGACGATGTTTATTCTATTAAACTATTAAAAGGTGAGAGAGTTACAATTAATCTATCGGGAGATAAAGGAACCGATTTTGATTTATATCTATACAACGGATCCGCTTCAACCGTAAGTTCAAACTCGGGTATAGTTGCCTATTCAGAAAAAAACGGTTCATCATCAGAATCAATAACTTTTAGAGCGCCTGCAGCAGGTACATATTTTATTGATATTTATGCGTTCGAAGGTAAAGGAGCTTATAAATTGAATGCCAGGTTCGGAGCCCCTTCGGCGGTATATGAAAATACTGCTGGGGAGTTTGTTTATACTGGAAGCTGGAATAGAAATGAAAACAGTAATTCCTCCGCTGGCTCTTATCATTCAACGAACAAAAGCGGTTCACAAATGGTATTCGTTTTCAATGGAACCGGCATTCGGCTTTCTGCTTTAAAAGACTCTGTTCAAGGAATTGCAAAAGTAACTATTGATGGAACATCTTCGCTTATTAATCTATATTCTAGCAGTAAAGAATATAATACTGTTATTTATGAAAAGACAGGCCTTTATAATGGCCGACACACATTAAAAATCGAATGGACAGGGCAAACTGGAAGCAAAACAAGCCGGACAGCGACTTCAATTAATCTAGATACTATAACAGTGTTAGGTGGATTATCTTCTTATATAATTGAAGATAACAACAACACTATTACCAAGTCGGGAACATGGGGAACAAGCAAAAGTTCATCTTATTCAGGTGGTTCAGCCATTTACAGTAGTACAAAGGGAAGAACGGCAGAAGTTTCGTTTACAGGTAATGGAATTAGGTTATTGGCAACAAGAGCTGCAAACAGGGGCTTATTTGATGTGTATATTGACGGAAAGTTTGAAAAATCGATCAACACTTACTCATCAGGTACAATTCACAAAGCTGTGGTGTTTGAAAAAAATGGACTTCCATCTGGCTCCCATAAAATCAAACTCGTCATCAGAGGAGAACATTCTGCTAGTTCTTCCGGTAACTATGTTTATCTAGATGCTTTTATTGTGTCATCGTCCAAGCAAATTACTGTACAGGAAAACAAGGTTGTTCGCAAAGGGGAGTGGATAAATCATCAGCTTTCAAAGTATAGCGGTGAGTCATCTATTTTTTCCTCATCAGCTGGACATACAGCAGAGCTAACTTTTACAGGCCGTTCTGTGAAAGTACTTGGATCAAAATACACCAATCGTGGAACAGCTGATATTTATATAGACGGAAAATATATCAAAACAATAAATACTTATTCATCTATTCCCGTTTACAAGGCAGTCCTATTCGAAACTAATAATCTTACATCAGGCAATCACAAGATAAAGATTATCATAAAAGGCCAAAAATCTTCTGTCTCAACTGGCACCAAGGTATTTTTGGATGCAGTCCTTATCAGCTAATTTTAAAAGAAAGCCCTTCTCATTTAGAGAGGGGCTTTATCAAACTCATATAGCTCACCTTGCAATATACCATCATTGTACAAAAAAATTACAGCATCGAAGGTGTCTAAATCTAAAATGTCTTTTAAGCTCTGTTTCTTATTATATCTAATATCAACTACAGTCGATTTGCGGAAATGTTGGGCTATGTCGAATGTTATAGGGCTACCATAAGAATCCTTAACAATTAGCACATTCCCCTTTTCAACTTTTGGATTGGAGATGTTTATTTTTCTTATATCATCTGTGAAAACATGGCCATAAATCAATTTAGAGTTCTTTTCAATCCCAGCCGCGTATACTTTATCATATGCTGATTTCTTTCCATTTACATATACTTTATATTCACTATATTTGTTATCTACGGGAACTTTAATACAAGGTTTATCAACTCTTAAATCCACAATATCGTAAACTTGTCTGTTGTAGCTTCCTTCAAACTTCTTATTACTGCATTTTAGTTCATATTTATTTTCAATATCGGTATAAACTGAAGAGTGCTTTAATGTTTCTTTAATAATCTGATAACCACTATATGCCCCTTCTGCATTCCAATGATGATCAGTTTTGAAATATAGATCATTAATCTCTTCCTGAGTATATTTATTTTTAAATTTTTCACTGATATCCACTATTTTCATGTTGTTAGCAGATAAGTTACTATAAAAGTAATCTTTCTTTTCTTTGTTCTTCCCTATTTCAACAAAGGAGGGCATTTTAACTACAACATTAGTTGTTTTATGAGGTAAACCAAAGAAGTAAACTTCTGCTCCTTTACTGGAGGCATAACCTGCAAACTTATTTAAGTTTACACTTGCTTGCTTAATTTCTTTTTCATTAAATCGTTTAAGGGGCTCGGGTAAAATCGTTCCATCTTCAGCTATATAATAACCGTTTAAAAATGTCTTTCCTGAGAGCTGTTGCAATTTTAGATATGTTTTCAACCAAAGGTTTCGACCTGGGAACTGGTCTGTAAAATAATCCTCGTACTGCTTTACAAACTCTCCGTTTGCTATTCCTTTTAAAGTCATTTCTGGCTTTTGCTGTAGTGATCGATACTCTACAAAAGAAACTTCCTGGTCAGGAGATAGATATAAATATCCTCCTATAAGAAAAAGAAACAGTATAAACAATACAGGCAGGAGTGTGGTTTCAATTATTCTCATATTCACGTCGATCAACTCCTTAAAATCTAAAATAAATAAATGGATTATATGTTGAATTCACAAGGAACATCATGACTGCAACCAATAAAAGCATATACACACCAGTTGAGGCTAACGTAAAAATCGGCTTCAATACCGTAGATGGATTTTTACTGTATAATTGTTTTATCCATGGAAGAATAGGGATACTGAAAATAAAGCCCATTATAAATAAAATCCAATTCTCGTTAATAAACAGCAAAGCTGTTCGATCCACTGTATTTTTAAAGGAAAACATTCTCTGCAGAAAATCTAATGAATATGAGAAATTGTCAGCACGGAAGAAAACCCATCCAATCATAACAATTATTAAGGTGTATACATGTTGTATTGGTGTCCACAACTTTTCAATAAAGCGGAGGAAACCATATTTCTCTAAAACAATCAGAATTCCATAATAAAAACCCCACGCCATGAATGTCCAACTGGCTCCATGCCAAAACCCAGTCGCAGTCCAGACAATAAGGAGATTTCTAATGGCAGCAAGTTTTCCTTTCCTGTTCCCACCCAGCGGGATATACAGGTAGTCTTTAAACCAGTTACCTAATGACATATGCCATCTTCTCCAAAATTCCGAAACACTTTTTGAAATATAGGGATAGTTGAAGTTTTCCAGAAAATCAAACCCAAACATTTTCCCCAGCCCAATGGCCATATCACTGTATCCAGAGAAATCAAAATATATTTGTAATGTATATGCAAGTATACCAATCCATGCTGATAGTACACTTAATTCATTGGCAGGAGTTGAAAAAATAGAATCAGCAATGCTTGCAAAACCGTTCGCCAATAAAACTTTTTTAGATAAACCAATGATAAATCTTTTAATACCTTCATTAAATTTTTCTATTGTAACTATCCTGTGCGATATCTGTTCGTCTACATCGTTATAACGTACAATAGGACCAGCTACTAATTGGGGGAATAAGGAAATATAAAGTGCAAGTGAAAATATGTTTTTTTGTACTTTTGCGTTATTGCGATAGACGTCGATTACGTAACTCATGGCCTGAAATGTAAAAAAAGATATCCCGATGGGCAAAGGTAATTGTTTAATTTCTATATTTGTATTTAAAAGTGAGTTAATATTTTCAATCAAAAAACCACTATATTTGAAATAACCTAAGATTCCTATATTTGCAATGATAGAAATCCACAAAAAAACCTTCCTTTGTATAGAAGATCTAAACTTATCAATACCCAAACCAAATAAATAATTGATTAATATGGAAAATAGCATCAAGAAAACATACTGTGGCTCTCCCCACGCATAAAAAATTAAACTAGCAATCAATAATACGATATTTTTTAATTCAGGCTTAATTATATAATAAAAAAATAAAACAATTGGTAAAAAGGCGAACAAAAAGACTAGGTTACTAAAAACCAAAACAAACACCAACCTTGTATTAATTAATCACAGGGATAAATATAACATTTCTTTCTATTAAATGACATACTTCCACAGAAATTCCTATATATCCCTATAATGCCCTATAAATAGTATGTTTTTTTATTTAAAAAGTTATTAGAAAGAGGTTTTATAAATTAAGATAGAAAAGTGTTAGAATAGTTATAAATATATTGTTTGCAATATATTCTTAAAAAATGTAAGATTTTTGTCTTTTTTGTAGTTTTATTGTGCTATAATTCTAAGATGAAAAATTAATTTGGTTAAAAAAAAGGAATCATTTACCTTTTAAAAAAAATAGGAAATTTGTTACTATAATGTACGAAATAGGGATTTCGGCAATTTATAAGGAGGATAAGCGTTGAAAAGAGTTAGAAAGGCAATTATTCCAGCCGCAGGTTTAGGAACAAGGTTTCTTCCCGCTACTAAAGCGATGCCCAAAGAAATGTTGCCAATAGTTGATAAACCAACCATTCAATATATTGTTGAAGAAGCTATTGCTTCTGGAATTGAAGATATAATTATCGTTACTGGAAAGGGCAAAAGGGCTATTGAAGATCATTTTGACCATGCACCAGAATTGGAAAGAAATTTATATGATAAAGGAAAATTTGATTTGCTCAAAGAAGTACAATACTCTTCTAACCTTGCAAACATACATTATATTAGACAAAAAGAACCTAAAGGACTTGGGCATGCAGTTTGGTGTGCAAGGAGTTTTATTGGTGATGAGCCTTTTGCAGTGTTGCTTGGAGATGATATTGTTCAAAGCGAAACTCCGTGCCTTAAGCAGTTAATTGACCAATATGATTCAAAGGGTTGTTCTGTTATAGGGGTACAGTCAGTAAGTGATGATGAAACGCATCGTTATGGAATTGTGGACCCCATTTCAGCCGAAGGCCGATTGTTTGAAGTTAATAATTTTGTAGAAAAACCTGCGCCAGGAAGTGCTCCTTCAAATCTAGCGATTATGGGCAGGTATATACTGACACCTGAAATCTTCAATTTTTTAGAAGCACAAGAAGAAGGAGCTGGAGGCGAAATCCAGTTAACAGATGCAATCCAGAAATTAAACATTCACTCAAAGGTTTATGCTTATGATTTTGAAGGTTCCCGTTATGATGTTGGTGAGAAGTTAGGATTTGTAAAAACAACACTGGAATTTGCTCTCCAGCATGATGATTTGAAATATGAGTTATTAGAATATCTTGAGCAATTGGTAAAAGAGAATAACAAAGTGAATATTTAATGAAGGGCAAGTGTTGGTATGCAAAATTTATCTAACATGGCTAATAACAGTTATATGGCTAAAGAAGCTCTCTTACTGGAGGACTTTAAAGAGAAAAAAAATTACATGTTTTTAAAAAGATTGATAGATATTATTGGTTCGTTCATTGGCATTTTCCTTTTAGGTTTTGTTTTTATTGTCACTGCAATTGCTATAAAGCTTGATGATCCCAAAGGTCCAGTTTTCTTTGCACAAAAAAGAGTGGGCTTGAATGGAAAAGAATTTAATATGTTTAAGTTCCGGTCAATGGTAACGAATGCTGAGGAGAAACTCGAAGAACTTCTCAGATATAATGAGATTCAAGGCGCGATGTTTAAAATGAAGAATGATCCGAGAATTACGAAAGTAGGAAGGATTATTCGTAAGACTAGTATTGATGAATTACCTCAATTGTTTAATGTTTTAAGAGGTGAAATGAGTCTCGTAGGACCAAGGCCGCCACTTCCGAGAGAAGTTAAGGAGTACACGGATTATGATATGCAAAGATTGTTTGTGGTGCCTGGATGTACAGGTCTATGGCAAGTAAGCGGCAGAAGCTCTATTGGTTTCGATGAAATGGTGAATTTGGATTTACAATATATAGCTAAACGCAGCATATGGTTTGATTTGAAAATCATTATTAAGACAGTGTTCGTTTTGCTCCTTAACAAAGATGATGCTTACTAAGATACATTTATGCAACAAAGGAGGAACACTCTAAACATGGAAAAAATGTTCCTTAAATTGAAGGATTTATTTACTTTTACAGTAGAGCTTTACAAGGACTCAAATAAAATTAAAGCATTTTTGCCAGGAGTTTTAATTCTTTTGCTGTTTCAGGATTTAATCGTAATTAATTTGGGATTATTGAATGAAACAGCTGGAAAACTGCTAAATAACCTGGATGAGGTTTTAATTCTTCTGGGGCTTCCTTTAGCTATACTCCATTATTTTGAGAGAAATTGGAAATTCGATTTCTTACTCTCATCTTTAATTATTATATTTCTCCTGGGGAGTATCTCAAGTTTGATTAATCTAGTCCCCTTAAACGTAGCGATTCAAGGTGCAATCCTAATGTTGAAGGGTTTTTTAGTGCTGTTTATTTTCCGGAGTATTTCCTTTTCTTCTGAAGATATCCATGATTTTACCAGGTTGTTTAAGAAGATAACCGTAATCGTTTTAATTTTTGCTGTTATTGATCTTATCCTCTATGAGCCTTTTAGGGGATTAATAAATACAGATCATAAGTTTGATTATCGAATTGGGATTATCAGCATTCAATCTATCTTCACGCATCCAAGCATTTACGGATGGTTCCTGGCGATTGTTGGCATGTATTTACTGTCGGTTTATACTGTTAAAAAGGAAAAAAGGGCAGGGCTGCTTTCAGCAACTGTTTTCTTTGCATCATTTTTTTCATTTCGATTTAAGACTGTAATTGCGATTGTATTTAATACACTCTTTGCCGTTTTGCACCTAAAGTTTGGTTTAAAAAGCATAAAAAACTTACGTACTAAAAAAAGTTTTATTCCTTTAATGGCAGTAAGCGCTGTGCTTCTGTTAGCAATCATTTATGCAGTTGTTCAGTTATCTTTATTGACTATAGATCGATATATTTCAATAGACTATAAAGAATCTGCACGAAAGGCGCTTTATATTTTCGGTTTCGTTATTGCGTGGAAAGAATTTCCCTTCGGAGTTGGATTCGGAAGATATGGCAGCTGGACAGCAAGGGAACATTATAGTCCAGTTTATGTAGATTATGGATTAGACAAAATTTATGGTTTGTACTCAACAGATCCAAAGTGGGCTACTGATACTTACTGGCCCTCAATAATGGGCGAAATAGGAATTATCGGGGCACTCGTACTAGCTTCGATTTTTATCTATATAATTTTATTACTATATAAAGGATTCCGCGTAATTCAGGATTCTGACTCTAAAATATTCCTTCTATTTACCATCATGATTCTCAATCAAAGTTTAATTGAGTCTCTAGGTGAACAGGTATATAATAGTGGACCACAATACTTTTTTATTTTTGCCTTTACGGGAATAGCTCTTTCCATTATAAGTTCTAACAATATCTCTTTAGATTTAAATATATCTCACAAGATCAAAAATCTTAGAACTTCTCTAAGAATTAAAAAGGATGAGGAATAACATGAAATTAGCAGTTGTCGGTACTGGATATGTCGGCCTTGTTTCTGGTGTATGCTTTTCAGACCTTGGAAACGAGGTAATATGTGTAGACAAAGATCCGAGAAAAATTGACACTTTAAATAGATTAGAATCTCCTATATACGAGCCTGGTTTAAAAGAATTAATTGAAAAGAATTATGAGGAAAACAGGCTGAAATTCACTACAGATTTGTCGCTTGGCGTAAAAAATTCGGATATTATTATTATAGCTGTCGGTACACCACCTCTTCCTAATGGAGAAGCTAACCTTGAGTTTATTGAACAAGTAGCTAGAGAAATAGCTGAAGAAATGGATAGCTATAAAGTAGTTATAACAAAGAGTACAGTTCCTGTAGGAACAAATGAGAGAATTAGAGATATTATTAAAGGAATAACATCCATTTCTTTTGATGTTGTATCTGTTCCTGAATTCCTCAGAGAAGGTTCTGCTGTAAAGGATACATTTAACCCTGACAGGATTATCATTGGCACTGAAAGTGAAAAAGCAAAGAATATTTTGGTTGAATTACACAAGCCTCTAACGGAAAACATTATTGTAACTGATATAAGAAGTGCCGAAATGATTAAGTATGCTTCTAATGCATTTCTTGCTACTAAAATTTCCTTCATTAATGAGATTGCTAATATTTGCGATAAAGTAGGGGCGGATGTAACAAAGGTCGCTGAGGGTATGGGATTTGATAATAGAATTGGTAAAGCGTTTTTAAATGCTGGAATAGGCTATGGCGGATCTTGCTTCCCTAAGGATACAAACGCACTAGTGCAGATTGCCGGAAATGCTAACTATGACTTTAAGCTTTTAAAAGCAGTAATTGAAGTGAATCAAAACCAAAGATTTAACGTACTGGAAAAGCTTAAGAGTTCAATGGGATCATTTAGCGGCAAAACTGTAGCTATTTGGGGTCTTGCATTCAAACCTAATACAGATGATGTTAGGGATGCACCTGCTTTTGAGGTTATTGACGAGTTAATAAAAGGCGGGGCAACTGTAAAAGCTTTTGATCCTGTCGCTATGGAAAATTTTAAGGCTCAAATGAATCATCCTAGTATTGTATGGTGCAATAGCGGTATAGATGCAGCTGCTGGTAGTGATGCAATTTGTTTACTGACAGAGTGGAATGAATTCAAAGAAATTGATTTGAATGCGGTTCAAGGTGTAATGAAGACACCAGTATTGATTGATGGCAGGAATGTTTATTCTAAAGAACAAATTAATTTAACTGAGTTTAAGTATAAATCAATCGGTAGACCTGAGCTAGTTGAGGAAAAAGAAATTGTTACATTATAGGTAAAAAATTAAACCCTTAAAGATAGCTTTAAGGGTTTTTTTATACTATCGTCTATGATTATACTTATTTTAATCATTGTAAATGACCAAGATGATGTAAATTTAAATAATATTAAAAATCCAGTACTTATTGATGATTCAAGAATAACAGAACTACAAACAAGAATTAAAGAAAAAAAAGAACCAACGTATTCGGGTTGGAAACAGCTACAAGTTTGATTGATAATAAATTAAAGCATGAGCCTAATGCTATGAAAGAGTTTTCGGTACCCTTTGTTTACAAGGAAATGGAGGGAGATAGAAAAAACAAAGAAAGTCTGGTAACAGATGTAAATATAGCTTATGAGTTAGCATTGTTTTACCAAATCACAGGAGAAGAGAAATATGCTGAGGCATCAATCAGAATCATAAAAGCATGGTACAATCATACTAAATACATAGCAAAAAAGAGGACACCCCCTTAGTTGCAAGCATACATTTTCTTCCAATGATAGTGGCCGCATCCTTAATTGAGCGTTCACCAAGTTGGACTTCGAAAGATCAGAAGGATTTTCAGAATTTTCTTCAGATAAAGTACTTCCTCTTAATACCATGAAGCTGGGAAAAAATTGGGGAAACTAGGGAATGCTTTTGATCATGTCACTTTCAACTTACTTAGATAATGAAGCCTTATTTAATGAGTCAGTTGAGAGGTGGAAGTTTCTATTTAATCATCAGCAGGATCAAAATGGTCACCTGTATTTGGAAGTAACTCGTAATAAAGGGTAGTGGCAAATTGGATTATATCACCTGCAGATTTCCCGTATTTCAGTGGTAAAACAGAGGATTTATAACATATTAAATTAATTAAGGGAGATGAATACAAAATAGATGGAAAATACCTTTCATCAATCGATTATTTTTCATAGTAAGTTACTATGAAAATCATAAAGCAAAGCAAGCTATAATTAAAAAACGTCCATTGACATCTATTCATGGAGTTCCTCAGCTAACTTTAACCTATGGAAAAAAAGCCCATTTAATATAGGGCTTCTTTTTTGCAAGAAAAATCTTAATGAGTTACTCCTCCATGAGTAAATGTTAAATAAGGAACAGCATGACTGGATGTTAATGGTCTTTCAACATGTAAAAGCTTTTGCGCTTTTTTATTATTATAATATATTGATAGAATTTCAAAATATCCTATTGATGCAGACTCATCCCCATTTATAGCAGTCTCATTCAGCTTTTTTCTTACATGCCATAATTCGTTTATATCACCATTATAATATGGGAAGGTTTCTGGCTTTTCAGTCCAGGATACAATAGTTGAAAAAGCCTTTTTAAGACTTTTTCCAGATGGAGTAGTATAAGTGAATAAATAAACTCCATTAACTTTTGCGATTTCTGCTGCAATAGTCTGTGGTTGGAGAGAAAAGTGAGAATACCATATCCCATAATTCCCTTTTCCGTAGTTCCTGGTTACTTCTAGATATAAATGACCTTTGGTATTCATTTGATGTTCGATAAAGTATTTCCATCGATTGATTGAGGCTGAAAATAACTTTTGATCATCAAGATAAGCAGCTGAAGAGATGCCAAGAAGCAAGCCCCAGTTTCCCCAATTGTTTTCTCTATTCATAGTGTTCATTGGTAAAACTTTTTTTGAAATAAACTCTTTAAAATCTGCTTGGTTATCCCTAGTCCAGTTCGGAGAATCTTCTATCAGGGAGGCTGCGATGATCATAGAAGGAAAGTTGATGCTCACCACTAAAGGAGTATCGTCTGATTTTTTGAACGTTTTTGTCGTGTGACTCCAATTATCAAGAATTCTTGCAGCCCTTATCGCGTATTTCTCATTACCGGTAACCTGATAAGCCAGTGCTAATTCATATGCACTGTTTGCATCTTTAACAAGAGGATTTTTACCCCTCCAATGGCCTTCAGGATTTGAATAAACATACGGAACATAAAAAGAGCTTGGCGCATTTGGCTTATAGTTCTTTTTTTGATTTGCTGAACTTAACAACTTTAACCACTCAGAATAAGTAGGTTCTTCTTTTCTTTTTATCTGTTCCCGTATTCTTTCCATTTTTACTGAATCAATAAAAACTGGACTCGAAATGTCAGGATATATTTTGAAAAATTCTTTAGAAGCAATATCCTTATCTGATATATCTTTAATCACGGTCCGCTGCTGATTTAGAAATACAGGAACTGGTGCAGATTCTGCAGATGTATGAAAGGCTTGATACCTAATGAAACTAAAGAGAGAGAATGCAAGGAATATTATGCCGATAATACATAATCTAAAGATCTTTTTAAAAGACATTCTTGTACATCCTTTCATTAATATTCCCATAAAAAGAAAGGGGAAGCTCCCTAATTAGAACTTAACTTTTCGATTTACTTTTCTTTTCTTTACCTAGGAGTTCTTTATGGTAGCCAAGTAAAAAGACAGTTACACCAAAACTAAGACCAAATAAGATCAGTCCTATTATTATATTAACAATTGGCATGGCAAATGTAATATAGGTACTCGCCAGAGACATTATTAATATTTGAGAAAAAATGATGATAAAGTAATTAACTTGATTTCGACCAAAGTTGATATCGAGACCAAGTTTCTTTTTACCCACAATCAATAAAGCAAAATATTGAAAATAAGCACTAATGGTTGTTCCCCATGCAACAGCGTCTGCTCCTAAATGATCCATTAAACTTAAGGTGATAACCGTATTTAACCCAAAAACTGAGAATAAACCAATAAACACAGGAAACAATGCTTTTTCCATAGCGTAATAAAACCTGGTAATATACATATTGGCTGAATGAGCATGCATTCCTATGACAAATATTTTTAACATTGCAGCTGTCATCACAGTTGATTCTCTATTAAATGAACCATATTCAAATATAAAAGAGATAATATCATAGGAATAAAAATAGATAAAAACCGAAAGAGGAACAAGGTAAAGGAAAAGGAGATGATCTCCTTTTTTGAATATATCTTTAACAACCTTGAATTCGCCATTTGCTACTTTTTTCGCCAACAATGGATAAATTACAGTAGTTACACTAGTCATTAAAATAACTTGAGGAAGCTGAACTAGTTTCGAGGCATAATTCAAAGCAGCGATATATCCTTCAGCCAAGTAAGAACCAAAAAAACGCTGGACAATAAAATAAAACTGGAGGGTGGCTCCCCCCAGGGCAATAGGAAATAAAATCTTCATCATCCGTTTAATATCGGAGGTTTTATCGTATTTAAATGTAAAAGAGTAAGAAAGAAATTTCCCTTTTTTCAGTTCATAAGACATCAACAAAAACATAACAATGCTTCCTAACAGCGAACCCCACCCATATGCGTATACTCCAAGGTTGGGGAAGGCAATTATTACGAACAAAACAAATATTAGATTATTGGTCAAGGTAGAAAAACTAGCGCCTATATATTTTCCTTGTATGTTAAGTACACCCGAGTACCACATTGATAAAACCAGGAAATAAGTTGAAGGTGCAGTAATCAAGAATAACTTCTCCAATATATCTTTTTGTTGACCTTCAACACCAGGAAACATGGAATTAATTAAGGTTGTGTTTGCAATTAAAAGGAGGGTCGTAATAACTAAAACAGCTATAGTGCTGTAAGTAAAAATTACATTCTTGAATTGGATTTTATTTTTTTCTTCATTTATTTTATTATAAATGCTGATAAAGGAAGTTGTTATTGCTCCGCCCAATACTAAATATAGAAAGTTAGGTATGGTATAAGCTAAGACAACGTTATCTGCCATAGAACTCGTTCCAAAATGGACTCCGATAATTATTTCTCTTAAAAAACCTATAAGTCTTGTTGAAATATTAATCAAAGTAACGATTCCTATTAAGCCTGCAATTGTTTTTAATTTCATCTATGATCTTCTTCTTTCAGGAATTTCTTGAACAGAATTATAGATTCCAATAAGTGTTTTTATGACATTTTTGGAATTATTTTCCAAAGCCTTGTTATAAGCAGTTGCTATTCTTTTAGAGTTCATTTCTTTATTTTTTAATATATTCACAATGGCATGTTCGACTGATTCAGCATTTTGGGGCGGGAATAGTACTCCTGCTTGATTGGACAGCAAATAGGCGAGGCCTCCAACTTCAGCTCCTGCTACGGGTACCTTGCAAGCCATTGCTTCCAATGCGACCAGTCCAAGGCCCTCGATATGCGAAGGGAGGACGAAAACATCGGACATATTCATCCAGACAGCAATTTCTTTTTGGCTTTTTGGTTCATGAAAAAAAATATCCTGAATGTTTTCCTCTTTAATATATCTTTCCAAAGTTTTAAAAAAATCAGGTTCCTTTTTTGATCCAATTATCTCAAGTCGAGCTTCAGGAATGTAATGTTTCAAGCTTTTATATGCTTTGATCAACTCTAAGACGCCTTTGGCTTTAATAATGTTTCCTACAAAAAGAATTGTTTTTGTATCATTTGGAATGCCGTACTTCGCCCTTAACCCCAAACTGTCCATGGGAAAGAAAATATTAGTATCCACACCCATATTCAACGTTGTAATCTTATCGGGAGTCGCGTGATATTCTTTTTGAACCGTTTGATTCAATTCTTCGCCAACACAAATAATAAAGTCAGCTTGTTTTAGAATATACTCTGTACATTTTTTAAAGAGTTTATTTTTCTCGGCCATTTTATCAATATCACCGCCGTGAGCGGTGACAACCATAGGTTTTTTATATATCTTCTTGTAAAAAAGACCGAGAATTCCTGTTGGAAAGATATAATGTACATGAACAATATCATACTTCCGGCCTTTGAAAATGAAGTTGCTTAAAAATTGCAGGAACCATGTTAGATACTTTTTGATCACGGTGAATTTATCCATGTTTGGATTATCGATAGCTACTATATCTACATTCATCCCGTTTTGTTTTAGCTGGTCGGCTTGATTTTTAATAAATATACCGAAAGTAGGTCCTATCTTACTGGGGTACATATTGCTTAATATCAAAAGATTTTTCAAAAACCTCACTCCTGAATGAACCTTGATAACTGCTTAATGCCTTTTGCAGCCTCATCTCTTAAATTTGCAGAAATGAGCTGGTAATTCTGTTTAACTGTATCCCAGTTCTTTTGCATCTCATTAACTAAGGTCAGCAAGACAAAATCATCTTCCTCTAATTTCTTAATTGATACAAAGGAAGGATGCTGATCAATTACCTTCATAAAATCTTCTACTTTTTGATGGTATCCGATTCCAATGATAGGTGTTTGTGCAGATGAGGATAAAATTAAAGAATGAAGGCGTGTCCCGATAATAACATCCTGGTTAGAGCTTAATGAGAAAATTTCTTTTGGACCTAAATTATCTTCGATAATGCTTACGTCCTCTTTAAACTCCATATACTCATATATATCTTTAGTAACCTGAACATCTTCAGGATACTTTGTGGAATAAAAAGTAATGTTGGCCTTATTGTTTTTCACAATATTATCTAAATTTGCGGCAAAGCCCTTAACATAAGTCTTATACTTTTCGGGATTTGCTTCTGGCCAATATTGCTCACTAAAATACGGAACAGCAGTAACGCCAATTTTTTGTATCGTTGATCCTTTTTTTTCTTGGTCTGCCTCACTCACAAAAAAAGCAGGGTCGCCAATAACTTCTATATTCTTATTAATTCCCAGGGATTCTAAAAGCCTTTGGGAGTTAGTATCTCTTACAGATACTGAGTCTGCTTTATTTACAAGTGTTCTAATAATCGTTTTACCTAGTGTGGTATTAATTGGACCAGCACCAACCCCATATATAACAACCTTACAATTTTGTAACTTCCCCAGCAATCCGAGAGTACCATAGAGTGGTGCGTCTCTTTTATACATATCCATTAGCAGTCCGCCACCACCAATTATCAAAAGATCAAGCTCTTTCAATAACTTATAATGTTTAAAGATAGTCGATGCCCCTGTGGTTAATATATTCCCTTTTTTATACATCAGAGGGACAGTATTGATATTGTAACGAGACCTGGTATTCTCAATGTTGTTGGAAAATATAGTTATATCTTTTGCGTCTATATTTAGATTATTTATTAGTTGTTCCAATATACCAGTTAATATTGCTTCATCCCCGTTATTATTATGACCATAATTACCTACGATTCCAACTTTCATTATTGCACCCCAAATAAAAATAAAATTTAATTTCCTGTAATATAATCGCGAATTGATGCAAGTAATAATTGATTGTCAAAAGTTAAAAAATTATACTCTTTTGATTCGCATTCTTGTATTTTTTTCTGAAGATCTTCAATATTTTCTACTAATTCAACAGCATTCTTTTCTTTAAAAAGAGTGGCAATTTCTATTTGATGATCGTCAATATGCTCATTAAACTTTGACAATCTTGGTATTACAACAGTTTTTTTCTTTTTTTTCATACAATTAATTATAGAGCTCGTTCCTGCATGTGTAATTACGATTTTAGAACTGTTCATATATTTTTCTACTTCATCTTCTGTTAAAAATTGAGAGGTGCTAAAGTTCTTAGGTTGATATTTGGTATAACCAATTTGAGCTATTACTTCTTCTTTTAAAAGACCTTCTCCAATAAGACGATCCAGTTCAATAAAAAGCCTGTCGAATGGGAATTTTTGTGTACCCACAGTTACGAAAATCAATATATTGCCCCCTTAAATACAGCCTTAGGATAATGCTTTCTCAGTTCTTCCCATTGAATATAAAATCTGTCTGCAAACTTATAGACAATGCGTCCTGTTAAAGTCGGTGTATCAATTTTTGCGAAACTTTCAATAAAGATAATTTTAGCTCCAAATAATTTACCAAATACACAGGCAGGTAGAACCGCACCAGCCCCAGTAGAAATAATGAAATCTGGTCTCTCTTTTGCAATAATAAGGAACGAATTTATTATGTTAAAAAGAAAAACAAATAGGAAAATTAAACTTTTTCTTTCTTGCTGTTTTAGGTAATATACATCAAATTGTTTTGACAGCATTTCGGTAGATTTATGCTGTTCTGTAATAAGAAAAAACTTTTGATCTTTCACAATAGGAATTAATTGTCGTAACTGTGTTAGGTGGCCTCCAGTTGAACTAATTAAACAAATCTTTTTTTTGTCTTTCATTATTTTTGCCAACTCCGTCTTGAGGAATAATATTTAACTTGATTTCTAAAGTAAAATTATAACATTTACCATCATGGATATTAACAGTAAAAAATCTCCAAAAAAATAACGTGAACCATAAGGTCAAATAAAAAAGTTAGAAGATTTTCATCTTCCAACTTAGATTACATTTCTAAATGTTCTTTAAGCAGTTGTTGTATTCTATTCTTTTCTTCGTCAGGCACGGAATAATAGTAAACACCATTAATTTTTTGTCCGGATCCCTTGATTTGCTCCTGGACCATATCTTTACTCGAAGCTTTATATTTACTTTGGATCGTTACCATCTCATCAAATGTTAAGCTGGTTTTAACATTATTACCTAACGCGTTGAAAATTTCTCCATAATTGGTTATCGTACTTAAACTTGCCCCTTCTTTAATAACAGCTTGAATAATTTGTCTTTGACGAGCTTGTCTGCCAAAATCTCCTCTTGGATCCTCGTATCGCATTCTTGAATACTTTAACGCCTTAGCTCCATCCAAGGTTAGTTGGCCTTTGGGAAAGTGGGTACCTTCATATGTGAAATCTAAATCGTTTTGTACAGTTACCCCTCCAACTGCATCCACTATATCCTTGAATCCTTCCATGTTAATTTGTACGTAGTGATCGATGGGAATATCCAAGAAGTTTTCTACTGTTGCAATTGACATATCCACGCCACCAAAGGCGTAAGCGTGGTTGATTTTATCTTGTTTACCTTTTCCTATAATTTCTGTTCTTGTATCACGAGGTATACTTAGCATTCTAACAGAATTCTGTTGTGGGTTTATGGTTAGAACTATCAATGAATCTGATCGGCCTCGATCTCCTTCTCTCTCGTCAACACCCATAAGCAAAACGGAAAAAGGTTCCGCTTTTGTAAACGAAAGTTCTTTAGACCTTTTCTCTGACTTACCGCGTTCTAACGGTTCATGCATAGTATCGACAGCTTTTGACAAAGAGTTGTATACAGAGTATACATACCCTCCAACTACCAAAAATAATAGGACAAAAGAGAAGATCAGTATTTTAACCCATTTCCTCTTTTTCTTTTTTGTAGTATTTTTATCTATTCGTGAACTCATAATGTGTAGCCTCCAATTAAAAGTGAACAACAAATATAGAATACCAAAAATAAACAATAAAAAAAATATAATTTTTAACAGAATAGACGATTTTTCGACAAAGTGTGTTACAAATTCTAATATAATATAATTATTGTTATATTTACTGGAGGATGAAGTAGTGAAAGAGTTTATTAAAATTATAGTAGAAGTTGTTAACTCCATACATGACGTTATTATGGATATCACGGCAAACATGGGTCTTAGTCTTACAGATAAAGATCTACATTTATGGGTATTCGGATTTATTGGTATTTTTTCATTCTTTGTTGTTCATTTTATTTTTAAACACCTGGCCCAATATAGCATTACAGCTATTTCCTTCATTTATACTTTTACTGTAATTCTGGTTCTTGTATTTGCAATTGAAATTCAGCAAAAAATCACTGGCAGGGGACAGATGGAATTTGATGATGCTGTTGTAAGCCTATGGGGTTTTATACTCTTCTTCTCAATTTTTCTCGTTCTCAAGGGGAGTTACTTGCTCATTAAGAATCTGATAAAAAACAGAACTAATGGATAAAGTTATTGATTTGTTTTCTAACCTAAAAATACACTCTGGACTAGAGTGTATTTTTTTGGATATTTATGAAAAATCCAGTTCTAACTATGTTACAATAATTTGGTATATTTCGAACAAATAGGAAAATAGATTTAAAATACATAAAGGGAGCTAGACATGAAGAAATATTTATCTATCATTCTTGTAAGTTTATTGTTGCTTTTAATTTTCCCATCCCTAGAAGGTTCAGCAGAAGTAACTGCTAAACGGATGGATGGGAAAGACCGATTTCAGGTTGCGATTAATGTATCCAAAGAGGGGTGGCCTGCCGGAGCACCAGTTGTTGTACTGGCTAACTACAAGGCGTTTGCGGATGCACTGGCTGGTTCTCCATTCGCCTATCAGCAAAATGCACCCATCTTGTTAACAGCTCCTGATACACTGGACTCAAGGGTGTTGACAGAGATTAGAAGATTAAAACCCCAAAAAATCATTTTAATTGGTGGTACTGGCAGTGTTTCTACCAAAATTTCTTCAGCATTGAAGGCAAATGGCTTTAGTAATATTGAAAGGATTGCCGGGAAGGACCGTTTTGAGGTTGCCTATAATATCTCAAAGAAATTGAAGTCTACTTCAACAGCAGTAGTAGCGAATGGCCTGAATTTCCCTGATGCTTTGGCGATTGCGCCATATGCAGCGAAAAACGGCTACCCAATCTTGCTGACAAAGAGCAATGAATTGCCTGTAAAGATGAAGGAAGCTATTAGCCAGCTTGGCATTAAATCTACGATTATATCAGGTGGAGAAGCCAGTGTAGGGAAAGTTGTTGCTGGGCAGCTCCCAGGTGCGAAAAGGATTGGCGGAAAAGATCGCTTTGAGGTTTCTGCCAATATAGTTACCCAACTGAGCCCGAGTCCTGCCAAGGCCTTTCTGGCGACTGGGATGAGTTTTGCCGATGCGCTGACTGGCTCTGTTCTTGCAGCAAAACAGGGAGCTCCTTTGTTGTTGACACATCCAACAATGATCCCGAATTCCGTTTATACCGTTATTAAAAACCAAAACATAAATGATTTTGTTATTTTAGGGGGAACTGCTTCGGTCCCTAATGACACTTTCCTAAAATTGACTGGACAAATGCCATTGCTTCCTCTTGAAGGAAAGACCATAATGCTTGATCCCGGCCATGGCGGTAAGGATCCGGGTGCAGTTAAAAATGGTTATTATGAAAAAACGTTAAACAATCAATTTACTGAAAAGCTTGCAGCTAAACTTAAGGCAATGGGAGCGAAGGTGTTGTTTACCAGACAGCCTGGCCAGGATATATTCTTGGATCTGGCAGACAGAACATCTATTGCTAATAAAACGACTGCAAACTTATTCATCAGTATCCATCACGATTCGAATGTTTCTACAAGCCCAAGAGGTTTAAGCACTCATTATAGTTCTTATCGTCCTGCTATTGAAACGAAAGATGTGTATGTTTTATCAAGTGGAGTAAAATATCCTTTTGTACGAGAAGATACTGAACGAAAAGTATTTATTGTGAAAAGCGGCTCCACATATAAATCTTTGAGTTATCAAGGGAACAATGTAGCGTATGATCCTACTCCTTCTCTTCAAGCCCAAGATAGTAAAGTGCTGGCTCAAAATTTTGCAAAGGCACTTGTATACCCGGGAATAGGAATAACAACGACATATTCCTCTACTGGCACTAAAGATCATAATCTTTTTGTCACTCGCTGGACAAAGATGCCATCTGTTTTAATAGAATTAGGGTTCATATCCAATCCTACTGAAGTGAAGCTATTGGCCAGCCAATCTGTGCAGGATAAAAGAGCACAGGCATTGGCAAATAGCATTAAAAGCTTTTATTCAAATTAATATAAACCAATTTACTGCCTTCCTGTTAAAGGAAGGTCTTTTTAAATTACCAGGAGGATAGTCTTTGAAAAATTCCAAAAAAACCCTCTGTCGGAAAATCCTTATTCCTTATATACTAATTTGGTAGACATATAATTTTTAGGGGGAATAATTTTTGAAGCGTTTACTTTCAGCTTTATTATCTGTTGTCCTGGCATTTGGTTTGCTGCCGTATTCGGCCTTTGCGGAAATTAATCCGCAGAGTGAGGAGTTTAAGAGTTTTTTACAGGAAATAGGCATGTCTGAAGAAGAGTTTACTTCCTATTTATCAGAAACTCACGATTACAGTCTTGAAGAGTTTGAAGATTTAACGGAACTGAAAGATTACCTGGGACCTCTTGTGAATGAAACTAACCTTCAAGAACTGCTTGAAGAATTCGAAATGACGGAAGAAGAACTCATAAAGTTGCTTGAGGAAAATGAAACATCACTTGACCAATTTATTTTTTATGAAGACCTTTACTGGGAAGTGTCTGATTACCTGTATACTGCTGAATTGACTCCAATTACAGATGAAAATCTCCAGGAGCTGCTTAATGAATTTGATTTTAAATCTAAAGAAGAGCTTGAAGCTTTCTTGAATAAATATGATGATTCACTTGAAAACTATGACAATATGGAAGACTTGTACATGACCATGGCCGAACATATTTTCATGGAATCCAAAGATGAGCTGATTAACACGCTTGATAGTTTTGGTCTTTCACTGGCTGAAGCGAACAATTTAGCCAACCATTTACTCGCAATTCTTGAAAATCCTGATTTGGATCAGGAGCAATTCCTGATCAAAATGGAAGAAATCGGACAGCGTTTAATGAACTTCCCTGAGTTCGAAAGTGCTGAAGACTTATCTGCTGAAGATATCGCTGAATTCATTGATGTATGGAATGATTTACTTAACCTTTTTGACTTGAAGGTGGAGTACTACCTGTCCAAAGATGGTAAGGAAACAGCTATCTCTTTTGAGTCCCTTTTAAAAATGAATTCAACAAATGGAGCAGACCTGATCATTAAAATACTATCCAAAGATGGCAAGTTATTAGCAGATATGAAAATAACAAAAGACATGTTCGGATCCGACTTTCTTCAGGAAACAGGGAAAACGATTGAAAAAACAAAAGAAACTGCAGAAGAAGTAACAAAGGCAGCCGAGAAAGTACCTGCTGTGAAAGTTGCTAAAACAGTAAAAGGCGGAAAGCTGCCAAACACTGCATCTGACTATCTGCCGAACGCTTTGGCTGGTTTTGCCATGTTCCTATTTGGAATCTTTGCAATCAGAAAAGTGAGAGTTAAAGGTGTTTAGGAAATTGAAAACAAAGAGAAGAGCCGGTTATCTGGTTCTTCTTTCTCTATCAGTTAGTATAATCATATTTGGTTTATGGTTTAGCAGTACCAATGGTTATAAACTACTTAAAGGCTATTGGCTTTATCAGACTCATCAGTCAGATGAAGAAACCTTTACTGCAAGCCCAGCTAATATAACGAAGAACCCGGTCAGGAAAAACATTCTTTATCCAGAGAGACCAAAAAAAGGCGAAGAGATTGGCAATCTTCATATCCCCAAGCTTGAGGCCAATCTGCCAATCTACCATGGGACAGATGAGGACGAGCTTGAAAAAGGCGTTGGACATTTTGCCGGAAGTGTTCTTCCTGGAGAAAAGGATAACTCGGTACTATCGGGACATAGAGACACAGTGTTCAGGAAGCTCGGGGAAGTCGGTAAAGGGGACTTGCTGGTTGTTTCCACATCTGCTGGGGAGTTTACCTATAAGGTAAGGAAGGTCCGAATTGTAGATGCCGATGACCGAACCGTGATAGTACCTAAACCACGTGCCACTTTAACCGTTACCACCTGCTATCCATTTGACTTTATCGGGGATGCTCCAGATAGGTATATTTTGGTAGCGGATTTAATTAAAAGCGAGAAAATGTAGAGCCGGTATGCTTGCAACGCACCCGGCTCTTTTCATTTACATTAAATTTATATTAAAAATTCCATTTACTCATTTGACAATATTTGATAAATTTAGTGATAGGTTCGTATATTAGTAGAAAAAGGGAGGGTTATTGTCATATTTTGCTTGTTTTAACAACTAGGGAGGGTAAAAATTGATAAAGAAAAAGATTTCCTTCATTCTAATTTTAGCCATTTGTGTCACGTTGATGCCGTTTACTTCTTATGCCCAGGCTGCGAATATTTCCGTCAAATTAAGCAATTATATTGGAAATACTCGTGCGATTAATATTTCAACTGTTGGTGATTATAAGCTTGCGAATGGAAACATTAGAATGTCAGGAAATGACCGATTTGCTGTTGCCAACAATGTAGCTTCCAGTGGCTGGAGTCAAGCTGATACAGTCATCCTGGTTAACTACAAAGCATTTGCCGATGCCTTGGCTGCAACACCATTCGCCTTTTACAAAAATGCACCTATACTTTTAACATTACCCAATGAATTAGAAAGTCAAACATTAAAAAAGATACAGGAATTAAAACCAACGAATATCTTTATTATAGGTGGTATCTCCAGTATAACTCCGAAAGTAGAGAATCAGTTGAAGTCATATGTTCCTACTGTAAAACGTTTAGGAGGAGATGACCGATTTGCTGTGGCGAAAAAGTTAGCAGACCAACTCCCGAACAAAGAAAATGCAGTTATAGCTAATGGTCTAGTATTTGCCGATGCGCTATCTATTGCTCCATATGCTGCTAAACAAGGGTATCCGATTCTGTTAACAGCAAAGGATTTCCTGCCGGATTACACTAAAGATGCATTGCAAGGCAGACAAAGTACTTTGATTGTTGGAGGTACAGGCAGTGTAAGTACTACAGTTGGAAGCAAATTGCCTTCAGCAACCCGAATCGGCGGCGCAGACCGCTTCGAGGTATCTGCTAACATAGTAAGAGAATTGAATTTGCCTGCAGATACAGCATTCATTTCTACTGGCTTATCATTTGCTGATGCATTGACCGGATCAGTTTTGGCTGCCAAACAAGATGCACCGTTATTATTGACAAGACCAGAAAGATTGCCGGATTCAATTAAAACGATTATTTCCGAGAAAAAAATATCAAGCTTTACCATTTTAGGCGGACCGGCTTCTGTTAATGAGTCAGTGGTTGCCAGTCTTCCGAATGAAGTTCGGCTCGCTGCCGGTTCAGCGTATTCAGTGAAAAATGAGAATAGCAGACTGGTTTTATACAAGGGCTCTCAAAAATTAAAGGATTTTGGCAATTCTGAGTTTGCGTTGATTCCATCTCGTTATAACACTAGTAACCAGATCAAATTAAACAATAAGCCATATATGGGCAAAATGGAATTCTTCCTCGAAAACGGATATGTTAGACCGATCAACAGAGAAATCCCATTTGAGGACTATCTAAAGGGTGTAGTACCTCATGAAATGCCTGCGAGTTGGGGAGTTGAAGCTCTCAAAGCACAGGCGGTGGCTGCCCGTACCTATTCAATCAATTCTGTAGGGAAAGTTGTTGCAGATACACAGGGCTTTCAGGTATATGGTGGTGTTACATGGGTTGATGATTATTATCAGCAGCGTACCAATCAGGCTGTTGAAGGGACTGCAGGTAAAGTATTAAGATACAATGGCAATCCAATTTCTGCTGTATTCTCGTCAAGCAATGGCGGATATATAGAATCGAATGCCAACGCCTGGGGGACGACTCTTGTTCCATATTTATCTGCGAAAGCTGATTCTTATGATCCTGAAATTCCATGGTCCATACCTATGAAAAAGACACAGATTAACATGGAGCCTTATAAAGATAATCTGAAAAATCCAGGTCACTGGTGGAGTTCTATTAAGGAGTCCGATACAAGTGTTGCTAACAGCATCAAGAATTGGCTGTACAAAAATGGCTATGCAAACACGGAAATAAAAATTGTATCGATTAATGGATATTCGTTATCGCCTGAAAAGACATCAGGAAACCGAAGTGTAAGTGCCACGTTGGATATTGATTTCTTTGTTCGTTATCCTTCAACAAACACTTATAAGCTGAATTCAGAAAAAGAGATTGATAGAATTAACCTTAAACGCACTTTAAGCATTGGTACATTCCGCTCTATGTTTGGCGGCAGCGTGTTTAAAAGCCATCTCTTAGATCCTGTGACTTATAATAAAGACACAGATATTATGACGATCAGAGGAAAAGGATACGGACATGGCGTAGGAATGAGCCAGTATGGCGCTAAAAACATGGCTTCGTCCGGAAAGTCATATGTAGAAATTTTGAAACATTACTATCCAGGGGCAACCCTAGGAAATTAATTTACTATTATTTAAGGGACGGACTTTTCCAAAGTCTGTCCTTTTTGGTATGTTCACACTATCGTGGATCTCAAATTTCGACACTTCAGGGACATGAATTTTTAAAGGGTTAGTTTGATCACCAATCCTTATACTAAGGAGGTATTAGTGTTTTAGTACACATTTCTTATATAACAGTCAATTTTAAAGTATCTTTTGGAGTGGATTCACAACAAAAATATTCTATATAATTCCTCTATTAAACTTATTTTCCAATACCATAAGGCCAATCTACCAATTTTCATTTTTTTTGGAAATTTTATAGAAATTTGTCGATTCGGTCCGATAAAATAAGAGAGATAACAACTAGGGAGGCAAGATAATGAAAAAAGTTTTTGTGGCTTTTCTGTTCGCTGCTGCTTTTTGTTTTATAGCTGTTTTACCGGCATCGGCAGAGGGCTACACAATCAGGTTGGGCGGACAGGATCGGTTTGAGGTTGCAGTAAATGTTTCTAAAAAGGGATGGACATCTGCAAATACAGTCATCCTTGCTAATTATGATGCTTATGCAGATGCATTGGCTGCGGCGCCTTTGGCATATAAATATAATGCGCCAATTTTATTAACACAGCCAGGAGTATTGACTGCAGCAACAAAAGCAGAGATTGATAGATTAAATGCAACAAATGTTATTGCTGTGGGAGGTTCAGCCAGTATTTCTGACAGTGTATTGTCTGAAGTCAGAAAGATGGGATTGAAAACTGAAAGAATCTCAGGAGCCAATCGTTTTGAGGTTGCAAACAATATCGCACTCCGTGTAGGAAAAAGCAGTAAAGTAGTTCTTGCCTATGGCTTGAATTTTCCGGATGCTCTTGCAATTGCTCCATATGCAGCAAGAAATGGATATCCAATTTTATTAACGAATACAAACACATTACCTGGTTCTACTAAAGCGATTATCGATCAATGGGGAGTAAGCCAGACGATTATCGTCGGTGGTGAAGGCAGTATTTCAAGAAATGTATATAATAGCGTTCCTAATCCATACCGAATTGATGGCCGAAACCGTTTTGAAGTCGCTGCTAATATTGCTAATAAGTATTTCAGCACTCGGTCTCAGTCTTCTATTGCAACTGGAATGACGTTCGCCGATGCATTAACTGGAGCTGTTTTTGCAGCAAAAAGAAATGAGCCTATTTTATTAACAACAGCTACCTCGGTGCCGACGGAAACAAGAAGCGCTATTATCAACAACGGATACCAAAGTTTCTTTGTTTATGGAGGTCCGGGTTCCGTTTCTGAGGGGATTTTCAATTCTTTGGCCATTTCTGTTGTTGGCAAGACAATTATGATTGACGCAGGTCATGGTGGTACTGACCCTGGTGCAAGCGGGTATACAAGTGGTGGCACAAAGTTGGTTGAAAAAGATTTAGTACTTGATATGTCAAAAAGAATTCAATCAAGGTTGACAAGCTCCATGTCGAAGGTTTTGATGACGAGGACAGGAGATACCTATCCTACGTTAAATGAGCGTGTAGCAAAAGCTAATAGTTCTGGGGCTGATATCTTTGTCAGTATGCACGTTAATTCTTATTCGACATCTTCACCACACGGAACAGAAACATGGTGGAACAGCACTTACGAATCCGCCGACAGTCAGTTATTGGCAGAAGAAATCCAAAAGGAACTTATCGCAACACTTGGAACCTATAACCGCGGTGTCAAACATGGAGATTTTAGGGTTATAAAGGATACGAAAATTCCAAGCGTATTAGTCGAAGTTGCCTTTGTGTCTAATAAAGATGATGCAGATCTTTTAGCAAATTCAACGTTCAGGCAAAAAGCAGCTGATGCTGTGTACAGAGGCATTATTAATTATTTCAATAAACAATAAAAATATCCCTATTGGATTTATTATCCGATAGGGGTTTCCTTTTATTACAACGGTTTTTATCGCCTGTTTTAATGGAAAATAAAAATAATTGACAAGAAGGCCTTGCAGGATAAAAATAAAGAAGAAATATAAAAGGTTTCATCGGGTATAAAAAAGGAAAAACATTAACAAGGATATGACAAGCCCTGAAATAAATGTAACTAAAAATTAATGGATTAAAAATTGAATATAGCTTGGATTGTGATACACTTAGTGAGGGTTTGAAATTACCTTTTTACAGAGGGGAAGTCTATATGACTGCACAATTGATACTAGCTTTTTTCGTCTCGTTCCTTACTGTTTTAATCTTGACACCATTTGTTATAAAATTTGCGCACAAAATTGGCGCTACTGATAAACCAAACCATAGAAAAGTACATGCTAAAGTTATGCCACGCCTTGGAGGGCTGGCCATTTTCCTCGGAGTGGTTGCTGGATTCTTTACTGCAGGGCTCCAAAATGAAAAGTTAACCGGCATAACAATAGGTGCGATCATTATCATCGTTCTTGGGATTCTTGATGATAAATATGAACTATCGGCAAAGGTGAAGTTGCTTGGCCAGATTGCAGCCGCAGGAATCGTTGTAAGTACAGGATTAACAATTGACTTCATAAGTATACCTTTTATGGAAAAATTTAATCTTGGCATATGGGCAATCCCTGTTACGATTTTTTGGATTGTTGCAATCACAAATGCCATTAACCTGATCGATGGCCTTGATGGCCTGGCTGCGGGGATATCTTCAATCGGTATAGCGACTGTTGCTTTCATGGCGGGAGCAGCCGGCAAACCGCTAATTTTAGCACTGGCCCTAATATTACTGGGCAGCACGCTTGCATTTCTATTTTATAACTTTCATCCTGCCAAAATTTTCATGGGTGATACTGGGGCTTTATTTTTAGGATATTCTATTGGTATCCTTTCGTTGCTTGGTTTATACAAGAGTGTTACATTATTTAGCTTTATTGTGCCAATAATAATATTGGGTGTCCCAATATTTGACACTACTTATGCAATTATTCGAAGAGTGGTCAACAAGAAACCGATTGGCGCTCCCGATAAAAGCCATTTGCATCACCGTATTTTGGCAATCGGACTTTCACATCGTAACACGGTTTTAGTCATTTATGCTTTAGGCATTCTTTTTAGTGTAGCGGCAGTTGTATTTGAAACCTCGACATTATGGGGATCACTGCTGATTGTTTTTGGCTTGCTCTTGCTTTTCCAGATCATTGCAGAAGTGATTGGTCTAGTGAATGAACGTCATAAACCATTAATTAAGATGTACCGAAAAGTAACCGGTAAACATTAAGTGAAAAACCGTTTGTGGCAAAGCTGACAAACGGTTTTTCAAATATACTTTTGATGTGAGTGATGACAATGGAAAAAGAATTGGTATTAATAACGAATCGGTATCCATTTTATCCGGGTGAGGAGTTTTTAAAGCTCGAGTTGGATTTTTTATGTGAAAAGTTTCGCAAAGTACATATCATACCGGTTAATAGCGCAGACCATACCAAACAAAGAGAACTGCCCCACAATGCTTCGGTCCATTTGGTACCTGCTTTTCAAAAAAAGAATGCTGTCTCTTTTAAGATGAGTGCATTTCAAGATGCGCAGGGACGCAGATGGCTTCTGGAAGAAAGAAAAAGAGCAGGCAACTTTGGCCTTAAGGGGTTCGGCAAACTTGTATCATGGACTGCAAATGCTATTCATCTTCGGAATTATATAGAAAATATAATATTTAAGGAACAAAACCCGTCAAAATTTGTGGCTTATTCGTACTGGTTATCGCTAGCACCAGGAATTGCGTTCCTTAAGGAGAAGTACTCTGATCTCTATGCTATTTCAAGAGGGCATGGCGGAGATATCTACGATTACCGCCACAGTCCTCCTTATTTGCCATATAAGCAGACTTTAATTCATCAGTTGGATAAAATATATCTTATTTCCCAGAATGGTGCTGAATATCTGGCGGAACAGACTGGCGGGAGCGCTTCGAGTCTGGAAGTTGCTCGGTTGGGAACTCAGAAGCCGGAAGGTTTGTCACATGGTTCTTCTGATGGTATTTTCCGAATTGTCAGCTGTTCTTATGTAGTTCCTGTTAAACGTCTGGAACTCCTTGTGAAAAGTCTTGCTGAGTGTCAGTCGAGAATCCACTGGACTCATATTGGAGGAGGGCCAGGACTAAATGAATTAGAGGGCCTTGCAAAAGAACTTCCTGCTAATATTACAACTGAATTCACTGGAAATATGGCAAATGATGAAATTGTTCCTTTTTACCTGAAGAACCCTATAGACCTTTTCATTAATGTCAGTTCCAGTGAAGGCATACCTGTCGCAATAATGGAAGCCTTTAGCTGCGGAATTCCTTCAGTAGCGACAGATGTTGGCGGGACTGGGGAGCTTGTGGATGAAACCAATGGAAAGTTGATCCCGAAGGATTTCGAAGTTACTGAGCTGGCGAAACTACTTGATCATCTATCGCGTCTTTCTTTTAGTGAGAAGGAGCATCTTAGGAAATCTGCTTATCAGACCTGGAATGGTATGTACAATGCTGAAAAGAACTATTCTGATTTTGCAGGGGGAATTTCCGGATATGGTGGTACTGGTTCATGACAAAACCAAACAGCTTTCTAAAAAACAGCTATATAACTTTGGTCCGGCAGTTTACAAGCATTGTTATTGGAACTCTCTTAATAATCATTATTGCTCGAATGCTGGGACCAGAATTGCAAGGTAATTACGCTCTAATCACAAACTTTCCAGCAATTTTGATGATGTTTATCAACTTAGGGATAAACATTTCGACTGTTTACTATGTAAGCCGGCAGGAAATTGACCCAGGCGAGAGCTTTTTCAATAATTTAATTATTGGTGTAGTTTTAAGCTTAATTGGAATTATTGCAGGCTTTATTTCCATCTATTTTTTTGGAGATAAGTTATTCAAGGATTTAGACGATTATTCCTATGTATACTTTATCCTGATTGCGATTCCCTTCATGTTGCTGAACACGTTTTTTCAAACTATATTTCAGGGGATCCAGGATTTTAAAGTATTCAATACCATCTTAGTGATTACTCAAATTACGAACCTTTTACTTGTAGTGGTCTTGATCGTATTATTCGATTTTGGATTGATGGGGGCATTGATTGCTTTTATAAGCGGTCATGCTTTAACACTTCTTTTCATTCTCGTATTTAGCGTCAAAAGATTTAACTTGACCCGGAAAAACTTGAGATTGAATATTCCGTACTTAAGAAAGTCCTTTCATTACGGGTTTAAATCTTATATGAGCAACCTGGTAACCTTTATGAATTACCGGATTAATATATATTTGCTTGGCTTTTTTGTTGGCAATGGAGCAGTAGGTCTTTATTTTACAGCGTTGACCCTGGGTGAAAAGCTTTCAGTCTTTACCCAGTCCATCTCCTCTGTCTTATTGCCTAGAATCGCTGCTATGGGAACGGAGGAAGAACGCAATCATTTGACTTCCATCGTCAGCAGGTTCACGCTTGTGTTCATGCTTGTTCTATCAGTGGTTATTTTTTTCACTATTGATTTCCTGGCTCCGGTTTTAGGGCATGAATATAAAGAGACACCGTTCTTTTTGAAAATCCTTCTTCCCGGGATTGCGCTGCTCGCGGTGGAAAAAATATTATCCAACGATATTGCAGCCAGAGGGAAGCCAGAAATCAATATGTATGTTTCAATCTTTAATGTTATTTTCAGCACCATTCTAAACGTTTTCCTTATTCCTATGTATGGGGCAACAGGTGCAGCGATTGCTACATCTATTTCATATAGCCTTAGCTTTATAATCAAGGCGGTTTTCTTTAAGCGGGTGACAGGAGAAGCTTTTAATAAGTTTCTTTTATTTAAAAGGGAAGATTTTTCTTTAGTTAAAAAGATGTTATTAAGACAAAAATTTTTCAAAAGGCTAATTAGGAGTTAACAGGACTGATTTAACTTTGGTGCCTAAATAATTCGTGAAGGAGATATTCTGATGGTGAATTTTGCTATTGTCGGCTGCGGCCATATTGCTAAAAAACATGCAGAAGCAATTACTAAGGCTGAAGGTGCGAACCTTGTTGCTGTTTGTGATACAGACCAATCAAAGATGGAGCCATTTATTGAGCAATATAATGTGCAAGGCTATACGCAGTTAACTGAAATGTTGAAAAATGATGAAATACATGTGATCAACATTTGTACTCCAAGTGGATTCCATGCAAATATAGCGGTAGAATCTGCGAATGCCAAGAAGCATATCGTCGTAGAAAAGCCGATTGCTATGACTCTTGAAGATACAGATGCAATTATTCATGCATGTAAGGAAAATGATGTGAAATTGTCGGTTGTCCATCCAAATCGCTTCCGTCCAGTAATGATAGAGCTTAAAAAGGCAATGGATGAGCAAAAGCTAGGCAAACTTAGCCATGCGAATGCAACGGTAAGATGGAATAGGAATGATGAGTATTATAACCAGGCCCCTTGGCGCGGCACAAAGGAGTTCGATGGCGGAGTGTTAATGAACCAGGCCATCCACAATCTCGATTTGATCCTTTGGCTAATGGGGGATGTTGAGGAAGTCTACAGTATGGAAGCTACAAGGCTTCGCAATATTGAATCAGAGGATGTATCGACAGGCGTAATCCGTTTTAAAAATGGCGCTTTGGGTATAGTAGAGGCAGCCACAACGATTTATCCATCCAATCTTGAAGAAACGATCAGTGTTTTCGGCGAAACTGGCACCATTAAGGTTGGCGGCAAAACAGCCAGTCTGGTTGAACATTGGAATGTTCAGGACATGACAGCAGAAGCTGTGAATGATATTGTAGAAACTGTAAAAAATGACCCTATAGGGAAGCCTGGACATCAGTGCATAATTGAGGACATGGTTGAGGCGATTAAAGAGGATCGAGAGCCTATAGTAACCGGCCTTGACGGAAGAAAAGCGCTTGAGTTGGTAAGGGCATTTTATGAGTCAGCAAGTTCTAATAAACCTGTTAAAATAAATTAATGAAAGAGAATGAGGGATTAAAGATGAACGAACAAGTACAATTAAGCCAAATCGGCCAGGAACTTCTTGAAAAGATTACGAACAGAACCGCTACCATTGGTGTAGTCGGACTTGGTTATGTGGGACTTCCACTTGCAGTAGAAAAAGCGAAGGCTGGATACCAGGTAATCGGCTTTGATGTACAGCAAAAGAGAGCTGATATGGTTAATCAGGGAATTAACTATATTGGGGATGTAGTCGACGAGGAATTGAAAGAGATTGTCCAGGAAAAAAAATTGTTTGCTACAATTGATTACTCGAAAATCCAGGAAGTTGATGCAGTAGCCATCTGTGTCCCAACTCCGCTTGATACTTATCAGCAGCCGGATACTTCCTATGTTGAGAGCTCTGGTAAGGAAATTGCAAAATATCTGCATAAGGGCATGCTGATTGTTCTGGAAAGTACAACCTATCCAGGAACAACAGAAGAAGTATTAAAGCCAATTCTTGAAAGCAGCGGCTTAAAGTGCGGAGAAGATTTCTTCCTTGCTTACTCACCTGAACGTGTTGACCCGGGTAACAAGCACTATAATACGAAAAATACTCCAAAGGTTGTTGGCGGGATCACACCTGCTTGTACTGTAATCGCTTCTGAAATGTACAAGAGTGTTCTTGAAGGGGATGTGCACCAGGTCTCCAGCCCGGCAGTTGCTGAAATGGAGAAGATTCTTGAAAATACATTCCGTCATATCAATATTGCATTAGCTAATGAAATGGCGATTCTATGCAATAAGATGGGCATCGATGTTTGGGAAGTAATTGATGCGGCTGCTACAAAGCCATATGGTTTCATGCCGTTCTATCCTGGACCTGGATTAGGAGGCCATTGCATTCCTATCGACCCATTCTACCTCACTTGGAAAGCAAGGGAATATAACTATCATACCCGTCTGATCGAGCTTGCCGGCGAAATCAACAATGGCATGCCTGAATTTGTTGTGAATAAGGCAATGTATGCACTTAATGGCGAAGGAAAGGCATTAAGAGGATCAAAAATTGCCATTCTTGGTGTTGCTTACAAGAAGGATATCGATGATGTTCGTGAATCTCCAGTTCTTCCAATCGTTGAAACTTTAAGGGATGAAGGGGCAGAACTGATGGTATGCGATCCGCATGTTAAATCATTCCGTTCATGTGACATTTTTGTAGAAACAGTCGAGTTATCTCAACAGGTTCTTGAAGAAGCGGATCTTGTGGTCATCACTACAGATCACACTGCATTTGATTACGAGATGATCGGCAAATACAGTAAAGTACTGTTCGATACAAGAAACGCAATGAAAAATTATCAAAAACCAGAAAAATACGTTAAGCTATAAACAAAATTGGATAAGTAGCATAGAGAGTATTCTATGCTACTTCTTCATATGTCTTAAACAAAGGGGATTCTTTTATGAAGTTTCTGACTGTGATTGGAGCACGGCCTCAATTTATCAAAGCAGCTCCTGTATCTAGAGAACTTAGAAAATTACATACAGAAATATATGTCCATACAGGACAGCATTATGATAAAAATATGAGTGATATCTTCTTTGATGAATTGAATATTCCTAAGCCGGATTATCATTTAAATGTGGGATCGTCTACTCACGGAAAACAAACAGCTGACATGCTTGAAGGTATTGAACAAATTATCTTTGATGAAAAGCCTGATTACCTGCTTGTATATGGAGATACGAACTCCACGATTGCGGGCGCAATGGCAGCAGCTAAATTGCATATCCCTGTCATCCATATCGAAGCTGGCTTAAGAAGCTTCAATAAGAGGATGCCAGAAGAAATTAATCGAATCATGACTGATCATATTTCTGAATACCTATTCTGTCCAACAGATACAGCAGTTCAAAACCTAAAAAACGAGAATGTGGCCAGGAATGTTTTTAATGTCGGCGATGTTATGTATGACGCTGTCCTTTATAACCGTAATCTTTCTAAAGAAAAGTCAACTATATTGACTGATCATAGGCTGGAAAAAGGCGAATATTACCTAATTACTGTCCATCGTGCGGAAAACACTGACGACCCTGCCAACATTAAAAATATCATCGAAGCATTTTCAAAAATTGAAGGGAAAAAGGTGTGGCCAATCCATCCGCGCACAAGAAATATCTTAAGCGGAATGGGATTAGACCTGAGTTTGGTGCCTGATCTACAGATAATTGACCCTGTTGGGTACCTTGATATCCTTTCGCTTGTAAGCAATGCGAAGAAAATCATAACTGATTCGGGTGGGATGCAAAAGGAAGCTTACTTCCTTGAAATTCCATGTGTCACATTACGTGAACAGACAGAGTGGGTTGAAACACTTGAGGATGAAGCTAATATTCTTACAGGTACAGATGTGGGAAAAATATTGGAGGCAATCCAAAAAGACGTTCGGCCATCGTATAAAGACTATTTTGGCGATGGACAAGCTTCAGCTAAAATAGTTCAGCATTTCAACAAAGAGGTTTAACATATGAGAATTACATTTTTAAGTGAAAATTTCCCTCCTGAAACAGGTGCTCCTCAAATCAGGCTTTATGAGGTGAGCAGGGAACTGATTAAGCGTGGTCATGAAGTTGAAGTGCTGACTGCATTTCCTCATCATCCAGACGGCATCATTCCTGATGAGTATAAGGGGAAGTTTTATCAATTTGAACATCTTGATGGAATCCCGGTACATCGGAGCTGGATCTATCCAAGTCCAAAAGGGAGTTTCTGGCTGAGGTTAATTTCTTATTTTTCATTTACTTTCAGTGCTTTCTACTCGGTGTTTAAATCACAGAAAACTGACGTGATTATCTGTACATCACCACCATTGTTTTTAGGGATTACTGGCTACTTTGCATCAAAAATCAAAAGAGCCAAATTTGTTTTCAATGTGGCTGATATTTGGCCCGAATCTGCAGTCGAACTGGGTATACTGAAAAATAAGACATTTATCAGGATGGCTGAAGTACTTGAGAACTGGCTATATAAAAAATCCTGGAAGATCGCAACAGCGACTGAAGGAATTCTTGAGTACATGGTGAAAAAGGGGAAGAAACGGGAAAATGTATTCCTCCTGCCGAATGGCGTTAACACAGAGACATTTTCGCCGAGGGAAGCAAACAAAGATTGGCTCGAGACACTTGGATTCGAAGGCAAGAAAGTCTTTACCTTTGCCGGAAGGGTTGGTTATGCCCAGGGACTTGACTCAGTCTTAAAAGCCGCAAAGATTGTTGAAGGATTAAATCCTGATGTGAGATTTCTAATCATTGGTGATGGACCCGAAAAAGAGACGCTTATCAAGCTGAAGGATGATTTGAAACTTACCAACCTTGTCTTCCATGATTCTGTGCCAGTAACGGAAATGCCCAATGTTTTTTCAATCACCGATTTTTCGATTGTTTCTCTGAGGAATATTGAGTTATTTAAAGGAGCACGTCCTTCTAAAATCTTTCCGGCACTAGCCAGCGGTGTACCTGTATTATATTGCGGAGTCGGGGAAAGTGCAGAATTGATTGAGAATAACCATTGTGGCATTATCGCTGAACCTGAAAATCCGGATGACATTGCCAATAAGATTTTGGACTGTGCAGCGATGGATTCACAGGAGTATAAGCAATATTCACAGTCTGGAAGAAAATTTGTAGAAGAGTTTTATTCCTGGAAGTTCATTGTAGATGATTTGATAAAAAATATTCAGGATTAACTAAGGTAGTGAAAAAATGAAGGTTTGCCATTTAACATCAGTACACTCTGCAAATGATACGCGTATTTTTATAAAAGAATGCCAGTCGCTGCAAAAGGCAGGTCATGAAGTTTATTACGTGGTTCCCAATGTAGAGGATTATGAGCAGGCAGGAGTAAAGATCCGCGGCATTCAATCCTCTGCAAAGGGTCAGTTAGACCGAATGCGGAATACTACAAAACAAGTGTATTTAAAAGCTCTTGAGATCGATGCGGATGTTTATCATTTCCATGACCCAGAACTGATGCCAATTGGATTGAAACTAAAGGCAAAAGGGAAAAAAGTCATTTATGATGTCCATGAAGATGTGCCTGAACAGGTTTTGTCAAAGCAATGGATCCCAAGGCCACTGCGGAAGTTCATTTCAGTGATGGTAAAAAGTTACGAGAGGTATGCTTCGAAGAAATTTGATGCTATTTCAACAGCGACACCAACCATTTCTGAGAGGTTCAAGACCTACAACGAAAATACAATAACCATTCACAATTATCCTCTTTTACATGAGCTTTCGGCGGATTATAATGACAAAGTGGACCAGTCAAAAAATACCGCACTCTACATCGGAGGTATCTATGTTTTAAGAGGAATCAAGGAAATGGTACAGGCTGTTGAAAGGCTTAATGAAACTGTACCATGCACCTTCGTGCTTGCTGGATCTTTTGCACCTCCAGCACTTGAAAATGAAGTCAGAAGCATGGACGGATTCAAATATACCGACTTTAAAGGTTTTCTTGATAGGGATGGAGTAAAAAAAACATTGGCGGAAGCGGATATGGGACTTGTTCTATTGCACCCTGAACCGCGATTTGTCGTGTCTTTGCCAATCAAGATGTTTGAATACATGTCAGCTGGCGTACCCGTGATTGCTTCAAATTTTCCTATCTGGCAGGAAATAGTGGAAAACAACAACTGCGGTATTTGCGTCGATCCATTGAATGTCAACCAGATTGCTGACGCAATGAAGTGGATTTTGGAAAATCAAGAAGAAGCTGCCCAAATGGGACGAAATGGCCGTCATGCTGTTGAAACTATTTATAATTGGGAAGCAGAAAGTAAAAAGCTCGTGGAAGTATATGAAAAGCTTGAAGGCAGTTTATCTGCTTCATATTAAATGAAAAGAGGTAAGAATAAGATGAACGTACCAATGCTTGATTTATCAGAACAATACCAAACACTTAAAGGTGAAATAATGGAGGCTTTGGACGATGTGATGTCAAAATCACATTTCATTCTTGGAGCCAATGTAAAGAAATTAGAAAGTGATGTAGCGGAGTACAGTGGCGTTTCACACGGTATCGGTGTAGCGAACGGCAGTGACGCATTGCATATCTCCTTGCAGGCTTGTGGAGTTACACAGGGGGATGAAGTAATTGTCCCATCATTTACATTCTTTGCAACGGCTGGCGCAGTAGCTAGAGCAGGAGGCACTCCTGTATTTGTTGATATTGACCCAAAAACCTTCAATATCGACCCTAAGAAAATTGAAGCTGCTATCACTGAAAAGACTAAGGCTATCGTTCCCGTTCACCTGTATGGACAAATGGCTGATATGGATGCAATTGTAGAAATTGCAGAGAAGCATAACCTTGCTGTAATTGAAGATGCTGCACAGGCAATAGGTTCTCTATATAAAGGCAAAAAGGTTGGTGAACTGGGGACAACAGCTTGCTATAGCTTCTTCCCGACTAAAAACCTTGGTGCGTATGGAGATGCTGGCATGATCGTCACAAAAGATGATGAGATTGCAGAAAGAATGCGCGTTATTCGTGTGCACGGCAGCAAGCCAAAATACTACCATCACGTCCTTGGCTACAACAGCCGTCTTGACGAGCTTCAGGCTGCCATTCTTAATGTAAAATTCCCGCACTTGGACGAATGGAGTAATCTTCGTCGTGAAAAGGCAGAAAACTATACAAAATTATTGAATGAGAGTGTAAAAGATATTTTCACTCCGTTTATTGAAGAACATAACCACCATGTATTCCACCAGTATACAATTCGCGTTCAAAGAAGGGATGAGCTTCAGGCCTTCTTGAAAGAAAATGGTGTCAGCACAATGATTTACTATCCAAAGCCATTGCACCTTCAGCCTGTATTTGCTGAGTTGGGTTATAAAGAAGGAGACCTTCCAGAAACAGAAAAAGCATGTGCAGAAGCATTATCACTGCCAATGTTCCCAGAATTGAAGCTGGAACAGCAGGAATATGTAGTAAGCAAGATTGCTGAATTTTATTCAAAATAAGGGATAGGGAGGGTTTATATGAATACTCCAAGAATGGGAAATAACGTAGTAATCGGAGAAAATGTAACATTTGGAGAGAATGTCTCCATTGGCCACAACGTCATCATTTATGATGGTGCTAAAATTGGCGACAATGTCCTGATCCAGGATAATGTCGTCATTGGTAAGCAGCCTAGCAGGGCAAAGAATTCTATCTTGCCTGATGTTAAACAGCTGCCGCCAACTGTTATCGGCTCAGGATGTACAATTGGTACATCTTCGATCATCTACGCTAATGCAGAATTAGCAGATGATGTATTTGTAGCGGATCTAGCTACCATCCGCGAAAGAGTTACAATTGGCGAAAAGACAATCGTTGGACGCGGAGTAGCTGTTGAAAATGATTGTAAAGTTGGCGTGAAGTGCAAGCTTGAAACAAATTGCTATATCACTGCTTATTCTGAACTTGGTGATTATGTGTTCGTGGCTCCGGGAGTAATAACTACTAACGATAATTATATGGCCCGGTCAGCCGAAAGATATGATAAATTCAAGGGCATTACAATTAAAAATGGCGGCCGTATTGGTGCGAATACGACTACACTTCCTGGTATCACCATCGAAGAAGATGGAGCTGTTGGAGCTGGAAGCATCGTAACAAAAGATGTTAAACAGGAAGAACTTGTTGTAGGTACGCCTGCAAAAGTCATCCGTAAAGTTCCAGAAAACCAGCTACTTAGAAATCAATAACAATTCATTCAGGGGGTTGGTGTTTTACACCTGCCTCCTGTACAATGTAATGGGATATAAATCAAGGTTGAAAGGTGAAAAGGATGCAGAACTTACATAATCTTAAACTTATCCAGCAAATAATAGCGGCCTTTTTGATTTCACTCTTATTGGCATGGGGAGTAGTGCACATCTCATCATTAACGAATCACTTTCTGATTTTAGCTGCAGTTGTTTTATCCCTAATCATTCTTCCAATTCTAATCTTTATTGCATGGAAACTATGGGAAAGATTTGGCTTAAATCGCCTGTTGCTTTATGCATTTATTGTTTCTTCTTTTATTGGTCCAGGTCTAATATCCCTCAAAGTAGGCCCCATTTCCTTATTTCCATATCGTTTATTTTTGCCTGTGGCATTATTCATTTTTTTGCGTAGCTGGTTAAAAAGCAAAAATATGTCTTTGTACAGCAAAGAGCCTGTGAAGCCCGTCCTAATATTTTTACTTACATGGATTGCTTACGCTATTTTATCATTACTATGGGTACAATCTTTATCAGATGGTGTAAAAGATATTTTCTTTCTTATTTCAGGGATATTCTTTATTTTCCTTTTTACTATCCTCTTTGATAAAAAGCAAGATTATCTTGCTTTGCTATATACCTGGGTGTTGGTCATGGGTTTTATGGTTGCAATTGGTTATTGGAATTACCTGACCAAACAGCAGCTGCCTGTTTCCCGTCTAAGCAACATGGGAGCCTATGTTCAGCACCGCCCGACCGCAGTCTTTGCAAATGAAAATGATTATGCCAGCTATTTGGCCCTAAGTTTCTTTTTTGCTTTTGCTGTGTTCCACCGATATAAACCAGGCGTGCTGAGAATTAAACCTTTATTTATTAGACTAGTTGCGGGATTTTTGGTGGTTTCAGCCATCTTTCAGATCTATGTCAGCGAGTCTCGAGCTAATTTGCTTTCTCTATTTTTAGGCTTGGTTTTCTGGTTTTTGTTTTTCACTAAGCTAAAAGAAAAAAGATATTTGGTTATCCTGGGACTAATAGGATTTACAGGAGCTTATATATTCCTTAATGATTTAATGAATGGCATTCTACAGAAGGTAGGGAGCCAAATAGTCAGTGCGTTTACCTCATCAGACAATGCCGTAGCGTCGACCGATATAAGAATCAATCTTTTGAAAAACGCATTTATGTTTATTGCAGACTCTTTTGGCATGGGTATAGGTGCAGGGAATATTGAGTATTATATGAAGAATTTTGCGGTACTCCCTACAGATGAAATTGTAAATATTCATAATTGGTGGGCAGAGATATTCGTTCATTATGGCATTATTATTTTTATTGGATATTTACTTCTCTATTTATGGATGATTGTCAGCCTGTTCCGTTTATACCAAAATTCAGAGCATTGGTTCGATAGAATGACAACCCAGGCTTTAAGCACAAGTCTAGTTGCATTCTCATTGGCAAGCATTAGTCCAAGTTCTTTTATGACTTTGAACTATTCCTGGATATTAGTTGCCTTTGCCATAGGCTATATAAATCTTCGTTATAAAAACAAGGGGAAAATGAAGGAGCTAAACAATAATGAATAAACTATTAAAAAGAATTCTTCATCGCGCGAAAAAATTAGCAGTACTTTTGTTGCTAATTCCATTATTAACTGCCGGAATCGGCTATATCTTTGCGGAGAAGCAGCCTGCAAGTTATACAGCTGAGGCTGAAATCATGCTAGGGAACTACGAGCAAGACACTAGGAATAATCCTGCAATTATGAAAAAGAAATTAACATCAGAACTTTTTATAAAGAAATTAAATGAAAACTATGACCTTGATTTAGATATAGAGGAGCTTAAATCGAGGCTATTAGTTGAAGAGACAGTATCCAATAAAACATTAAAATTAACTTTTAATGACCCAGATGAAAAAGTAGCTGAGCAAACGCTAACTAAATTTGTAGATGGATTCATACAGGATAGCGATGAATGGCTAAAAAACAAAAAAAGTCGTCTTGAGACTCTTATCGAAGAAGCAGAAAATAACGATTCAGAAGTGGTACCTGCAACTAAGCAGGAAGTTCTTAGTAAACTTTATGATCAATACGAAGAGTTGGAGGATGCATTAGTTATTAATGATGTCACTGTTTCAGCTAGT
The DNA here is from genome assembly GCF_030122805.1 of Mesobacillus sp. AQ2. Taxonomy (NCBI): domain Bacteria; kingdom Bacillati; phylum Bacillota; class Bacilli; order Caryophanales; family Bacillaceae; genus Mesobacillus; species Mesobacillus sp. AQ2. The sequence continues at coordinate 4,316,585 of NZ_CP126080.1, read as the reverse complement.
CATTTTGTTTCTCCTGTACAGCGTGCAATATTTGGCTTGTTGATTGGATTAATAATAAGTGCATTGGTACTATTGCTTCCAGAACTATTCCGTGAAGAAAAAAATTAAGCTGCCCATTTAGGGCAGCTGTTTTAATATTCGATATCCTCGGACGGTGTCTCTTCTTCTGATGCCGTAGACAGTTCTAAATGGTTTTTAAGCTCTGTTGTTACTTCCTCCAAATTGTCTGGATCGACACCGAAATAATAAATATTATTAATATAATTATCATAGCCCTTTAATTCCAGCTGTTCTATGGAAGAGGAATTGAAGTTAGGGTATTTCTTTCGGAAGGCAAGTGCCTCTTTTACCCGCATATTTGTTTCTATATTGCCACCAATTTCGGATGCAATATCGTCGATTTTCAAGAGTGTCTTTGGTGAGGATAAACGATCAATGACACCTGTAACGATTTGTCTCTGGCGGTCATTTCGGCCAAAATCCCCTCGTGGGTCCTGTTTTCTCATTCGTGCGTATACAAGTGCTTCTTCTCCACTCAGTTTTTGCTTGCCTTCATAGAAATAGAATCTTTCCCAGTTACGATTGATATCGTTAAAATCAAAAGGGACATCTACGGTTACTCCGCCTACAGCATCGACAATATTGGTAAATCCTTTAAAGTTAACGGTAGCGTAATAATCGATCGGAATATCAAGGAACTCTTCGACTGTTTCAATTACCTTTTCTTTTCCGCCTATCGAATAGGAGTGATTGATTTTATCTTCCTTATACCCTGGGATATTTACTAATGTATCCCGCGGGATACTCACGAGTTTCATTGTTTGTTTGTCCGGATTGAAGGTTGCTACCATAATTGTATCTGAACGGCCATGATCATTTTCATCGGTATAATTTTCAATTCCTAATAGAAGGACAGAAACAGGGTCGGTTGATATATACACCGGTTCCTCACGAAGAACAGATTTCTCTTCACGGCCTTCAAGCTCTTCATATGAATCTTTTGCAACTGCGTATGTCTGGAACAACAGGTAGCCAGAAAAGCTGACCAAAGAAATAAATATCAATATAAGAAAAAGCAAAAGGTTTCGTCTTCTGCGTTTTTTCTTTTTATATGCTTTCGTACTCCGATTCGTTGGAGTTTGGTTTTGGGATTTCATAAATAACATCCTTTATATAAATCGATTAATCCTGCAATATTTAATTATAATATATAAAACTCTGATTTTTAATAAGAATTTAGAAAAAGACAAATATTACAAAGTGATATCGTTTTCCAAATAAACGACTTCCCCTTCGAATATTAGGCCTTGACCATTAGTCATCTCGACCATCCACTCTTTAAAAACTTCTTTTTGTGCCTCCTCAACATAGGATTCAATTTCCACTTTATCCATGTAGTGAATTTCCTTCAGCTCATAAACGGAGGATCTGAGTTCGTTTTCCACTTTTCCAAGCAGAGTATAATCGATTATTGTGTGCATTACCAGCATAAGTTTCCGTTCAGCAATGCCTGTCGCTGCCAGTCCATCTGACGTAGCTTTTCCATATGCACGGATCAGACCGCCAGCACCCAGCTTGATGCCCCCAAAATAACGGGTTATAACCACAACGGTGTCTTTTAGATGTTTCTTTTTTAGAACCTCGAGAATCGGCACACCGGCAGTGCCGCTTGGCTCGCCGTCATCATTGGCTTTTTGGATTTGATCATTTTCGCCAATCATATAAGCCGAGCAATTATGTGTTGCGTTCCAGTTCTTCTTTTTGATCTTTTGGATGAATTCCTGTGCTTCTTCCTCTGTTTCTGCTCTTTCAATATATGCAATGAACCGCGATTTCTGAATCTCGATTTCATGTTCTCCATAACCTTTTACCGTATAGTAACTTGGAAGCAAATCTGGCTCACCTCTCTCGAAAATTTCCCAACACTATATTCGACATCGTTTGTATGTTCGACACGGGTACTTAGTGCTACAATTCATTATAAGTTGACGGCAATCGGGGGACAATGGTGTCTTATGATTGTAATATAACTTTAATACTGTAAATGGGTACGAATGGTATAATAGGTAGTGGTCTGACAAGCCCTAATTTGTTTTTGGAAAAATGTTTTTATTTTAAACCTGGAGTTTAGCTCCTAAAATAATAGGATATAAGACTTAGAATGAAAAATCAAATCTATGTCTTTCTATCGATTTTAAGCAAAAATGGCATGATTTTCTTGTTGAAAATTAGTAACAAATTAGTTTTCAAGTTAAAATATCTTTAGTGCCGCCCTTGGGGGAGTTTACATGGCGATTAAAAAATTCGACACGAAAGCCCTCGATCTGATATTAGAAAAGATGATCGAAACTGTTGGAGACAGCAAGGATGAAATCTTCCGTATAGGTGAACAGTGCCGGACGGATTATGAGTCTATCACCAACGAATTAAAAGAGATTAAGAGGAAGGTCGCACAGATCATTAATGATGGCGACAAGCTGGATGCACAGGTAAGGAGGGCGAGGCTGCGACTTTCGGAAGTAAGCAAGCATTTTAAGGACTATTCCGAAGCTCAGGTTCGCGAGGCGTATGAAGTAGCCCACAAGCTCCAAATGGATCTGACAATGAACAGGCAATTGGAAAAGCAACTGCGTGAAAAAAGGGATGATCTTGAGCGACGGCTGATTGGATTGAATGAAACGATTGAGCGAGCCGATCATCTTGTATCACAAATTTCTGTGGTCATGAACTACATGATGAGCGACATCAGGAAAATGGGAGAAGCCCTTGAAACCGCTAAAGAAAAGCAGGATTTTGGGCTGAAGATCATTGAAGCACAAGAAGATGAACGAAAACGGCTTTCCCGTGAAATCCACGATGGACCTGCTCAGATGATGGCGAATGTGATGATGCGTTCTGATTTGATTGAGAGAGTTTATAAAGAGCGTGGTGCGGACGAAGCAATTCGTGAAATTCGAAGTATGAAGAAAATGGTCCGATCAGCATTGTATGAGGTCAGAAGAATCATTTATGATTTGAGGCCAATGGCTCTTGATGATCTTGGACTGGTTCCTACCCTCAAAAAGTATTTGCAGACAATCGAAGAGTATCATAGGATAACCAGAATCGAATTCACTAATATCGGTGAGGATAAAAGACTGCCATCTAAGTATGAAGTAGCACTTTTTCGGATGATTCAGGAATCTGTCCAAAATGCATTAAAGCACGCGGAAGCAACCTCAATTCAAGTAAAGCTGGAGATAAAGAGAGATCACGTAATGGCAGTCATAAAGGATGATGGCAAAGGCTTTGATATAAATGAGAAGAAACCTGAGTCATTTGGTCTTCTTGGAATCAGGGAAAGAGTTGAACTTCTTGAGGGAGAGCTTACCATCCATTCAAAAATTGGCACTGGGACACTGGTCATTATCCAGGTTCCGATGAATTTGTAAAAGAACTGCTAATATAGAGAAAAATAGAGATAGAAGCCATAAGGGAGGCGAATGCTATGACAACAAAGATTGTCATTATTGACGACCATCAACTTTTCAGAGAAGGGGTAAAACGGATTCTGGACTTTGAACCGACATTTGAAGTCGTTGCTGAAGGGGACGACGGCAGCGAAGCCACTACGTTAGTGGATCAATACCAGCCAGATGTTGTCATAATGGATATCAATATGCCAAATATGAATGGTGTCGAGGCAACAGCTGAATTGATTGAGAAGTATCCTGCTTCTAAGGTCATTATTTTATCGATTCATGATGATGAGAACTATGTTACTCATGCTCTTAAAACAGGTGCGACTGGTTACCTTTTAAAAGAAATGGACGCAGATGCCTTGGTTGAGGCTGTTAAGGTCGTCGCTGACGGTGGTTCTTATTTGCACCCTAGAGTTACTCACAACCTGGTAAAAGAATACCGCCGACTGTCAGCTGATGAAAACAGTGGTGACAAGTACATATCGCAGGTTGAAATTCGGCGCCCGCTGCATCTGTTGACTCGACGTGAGTGTGAAGTTCTTCAGCTTCTAGCAGATGGAAAGAGCAACAGGGGAATTGGCGAAGCGCTTTTTATTAGTGAGAAGACAGTAAAGAACCATGTAAGCAACATCTTACAGAAAATGAATGTTAATGACCGTACTCAGGCTGTAGTCGTAGCGATCAAAAATGGCTGGGTAGAAGTAAGATAATCTTAAAGAAACCACATTTGTCGAATCGGCAGATGTGGTTTTTTGTCGATTACTGCAGTTTGGTGTTGGAAAAATACGACGAAAAAACCACCAGAGATTTACAAAAACTTAATGAAATCCGATATAATTAAGGAACAATAAATCGAAGGGGTGGTCAACATATCTTCACTATGGGAACTGACAGATGAAAAGTTAATAGAAGCTTACCATAAGGCTACTCTATTAAACTTAGATGAAAATTTTATTGAAATGCTAATAGAAGAAATTGATAACCGAGGAATAGAGAGCTTTAAAATTGAATATGTTTCTTAAATTTTTGACACTGTGCAAGCGATTGCCAGTGTTTTTTTGATTGAATCACTGAAGTGTCACTTCAAATATAGGTGAGATAAAAGAAGAATTAAGAGTCCTGAATGTAAGGGGTAATTCGCAAGACAGAATATATACAAAAAACATCACTGCCAATTTCTTTTTACAATCTCTTTATCAAAATAGTTTTCCTGAAAGAATGCATTTTATAAGAAGTTCATATAAAATGGGATTGTACTGACTGTAGAGAAAAACATAAGGATGGTAATATAATAATGAAAACGGCAGTTGTAACGGATAGTACTGCGTACATCCCGAAAGAGTTGCGGGAGAAATGGAATATCCACATGATTCCGTTAAGCGTGATATTTGATCATGAGACATATAGAGAAGAAATAGACATCAATGCGGAAGAGTTTTACGAGGAAGTCAAGCAGCGCGAGCTACCGACGACGTCAATGCCTCCGATTGGCGAGTTTGTCGAGCTTTTTGAAAAACTGGCCAAAGACTACGATTCGGTCATCAGCATCCATTTGTCCAGCGGGATCAGCGGAACCTATCAGGGTGCGGTGAGTGCGGGCGAGATGGTTGAGGGTATTGAAATATACCCCTTTGATTCTGAAATCAGTGCGATGGTGCAGGGGTTTTACGCCCTGGAAGCCGCTAAGCTGGCGGAGCAGGGTGTTGATCCTGGGAAAATCATTCAGCGATTGAATGAAATGAAAGAGTCAATCTGTGCTTATTTTATTGTGGATGATTTAAGCCATCTTCAACGCGGCGGACGGTTGTCCAGTGCCCAGGCGTTGATTGGAAGCCTGTTGCAGGTGAAGCCGCTGCTCCATTTTGAAGATAAAAAAATCGTCCCCTTTGAAAAGGTACGTACGCGTAAGAAGGCAATGAACCGTGTTGTTGAATTGCTAGCCGAAGATGCAGACAGTGGCGGTGAATACCGTGCAGTTGTGATCCATGCCAATCGTGAAGCAGAAGCACTTGAATGGAAAAGCGAGCTAGAGGCACAGTTCCCGAATGTAGAATTCATGTTAAGCTATTTCGGTCCGGTCATCGGAACCCATCTTGGTGAAGGTGCCATGGGAATGGGTTGGTATAAGAAATAAACTCGGAGAAGTTATTACAACAATGCTAAAACGCCATTTCCGTATTTGGAGGTGGCGCTTTTATTCATTATCCACATAATAATAGTAGTTATCAACAAAATGATCCACTTACTAACAATGTTTTTACCCCTCAACCGCATCTATCCACAATAATAAACGCTTACATCAGTAGAACCAAAAAGTTACCAACAAATTAACCCACATTACCCACAGAAAAACACCATTATCCACATATTAATCCACATAAGGTCGTGATTAACTTTGAATCACTCAATTAAAGATATCCCCAATTCTAAAAATTTTGTTGATGAACAGGAACTTACTATTGCGAATATACCTCGTTTTTCATCGCAATCCACAAGTCCAACTTATTATGAACTTCAGAGATTGTTGACTGGCAAACAACTGCTGTCAGAGGAATTGTCTATTCCTATGGACCAAATCCAACAGTTCCATGCACATGGTTATCTAGCTTACAGGAACGGAATCATTCGAAAGCCGCTTTCGTGTACAAGGTGCGGCACAACTGATCCTTCCTGGTTTGCGGAGTTCCCTTGTTCACGATGTGGAAAAGTGGAACTGTATTGCCGGAAGTGCTTGATGATGGGCAGGATTAGTGAGTGTACACGATTGATCAGTTGGTCAGGGCCGGAGCTGGAATTTAAGATTATGGATAAACCACTACTTTGGGATGGTGTTTTATCAGAAGGTCAGGATGCTGCTTCTAATCGAGTGTCGGTTGCTGTGGAAAACTCAGCCGAGCTCCTTGTCTGGGCAGTTGCAGGAGCTGGTAAGACAGAAGTATTATTCGCCGGCATAGAAAATGCTCTATCCACGGGTATGCGGGTTTGTATAGCTACGCCAAGAACAGATGTGGTCTTGGAACTGGCACCCCGCTTGCAAAAAGTGTTTCCGGAAATAACGGTGGCCGTTCTCTATGGCGGCAACGAAGACCGCCATGAATATGCCCAGCTCACTATTGCTACCACGCATCAGCTACTCCGCTTTTACAAAGCATTCGATGTTATGATTGTCGATGAAGTCGACGCCTTTCCATATTCAATAGATGAAACCCTCCAATATGCAGTCCAGCAATCAAGGAAGCCTGAATCCTCGTTAATTTACTTAACGGCAACACCGAACAAGCAATGGCAAAAGGAATGCCGCACGGGAAAAAGAAACTACGTCACGATTCCTGCCCGCTTCCATCGCCAGCCATTGCCGGTACCTCAGTTTGTCTGGTCCGGTAATTGGGAGAAGCAACTGAAAAAAAGAAAGCTAACCACTTCGATAAAAAAATGGATAGAACCCAGATTGGCCAGCGGAAAGCAGGCGTTGATTTTTGCCCCGAAAATAGCCGTAATGGACAAGATCCTTAACATCCTTCGCGCAATGAATCCTCTTATTGAATCCGTCCATGCTGAAGACCCAGATAGAAAAGAAAAAGTATTGAGGTTCCGAAATAAAGAAATTCCTATTTTGCTGACGACAACTATTCTGGAGCGGGGTGTTACAATCCCCAATATCGATGTCGCGGTAATCGGTGCAGAGGACAGGATTTTTACCGAGAGCGCCCTTGTCCAGATTGCTGGCCGGGCAGGGAGGAGTGCGGAATATCCTACGGGCGACGTGACCTTTTTTCATTATGGCAAAACAGAAGCGATGATCAGTGCCCGCAGACAGATTGTGATGATGAACAAGGAAGGAATCAAGAAAGGGTTGATTGATGTATGAGTCATTGTTTATTATGCCATAAAGAATTGGAAGCGGTATTATCGTGGCAAGCCCTTTTTAGTAAAAAAGAAAGCTCTAATATTTGTGAAGAGTGCAAGGGAAGCTTTGCGCCAATAACAGGTGAAATGTGCGACATATGCGGCAGGCCATTTGCCTTTTTGGAACTGGAATACCGTTCGGGGAATATGTGTATGGATTGCAGGCGGTGGGAGGAAGATGAAAATTGGCGTGGCAGTCTTGAGCAGAACCGCTCGCTGTATCGTTATACTGATTTTACAAAAGATGTTATCGCAAAATTCAAGTTCAGAGGAGACTATGTTGTGGCAGAGGTTTTTGCTGAAGATCTCCGGCGGGCTTTGCAAGATATTCAATATGATTATATTGTCCCTGTCCCGCTTAGTGTCGAACGACTTCATGAGCGAGGCTTCAATCAGGCTGAAGCACTCATCCGTGCAGCAGGATTCAAATCCACCCAATTGCTCTCCAGAATGCATACAGAAAAACAGTCAAAAAAATCTCGTGCGGAAAGAATTCATGTAGAACAAGTTTTCAAACTTCAAGCAGACATTGATATCAACAGTAAAAAAATCTTGTTGATTGACGATATATATACTACAGGCTCAACGCTGAGACATGCAGCCAAAATATTAAGAGATAACGGGGCGGCGAAGGTGTTTTCATTCACTTTGGCACGCTAGATAAGATATGATTGAAGGAGGAAGGACAGTGGACCTTCAAAATTGTCCAAAATGCGATACACTCTATGTAAAAAATAAATTTCGAGATGTATGTGAAAAATGCTGGAAAGAAGAAGAAAAAGCTTATGACTTAGTTTCCAAGTTCATGAGAAAACGTGAGAATAGAGCGGCAACAATCCTGCAGGTTGTAGAAGCAACAGGCGTTTCTGAAGAGTTGATCTTAAAATTTATCAAAGCGGGCAAGTTCCAGTTGACCCAATTTCCAAACTTCGGTTATCCATGTGACAAATGTGGAAGTATTATACGAGAAGGCAGGCTCTGTGCTTCCTGTGCAAGCAGTTTAAAAGCGGATTTAAAAACTGTGGAATATGAGGAACAACGAAAGAAAGAACTGGCAAAACGCGCGACTTTTTTCACACATCGAGGTTAGGTGAAAAGAATCATTAAATATCGGCGAATAATTGCCGATAATAGAAGTAGAAATCGTTCTGAAAGTGAGGTTTAGGCGATGAAAATAAACAATAATTTTGGCCCGTCAGGAATCAATCCATATAAACGCCAAATGACTAAACTAGATGCAGCAGCTGCTGCCCAAAACAAAAAGGCTGATAAAGTTGAAATTTCTTCAACTGCCAAGGAAATGCAGCAACTTTCCCAGGTATCTGTGGAACGCAAACAAAAGGTTGAGGAATTACAAATCCAGGTGGAGAACGGCACGTATAAACTGGATTCAAAAGAAACAGCCAAAAGCATCATCAATTTCTATCGTAATAAATAGGAAAAATACTCGTCTAAGTGACGAGTGTTTCTTTATGCCTAATAAGGAGGGCAGTCGATGTCTGTTGAATCATTGATAAGCATCATGAAGAAATTGCACAAAGTGCATAAAAGTTTTTACGAATTGACCTTAAAAAAGACCGATATTGTGAAAAAAGGAGATACGACTGCCCTCGATCAGCTGTTAAAGGATGAGCAAGCCCATATGGCAGCAATCAATAAGCTAGAGAAAGAACGTGCCGCCGTATCAAATGAGATTTTACCAGGAGCATCTTTACAGGGAATTGCTGAAGCAAATCCTGCAGGAAAAGAGCAGCTTTTACAGATAAAAGAAGAATTATTAAATGTTATAACTGAAATCAAGGCGCGCAATGAACTGAATCAGCAGCTTATCCATCAATCACTGCAATTCATCAATTTTTCCAAGAGCCTTGTGATGCCTCAGGAAAAAGAGATTAACTACGGACCGCCAGCAGGCAAAAAAATAAAGCCTGGTCAATCGCCGGGAATGTTCAACTCAAAAGCATAATATTTGGAGGAACGAAACATGCGTTCAACCTTTATGGGATTAGAAACAGCGCGCCGCGGAATGTTCACGCAGCAGAGCGCTTTGCATACAACAGGACATAATATTTCGAATGCCAATACTCCAGGCTATACACGTCAGCGCATTAACTTTGAGCAGACAGAGCCTTATCCTAACGCTTCACTTAACCGTCCACAGATTCCCGGACAGGTTGGAACAGGCGTCAAGGCTGGGTCGATTCAGCGTGTGAGGGAAAGTTTCCTGGATATTCAGTACCGCAGCGAAAATAATAAGCTGGGATATTGGGAAACGAGGGCAGAGGCGTACACAAAACTTGAAGAAGTGTTGAATGAGCCTTCAGAATCAGGACTTGCTAAAACAATGGACCAATTCTGGCAGTCGCTGCAGGATTTAGCTGTAAACCCAACTAATCCGGGTGCTCGTTCGGTAGTACGCCAACGTGGAATCGCGGTAGCTGAAACATTTAATTATCTGCACAATTCTCTTTCCTCTATTCAAAGAGATTTAAAGAATGAGATTTCTGTTACGGAAAAAGAAATTAATTCTTTAACATACCAGATTAGTAAAATCAATGGTCAGATCGCTGACGTCGAGCCGCATGGTTACTTACCTAACGATTTATATGATGAACGTGATCGATTGATTGACCAGTTGGCTTCAATAGTGAATATTAAAGTCGATTACACAAACTCTGGTGGCGGCTCACTTAAAATGGCGGATGGACAAGCGGTCATCAAAATGGTCAGTGACAGTGGTAAAGAGTTGGGTATTCTGGTAAGTGGCGACCGTAATAATAATGTGACTGTAAACTTTGATGGTGCTGATGAATCGGTTAAGTCGGTTTCCATCGGCAATTCGAAATTCGACTTTACAGAATTGAAATCAACAGGAAAGCTTAAAGCCCTAGTAGATTCCTATGGTTATGAAGAAAACGGAAAAGTAGTAGGCGTTTATCCTGATATGATGAAAGAATTAGACAGTCTGGCTTTTACCTTCGCTACAGAGTTCAATAACGTCCACAAAGATGGAATGAGCCCGAATGACATTGCCAATCAGACGAAGGCTGGTAATCCATTCTTTGCTGATTCCGAGAATGCTGACCTCCAACGTAAAGGATTCGCAAGCAGGATACAGCTGGCGGATGCAATCAATCAGAGCCTGGATAATATCGCAACAGCTGATGGCACAGATATTGCGAACGCAACCATTGGTGATTCTACGAATATCTTAAAGCTTGCAAATATCATTAATGATAAGTTTGATTATGCCGGAGACAACGAACAAGCAAACTTCCGGAATTACTATGAAGGTGTAATCGGCGGCATGGCGGTTAAGTCGCAAGAAGCTGTTCGACTAACACAAAACAGCGGCTCCCTCAGAGAGTCAGTGGAAAATCGACGAAAGTCAGTGAGTTCTGTTTCTTTAGACGAAGAAATGACAAATATGATCCAGTTCCAGCATGCCTACAACGCATCAGCCCGGATGATCACCCTCCAGGACGAAATGCTCGATAAAATCATCAACGGCATGGGAACCGTAGGAAGATAGGTGAAATGAAATGCGCATAACACAATCAATGCTTTCTTCCAATTCGCTAAGAAACTTAAGCGAAAGCTATCGTCGAATGGGGCAATATCAGGACCAGCTGGCGACGGGGAAAAAAATCACGAAGCCTTCCGACGATCCAGTTGTGGCGATGAAAGGGATGTTTTATCGTTCTGGATTGACTGAAGTGGAGCAGTATAAGCGGAACCTTTCTGAACTTTATTTGTGGATGGAGAATTCTGAGGCTGGGATTGAACAGGCGAATAATGGGCTGCAACGTGTGCGTGAGTTGGTCATTCAGGGGAAGAACGGCGCACTAAGTCCAAGTGACCGGGAAGCTGTTTCAAGGGAAGTAGAACAGATTAAAGCGGATTTAGTGCAAGTAGCGAATACACAGGTTTCTGGCCGGTACATATTCCATGGTACTGATACAGATAATCCGCCTGTTCCAGTAGAAGACCCGCCGACAGTAGCAGTGAACTTATCCGATCCATCTCTCAATAATTATAAAGTTGAAGTTTCTCCGGGAGTTTCGTTAAGAGCAAATATCAATGCAGCAAATGTTTTTAATCAGGAATTGTTCAATGTTGTTCAGGAAATTCAAACTGCATTGGAAAGTGACCAGCCAGCTGAATTGGACAACTTGTTAGACCGTTTAGATAAAACTATGGATACTCTCTCCTCAGAACGCGCAGAATTAGGAGCCCGATATAACAGGCTTGAAGTGATCGATTCTCGACTTGGCCAACAGGAAGTCATGGCGAATAGAGTGCTGTCTGATAATGAAGATGCCGATATTGAAAGAGTCATTACAGATTTAAAAACGCAGGAAAGTGTACACCGAGCAGCTTTGGGAGTTGGTGCCCGAATTCTTCAGCCAACACTTTTAGACTTTTTAAGATAAGCTATTCTCACTGGGAATAGCTTTTTTTACTAGGAGGAAGGTAGAGAAAATGCAAGTCCCGCAAATTCGTATCCAGTCAACACCTGGGAAAATTGAAATCAACACGATTAAGGCCAATTTAAAGATGGAGCAGCCAAAGGCGGAATTGAGCATTGAGCAGCCAAAAGCAGAACTTACAATCAACAGTACTCCCTCCAGGCTAACAATCGACCAATCAAAAGCCCGCGAGGACATGGATTTAAAGAGTATATCAAAAAGAATTGAAGATGCAGCGGCACAGGGCTATCAGGATTTATTGGCGGGTATTGGCCGCGTCTCCCAGGATGGCGATGAGCTCATGATGATTGAGAACGGGGGGAATGCAATCGCTGCACAGGCTAAGCGGAACAGCGAGTCTCCAATGCTTGACTTTAATATTGGCTGGATACCATCAGCTGGCTCAGTGAAAATTAATTATGACCCCGGGAAAGTAGATATTAACTGGAAGGTAAATAAGCCTGTTATCAATAGCCAGACGAATAAACCAATCATCAACTATACCCCTGGGAAAGCGGAAATTACAATGAAACAATATCCTTCGTTAAAAATCGACTTTGAAGGGTAAAGGATTCTAGCTAAAGGAATGGTGAGATATGAAAATTGGAACAAAATATCATGGCGATGTAGAAATAAATAATAATGAAGTGCTTGCCTTTGACAAGGGAATACCGGGCTTTTTGGATGAAAAGCAGTTTGTGCTGCTTCCTTTATCCGAAGACAATATTTTTTATGTGTTGCAGTCGGTTGCTACTCCTGCGCTTGCGTTTATTTTATCCAATCCTTTTAATTTCTTTAAAGACTATGATTTTAAATTAGAAGATACTGTAGTAGAGGAACTCGGTATAGAAACAGAACAGGACGTTCAGGTGTACTCTATCTTAACTGTCCACGATCCTTTTGAGAAAACAACATCGAACCTTCAGGCTCCAATCATTCTTAATGTTAAAAATTATAAAGCGAAACAAGTAATCCTGCATGAAGAGCAGTATTCTACAAAGCACCCAATTTTCGAAAAAACAAAAGCGAGAGGGTGATGAGAAATGTTAGTACTGACAAGGAAAAATGGAGAGACGATAAAAATTGGCGATGACATAGAAATCACAGTGATCTCCTCGAAGAATGATCAAGTCAAAATTGGTATAAATGCACCAAAGAATATTGAAATATTCCGGAAAGAAGTACTGGATCAAATCCAGAGTGAAAATGAAGAAGCAGCAAAGGATATTTCCTCTGTACTCGACTTTATGAAAAAGAAATAAAAAAGAAAAAATTATAAAAAACTATTAAACAATTTTTCCTCCAGACGATAAAACTATTGTAAGAGAAATAAGGGCGGCCGACCTTATCACTCGGACAAAATAAAATCTTGTTCACATGGATGTGAACACCAAATTCAAGGAGGAAAAAACACAATGAGAATCAATCACAATATCGCGGCTCTTAACACTTACCGCCAATTGAACACTGCAAACGGTGCTCAAGGAAAATCAATGGAAAAATTATCTTCAGGTCTTCGCATCAACCGTGCTGGAGATGACGCAGCTGGTCTTGCTATTTCTGAAAAAATGCGTGGACAAATTCGCGGTTTGGATCAAGGTTCAAGAAATGCCCAAGACGGTATCTCAATGCTACAAACAGCTGAAGGAGCACTTAACGAGACTCACTCTATCCTTCAACGTATGCGTGAACTTTCAGTTCAAGCTTCAAGTGACACTAACGTTGTGGAAGACAGAGCTGCAATTGATGAAGAATACCAGGCATTAGTTACAGAAATCGACCGTATTTCTGATGAAACTGAGTTTAATACTCAAAAACTTTGGGATGGATCTACTGGACAAGTTGACTTTCAGGTAGGAGCTAATGTTGGTCAGATTATCTCTTATACTTTCTCTAATGCTGATTCAACAACGCTAATGGTTGCCGTTGGAGATTTAACAACTAAAGCTAATGCCCAAACTGAACTTGCTGCAATCGATACTGCAATTGAAACAGTATCAACTGAGCGAGCAAAATTAGGTGCGACTCAAAACCGTTTAGAACATACAATCAACAACCTGAACACTTCTTCTGAAAACTTAACTGCTGCAGAATCACGTGTACGTGACGTTGATTATGCTTTAGCTGCTTAAGAGCAGTGACAAGCACAGTCGTCCTGGCTGGTAACGGCCAGAGATCATGATCGGGTGAATTGCTGGAAACCCCTTATAGCTTTTCTTGCCACAACGTAGCCGGAAACGGCAGGCGTGATGGCTTGAAAAAAGAAAAGATTGGGCAATCAGCAGCCAAGCTCCTGGCTCGAAAGAGTGGAGAAGGTTCAACGACTAGGATAAACCATCTAAGGCGGTAGCTATGATGATGAAATCCATAGGTGAAGCAATGACCATCAGCATTGCGAATCCGAAGTGCCCGACCCCTACTAGTTTATTAGAGGGTGAAGATATAGTCTGGTCATTTGTGAAAGCAAATGTTCGCACGATGGCGAAAGAAATGATGGAACAAACTAAGAATTCAATTCTTTCTCAAGCAGCACAAGCTATGTTGGCTCAAGCAAACCAACAGCCACAAGGAGTTCTTCAACTTCTTCGTTAATTTTTACCTTAAGAGGTTTGTCCACTGGACAGGCCTTTTTTTCTTGCTTCAATGATTGAAATAGACAAAATCTCACTCATTGTAATTCCTGTTTCTCTTTGAATGGAAGAGATTTTTAATAGTTCTTCATTAGTTAAAGTTACTTGATGTGCAAATTGCCATTCTAAATGATTAGGGGTAATAAGCTGATAATCTTCGAACCATATTTTGATGAATATTTCTGGTGTTATAGAGTGGATCAGCTCTTTAATTTCCTTTGTGGGTTTCTGAAGTTTAATGGGAAGATATACTGATGTCCGTTTTTTATGTGGAAAAATTAAACCTGTTTCTGAACAAGTAGGTATCTGCTTTCTCATCATTGAAGGATGTAAGTAATCCTTTACAAGGTGAAAAAAATACATGATTTGCCGTTTGTCGTATATGCATAATCGATTTTGGCCATCAAGCGAGAATTGTAATTTGAATTTATCCTTCATCATTTCAATTAACAAATTATTTTCAGTAGGGGAAAAGTTATCTGTTGAGAGGATGATTTTTTTAACAATACCTCCCTTTTTCAAAAGGTAGCCGTCATCCTGAAACCACCATGCTAACGCTTCAGGAGTCAAGGTTAATTGGAGTATGTCTATCGGAATGACTTTAACCCGTCCTTTATACCATTTCTCTTTCAAATAATTAAAAACAACTGATGTTTTCGATTGAACATACACTGATTCCGAGAATCCTATGCTGACTCTTGAATCTTTATCTCTTTTATATTTTGGCTGCGTAAGGGGAACAAAATCTTTAAGGCTTCTGTAGCAATAGAAACACCAGTCTTTATCTTTGTATCGATGCTGGAACCGAAGACGAGGGCTTTTATTTATTTCGATTGTTAAGCTCCCATCTCCAAGTAACTTGCCATTAATCAATCCTAGCTGATAAACAGGGATGTATTTTAAAATATCGTGAAATTCATTCATTGTACACCTCTAATCAGGAACAGGTGTTCCGCTATATTTATATTATAATCTATTAACTTAAAAATTAATAGGTAAATGTACCTATTAATTAACAGGGTCTTTTGTATTAAAATTAAAGGTAAATATAAGTGAAAAAGGCAAATCATAGGAAACTATGAGACGCAAAGCCAAGGGCCTGTTCTACATTTCTAGTTATTTAGGTAGATGGCAGCCGGCTACCACGAGGATACATAGACTTTTTTACTATGGGCCTTGGGTAAGGTCTTTTTGTTTGCTCTTTTTTCGGAAAAGGAGAGAAAGATGATAGGGAAATTATTTAAAATCCAGACTTTAGTCGTAGTCATGGTTATGGTTGCTCAATTGATTTTACCTATAGGGACAGCCATGGCAAATGATGTTGGGAGTATGCTGCCTCCAAGCAATCTCGCCTATTCAAAACCATCCCCGGAGGACGTGAAGCTCAGTTGGGATGCTGTTTATGGAGCAACAGGATACAACGTTTATGAAATCCAGGAAGGGCAGATGACACTGATTGGTACTGCAAAGACAGTGAACTACAGCCTGAATGACCTTCGTGAAGGAAACTACAAATATACCGTTTCTACTTTGAACGGTGATGCTGAATCGGGTCCTTCAGCACCGATAACTGTCGACATTGTCTATCCTTCAATGGAAGCCCCAACGAATCTAAGCTATAAAATCCAAAATGGAAACGATTTGGTCCTTAGTTGGACAGCTTCAAAATATGCTGAAGAGTACTTTATTTATGAAGTGCTGGTGGATGGAAAGAAACAATTAATTACAAAGACAACCTCCAATAGCTATACGAAAACGAATGCTGAAGCGGGCAGCTATACATATGTTGTTTCTGCATCGAATAAGTTCTTTGGCGAATCTGCTGCATCGGAACCGATCACTGCAGAATTGATCCAGCCTGTTATGGAGAAGCCGGGGGATCTGTCATTTACTATCACTAACGGCACGGATGTCACATTGAAATGGAAGTCTTCGTATCTGGCAAATGGATATAAAATCTATCAAATGGTGAATGGGGAAAAGGTTCTTAAGGAAAGCGTTACTGGAACAAGTGTTAAATTTACTAACCAGCCAGAAGGAGACTATGAATATGTTGTCCATTCATTTAGTGACCGTTTTGGAGAATCTGCAGAGGGCAGTCGGATCTCTTTGACGGTCAGCACAGTTGTCATGCAGGCACCTGATGCTTCGGCAAGAGTCATTAATTTTAATGATATTATCCTGAGCTGGGGGCGCGTCGATTATGCGAACAGCTACAAGATCTATCAGGTTATTAATGGGGAAAAGGTTCTGAAAAATACTGTGACAGGAACTTCAGTGACTTTTTCAGGACAGCCTGCCGGTGAATATCAATTCGAAATCTATTCATACAGCGATCGCTTTGGCGAGTCTGAAAACGGGTCTAAACTGACTGTTACAGTGGACAGCTATGAACTTGCGGCACCGGAAAATGGCAGTCATAAGATTTTAAACGGAAACGACTTGAACATATCCTGGGATGCTGTCGAAAATGCGAGTGAATATAAGATTTATCAGATCGTGGATGGCCAGCGTGTGTTGAAGGATACTTTGACAGGCACTAGTAAGACCTATTCAAACCTTGCTGAAGGAACATATGATTTTGAAATCTTTTCGTCGAATCCAAGAATTGGGGAATCTAAAGACGGATTGAAAATCAGTGTTGACATTGTTCATCCGAAAATGGGGGCACCGGGCAATGTAGAATATTCTACTAGCTCCCCGACAAGCTTCTCTTTAAGCTGGGATAAGGCTGAATACGCAACGAATTATAATATTTATCAAATACTTGATGGCGAAAAGGTACTTAAGAGGACGGTAACTGGTACGAGCATATCCTACAGCAATATGGAAGCTGGTGAATATGAATATGAAGTGTATTCCTATTCTTCAAGGTTTGGCGAATCAGCAACAGGCAGCCGCGTGAAAGTCACTCTTGATGGCTATGTCATGCAGGCTCCTGGAAACCTGAAATACTCAATCCTTAATGGCAATGATATTAAACTTGAATGGGAGCCAGTTGAGTACGCTGCCAGTTATAAGGTCTATCAGGTTATTGATGGGGAAAAGGTCCTTAAGACAACCGTAAGAGGGACGTATGCTACGCTGACCAACCAGCCGGCTGGGGATTATGAGTTTGTCGTCCATTCCTTCTCTTACTTTTCAAGCCAGTCACCTGAGGGGACAGCTATTAAACTATCGCTTGTTCATCCTGTAATGGAAAAGCCGGAAAATGTAACAGCATCTATCCTAAATGGAAATGATGTAGCACTTGCATGGACCTCAGTTCCTTATGCTAATAGTTATAATGTTTATGAGTTAATAGATAATGAGGAGCTGCTGATCGGCTCCGTTTCGTCAACATCTTCTCCTAAAAAGACGTTTACAAATACATCAGAAGGTGAGCATCAATACATCATCCGTTCCGTCAGCAGCCGCTTCGGAGAATCAGCCCAAGGCGGGAAAGTAGATGTTTCGGTTGTATTCCCTGAAATGCAAAAGCCGGAAAACCTGACATACAGCATTGCAAATGGAAATGACATTGTTTTAAAGTGGAATTCATCCTCTTTTGCAAAATCATACAATGTTTATAAAGTCGTGGACGAAGAAAGAGAGTTATTAAGAACTGTTACCAGCACATCAACTACGTTAGTGAATATGCCGGAAGGGGATTATATCCTGCAAGTAACTTCAGTAAGCGATCGTTTTGGTGAATCAGCTGAGTCAACTTTAGTAGAATTCAAGCTTGTTTTTCCAATCATGCAGTTACCAGCGAATTTTAAGTACAGCATTGCTAACGGAAATGACATCGCCCTGAGATGGAATGCCTCTGTCTATGCAAACTCTTATAACATTTATCAGGTTACTGATGGAAAAAAAGAGCTGGTGAGGACGGTTAAATCCACGTCTTCGACTTTCACCAACATGCCGGAAGGGGACTACTCCTATGAGGTTCATTCATTTAGCGACCGCTTTGGTGAATCCCCTGAGTCAGCAAAAATTGAATTACAGTTGAAATGGCCTGAAATGCAGCCTGCAGTATTAACAGGATCAGTATTTAATGCCAATAATATTACCCTATCCTGGCCAAAAGTAACCTGGGCAAATGGCTACCAGGTCTATAAAGTGAATGGTGAGAACCGTGAATTGCTTTATAAGGGTACTGCTTTGTCTTACAAAGTTTACAACCTGAAAGAGGAAGAGCATTCGTTTGAAGTTGTAGCTTACAGCGATCGATTCGGGGTGTCGCCAGCTTCTAATAGATATACTGAAACAATTGTCTACCCTGAAATGGGAGTGCCGAAAGCGACTCTGAAGCTACTCAGCGAAACAAGTGCCAGAATCTCGTGGGATTTCGTCACATTTGCCAACGGCTATAACATTTATGAACTGATTAATGGCAAACCGGTTCTCGTAGCGGAAAAGGTGAATAACTTATCCTATACACTCTCAAATCTGACTTACGCAAACCATCTTTATTACGTAACATCATACAGCAACTCCTTCGGGGAATCTAATCCTTCTGAAACCGTGCTGGCCAAACTGATCATCGATGAAGAAGCTCCGGTAACAACATCTGATGCTAAGACGGATTGGACAAATAAAACGGCAAAGGTGAATTTGTCCGCCACTGACAATGAAACAGGTGTGGCAGCGACATACTATTCACTGAACGGCAATGATTATACAGAAGGTACTTCTTTTACGGTCGAGAATGAAGGCGTTCATGAAATATCCTTCTATTCAATCGATAAAGTTGGAAATAAGGAAGAAGTCCAAACAGTAGAAGTGAAGATCGATCAGACAAAGCCTCAAACTGAATCAGATTTAACAGGCGAGTGGACCAATGAAAATGTTGCTGTAAAACTAACAGCAGAAGACAATCTGAGCGGTATTGCTAAAACCTTCTATTCAGTGGATGGCTCTGAATACGCAGAAGGCACAGAATTCATTGTTATTGGCGATGGAATTCACGAGATCAAGTATTACAGTATCGACCATGCCGGCAATGAGGAAGAAGCCCGGGCCGAGACAGTGAAAATTGATACTAAGCCTCCGGAAACAGATTCGAACATTGAAGATAAATGGTACCAGGATGCTTTTAAAGTCGAATTGTCTGCAAACGACAATCTTAGCGGTGTGACAGCGACGTTCTATTCCCTGGATGGCATCCGCTTTTTTGAAGGCACAGAGTTGCTGCTTGAGAAGGATGGAATATACACAGTTGCGTACTACAGTGTGGATGCGGCCGGCAACATCGAAGCAGCCAAAACAAAAACAGTGAAAATTGACCGCGAGGCTCCAGAGACTTCCGCCAATTACCCTGAAGAATGGTACAAGGAAAACGCTGAGATTGTTCTGGCAGCGGAGGATAACCTCAGCGGAATTGCAAAAACATTTTATTCAGTTAACGGTTCAGAATTCACAGAGGGTAAAAGCTTTACAGTTTCTGAAGAAGGATTGAATGAAGTTTCATACTACAGCGTTGATAATGCAGGAAATATTGAATCACAAAAAACAATCATAGTTAAGGTTGATAAAACAGCTCCAGCAGTCTATGCAGAAGTGAACGAAGAATACGAGCTTGGTTCTGAATTTATGGTTTCATATACTGCTGAAGACCAGCACTCTGGAGTAGCGGTTGAAACAGCAGTAATCAATGGAGTTAGGTACAATAATGGCGATTCAATTGTTCTTGACCAGCCAGGTGGATACACACTTGAAATAACAGTGGAGGATCATGCAGGATGGACAACGACGTTCGAAAAGGAATTCGTCGTCTACATCCCGGTCAGTCTTGAAGTACTTCCGAAAGTAATTAAAGGAAACAAAGGCATTTTTACCGTTAAGGCCATTCTGCCTGAGGGATTCGGGGAATCTTCGTTTAAGATTTCAACGGTTACTTTAAATGGAGTTGCTCCAGTCCTGTCCAACAACGGCCTGAAAAAGCAGGCTGAGAAAGGACACTTTAAATTCGAACGTGAAGATTTCGACTGGCAACAGGGGAAGGAAAATCTTGAATTGCGCGCTTACCTTGAAAATGGATATTTAGTGAAAGGATCAGAAATCGTTAATGTAAAGTAAGAAAAGGCTCCTCAAAGAGGGGCCTTTTTCTGCTTTTATTTTTATAAAAGAGTAAAGAGTTAACAATGCATAGCCGATATAATCAATATAATATGCGCTCTAGAGGAGGCAATAGCATGATTAACCGTCTCTCTTCAGATACACCAAGTACATTCATCTATGAAACGATTAAGACGAAAATTGACACCATTGAAGGTGGTACGGCGGGTGAAAAGGAAAAGAGCCCGGCTGCCACTTCAGCACAGAATGGGATTGAAAGGGTTCCGAAAGAAAAGCTGCAGAGCACGATGGAGGAACTGAATAAATTTTTAAGCCCGAGCCATACAGCACTGAAATTCCAATATCACGAGAAGCTGCAGGAATATTATGTCACTCTCATTGATGAAAAAACAAAGGAAGTTGTCAGGGAAATCCCACCAAAGAAAATGTTGGATTTTTATGCGGCTATGACTGAATTTCTAGGCTTGATTGTAGACAAAAAAATTTAGCAGGCAGGTGAAGAAAAGTGGTAAGAATAGGCGGGTTGGCAAGCGGAATGGACATCGATTCACTTGTCGGAGATTTAATGAAAGCGGAAAGGATTCCTTTGAACAAGCTCCACCAAAAAAAACAGCTGTTCGAATGGCAGCGTGATGATTACAGGTCAATGAACAAATTGCTTGCTGACCTTGATAAGTTTGTGTTTGATGGCATCTTCCGCCAGTCAACTTTCACAAAAAAGACGGTGACAACGTCAAATGAGAGTGCGGTTTCTGTCCGGAACATTAATGCGACTTCAAATTTAAATTCAAACATCCAGGTACATAGTCTCGCAGAAGCGGCTAATATGAAGAGTTCTATTGAAATTGCCGCAGCAGATTTTGATCCGAATGCAACTCTTGAATCTCAAAATGGAAAATTGGCTAGTCCTGTACCAATTGCCCAAACAACTATTTCCGTTGAAGCGATTCAAAAAGATGGCAGCATGCCAACAGCACCAGTAGATATCACCTTTGATCCGACGAAGGATTCGTTAAATGATGTACTTAACAGAATTAATAATTCAGACGCTGGTGTAGTAGCGTTTTATGATTCCGTTACTAGGAAAGTGTCAATTACAGCAAAAAATACTGGCGATGCCACTGGGGCTGAAATTAAGCTGTCTCCTGGCTTTTTTACCGATACTTTGAAATTGGATGCCGACAGTGATTTGGCAGTTTCAGGGTCAAGGGGGAAAGCTGGTGCTAATGCCGATTTCACAATCAATGGCCTCCGTACACAACGTTCAACAAATACCTTTGTCATAAACGGGTTTGAATACACATTAAAGCAACCGACAGGAACTGCAACGGTTACAGTTAACTCTGCAACGGATGAAGAGGCAATATTCAAATCTGTTAAAGACTTTGTAGATAAATACAATGAAACAATAGATGGTATTTCGTCTAAGATAAATGAGGAGAGATACCGCAAGTATCAGCCCCTTTCCGACGAGGAGAGGGAAGCAATGACTGAGAAGCAAGCGGAAATGTGGGACGAAAAAGCAAAAAGCGGCATGCTTCGTAACGATTCTATTCTTTCCGGAGCATTAAATAAAATGAGAATAGACCTATACAGTAGTGTAGGGAATAGTACCGATAGTATAAATGATAATTATGACCAGCTTTCCGAAATTGGGATTAAAACATCAAGTAACTATCGGGAAGGTGGCAAACTTGTCATCGATGAAGCTAAGTTACGGGAAGCAATCAAGAATGACCCGAATGCAATTTATAAGCTTTTTACGCATGACAGTGCCATTGATGGTGAAGATGGGTTAGCGAGGAAGCTAAGGTCAACAATAAAGGATACAATAACCGTCATTGAAGGCCGTGCCGGAAACGCACTTAAAACGAGTGCGCAGTTCACTCTAGGAAGGAACCTGACATCAATTGACAGTCAGATCAACCGCTTTGAAGACCGTCTGATTAAAGTCGAAGACCGTTACTGGAGACAATTTACGGCAATGGAAAAAGCAATCCAAAAAGCAAATAGTCAGTCAGCATATTTAATGCAACAGTTTAGCTATTAAAAGCCCTTTTACAAAAAGGAGAGTAAACCATGGCACTAACTAATCCATATCAGTCTTACCAGCAAAACTCAGTCAATACGGCTTCACCAGGCGAGTTGACGTTGATGCTATATAACGGATGCCTCAAGTTTATCAATCTGGCAAAGCATGCGATTGAGAAGAAGGATATCCAGGAGAAAAATATAAACATTCAAAAGGCACAGAAGATCGTACAAGAATTAATGGTTACACTTAATATGGAACTTGAAATATCGAAAAATATGATGTCTTTGTATGATTATATTAATCGTCGATTAATCGATGCCAATATTAAGAATGACAAGGTGATTTTGGAGGAAGTGGAAGCACTTGTCACAGACTTCCGCGATACGTGGAAGCAGGTCATCCAGTTGAATCGCCAAAAGCAGCACAATCAAGGTGGCATGGCGTAGTGAGTTCTATAAAACAATTTTACAAGTTAACAACTGAACTTATTCAGTTTCTCGAAAAGTCGGAGGAGGAACGAGATGAAAAAATCACGCATGTTGAGGATCTTTTGAATCAGCGTGAGTACATTATGAAGGATATTAATCCTCCTTATACGACTGAAGAGACGGAGCTTGGCAAGGAAATCGTGAAATTAAACACTAAGCTTGCCAGGCTGCTCCAAGATGAAAAAGCTTCAGTTCAAAAGGACATCAAAGATCTGCAGATTAAGAAAAACTCAAACACAAGATATGTCAACCCATACCAAAGCCTTTCAACAGACGGCATGTTTTACGATAAGAGAAAATAAGTTAATGGGTTTAACGTGTTAAGTGAAGAGAATATATTGTAGCTAAGCAATGCATGGCCTAATTGAAAACTGAGGAAGAAGCGATGTCGTAGAGAGTTTTAATAACTTCTCGTTCACTGAAGGTGACAGGCTTTTAAACGTAAAATTCCATGCCTTTTCTCAAATCATTAATATGAATTTTGTCTTGGCAGAACACTTTTATGAACAACCTGCCGTTTTAAAAAGTGCAGCTTTATACTGTCGTTGAAAAGGCGAATGCTCGATGGGAAGTTTACTGACCAGAACGCAAAGCAAAAAATCATTCTAGAGGATATATATCCTGCATACTCTTCCTGGAAGCTGATTGTGGAACAACAATTAAACCCATTTTTACAAGTATAACCGCCTTTAATCGGGCGGTTTTTTCATATTAGGACAACCCTCAACAAACTATCCACTATTCCGACAGTAAAAACAGACATAAAAATGTCAAATCTTCTGACTGTTTTTGCAGGAGTTCTTTGGGGTAAAATAGAATTAGTAATACATAGTCATATCCCAAAGGAGGAGTCCACTATGAACTACAACATTCGTGGAGAAAACATTGAGGTAACGCCAGCAATCAGAGAGTATGTTGAGAAGAAGATTGCGAAGCTTGACCGGTATTTCACCGAGTCACCCAATGCCAATGTGAACGTGAACCTGAAAGTTTATCAAGATAAGAAATCAAAAGTTGAAATTACGATTCCGATGAAGGATCTTGTGCTTCGCGCAGAGGAAATCCATGAAGATATGTATGCTGCCATCGATCTGATCACTGATAAGCTTGAGCGCCAGATCCGCAAGCATAAAACGAAGGTCAACCGCAAGTTCCGTGAAAAGGAAAGCCTGAAGGATTACGCTCCGATTTTCACAGATGTTGAGCAGGTTGAGGAAGACGAAGACCTTGAAGTTGTCCGCACAAAGAGCTTCGATCTGAAGCCAATGGACAGCGAAGAGGCGATCCTGCAAATGAACATGCTTGGCCACAGCTTCTACGTGTTCACAAACGCAGAAACAAATCAAACAAACGTTGTTTACAAGCGTAACGACGGCCGTTATGGTTTGATTGAAGCTCAATAATCATCTAACAATCAACCCACAGTCAGAAATTGGCTGTGGGTTTTAATTTGTTCTTTTGAAGGGAAAATTATGCCGAGTGCCGAAATAATTTTACAGGAGGCGATCCATATGACATTTTCAATTGTAGGTTATGACCCCCAGGAAAAAGAATGGGGAATTGCGGTACAATCTAAATTTCTTGGCGTCGGGGCTGTTGTTCCGTTTGCGAAAGCGGGAGTGGGCGCTGTGGCGACTCAGTCATACGCTAATACGGCGTATGGGCCACAGGCGCTTGAATTGATGGCACATGGAAAATCGGCTGAAGAGGCCATGGAATTAATTACAAAGGACGACCCTGACAAGGAAATGCGCCAGGTCGGCTTGCTTGATGCCGAGGGCAATCCAGCAACTTTTACGGGTACATACTGTTATGACTGGGCAGGCGGGATAACAGGCAAGCACTTTGCAGCACAGGGAAATATTTTAGTGGACGAAAATACTGTAAAAGCAATGGCCGAAACGTTTGAAACAACAGAAGGCTCGCTTGCACAGCGGTTGCTTCAGGCGCTCAATGCCGGCCAGCAAGCTGGTGGCGACAGCAGGGGCCAGCAGTCGGCGGCATTATTAGTTGTTAAAGAGAAGGGTGGATACGGCGGATACAATGACCGCTATATCGATCTTAGAGTAGATGACCATCCGGACCCAATCACGGAGTTGATCCGCATCTATGGTCTGCAGCAGCTTTATTTTGCCAAAGCAAAACCTGAGAACGTTGTAGCAGTCGAGGGAGAGGTCAGGGAAACAGTCGTGCACCATCTAAAGCGTCTTGATTACCTAAAGTCAGACCCTGCAGATGATGCTGAACTCCACAAAGCGCTTACAGCCTACATCCACACCGAAAACTTCGAAGAACGGGAGCAGGAGAAAGGCAAGATCGATCTGGAAGTTTTGGAGTATATGAAAAATCAATAATCCTTGAGTGCCCCTGTCAGCTGGCAGGGGACTTTTCACATTTCCCCTTTGGTTGTCACTCCTTGTCCTAAGTGGTAAAATAGTAAGAAGCAATAAATCGAATTTTTCTAAAAGGGATTCGGTGCATTCAGGGCGAATCTTTTTTCTTTGGGATTATTTTTTACGATTCGAATTCAACGAGATTCAATAGATAAAAGGAGCGTCTGTATGGGGATTTTAACGAAAATTTTCGACCAGAATAAACGCGATATTAAAAAATTGACAAAAATGGCGGATCAAATCGATGCGCTTGCAGTTGATATGGAAAAGCTGTCTGATGACCAGCTGAGGGAGAAAACGGAAGAGTTCAAGAATCGCTACCAGAACGGTGAATCTACAGATGATCTGCTTGTTGAAGCATTCGCGGTTGTCCGTGAAGGCGCCAAGCGTGTTCTTGGCCTGTACCCTTATAAAGTCCAACTGATGGGTGGTATCGCTCTTCATGAGGGGAATATCTCTGAGATGAAGACTGGTGAAGGTAAAACCCTTACAGCGACAATGCCGGTTTATCTGAACGCAATCACAGGCCGCGGGGTGCACGTTATCACGGTCAACGAATACCTCGCAAGCCGTGACGCCGTCGAAATGGGCCAGCTGTATGAATTCCTTGGCCTTACTGTCGGACTCAACCTGAACAGCATGACGAAGGAAGAGAAGCAAGAAGCCTACCGTGCCGATATCACTTATGGTACGAACAACGAGTTTGGCTTCGACTATCTTCGCGATAACATGGTGCTTTATTCAGACCAGAAGGTTCAGCGCCCGCTGCACTTCTGCGTCATCGATGAAGTTGACTCCATCTTGATCGATGAAGCGCGTACGCCGTTGATCATTTCCGGTTCTGCACAAAAATCGGCTGCGCTTTACATCCAGGCGAATGCATTCGTTCGCACATTGAAGCGTGAAGAAGATTACACATACGATGAAAAAACGAAGGGTGTCCAGCTGACAGAGGAAGGGATTACGAAGTCAGAGAAGGCTTTCGGAATCGATAACCTTTTTGACATTAAGCATGTGACATTGCTTCACCATATCAACCAGGCGATGAAAGCACAGGCGAGTATGCACAAGGATGTCGATTACGTCGTCCAGGATGGCGAGATTGTCATCGTTGACCAGTTTACTGGCCGTCTGATGAAGGGCCGCCGCTACAGCGAAGGTTTGCACCAGGCAATCGAGGCGAAGGAAGGCCTTGATATCCAGAATGAGAGCATGACGCTTGCGACGATCACATTCCAGAACTACTTCCGTATGTATGAAAAGCTGTCCGGTATGACCGGTACAGCGAAGACAGAGGAAGAGGAATTCCGCAATATCTATAACATGAACGTTGTCGTCATCCCGACGAACCGTCCGATCGCCCGTGACGACCGTCCGGATTTGATTTACGCATCGATGCAGGGCAAATTCAAGGCAGTTGCCGATGACATCGCAGAGCGCCATCAGGCAGGACAACCAGTCCTTGTTGGTACGGTTGCGATTGAAACGTCTGAAATCATTTCTGCGTTTTTATCGAAAAAAGGAATCAAGCATAATGTCCTGAACGCGAAAAACCATGAGCGTGAAGCGGAAATCATCGCTGAAGCCGGTCATCAGGGCTCGGTTACAATTGCTACAAACATGGCGGGCCGTGGTACGGACATCAAGCTTGGCGAGGGCGTAAAAGAGCTTGGCGGTCTTGCGGTCATCGGTACCGAGCGACATGAGAGCCGTCGTATCGATAACCAGCTCCGCGGACGTTCCGGACGTCAGGGAGACCCTGGTGTGACGCAGTTCTATCTTTCAATGGAAGATGAACTGATGCGCCGTTTCGGTTCTGACAATATGAAAACAATGATGGAACGACTTGGCATGGATGATACCCAGCCAATTCAGAGCAAGATGGTATCCAGAGCCGTTGAATCTGCGCAAAAACGTGTTGAGGGCAACAACTTCGATGCCCGTAAGCAACTGCTTCAATACGACGATGTTCTGCGCCAGCAGCGTGAGATCATCTACAAGCAGCGTGATGAGGTTCTTGAATCTGAAAACCTTCGCAGCATCGTTGAAAATATGATCAGATCTTCATTGGAGCGCAATGTTTCCGCCCATACGCCAGCAGGCGAAGATATGGAAAGATGGGATCTGAACAGCATCATCGATTACGTGAACGGCAGCCTGCTTCATGAAGGTGACATCACTGTTGAAGACCTTCGCGGCAAAGAGCAGGATGAAATCATTGAAGCGATCATGGCGAAGGTGAAAGAGCGCTATGATGAAAAAGAAGAAATGTTGACTGACGAACAGATGCGTGAGTTTGAAAAAGTCATCGTGCTTCGTTCGGTTGACTCGAAGTGGATGGACCATATCGACCAGATGGACCAGCTGCGCCAGGGCATCCACCTTCGTGCGTACGGTCAGATCGATCCACTGCGTGAATACCAGCATGAAGGTTTCGCAATGTTCGAGAGCATGGTTCTTTCCATCGAAGACGATGTTGCGAAATACATCATGAAGGCTGAAATCCGCAGCAACCTTGAGCGCCAGGAAGTAGCAAAAGGCCAGGCGGTGAATCCAAAGGAAGACGAAGGCGGAAAAGTGAAGAAGAAGCCAGTTGTCAAAACAATGGATGTAGGCCGTAATGATCCATGTATTTGCGGCAGTGGCAAGAAATACAAGAACTGCTGCGGGAAAGCTGAATAAACTGATACAAGAAGCCGGCGGGCAACCCGCTGGTTTCTTTTTGTAGATCAGATGTGAAATTCATTTAGCAAGACGCTATAATATACTATGAGGTGAATGATATGGAATTAGCAGATATCAGGAATGAGCTTGAGAAAACAGCTAAGAAATTAGCGGACTTCAGGGGGTCTCTTTGACCTCGAAAATAAAGAAGCGCGGATCGCTGAACTAGAAGACGGCATGCTTGCGCCCGACTTCTGGGATGACCAGCAGAAGGCACAGGTCGTGATCAATGAGTCAAATGCGCTTAAAGAACAGGTAAATGTTTTTAATGAGCTTAGCGAGACATACGAAAATCTCGATTTGACTTATGAGCTTGTAAAAGAAGAAAACGATGCAGATCTCCGTGAAGAACTGGAGAAGGAGCTTGTCGAGTTCAAAGAGCGCATGAGTGAGTTCGAGCTTCAATTGTTGTTGAGTGAAGAGTACGATAAAAATAATGCAATCCTTGAGTTGCATCCAGGTGCCGGCGGAACGGAGTCGCAGGACTGGGGTTCGATGCTGTTGCGTATGTACACACGCTGGGCGGAGAAGCGCGGCTTCAAGGTTGAGACTTTGGATTACCTTCCTGGTGACGAAGCGGGCATCAAGAGTGTCACTTTAGCGATCAAAGGTCATAATGCTTATGGATATTTAAAGGCGGAAAAAGGCGTACATCGATTGGTTCGTATTTCGCCGTTTGACTCTTCAGGGCGACGCCATACTTCATTTGTTTCCTGCGAAGTTATGCCGGAATTCAACAATGAGATCGAGATCGATATCCGTACTGAAGACCTGAAGATTGATACGTACCGTGCAAGCGGCGCCGGCGGTCAGCATATCAACACAACTGACTCAGCCGTCCGGATTACGCACTTGCCGACTGGTGTCGTTGTATCATCCCAGGCAGAACGTTCACAGATCAAGAACCGCGAAACATCGATGAAAATGCTGAAAGCAAAGCTTTACCAGCGCGAAATCGAACAGCAGCAAGCCGAACTCGACGAAATCCGCGGCGAGCAAAAAGAAATCGGCTGGGGCAGCCAGATCCGATCTTATGTTTTCCATCCATACTCCATGGTTAAAGACCACCGCACCAGCGCCGAATCCGGCAACGTGCAGGCCGTCATGGACGGGGATATTGATATGTTTATTGATGCTTATTTGAGGTCTAAGTTGAGTTTGGGTGAGTAAAAACCTATTTTGGTGTCCCCCGCCAGGTTGGCGGGGGATTTTTGTGTTAATTGGGCTGCAGTTTTTATTAATTGCACGGTCAAACGTCATAATTGCACCCTATTTGAAGCTAATTGCACCATCAACTAGAATAATTGCACGTTCATTCAAGATTATTGCACTGTAAGCTGCTAGAATTGCACCGTCATCCTAATAATGGAAAAACCTCCTCGGCCACATGGAAGAGGAGGTTATAATCATGCTTGAAAATACACTCTATTTTTTGTACTACCTGTATGCTGTAAACTCATATTCCTCAATAAGTTGGTAGAAGTACTTCGTGACGGCAAGCAGAGGAAATTCCTCAATTGCTTATTTGTCATCGTTGGCCCAATTAGCAAAAAGTAATCAAGAATAGCTTGTTCATGCGCATGAGATGAAGTAATTCCGCAATGGGAGCAGTACCATTTCCTTGAGATTCTTTCCATGTGGAAGTGCTCACAGGTTGGACATTGAATACCAGGAATGATGTCAGAAGGAGCTAAATTATACTTGTTAATGTCGGCTTTCTCTGGTTCATGGCTTTTAATCAAAAGTTTCGTTAATTTTTTTATATCTTTGAGCGAAAGGACTTCTCTTTGGTGACGATTTTGAAATTCGTCAACTTTAAAGACCAAATGTCCTCCTTTACAAACTCGATGATAAATTTCTTGATTTTTACTGGGATTTTGAAGGATGGAGCCGTGATTACTATAGGTGACGAGGAATTCTAAAGGAGGTGGGGTGATGTTGTGTTTCTTCAGCCAACTTCTGAATTGATTCACTTGTCTTTTTACCTGGTCAACCGGGCAGTCGTATACTTCCGTTGTGTCATTATATCTTCGGAAAACTTGTTTGAAGGCAGGGTCAAATTCGATGCTTCCAGGCATATTCTTATTTTCGATCAGCAATGCGAATTTGGTTGATAAAAGTAGGAAATCAATTTGGAAGTAATTAGTGCCATGTGGAATACGGAGATCCTGGAGGATATGAAAATCGTTTTCGTTCAAAAGGCTGAGATAATAATCCATCTCCTGTTCGCCTTTAAATCCTGCTCTTTTAATCAGTAAATCTTTCAAGATATCTTGCCTCTTTGGGTGGGTTGGAGAAGTTCTTCTAAGCAGCGCTTCATTAACGAGGATTCTGCGGGGGACCGTTCTGTGTTTCGCTATCAAACATTGTCACTCCTTTAGGTTGATGAGTGTATTATTCGACATTAATCGGTAAAAACCCTGTTAAAGAGGGAGAATTATTTACTCGGTTGTTGTTATTTAAAAAAGGACATTTTACTGCCCCAACCCTCAATTACCTATTTACAACAACCACAGGCTCGAGGTGAGGAGAATATTCCAGATGAGGAGCTTAATTCAGTAAGCAAGCACGAAACAAGTAAGAAGTAAAAAAGGTAACTTTCAATTAAACATCGGAAAACCCCTCAATTACCTATTTACAACAACCCCAGGCGCGAGGTGAGAGAATAATCCAGGTGAGGAGTATTCCAGTAAGCAAGCACGAAGCAAGTAAGCAGTTAAAAAAGGTAACTTTCAATTAACCATCGGAAAACCCCTCAATTACCTATTTACAACAACCCCAGGCGCGAGGTGAGGAGAATATTCCGGATGAGGAGCTTAATTCAGTAAGCAAGCACAAAACAAGTAAACAGTTAAAAAAGGTAACTTTCAATTAAACATCGGAAAACCCCTCAATTACCTATTTACAACAACCCCAAGCTCGAGGTTTGGAGAATATTCCAGATGAGGAGCTTAATTCAGTAAGCAAGCACGAAACAAGTAAGGAGTAAAAAAGGTAACTTGCAATTAAAATCTAGATTTACGCTAATATATTGCGCAAATCTGCTTAGCACAGTACGCAAGTCGTTTTTGTGGAGGGGCGAAGGTAGAAAAAGGTCAAAAAGTAGACTTTTTATCGAATATAGCTGTTCACTTTTGCTACTGGAAAAATTATTCTGTTAGTAAAAAGAGATAATTGCACCGTTGTTTAAGGTTATTGCACCATGTTTTGCAATAATTGCACGGTCCTCCTAATTAATTGCGCCAATAATCGAGATAATTGCACCGTCTTCCTAAATAAGGAAAAAATCAGAAAAAAGCAGCCCTCCTAAGAAGGCCGCTCCCAATACTATATAAACAAATTCAATCCAGAATCCTCAGCATCTCCAAGATATGCTGCAACTCCGCCGATTTCGACTCCGTCGATTAACTCTTCTTTGGAAATCCCCATGAGGTCCATGCTCATGCCGCAGGCGACAAGCTTAACACCGGCGTCCATAGCGTTTTTCATTAAGGTTTCGAGGCTGTCGACATTTTTGTTGGCCATGACGGTCTTGATCATCTTGGCGCCCATGCCGCCCATGTTCATCTTGGATAATGGCAGGTCGTTCGCGCCTTTCGGCATCATCATGCTGAACATTTTTGCCATCATATCCTTCTCGGTGGCCGGTGCGTCGTTGCGCTTCAAGATGTTCAGTCCCCAGAAGGTGAAGAACAAAGTTACCTCTTTACCCATCGCCGCGGCTCCGGATGCGATGATGAAGGTTGCGATGGCCTTGTCGAGGTCACCGCTGAATACGACCATGGTCGCACCGTTTTTAGCAGGGGCAGCAGCTGGTACGCCAGTAGGAACTTCCACCGGTGCAGCCATCGTATTCAAAGTCACCACAACGTTTCCTTTCATGATTTGCGCCTTGAATTTCTTATCTTCAAACTTGTTGCTGACCAGCTTGTTGCCGGTCTTTTCGCACCATGCCTTGATGTCCTTCGCGAAGCCTGGGTCAGTTGCATGGACTTCCATCACCTCGCCGTCCTTCATGTCACCGATTGTTTTGTACACCTTCATGATTGGGCCAGGACAGGATAAGCCGCAGGCATCAAGGGTGGTTTTTACAGTCGGTGGAGCAACTGGAGCTGCCGGTGCAACTGGAGCCGCCTCAACGGCCAATCCAACACTGCTCTGGGCCGCACCCGCAGCAATCTCTTCCATCGCAAGATTGCGCTGAGCCACACCATTATCGCTAATTGGTGTACCACAGTTTTCACTCGCATCTGGCTCGAACACGCAAGAGTAAGTCTTGTATCCGCCATCCAGGTTGCGAACATTGAACCTAGCCTGCTTCAGGATACGAGAAGCAAGGTACCCGCGCAGGCCGACCTGGCAGTATACATACACTTCTTTCGTCGGAATCTCGTCTAGGCGGTCGCGCAGCTCGCCAAGCGGGATGTTGACAGAACCCTCAATCAGGCCCATGTCGCGCTCGATTGGCTCGCGGACGTCAATCAGGTAGCCGCCGTTTGCAAGGATGTCATTGATTTCATGCCATTGAACGGTTTCCACAAGACCTTCAGCGATATTCTTCGCTGCATAGCCCGCCATGTTGACCGGATCTTTTGCAGAAGAGTATGGCGGCGCGTATGCCAGCTCAAGATCCGGAAGGTCAAAAATCGTCATGCCGCCTTTGATGGCAGTTGCTAAAACATCGATTCGTTTGTCGGCGCCATCATAAGACACCGCCTGAGCTCCAAAGATTTTTCCTGTCTCGCGGTCAAAGATCAATTTAAGTGCGATAGGGAAGGCGCCTGGATAGTAGCCAGCGTGAGAGCTTGGGTGAACGTGAACGACATCGTAAGAAATGCCAAGGCGCTTCAATGTCTTTTCGTTATTGCCTGTTGCGGCAACTGTCATGTTAAACACCTTCGCAATGGATGTTCCGAGTGTTCCCTGGTACTTGGAGTCGATGCCGTTGATATGGTCAGCGACGATGCGTCCCTGGCGGTTGGCCGGCCATGCGAGCGGAATGTGAGTCGCCTGGCCGTTGATATAATCTTTTACTTCAATCGCATCACCGATAGCGTAGATGCTTTCATCGGCTGTCTGCAATCTTTCATTAACACGGATTGCACCGCGAAGTCCAAGCTCCAGGCCTGCTTCCTTAGCCAATTTATTTTCAGGAGTAACGCCAATCGCAAGTATTACCAGATCAGTATCGATTTGTTTGCCGCTATTCAGGTTGATCAGTTTACCGTTGTTTTCAAAAGATTTCACACCATCTTCTAGGATCAGGTTCACGCCTTTTTCCCGTAGATGTTGGTGTAAAATAGAAGCCATCTCAAAGTCGATCGGCGCCATGATCTGGTC
This sequence comes from Mesobacillus sp. AQ2, assembly GCF_030122805.1. NCBI lineage: Bacteria > Bacillati > Bacillota > Bacilli > Caryophanales > Bacillaceae > Mesobacillus > Mesobacillus sp. AQ2. The sequence goes on along the minus strand of NZ_CP126080.1, from coordinate 4,283,076 downwards.
AGCCATCTCGACAAGTGTCACTTCGACGCCGCGTTCCCAAAGGTTTTCGGCCATTTCGACACCGATGAAACCGCCGCCGATGACTGTTGCTTTCATCGGCTTCCGCTCATCGACATATGCCTTGATTTTATCAGTGTCCGGAATATTGCGAAGTGTGAACAATGCTTCAGCTTCATCGATACCCGGAATCGGAGGTTTAATAGGACTCGCTCCAGGTGATAGAACCAGTACATCATAATTTTCTTCATATGTTTTACCTGTTTTTAAATCATGGATTTCCACTACCTTGCGTTCACGGTCAATTCGCGTCACTTCGCTTAGGTTGCGGATGTCCATATTGAACTTTTTAGACATGCCTTCAACTGTCTGCACAAGCAATGCATCGCGCTCCTGGATGGCACCGCCGATATAATAAGGAAGGCCGCAGTTGGCAAAAGAAATGTATTCACCGCGTTCGATCATCACGATTTCTGTTTGTTCATCCAATCTTCTCAACCGGGCAGCTGTTGTAGCTCCGCCAGCAACTCCACCTACGATTACCACTTTTTTAGCCATCTATATTACCCTCTTTCTGGAGAATTTTATTGTGTAGCGTTGAGCAATCCTTGTTAAAAAAATAATTTCATCTTATTACAGGAAAGACTAATCAATATGACCGCCTCCTTATACGTGAAATATATCACAAAGTACGACTAGGGGTAAGGGTATTTAAAGAAACGTCAAAAATTGTTCATAATTTCACAAACTCACCCAGAGAAGTCAAAAAAATTAGCTTTAAAATCTTTCTTTTCCTAATTGACCCGGGGCAGCCTATTAAAAGACGGCGTACCTCTTCATATATAATCGAAGTCTTTCTTTCATCCTTTAATACGGCGCACTGCTAGCGTTTACAGAAAATTCGACACATGCTATACTCACTGACGGCATTAATGGGAAAAGGGGATAGGACAGTGAAAAAACGGCGGAATCAAAAGATGAATCCAGCTTTGGACAAGCTGATTGAATATGTATATGTGTTGATAGGTTCAGGGATTGTGGCTATATCGTTTAATGTGTTCCTGCTGCCAAACCGTGTTGCTTCAGGAGGAGTGAGCGGGATCAGTACAATTTTGGATGCGACGCTTGGCTGGGAGCCAGCGTATGTGCAGTGGGCATTTAATATTCCGTTGTTTATTGCCGGGGTTGTTTTACTTGGAAGGCAATATGGGTATAAAACTCTTGCAGGGACCATTTTTCTTCCATTTGTTGTGTTCCTGACGAATGATGTGAAGCCTTGGACTCTCGATCCTTTGCTTGGGTCATTGTTCGGCGGTATTGGTGTCGGTCTGGGCCTTGGGATTGTATTCAGAGGAAATGCATCAACTGGCGGTACGGATTTGGCCGCGCAAATCATCCATAAGTACACGGGACTTTCACTTGGAACCTGCGTGGCGTTGATTGATGGGCTGATTGTATTGTCTGCAGCGATTGTCTTTGATATTGAACGAGGTCTTTATGCTTTGATCGGGCTTTATGTGACTAGTAAAACCATCGACCTTGTGCAGGTTGGTATCGGTCGCTCGAAGATGGCGATGGTCATCACGAACCGCCAGGATGAAGTTCGTGAAGCGATTTTGAATAAAATTGACCGTGGAGTGACAAAACTATCAGCATACGGCGGCTATACCGATCAAGAACGGCCAATCATCATGTGTGTAGTGGACCAGACGGAGTTCACAAAATTGAAACAATTGGTTCAATCCATTGACCCTGCTGCATTTGTGATTGTAATGGATGCTTCAGAGGTATTGGGTGAGGGTTTTAAAAGGGCTTAGTATTGGTATAAAATAGTCATGTATGCAAAATTTTCTTAGGGGGAGTTAAGTTTGAAGAAGAAATTATTAGCTCTATTAATGGGAACCTCCTTGGCACTGGCAGCCTGCGGCGGTGGCGGCGATGAAGCTGGCGGCGACAAAGCTGGTGCAGATCCGGAAAAGCTTTTTAACCAAAAATGTTCAAGCTGCCATGGCGGAAATCTTGAAGGCGGCGTAGGGCCAAAATTAAGTGATGTAGGTTCACGTCTATCCCAGGATGAGATTGAAAGTACAATCGCCAATGGTAAAGGGTCAATGCCTCCAAAATTACTTGAAGGTGACGATGCATCTGCAGTTGCTGAATGGCTGGCAAACAAAAAATAACATTTAAAAGGAAACGTTCTGATCATCATCAGGGCGTTTTTTTTTGCGCTTATTTTTCCAGTCTGCTGTCAGGTAAAATGCTGTCCTTATGCATTTTAGAAAAATCGCCAAATTATTTAGCAATTCAGCAAGCTTCACAATTTGTACATACAAGTTTTGACAAAATCTCGTAACACACGTGTAATAAAACTAAAAATTCGACAAATACACACTTGCTGCAAATAGTGCATTTTACTTGGTAAATAGCTAGATTGGCAAGTGAAATGCTTTGTGAATTAGTAGATATATTACCCTTCAGAGGAATATAATGGGACTTTTTGTTCAATTTGAAAAGAAACTGTAATATATAAAAGGGTTTATTTGATAGAGCTAGATGCTATAATAGGTTTGTTACAAATTGTCGAAGAAAAGCCGAGTGATAAGACTAACTATCTAAGGTGATACAAAAAATGATTGATATGCAGGATGTTTACAAGACTTATTCCAACGGTATCATGGCCGCAAACGGAATTAATGTTCATATAGATGCTGGTGAATTTTTATACGTGGTAGGACCCAGCGGTGCTGGGAAATCTACTTTTATAAAAATGATGTATCGTGAAGTGAAGCCTTCCAAGGGTTCCATCATTATAAATGGTGTTAATCTCGCAAAGCTTAAGGACAGCAAAGTACCATTGCTGCGCCGAAATATTGGCGTCGTATTCCAGGACTTCAAATTGCTCAATACTCTTTCAGTCTATGAAAATGTCGCGTTCGCGATGGAGGTTATTGAGGAATCGCCGCAATATATCAAAAAGCGAGTAATGGAAACTTTGGATCTAGTCGGGTTGAAGCATAAAGCTAGATCGCTTCCGACTGAGCTTTCAGGCGGGGAGCAGCAGCGTGTTGCCATCGCTCGTTCAATAGTGAACGCACCAAAAGTGGTAATCGCCGATGAGCCAACTGGTAACCTTGACCCGGACACTTCATGGGAAATTATGAACATATTCGAAGAAATTAATATGAGGGGAACCACGATTGTCATGGCCACCCACAACAAAGAAATCGTCAACACAATCAAGCATCGCGTCATCGCGATAGAGAACGGCCGGATTGCGCGTGATGAAATGAAAGGTGATTACGGATATGAAAGCTAGAACATTCCGCCGCCACATTCGTGAAAGCTTTAAAAGCTTAGGCCGGAATGGCTGGATGACGTTCGCATCCGTAAGTGCCGTAACGGTTACCTTGCTTTTGGTCGGTGTCTTTTTCGTCATTATGATGAACTTAAATAAAGTCGCAACCACAATCGAGGAGGATGTAGAAATCCGAGTCCATGTGGATGTAGCTGCGAACGACAAAGATAAAAAGGTATTGGAACAGCGGATCAACCAGGTATCTGGAATTAAAAAAGTGACCTATTCTCCGAAGGAAAAAGAACTCGAAAGCCTGATTAACAGTCTCGGAGATGAAGGGGAAGCCTTCCAGTTATTTGAGCAGGACAATCCTTTAAACGATGTGTTCGTCGTAAAGACGAAAAATCCTACTGACACAATGAAAGTCGCGAAGCAAATAGAGAAGCTGGAGTATGTAGCAACTGTAAAATATGGTCAGGGCAAGGTGGAGAAACTTTTCGGTTTTATAAAAGTAAGCCGTAATGTCGGACTCGTCTTGATTGTCGGACTTCTTTTTACTGCAATGTTCCTGATTTCTAATACGATTAAGATTACAATCATGGCGCGTAAACGAGAGATTGAGATTATGAGACTCGTTGGGGCCACAAATGGTTTTATCAGATGGCCGTTCTTCCTTGAAGGCCTATGGCTGGGTATCCTTGGAGCAGTGGTGCCGATTGCCGTCGTATCAGCAGCGTATTATTACGCTTACGACTTCTTGAACGAAAAGCTAAAAGATCATTTCATAAGATTGCTAGAATTCAACCCGTTTGTGTACCAGCTGTCTGCGATCCTGATTATCATGGGTGCGGCAATTGGAATCTGGGGAAGTCTCATGTCCGTCCGCAAGTTCTTGAAGGTGTAAAGGATCAAATTTCCGGTATCGCCGGAAATTTCTCCTAAACACTACATAACCAATAGACGATAGATAGAAAGACAAAGTTACGAAACTATCATGAGTAAGAGAGGGGAAAAGATCTAGTGAAAAAGCAGATACTCTCACTAGCAGTAGTCAGTACTTTAAGCCTGGGTTCTTTAGTAAGCCCATTATCAGTAAATGAAGCAAAAGCAGCAAGCATCTCGGAAATGCAAAAAGAAAAGAATGCATTGCAAAATAAACGTTCAGGCATCAATTCTGAAATCAATAAAAATAAATCTAAGATCGGTGAGCTGCAAACTGAACAGCAAAGTCTGAATGACCAGATCAAAAAACTTGATTTAGGTGTTGAAGACGCAGAAAAGAAAATTGAAGTAAAAAATGCGGAAATCGCACAGACTACCGCTGAAATCGAGCAATTAAAAGTAGAAATCGCTGAATTGATCAAGCGTATCGAAAAACGCAATGAATTGCTTAAGGACAAGGCACGTTCTTTCCAGGAAAATGGCGGTACTGTAAACTATATCGATGTCCTTCTTGGAGCACAAAGTTTCAGTGATTTCGTTGACCGTGTAAGTGCGGTAACAACAATCGTACAGGCTGATAAAGATATCCTTGAACAGCACAGATTGGATAAGGAAGAGCTTGAAAAGAAGCAGAATGAAGTAGAAACAAAGCTTAATAACCTTCAGGGAATGAAGAAGGAACTAGAAGCATTAAAAGTGAAGCTGAACGCTCAAATTAAAGAAAAGAACAAGCTTATGAGCACTCTTAAGCATGAAGAAGAGCAGATGCATGCGGAGAATCTAGAAATGTCAGAAGCCGCGGATGTTTTGGCGGCACAGGAAGCTGCAATGGCTCAGGCAATTCAACTAGAAAAGAAACGCCAGGCTGAGATCGCAGCCGAAAGAGCGAGACAAGCTGAGCTTGCAAGACAAAGGGCTGCGGCTGCTGCAAAAGCGAAAAGCAGCGGTGGCGGAAGCACTTCAACTCCAGCTCCAGACCCAGAACCAGTAGCGGCAGCACCATCATCAGGCGGCATGATCATCATGCCGGCAAGCGGACGCATCTCATCTGGACTTGGCAGCCGTTGGGGTTCATACCATGCAGGAATTGATATTGCCAACCGTGGATCGAACGTACCAATTCATGCTGCGGCAGATGGTGTTGTCATTCGCTCTTATTATTCCTCAAGCTATGGGAATGTTATTTTTGTAGCACACTCAATTAATGGACAAACATGGACAACTGTTTATGCACATATGAGTGCGCGTATGGCCAGCAATGGTCAAGTGGTTTCCAGAGGACAAAGAATTGGCACAATGGGCAATACTGGACAATCTTATGGACAGCACTTGCACTTTGAACTGCACAGAGGATCGTGGAACGCTTCTAAATCAAACGCTGTAAACCCAGCTGCATATTGGTAATAAATTCAGGAAGAGACCTCAAATCTCTTCCTTTTTTATTTTCCCGTTTAATAGTCTTAGAAACTTGTAAAATAAATCCAAACGGGACCTTCCTGCAAAATTAAACCTTCATACCCTGTCCCTCTTCGTCATATAATGGGAATCATATAAATTTTTACGGCAGAGGAGCAGTTGATGCGGTAAACAGGGAGGAGTTTGGCAATGGAGCGTAAGTGGATTGCCATTTTGATGGCGGGCTCGCTGCTGACTGGGGCGGGGAGTACATACGCCGGGATGCAATGGTACGAGAGTAAGGCTGGGGTGCTGGACCGTCAGATTGTCCCTTTTAAGGATAGTGCGAGGGCAGAATCAGGCGAGCAGGGCAGTATTGAAAAAGTTGAGCAGGCCTACAGTTTGATTTTTAATAGTTATGTGGAAAAAGTAGAGGGAAAAAAGCTGGTTGAGGGTGCCATCAAGGGCATGCTGTCGACTTTGGAGGATCCTTATTCGGTCTATATGGACAAGGAAACTGCTAAGCAATTCAATCAGACACTGGAGTCATCATTTGAGGGGATTGGCGCTGAAGTCAGTTCAGTTGATGGAAAGATCGTGATTGTTTCGCCTTTTAAAAATTCGCCTGCAGAAAAAGCGGGTTTGAAGCCGAACGACCAGATTCTGAAGGTTGATGGTGAAAGTATCGATGGGCTGGACTTGTTTGAAGCGACAACGAAAATCCGCGGGAAAAAGGGGACCCCTGTGGTACTCGAGATTGGGCGGAAAGGCTTGAAGGATCCGCTTCAGGTAAAAGTGATCCGTGATGAAATCCCACAGATTACGGTTTATAGTGATATGAAAAAGGTAAATGGCGAAAAAATCGGATACCTGGAGATAACCTCATTTTCTGAGGAAACATCCAAGGAATTCAATAAAGAACTGAAGATACTGGAAAAAGAGGGATTGGATGCGCTGCTGATTGATGTTCGCGGAAATCCTGGCGGGCTGCTATCGAGTGTCGAAGAGGTTTTGCGAGAGCTGATTCCTAAAGATAAGCCGCTTTATCAGATAGAGGAACGCAGCGGAGATAAGACACGTTATTTTTCAAATTTGGCTAAAGCGAAAGACTACCCGATTGGCGTGCTGACAAATGACGGAAGTGCATCCGCAGCGGAAATCCTGGCCGGGGCATTGAAGGAAGCGGGCGGCTATCCTGTTATCGGCGAAAAGACCTTCGGAAAGGGAACAGTCCAGCAGGCTGTGCCGATGGGCGATGGCAGCAATATCAAGCTGACGCTGTTCAAATGGCTGACGCCGGATGGCAAATGGATCCATAAGAAAGGTATCGAGCCAACCGTCGAAGTCAACCAGCCGGCTTTGTATCACACCCATCCGATTCAGGCTGAAAAACCGCTGAAGCTGGATATGAATAACGAGCAGGTCAAGAACGCCCAAGAGATTCTTGCAGGCCTTGGATTCGAGCCGGGGCGCACGGACGGCTACTTTAGCGATAAGACCGAAATCGCTGTCAAGGCATTCCAGCGTAACAAGAGTATGAACGTAACAGGTGTAATCAACGCCAAAACGGCCAGTGCTCTTGAGGAAGCTGCCAGGGAAGCGATGAAGCAGGAAGAGAACGATTTGCAGCTGCAGACTGCGTTGAGGCTGCTGGCAAGGTAATCAACTACAACTCCATTTTTAGAAGACGCTGTACCTTAGTCAGGGGTGCAGCGTTTTTTTGTTAGTTTATGGTAAACGTAGAGAATATGCTTCATTTCGTAGAGATTATAGCCTCTTCCGTAGAGAATAAGCAGCATTCCGTAGAGATTCCAGACCAAACCGTAGAGAATAACCCGGATTCCATAGAGATTAGTTGCTATCGACAGAAATAAACCTCCACAAGAAAAAAATCCCATCCCATTTCCGCAAGTATTAATAGGTTTTACCCCCTAGATTTGATAGAATAAGCTTAATAATAAGTAATTTTACGGGGATGGTGACATAGGGGTGGCACAGGATTGGTTCATTGAGCTTTTGAAGGGGACGGGCAGGCTTCTGCTTCACCCTGTGTTCTATTATTCTTTTATTATAGCTGCGGTCCTTGGGGTTGCGCGCGTGAAGCGGGAGCGGAAAAACTTCACGGTCCGGTCGGAAGATGCTTATTTTGAGCTAAGGCAGCTGTTTCCGCTTGGGCTGCTTGTCGGTCTGCTGATTTCCGCAATCACTATTGGAGCAGGGCTTACGATACCATTCGCGGCGATTGTTTTAATTGCGGCGGCGACATTGCTATTGAGCTTTACCGCGAGAGTGAGGCTGCTGGCTCCTGCCTATACGGTTGGCGCTGCTTTTTTTGCTCTAGCTTTTCTGTCGGGCAAAAACATCGAGCTTCCGCTGGCCGGCGATTTATTTTCAAATTTGGATGAAAAAATATATCCTTCCATCGCGATTTTGCTGGCACTGCTGACAATCGGTGAAGGATTCCTTATTTTAAAGAATGGCAAAAAGGGAACTTCTCCAAAATTAGTTAAAAGCAAGCGCGGCCAGACGGTCGGTGTTCATGAGGTGAAACGGCTGTGGCTGGTTCCGGCATTCATGCTCATTCCAGGAAACATCCTGACCATGCCGTTCGAGTGGTGGCCGGTGTTCACGCTTGGCGACAATACATATTCATTGCTTCTCGTTCCATTCGCGATCGGCATGCATCAGCAAATCCAGGGCATGCTGCCGAGGGAGGCCATTCAGCAGCAGGGCAGCCGGGTGATTGGACTTGGCATCCTGGCCGCACTGATTGCTGCAGCCGGGTACTGGTACCCAATCGCGTCCATCGCAGCAGTGTCAATCGCCATCATCGGCCGCGAAGCTTTGACTTATACCCAGCGGATGCAGGAAGAAAGCCGTCCGTTCTATTTTTCCAAAAAGAATCATGGCGTAATGATTCTCGGCATCCTGCCAGGATCGCCAGCCGATAAAATGGCCCTGGAAGTAGGGGAGCTTGTCACAAAAGTCAATGGCACGAACGTCAATGACGAAAAAACATTTTACGAGGCTCTTTCGCGAAATAGGGCACATTGCAAGCTGGAAGTGCTTGATACGAATGCGCAAATCCGTTTTGTGCAACGGGCGTTATATGAAGGCGATCATCACGAACTTGGTATCCTTTTTGTTCAGGATGAGAAAAAGTGGGACAGTGAAGTTGGATAAGAAACCAAAGCGGGAGCCATCACACGAGGCTCCCGCTTTTTTCGTATTATTCCACAACCCCTGTCCGCAGAATCTCGAAGTCCACCTTTACATTAACCTTGCTATCCGGATACATTTTGTGCCATTTCGATGCAGTCAGGTTTGTGCCTCTGACGCTTTTACGGTAAATTTCGCCAAACCCGAATGGATCTGCTCCGGCCACGCGCGCCTTTTCAACCAGGTTCTCAATTTCGGAGGTGATTTTTTCACTAAGTCTGTCTTCCAGTTTTTTTAGTAGTACTGGGTTCTTAATGTCCATTACTTGATTGACCTCAAGCAATCTTGTTGTTAATTTGATTTTCATTTCGAACTGGAGGTTGTCTTTGTTGAGCAGGTTGATATCACTTTTGCTTGTGATCGTATCCAGGACCACGGACATTTGGTCAGGAGCTTCAATTGACTCCGGAATACCAAAACCGCCTTTTGGGATGGTTATTTCTATTGCTCCTGTTTTATATCGGTCATTGACCAATTTCAGAAAAAATGCTTCATCGGGATTGGCCTTGCTGACCATTTTATCATTCTTGAACAACGCCATGCCGGTAATGATAATTTCTCCGTTTTCCCCCCTTATAGTGGGCAAAACCGGGTCAGTTCCTGCAGCATAATAATCTTGCATGACTTCCTGCAGAGTTGACGAGGGGATTTTTTCCCCTTTTATATTTTGATCTAGTTCCTTATAAATGAGCTGGCTGATATCGGAAAACCCCGCGTTTTTCTGTTTGAGCAGTTTATGTGTACTGCCTTCAACGACTGCAAGATAGGTGAGATTGCTGATAGCCGGATCCCGTGCCAGGGTGTCTACGAGATTGATGATACCTAGCTGTGCGAACTCTTCGCTGACTAGTGCTACCCGGAGTTGACCTGATTGCAGCTTTTTAGGGCTTTTTAAATCAGCTTTGTTTTTCGCCCCTTTGCTAGTCTCTGATTTTGCGGAAAGGATAATGGAATTCTGAGCTGCCTCTGGATCAATTTGCAACAGTACCATTGTTACAAGAACATTTTTATCTTCTGTCGTATCATATCCGATTGTTGTGACCAAACCCATTCGCTCCAATGTTTTCGGATCAGCACAGCCGGAAATGATGATGGCAAGGATCGCAATGATGATTTTATTCATTTTTCTGTACATTGGCCTCATCCTTTTTTCGGAAAAATTTCTTTTTGACTAGAACTGCACCGAATAGCAGGAATGGATAGATAAACACGATATAGAAGGCACCTTTTGCGAAATAATCGTTCATCATATTGATTTGTACCCTGGTGAGTGGATAAAGCAGGGTCAAGAATAAAAATATCAGCAACTTCCAACTGACTTTCTGTTCCTTTTTACCAAAAACCCTTGAAATACCTCGGGTAGCCGCCCACATATAGAGCATCAAGTTCGGCATGATCAGCAACACCCAGAAGGTAATAGCCACGTATTCAAATCTTTCTATGAAAGGAAAGCGGACGATTGTTAAGAGAGAGAGAGTTCCCCAAATCGTCCGTTCCAACTGTCCTCCGCTAAAATAGGCCAGGGAGACCACCATAATCGTGAGGTAAAGGATGGTGGTAAAAAAAAGGCCTACTTGCATATATTTGTGGACCTTGTCTTTTTCTTTTAAAAAAGGATAGATTACATAGATGATCTCAAAGCCGACGACAGTGAATGTCATTTGTTTTGTACCCCTTAAAATTTCCGGAATGCTCGCTTCGAACATCGGAAATAAGTAATCCAAATTGGCGAACTGGAAGGGATAGGCAAGCAGGAGAATTAGCCAGAAGGACAGACCTACACTAAAGAAGCATACTCCTACCACTGTCCTCAGTCCTCCATTTAGTCCGTAGTAGACAAGGTAGAGAAGAGTAAGGGAAATCAGCCAGTCCGGTACTTCAGGGAAAATCCACGCCTGGATAACTTCAATATAATTTCGGACAATGATGTGGAATCCTCCAAGAAAATAAATGACAAATAAGATATTGAGCAAGTTCCCGAACCATTTTCCAAGTACATCATATTGAATTCCATAGAGGTCCGTATTCTCATAGGCTTTCAAAGTCTTGACCATGATGAACCCAACGATTGCAGTTGCAACACCACTCAAAATAACGGAAATCCAGGCATCATGCTTTGCTTCCATATAAATGACCCTCTGGAATCCCTGGATGCCTACGCCTACCTGCATGGAAAAAATCACGAATACGAGCAGCATGGTATTGACCATACTCTGCGGTTTTACCTCGATCAGGATTTTCATTCATAACACCACATCTTTATTCTTTGGTTTTTTGGGCTCTGAATTTCATTTTGTCATCTGGTCTTGCCTGTTTTGGACGTCTATTGGTCCAGCCAATCGGGAGACGGATGATGCTGTCCCGCCAGTCTGCAAATCTCGGCGGGTAAAAAGGAGCCAGAAATGGGCTTCCAAGACTGGATTGGCGGATCAGGTGGATCAGCAGGAAACAAAAGCCGAACATCAGCCCGTAAAAACCCCAAAAACCAGCTAAAATAATTAAGGGGAAGCGCAGGATCCGTATGACATTGCCCATCGTATAGTTTGGTGTTGTAAAAGAGGCAAGGGCGCTAACGGCAATGATGATGATCAGGATGTTGCTTGTGAATCCGGCATCTACTGCAGCTGTACCAACTACAATACCGCCTACGATACCCATTGTCTGGCCGACTTTCGTTGGCAGCCGGGCTCCTGCTTCCCGGAGGAGCTCAATCATTGTTTCGAGCAATAATGCCTCAATAATGGGCGGAAAAGGAACACGCGATCTTGATTCACCGAGCGGGACCAGCAATGTCTGTGGAATGATTTCGTAATGGAATGTCAAAGACGCAACATAAATGGCGGTGAAAAAAATCGAGACTATCATGGAAAAAACGCGCAGGATCCTGATAAAAGTGGCAATCTGCCATCTGACACTTTCATCCTCCATGCTCTGAAAAAATTCGATGAAGGTTTGCGGTGCTCCGATGACCTGGACACTGCCATCCACCAGTACCACTACTTTTCCGTTCAAAAGCCATGCACAGGCACGATCTGGTCTTTCCGTCAGCAGCATTTGCGGGAAAATTGCCAGTGAATTGTCTTCGATAAGCTGGATCAAGAAAGAGCTATCAAGAACTGAATCGATGTCGATGCTCTGAATCCGTTCACGCATTCTGTCAACCATCTCTTCATCGGCAATATCTTTTAAATAAAGCAGCGCAACCGCAGAATTCGTTTGTTTTCCTACTTTAAAACTTTCATTGCATAGATTGGCATTTGTAAGAAAACGGCGAAGCAGTGATATATTCGTTGCCAGACTCTCATTGAAGGCGATTTGCGGTCCCATCACCTGGGATTCATTTTCTGGCCTGGTCAATGAGCGGTTTTCCTGGGTAGCCACAACTGCGCTGATAATGACAGGATATCCAGTAGAATGGACCAGTACGGCACCTTTCAGTATCGAATCGACACCATCTTCAACGTACTTATGCTTCGAAGTGCTCGAAACCGTTATGCTCTTTAAAGCTTCATCCGGTGTAGCAGAGGTGCCAGCCAAACGCGATAAAATATCCTCATTCAACATTTTCTTATCAGTCAAAGTGTCGAGGAAAACAAGGGTGAAACCATTGGCCAATTCTTTTGTGTTTAGGTCGGCACTATGATGAAGACGCTCTTTCATAATGTTGATGAATTCATCTTTGGATACGGGGATTAACTCCTTGTCGTCGAGATTTTTTTCATTCATGGTGTCAGGAGCTTCACGTTTCTGTTTCTTGAAGAACATAAAAAATCCCTCCGATGCCAGTCATCTACACAAAAGGTTTTGCATTATAGGGAAAAATTATACTGATGATAGATTTTGTGATTGTATGTATCAACTAAAAAAAGAAGCTGGCGTAATGCCAGCTTCCTTTTATATGAGGCCTAGTGAATCAAGGAATACAATGATGATGACGATTGGAACGATGAACCTCATGACATTGTACCAGAGATTAAAAAGCCAGCTGCCTGTTTTGGAATGTTGGAGAAGCTCCTGCCTTAAAACTTCTTTCCTGATTTTCAGCGGAACGAAAATCGAAATCAGCAGGACTCCAAGCGGCATCAGGATATTGCTTACCAGGAAGTCGGCTGTGTCAAAGATGTTTTTTCCGAAAACCGTTGCCTCCGCCAGAATTCCAAAAGCCAGGGCGGATGGGATGCCGAGAAGGAAGATCAATCCGCCGGCAATCCATGCGAATCTGGCGCGCTTTTTACGATCGCCTTTTGCAAGAGTGGCGACGACAATTTCAAGCATCGAGAATGCCGATGTCAGTGTCGCGAACAGGAATAACGCTAAAAACAGCAGCAGGAACAGCTCGCCGAAAACCATTTTTTCAAAAACCGCTGGCAGGACGACAAATAGCAGTCCCGGACCTTCAGCAGCTTCAAATCCGAGTGAGAAGACCGCCGGAAAGATCGCCAGTCCGGCAAGCAATGCGATGAACAGGTTCATCCCGACAACCGACAGGGCCGGCTGTACAAGGCTGCCTTTTTTCGGCAGGTACGAACTGTATGTCACCATCACCGAGACCCCGATGCTCAGGGAGAAAAAGGATTGTCCCATCGCGAATAAGATGCTTTCGGAGGTGATGCTTGAAAAATCCGGAGCGAGGAAAAACTTTACTCCAGTTAACGCGTTATCGAGCGTGAGTGAACGGACGATCAAGATGATAAAAAGCAGGAACAGGGCTGGCATTAGGATTTTACTCGCTTTTTCAATGCCAGACTGGACGCCTTTGGCGACTACCACGATGGTCATCAGCAAGAACGCAGCCTGCGCGGCGAGTACACTCCACGGATCGCTGATCGTCGTCCCGAACAGCTCACCATAATCGGCGCCTTCCTGGATCACTCCGCCAGCAAGCCCCTTTACAAAATAAACACTGATCCAGCCGCCAACCACACTGTAAAAGCTAAGCAGCACGAAGCTGGTAACGACACCGAGTATCCCGATCAAATACCATTTGCTTTTAGGCGCGATTTCTAGATAAGCACGGATCGCTTCTTTTCCAGTACTGCGGCCGATCACGAATTCCGCAAGCAGCAGCGGCAGGCCGATGAACAGCGAAAATAAAATGAACATGAGGAAAAACGCTCCGCCGCCGCTGACCCCCGTCACATAAGGAAGCTTCCAGATTGCCCCGATTCCGATTGCCGAACCGGCTGCGGCAAGGATAAATCCAATCTTTGATGACCATTGCTCTTTCTCCATGTTGATTCTCCCTTTTCTCTCTATTTCAGCTGAGCCGCTGGACGTCCGGGCAAAATAAAAAGCCACGCCGCTATCCAACGATCTGGATAGGGACGTGGCTGAACACGCGGTACCACCCTATTTGGAAGCAAAAATACGCTTCCCGCTCAAGTTAATTGGATAACGGCCAAGTCCGTTCCTTTTTTACAATGTGTATTAAAGGAAAAGCTCCAAGAACGAAATTCACCAGGACTTTGTATCAGTTTTCACCAACCACTGATTCTCTAGTAACAGGGAGACCGGCTTAATAAACTCTCTTCAATGCTTCAACTTATTAAAATGTAATACTCGAAATTATAGTATGATAAGAATATACTGTCAAGCTTCTTTTTCAGAGAATTGAAACAAGCTATAATTGAGGAAACAGCAGGAAGTTGGAGGAGAGTGCATGCTGACACTTATTAAGAATGGCGAGATTTACGCACCAGATCACATTGGTAAAAAAGATATTTTAATTGTCGATCGGAAAATCGGATTCATCCAGGATGAAATCGAAGTTCCAGAAAAGTTCGTCGATGTGAAAGTTATTGATGCTGAGGGCAAGACGGTTGTACCAGGCTTCATCGATTCACATGTCCACCTGATTGGCGGCGGCGGAGAAGGCGGGTTCCGTACCAGGACACCGGAAATCCAGCTGACCCAGGCGACAACTGCCGGCATCACGACGCTGGTCGGTGTTCTCGGCACTGACGGCACGACACGAACGATGCCGAGCTTGATTGCCAAGGCAAGAGCGTTAGAAGAAGAAGGCATCACTACCTATGTGCAAACGGGCTCCTATCAGGTCCCTGTCAAAACGCTTACCGGCAAAATTGAGGACGACATCATTTTGATTGATAAAGTAATCGGAGCGGGCGAGATTGCGATCGCCGATCATCGTTCATCCCAGCCGACTGCCGAGGAGCTGGCCAAAATCGCTTCGGCAGCGAGGATTGGCGGGATGCTCGCTGGAAAAAGCGGCATCGTCAATGTCCATGTCGGCGACAGCCTAGACCATCTGAAGCTGATCGAGGAGGTCGTCGAGAATACCGACATCCCGATCCGGCAATTTTATCCGACCCATATCAACCGCAATCCCCACCTGTTTGAAGCAGGCATTGAGTACGCGAAAAAAGGCGGCTGGGTTGATTTCACTACCAGTTCCATCCCGAAGTTTTTGGAGGAAGGGGAGGTCAAATGCAGTGTCGGTCTCAAGCGGATGCTTGAAGCGGGCGTCGACATCAGCCAGATTACCTTCACTTCCGATGGACAGGCGAGCCTGCCTGATTTTGATCAAAATGGTGAACTGATTGGTTTGCAGATTGGCCAGGTTTCGTCTTTGTACGATGCTGTTAAGGAAGCCGTAGTTTCGGAGGGGATTCCGCTTGAGGTCGCCATCCGAGTGATCACGGCGAACCCGGCAGCCGTTTTAAAGCTTTCACAAAAAGGCCGGATCGAAACAGGACGTGATGCAGACCTGGTGCTGCTGGATAAGGACCTTGAGATTGATACGGTCATCGCAATGGGAAAAGTAATGGTAGAAAACAAAGTTCCGCTAGTGAGAGGGACATTTGAATGATTAGAAGAACCTTGACCATAAGCGGTCAAGGTTCTTTTTGACTTGGTCGATATATCTGTAAATGTGGTCGATATATTCGGAAAAGTGGTCGATATATTTGAAAATCCGCCGAAATAATCAAAAATGTGGTCGATAAAATCAGATTTTTCGCCAATAAACCCATTTTACCGGAATTCGGAAGCAGGAATATGGGTGCGAAATCAATGAAACCTTACCCAAACAGCAAAAAAACGGGCAAAAACCCGCATTTTTTAAAAAATCATCGACAAAATCATTCCGCCAACCGCACCAGTAACAACGACAATCCACGGTGCGAGCTTCCAATACACTAGCATGCTGAACAAAACTGCTGCAAACACGAAATCAACAGGCACGAGAATGGAACTTGTCCAGATAGGATGATAGAACGCCGCAATCAGGATGCCGACAACAGCGGCATTAACGCCCATAAGCGCTCTGCTGATCTTGCTGTTCCGTCTCAATGCATCCCAGAAAGGCAGTGTCCCAAGGATCAGCAGGAATGCCGGAAGAAAAATTGCCGCTGTCGCGAGCAGTCCGCCCTTCCAGCCGCTGATGACTGCTCCGATATAGGCAGCGAAGGTAAACAAGGGTCCGGGTACTGCCTGGGCAGCGCCATATCCAGCGAGGAAGGCTTCCTCACTCAGCCAGCCTGTCGGCACGAATTCGCGTTCAAGCAGAGGCAAAACTACATGTCCTCCGCCAAAAACAAGTGAACCTGATCGATAAAAGCTATCGAACATCGCAATCCAGTTTAGTGAAGTGGCTTCCCGTAAAATCGGCAGGAGGATGAGCAAACCGAAAAAGAGTCCCAAGCTGACATACCCAACACCTTTGGAAATCGGGAAAGTCATCCGATCGTCTGCAGATGCAGTATGGGACTTGAATAAAACATATCCTAAAATTCCAGCGATGATAATCACGCCAATTTGCGTGAACGCTGTTTGCCACAGCAGAGTTGCAGCGAGCGCAAATAAAGCAATCGTCTTCCGCGGCAGATCGGGAGTGAGCTTCTGTGCCATTCCGAGGATAGCATGTGCCACCACCGCGACAGCGACGATTTTCAAACCATGAATCCAGCCTGCGTCTCCAATATCGAATCCCTGTAAAATCAAAGCGAAGACGATAAGTGCCAGAACAGAAGGCAGGGTGAATCCAAGGAATGCGAACAATCCTCCGAGTAATCCGCCGCGCATCAGCCCCACGCCGATCCCGACCTGGCTGCTTGCCGGGCCAGGCAGGAACTGGCATAATGCCACGAGATCCGCATAGCTTTTTTCGTCCATCCACTTCCTGCGGCGGACATATTCTTCATGGAAATAGCCTAGATGGGCGACAGGCCCGCCGAAAGATGTCAGGCCGAGCCTGGTCGAAACCATCAAGATTTCCAGCAGCGACTGGAAAGTTACACTTTTTTTCTCTGTCATTTCTTATTCTCCTTCATAACTAATTGAAAACGCTCATTGAAAAAAGATTTATAGGCCATCTGCAAATACAAAATCACCGTCAGTGACACACTTCCGACAATCCCAAGCATGATGGCGATCTGGTATTCCACGGCAACGATGGGGGAGGTGCCGGAAAGAATTTGACCCGTCATCATTCCCGGCAGGAATATGATTCCCATCCCGACCATTGAGTTTATGGTTGGCAGCATCGCAGAATCGAAAGCTTCGTTGACGACCTTCCTGGCGGCGTCCTTCGGTGTGGCCCCAAGCATCAGGGCGCCCTCGATCTCATCCTTGTGCGATGTAAATCCCGAAATTAAATTATTCACCCCGAGCGAAACACCGGTCATCGAATTTCCGATGATCATCCCGGCAATCGGGATGAAATAACGCGGTTCGTACCATGGAGTAACATCCAGGACAACGAGAATGAAAAAGAACAAACTCGATAGGATTCCGATTGCCATAGCATAAGCAATATACTTTTTCATCCCGCTTCCAAGAGGGTGCTTTGTACGTTTGTACACATTATAAATAGCAAAAATCTGCATGATGGCAATGATTAGCAAGGTAGACCAGGGGTTCGGATTATCAAACAGATAGACGAGAAGGTACCCGACCAGTACAAGCTGGATGGACATTCGCACAGTAGCCAGCAGGATTTCTTTTTCCCGCCGGATCCCGCGAACCCTGACAATGATGATTAATATCAGGATGAAGATATAGGCAGCAGCAAGCTGCAGTAACGATAGATCCATTACACCATCCATCAGAGCCCCTCGCTTCCAAGGGAGTATTGGGACAAGTCAATCGTATTCTCGGCTGCGAGCTCTGCCAGTTCCTTTGAATGAGTGATCATAATGACTGTTTTCGAACGCTTTTTAGCATACTCGTAAAATCTTGTTAGCACAGTACGGGCTGTTTCTTCATCCAGCGCGGAGGTCGGCTCGTCCAGCAAAAACACCTCGGGATCCAGCAGCATCGCCCTGGCCCAGGAAAGACGCTGTTTTTCGCCGCCAGACAGGTTCTCCGCTTCATCGCCCAGCTTTTTATCAAGCATGAATAATTCGAGCATTGTCTCCATTTCCTTAACACTTGCTGCTTCTTTTCCGGAAAAAGAAAGGCCAATCTGCAAATTATCTTCAATACTGCCCTGAAAAATGACCGGCGCCTGCGACACCATAACAACCGTTCTTCGGAGCTGAAGCGGATCGAATTCGTTGATTGGTTTGTTTTTATAAAGAATCTTCCCATCATCAGGGCTGGACAGATCATTCAAAAGCCTCAATAGCGTCGACTTCCCGCTTCCGCTCGGTCCAAGGATGCAGGTGAATTGATTTTCCGGAATCGTCAGCTGATCGATTTGTAAAATACCGTTCACAGTCACATTCTGAAGTTCAAACAAACTGCTTCACTCCCTTCATCCACTGAATTCTGGTACACATATATCTTCGAGCCTCTGATCAATCCTTGATTTCCTTGAAGAGTTCGTACGCTTTCTTTTGGGCTTCCTCAAGCACCCTGTTTCCTTTGTCTGTTGTCCGATAGTATTTGCGTATTTTTCCCTCGACCTTTCTTTCTTCTTTTATCAGCAATCCATCTGATTCCATACTGTGCAAAATCGGATATAGAGTCCCGGCGCTCAAACTGTAGCCGTGTTCTTTAAGCTCTTCCAGCATCCACAACCCAAAAATCTCTTGCTCTTTTGCATGATGCAAAATATGGATCTGGATGAACCCGAGAAAAAGTTTCCTGAGAACTTTATCCTCCATGTAAAATTCCTTCTTTCCCTGATATCGAAATCCAATAACGAAACTCGATATCATTTTAACTTATCAAGAAAATAAATCAATTATTTTGCTACTATCCTTCCCTAATGAAAACAAATAGTAAATTCTACTCCGGAAATTTGCAGATTTTATCAATTTCAAAAAGCTGTAAAATTTCTCAGCTTTATATTTTGGTTTGTGATGAACTTAACATTTTCGCAGGAATGGGCGGGATTATCATGGTGGTAGATTTCCGAAAAGGAGGGCTCAAAATGAGTCGTTTAAATGTAAAAATGATTAGCCTGTTTGCTTCTGTTGGACTTGTTCTTGCAGGGTGTGGGACGGGTGCTGCTACTAAGGTTGAAAAGAAACCTGAAGTGAAAGCGGCCAAACAAGAACAAGTTTCAGAAAAATATTATTTCACCGCCAATGAGGGCGGGACCATCAGCAAGGTCTATGTCAAAGATAATAAGGTGGCCGATACCATCAAGGCAGATGGAGTTGTTCATAATATCCAGCTTTCGCCTGATGGAAAAGTGGTTGCCGCAACACTAATTCCTGAATCTGGGCACGGGCATGGCAGTCACGAAGGAGGAACTTCTGGAAAAGTAGTATTCTATGATGCCTTTACAAATGAACTGTTAAAAGAAGTGGAAGTTGGGAATCATCCGGCGCATATTGTGTATTCAGGGGATGGCAAATACGTATTGGCAACAAACAACGAGGATGACACCGTTTCAGTCATTGACGCGGCAACCTATAAAGTGATCAAAACCGTTCCGACAGGCGATGGCCCACATGGTTTCAGGATTTCTCCAGACAGCCAATTAGCCTATATCGCCAATATGGGTGAGGACACAGTAAGTGTAATCAATCTGGAAACATTCCAGGAAGAAAGAATGAATATAGGAAGTACACCTGTGACAACAGGAGTGACCAAGGACGGAAAGACCCTGGCAGTAACCCTTTTCTCGGAAAACTCACTGGCCATAGTCGATCTTGAAACGAAGCAAGTGGCCAAGGTGGAAGTTGGTACAGGCCCGGCACAGGTCTATATTGGTCCTGACAGCAAGTATGCGTATGTCGCGAACCAGGGCACCGAGGAATCCCCTTCAAGTTCCATGTCAATAGTCGATTTAGAAGCAAAAACAGTTGTCGATGAGATCAAGACAGGAAATGGCGCCCATGGTGTAACGGTAAGCAGTGACGGAAAGTTCGCTTATGTAACTAATATGTTCGATAACACAGTCAGCATCATTGACCTGGCTAGCAAACAAGCAGAAACTATCGAGGTCGGGGAAATACCTAACGGAATCACGATCATGAATTGATTCGAAAAATCCACACATTCTCCACTTTTTCTCGGTATGATGGAAATAAATTCATTCTAAACAAGCGTGAAGGAGGATGGAGATTTATTGGAAACGACTGAGAAAACCATAAAGCTGGCTGTTAATGGCGGCATTGATTTTGGCTCCAAGCTGAATGCCAGGCAGCTTCTGGTCCTGGCGAAATATCTGGGAGAGGACCAGGAACTGGAGCTGACGACGTTTCAGCAGCTGTATATCGAAATACCGGAAAGCCGAAAAGAAGAGGCAATTGCAGAGTTTGAACAGGCTGGCCTCAGCTGTTATCCAGTTGGAAGCTTTGTGAAAAGTCTCCGCACATGTAATTTTTGCAAAGGAGCGGAGGAGGAAGGGATGCCCATTGCCATTGAACTGAACAAAAGGATCGCCGGCAAAGCAGTCCCTTTTACCCTGAAGCCAGCGTACACCGGCTGCCCGGTCGGCTGCGGTGAACCGCTCATCAACGATATCGGCATCATGAAAGTGAAAGACGGCTACAATCTTTATGCCGGGGGAAAATCAAAGGGGCAGGATGCTGCACCGGGAAGCCTGTTATATGAACAGCTTACTCCGAATGAGCTTTATCAAAGAGTTGAGAGTCTCATAGACATATATAATGAGAATGGGAAAAAGCGCGAGCCGGTCCATAAATTCATTGCCCGGTTTGGAAAAGACGAGCTGTTGGAAATGATCAATACAGCATGTAAAAAGTAAAAATAAGATGATTTCATATTCCGTTATGCAAGGCTTGAGAGCATATGGGCAAATCCAATTTTCTGGATTGTCCATATGCTTTTATATTTTATAAAAATAATTTTGACACTTTCCCCACACTTACATATAATAAAAAACAAAAGTTGCACTAAGGAAACTTTTTAAGGTGGAGGAAATATTAATGAGTGAATCAAAAAAAGTCCGTTTATCCGATGGTGAAAAAGGAAACGTCATTAAGCTGACGTGCATATCAGTTGAAGGAGTCATGCGGAGAAGGCTGCTTGATTTAGGATTTGTGCCTGGGGCGATAGTAGAAGTGGTCAGGAAAAGTCCTTTGGGTGATCCAATTGCCTTTCGCGTAAGCAATACTACGATTGCATTAAGGAAAGATGAAAGCATAAAAATCGAAGGGGAGCTGATGGACTGATGAGCAGGCAATTTCGTGTGGCGCTGGCTGGAAACCCTAATACGGGGAAAAGCACATTGTTCAATGTATTGACGGGATTGAAACAGCATACGGGAAACTGGGCGGGAAAGACGGTTGAATTAAAGGAAGGTTCCTTTCAATACAAAGGCAATACTTTTAAACTAGTGGATTTGCCTGGTACTTATTCGCTTTACTCCAATTCTCTTGATGAAGAAGTGGCCCGCAATTATATTGTGTTCGAAAAACCTGATCTCACCCTCGTCGTATTGGACGCTACTGCACTGGAACGGAATTTTAACCTGGCTTTACAGGTTCTTGAGATGACCGGCCAGGTAATCATTTGCGTTAATTTGATAGATGAGGCTGAGAAGATGGGGATTAAAATCAATGAAAAGATCTTAATGAGACGGCTTGGGGTACCGGTCATCAAAATCTCTGCAAGGAATAAATCGGGCATTTCTGCGCTGCTCGATGCCATGGATCGGCTGATGAGCGGTGAGATCACATGTAATCCTGTACCGGTCACCTATGATGAAGAAACCGAAGAAAAAATCGCAGTCCTCATGCCATTGGTCAAACAGCTTCGGAATAGCCGAATTCCATCCAGATGGCTTGCTTTGCGCTTGCTTGATGGAGATAAAGCGCTGCTTGAGGAAATCAGCAAGCGGCAGCAGTATGAGGAGGTGTTGCAGTAATGGAATCCAAATCATTGGATCAAAATCAGCTTTTGGACGAAATTCTTCATCAAGCTGAAAAACTATCAACCTCGGATTCTCGTGACCGAATCGTCGAGAAGCTCTATCAGAATAGCAGTAAATTGGTTCAGGCCGGAGTTACTTACACGAAAAATAAGCACTCTCAGCGGACTGAAAAATTAGATGCGATTTTCACCTCGCCCATCCTTGGTTTCCCGATCATGCTGGTGATGCTCGGGGTGGTCTTTTATTTAACGATTGCCGGCGCAAATGTTCCATCTGCCATGCTGGCTGAATTTTTTGGCTGGATTGAAGGATACCTCACTTTGTTTTTTGAAATGATCCATGCTCCTGAATGGCTTCATGGTGTACTTGTTCTAGGTTTCTATCGTGGCACAACATGGGTGATCAGTGTCATGCTCCCGCCGATGGCGATTTTCTTCCCGACATTTGCCCTCCTTGAAAACTATGGCTACCTCCCGCGTGTTGCCTTTAATATGGACCGACTTTTTAAATCTGTTGGGGCACATGGAAAGCAGTCACTGACAATGGCGATGGGTTTTGGGTGCAATGCGGCGGCGATGATGTCAACGAGAATCATCGAGTCGCCGCGGGAAAGAATGCTGGCGATCCTTACGAATAACTTTGTACCTTGCAACGGAAGATGGGGAACACTGATTGTCCTTGCTTCACTATTCATGGCTTCAGGTTTTACGGGCGGAATGGCAATGGTCGTGACGACGTCGGTCATCGTGGGGATTGTATTGTTTGGCATCATCGTGACATTCTTTGTATCATGGATTCTTTCAAAAACAATGCTTAAAGGAGTTCCGACACATTATACATTGGAGCTGCCTCCATATCGCAAACCGAAAATATTCGATACTGTGATCAGGGCTTCTCTGACAAAATCGCTATCCGTTCTTAACAGGGCGGTTAAAGTCGCGGCGCCCGCAGCCGTCCTGACATGGGTTTTCGCCAACATCGATATAGGCGGAACCAGCATCCTCCTGCATATTGTGCAATTTTTAGATCCTCTTGGGCAATCGCTGGGGCTGGATGGATATATCCTGATGGCTTTCTTGATTGGCCTGCCGGCAAATGAAATTGTATTGCCGGTACTGTTGATGGGTTATTTATCCACAGGGGAACTGATCGATGTGGAAGGAATCGGGGATTTGAAGCAAATTTTCCTGGATCAGGGCTGGACCTGGCTGACAGCTCTCAACATGATGTTGTTTTCACTCCTTCATTATCCTTGCGGAACCACATTGATCAATATTTATAAGGAGACAAAGAGCAAGAAATGGACTTTTATGGCATTCATGATCCCGACTGTCATCGCCTTACTTGTAACATTTGTGATCGCCCAACTGGCAAAGTTATTAGGCTGGGTGTGAAAATAAGCATAAGGGCCAAATAAGTGGGTTGGTCCTTATGCTTTTTGTTTTATCCAAGGCCCGACCAGCAAGCGACACCGTTATTTTTAAGTTGGCAGCGTTTGTTGTTGGCCTGAACGAGATGCTTGCGAATTTGTTCTTTGCCTAATATAGAATGGGTTTCAGGGTATAGGATAGAATAATTAGACAAGGAGTGAAGCGTATGTCCCAAGATGCTTTGTCAAAATGGATTAAGCTGGGTGGCTACATAGTTACTGCTGCATTTGCTGGTATGTTTATCCTCGGTTTCTTCACTGGTGAAACTGATTTGTTGAGCGATCTTTACGAGAAGGTCGGAACAGCAGCCGAAATAGGAGCGATCGCAGCCTTTGCACTATGGCTGGCCAGACTTCTATTCCTGCAATTAAAAAAACGAAAAGTTGGATTTTTGAAGTGGGCCCAGATAGCATACAAGCTTTTGAGGGAGCATCATACACTGATTGGCTGGGCTGCTTTTTCAGGAGCGATTGCGCATGGCTCTTATTTTTTCCTGCAGACTAATGAAGAATGGGAAAGCATCTACAGCGGATTAGCGACATTGATAGGATTTGCTTTTCTTGTAACCTTTGGCTTGATCCTGGACAAGTGGGCAAAGGGGAAGAAGTATCTCGCGTATAAAAAAATCCACCGGGCAATCGCGATTGTTTTTGGGATTGCCTTAGGGGTCCATCTCCTGATCGGTTAATGCCACAAAAAAAGGACTCCGCTGATGTCCGGAGTCTTACTCTTCTACTGTGAATTGTCCCATCATCCCGGCGTCCTCGTGCTCGAGGATGTGGCAGTGGTACATGAACAAACCTTTATGGTCGAATGTCGCAATTGCACGCACTTTTTCTCCAGGTGCGACCAAAATCGTATCTTTCCAGCCACGTTCGTTTGCAGGTGGAGGATTTCCATCCCGGTCCAAAATCAGGAACTGAGTGCCATGGCCATGGAATGGGTGAGCCATTCCCATATTATTGCCCATCATGCCCATGCCCTCGTTCGAAATTTCCCATATCTCTGTATCATGAAGTTTGAGCTGCTCGTCAATCCGATCCATGTCCATCTGTTTGCCGTTGATCGTAACATTGCTTCCCATTCCTGACATGACAAACTCTCTTGTCCTGGAAGCCATGGATTCATCGACTTGCGGAATGTCAGCCAATTGGGAGGGAAGTTCTTTTGGCCCTTTTTCCTCGCCAGTTACGACGAATTTCATGAATGAGGTGCCCTGGTCTGTCAACTCGACTGTCTGGCCCTCTTCATATTCGGAAAAATCCACAATCAGCTCTGCCCGCTCGGCGGAGCTTAAAATGAGGCTGTCCAGCTTCACAGGCTTTTCCATCAGACCGCCATCCGTACCTATCTGGAAAAATTCCTGTCCATTGCTCAATGCGAATTGATAGATCCGCGCATTCGACCCATTGAGCAGCCGGAAACGAACCTTTCCTTTCGGAACCTCAACATACGGATTGATGGCTCCGTTGACCATAATGGTGTCACCCTGGAGACCCATCATCACGTCGTGCATGCTCAAATCATAATCAAACTGGCCATTTTCATCCAGCTGTTTGTCCTGGACAATCAATGGTATATCATTCACACCATATTCATCTGGCAGGTCCAGTTTTTCACTTTCTTCATCATCGATTAAAAATAACCCGGCAAGCCCTTTATAAACATGTTCTCCTGTTTCATGGAGCAGGTGCGGATGGTACCATAATGTTGCCGCGTTTTGTTCGATTTTAAATTGCGGATTCCAGGTAGTCCCTGGCTGGATTCCGTTGTGAGGACCGCCATCATCCTCACCATCCACTTCGAGACCATGCCAGTGTAGAGTGGTTGCTTCACCAATCTCATTTTTCACTTTGACAGAAACGTCATCGCCCTTTTTGACGCGAATGACTGGGCCAAGGTAATCGCCATTATACCCGAATGTATCTGTAGCTTTTCCTTCTAAAAACTCCATCGAACCTTTTTGGGCAACAAGAGTGAATTCTGCTTTGCCCGGGTCGGGATTCTCGTCTTCAAGGATTGGCGGAATCGGCAGGGGCTTTTCTTTCTCTGAAAAAGAGTCATTTTTCATATCTTCAACAGCGCCAGAACTGCCCCCCATCATGCCGCCATTGCTCATTCCGCCGCCGTTCATCATGCTGCCCCCCTGGCCAGGCATATTTCCGCCTGCACCACCGCTCATCATCCTCATGAAAAACCATCCACTTCCGATGATTAAAACAATAATGATGATCGCTGCAATGGCTGTCTTTTTCATTTTTGCGCCTCCCTTGATGTATGCTTAATTTTTTTTATTGTATTTATAATACCTCATCCTGTATTTTAAAAGCGTCATATAGAACCTATCAGCAAAATGTGCATTTTTCATGGATTATGATCTTTTTCTTTAGAAAGGATAGTATCCCATCAGACTGGGCACTGCTAAGAAGTAAATTCATTCAAAGAGGATGTCATTATGGCTTTATCGATTTATCTAACGATATCTATTCTGATCCTGCATTTTACGTACCATTTGCGCAAGCCGCTCAGTTTTCTGGAGAATGGAATCATTTTCATGGTGGTTGCGATCATTACGCGCCAATGTTTGACGCTGTTGGCACTGGAGTGGGGCCTGTACAGAATGACAGAGGATTCCTGGCTTTTCATTTGTTTACTTTTGTGCCGGGATTTATTGACTCCGTTAATGACCATTATTTTTATCAATTTTTATGTCCGTGCTGTTGCGTGGGGTTCAAAAATGACTGCTTTTTTTATCGCTCTTGGGGTCTTGCTTGCTCTCCATAAGCTAGCGGTTGATTTTGACCTTATCACCTATATAAAATGGAACTTTTTCTATACCACTTTGTTGAATGCCGGTTTCCTGCTCAGTGGGATTGCCGTTTTTAAGATCATTTCAATTTTTAAACCAATGGAGAATGTTGATAATGAAAGTTTATGATAGGGCGTTTAATGAAAATGAGTGGTTTGTCATCATCAGCATCATTGTCATGAATGCTGCGATTTGGTTCGCACCGAAAGTCTTCAGCAAGCTGGAGGTGATGGGTTACTATATTTTCGGCATATACATCGGCCTGTTCTACGACCACACAATCAGCATAAAACCCTGGGACTTCTATGATGTAAACGATACGTCTTCGTATCAGTTCATCGACTTCCTCAGTTACATCATGTATGGTCCGTATAGTTACTTTTTTATCTATTTTTATCAAAAATGGAATATCAGGCGTATGAAAATCATTCCTTACCTCCTTGTCTGGTCTGCTGTTTCGATTGTATTGGAATGGATTGGCCTAAAGGTCGGCCTGTTCCATTTTGATAAAGGCTATAAAATGCACTGGTCATTCCCGATTTATCTGTTTTCGCAAAGCTTGATGATTATGTTTTACTATTTGAGCGTGAAAAAGAGAGGATCATGAAAAAACTGGAAATTAATACGGCAGTCCATTATAATTTAATGGGTAAGTTTGGAGATGAGGGGGTTGAAAATATGGTTAGAAAAGTGATATTGTGTCTTCTCCAAATTGTGGTGCAATACATATCGGGTGTGCTCATTTTCATCTTCATCGGCAGTCTGCCAGTCCTCCTGAGGGATTTGACCTTTGATACGGAAGGATATTTCAAAAGCATAAAGGACCTTGCCATCAAGATTTTCACATTGACTGGCCTGACATACAATGGCCAGCATGAGATGCTGCCGGCGGTGATGGGCCGCTTTTTCTATTCGATGACGACATTGGGCACGGCTCTTATCGCGGCCACAGCTGCGGCGTTCCTGCTGTCCTATTTGCTCGTTCTCTTTTTTGAAAAGCAAAAAGACTATATTCTAAGCTTCATAGAAATCATCCGGTCCGTTCCTGATGTGCTATGGATGTTCCTGCTGCAGGCGGTAGTGATCTGGGTTTTTAAGACCTTTGGCGTGAAATTCGTCCAGACGACTTCGCTTGGAACCGATCACCAGGCTTTCCTGCTGCCGCTGATCAGCCTGAGCCTGCCGCTTTTTCTGTTCCTGACGCAGATTATCGTCCTTAAAATCTTTGAAGAATTGGATCAGCAGTACATTTTGCTGGCAAAAGCAAAAGGCCTGTCGTATTTTTATATGCTGAATGTCCATGTGCTCCGCAATATCAGCCAGGATTTGCAGGGTCACTTCAAGACGATTGTCTGGATGATGCTTTCAACGCTTGTCATGGTTGAATACATATTTAACCTGGACGGTTTGATGCTGTTCAATATCAAGCATATATCCGTCGAACTATTCGTGTTTAGCTGCATTCTATTTTTCACGCCGTTTTTCCTGATTTACAGACTAATAGATTTTAGAAGGTTAACCTTATGAGCAAATTGCTGAAAACGAAGAAATTCATATTTGGAGTATCTTTTTTGACGATTCTTCTGGTCCTGAGCATTTTGAACACCGTTGTGAACGACGGGAAAATCAGGCAGGTTCCTTTCGTCTACAATGAAGATGGAAGCCTGGACAAGGCTCCGCCGTATCCGCCATTTGATGTTTTTGTTTTGGGGTCGGACATGTATGGCTATGATATGCTCCATACGGTCATTGAGGGAGCGAAATATTCAATCGGCATCGTCTTGATTGTCGCTTTTTTAAGGATGGTTTTATCGGTTGTGCTCAGTTATTTCCTTTTCAGGGTCCCGGAACGGATCTTCAAGCTGCTAAAAGCGATTGCCGAGCCTTTGTCATTTTTCCCACAGACGCTGATTGCCTACTTCCTGCTGGCCACGGTCGTCATGTATACGATCAACGGCTTCAATCACCCTTTATGGGTCAGGGTGGTCTATGAATTCATCATTTTGGTATTGATCGCGCTGCCGGCCTTGACTGTCCAGCTGATTGAGCAAAAGCGCCGCATTTGGAAGGAGGAATTCATCGAGTCAGCCATTACACTGGGAGGAAGCAAGCGCCATATCTATTTCAAGCACATCCTTCCGCAGCTTTATGAAGAATGGATATTGATGTTTGGCCAGCAATTCCTGCAGGTGCTTACGCTGCTTGTCCACCTTGGTGTCATGCTCGTCCTCTTCGGCGGGACGATCTTGGGCGAAGGGCCGCCTTCCTCGGTCACCCATGAATGGTCTGGATTGATCGGCCTGAACAAGCGCTTTATGCTTGCATATGAATGGATTGTCTATGTGCCAATCCTGTTTTTCGCCATGACCGCCCTGAGTGTGGCAATGATTAACAAGGCCCTGAGCGACTTTTTCAGCCATAAGGATATGGTAAGGAAGAACAAGGGGACATAACACTTTTGTACTATAAAAATACCCCGTTTGATGAATAGTCATTTTCCAAAGCTTTTGTCATAATAGTGTTCAACGAAACTCTATATGAGTTTGGCCCATTCATTGGCTAGTGGCACCCCCATTCGGCCAGTGAATGGGTTTTATTTGTAATATAGAACCTGTCGTTATAAAATTAATTAACTGAAAATTCTAAACGCGATAGGGGTGAAACAAGTGAAACAAAAAAGGGAGTGGTATGCGAAGCTGTTCATGAATTCAGTTACACTGCTTGGCTGGGTACTCATCCTTTATTCATTTGTAAAAATAGAATTGCCTGCTGAAGCGGTTGTTTTTGCACTTCTGTTCTTATTCCTGCTTATTAGCGAGTACTACCCAATGCCGGTGTGGAGGGGCCATACAGCCATCACATTTCCCGTGGTCTACGTGTTGTTCTTGCTGTATGGATTTTCGTATACTGCGATTGCTTATGCAGCTGCCGTCCTGATCGTGAACAT
Source organism: Mesobacillus sp. AQ2 (assembly GCF_030122805.1). Classification (NCBI taxonomy): domain Bacteria; kingdom Bacillati; phylum Bacillota; class Bacilli; order Caryophanales; family Bacillaceae; genus Mesobacillus; species Mesobacillus sp. AQ2. The sequence goes on along the minus strand of NZ_CP126080.1, from coordinate 4,253,790 downwards.
CATCCATAGAAGACCGCTTCGGACGGTTTTGTTCAACCCCGCCCAGCTGGTGCTGAGCTTTTACTCTGCCGCCATGCTTTTGCCTGTAATGGAGCCTTTGCTTGCGATAATTGCACCCGCACCGATTTTCCAGGGAATGCTGGGTTATCTTTTCCTGTTGGCAGTCTATGTACTGGTAAACAATGTGATTGTCGACCTCGTCCTTTTCATCAGGCCGCAGCATTATTCGTTTAAAGTTTGGAAGCAAAAAACGATCACAGAAATGAATAGTGCGGCAATTTCATTGATTTACGGCATTACCCTTTATGTCGTCGGCAGCCAAAACCGCGGTGAAATCGATGTCTTTGCCTACTTCTTCTTTTTCTCGCCGCTTGTCGGGATTTCCCTTTTGAGCGCGACGGTTGCCAGGCTGAAAAGGGAGAAGAACCGATTGAAGCTGCTTTTTTCAATCACCTCCGAGTTGAACCAGATGCTTCCTTCACAAGACTGGCTGTCGGCATTAAGCGGCAGCTTCAACGAATTGATTGGAGCAGAGGCAAGTTCATTATGGATTAAACGGGATGGCGAATGGGAGCTTAGCTTCAAAGATGGGAGGACCATATTGAATTGCGAGCTGCCATCAGAGGCGTTTGCTGAATTTGACGGCATGCGCAGTCCTGTTGTCTATAATGACCGCAAAAAAGATGGCGGTGTGGCAGCTGCGTGTTTTGAAGATGACGTGAAGGCGTTCGTCTACTCACCGCTTGTCATCGAGAATGAAACAATCGGGATGTTCATCGTCGCGAGGAGCCGGACGAAAAGCTTTGAGGACCATGATGTCCAATCAATTGCGACACTGGCCAACCAGCTTGCTGTCATTATCAAAACAAGGATGCTTTTTACTGAAAAGGAAAAGCGGATTGTCCTTGAAGAACGGAACCGGATTGCCCGCGATATCCATGACGGTGTGGCTCAGACTCTTGCCGGGGCGGTCATGAAGCTTGAGACCGCGGGTAAGAAGTTCACGAAAAACCCAGAAGAAACAAGGAAGCTTGTGGACGAAAGTGTCAGCGGCCTCAGGGAAAGCCTGAAGGAGGTCCGCGAGTCGATTTATGCATTGCGTCCATATCCGACGCAGAAAGCGACCCTGGCAGAAGCGATTTTGCGGAAAATCGAAGCTGTCCAGAAGGAATACAAGATGGATATCGAATTCGAGATCAGAGGCAAGGAGCAGGAGCTTAGCCCGATGGTCGAAAAGGTTCTGTTCGACACCTTCCAGGAGAGCCTGCACAATGCCATCAAGCACTCACAGGCAATGAAGGCAGAGGTTCTCTTAAGCTATCAAACGGAGCATATCCTTTTAAAAATCAAGGATGAAGGAAAAGGGTTCTCTCTGTTCCAGGCAATGCTCAAGGCGAGGAACCAGCCGCATTTCGGCATCCTGCAGATGAACGATGCTGCTGAAAAAATCAACGCTTCCCTGCAGATCGACAGCAAGGAAGGCTCGGGAACGGAAGTGAGCATCACCGTTCCTAGAATGGGAATCGAGGGGGAAAACATACATGATCAGGCTCATGCTAGTGGATGACCATGCTGTACTGCGCGATGGGCTGCGAAACATCCTGTCCGTTGAAGAAGATATCGAAGTCGTCGGTGAAGCTGTTTCCGGGGATGATGCCCTTTTGAAGGTGGAAAATTGTCAGCCGGATATGATTTTGATGGATATCAACATGCCGATGAAAAATGGTGTCGAAGTCACTGGCATTTTAAAAAAGAAATACCCGAATATCAAAATTCTTGTGCTGACGATGCATAGCCACGAGGAATACTTCATGTCCGCAATCCGCGAAGGAGCGGATGGATATTTATTGAAGGACGCGCCATCCGACCAGGTCGTCGAAGCGATCAGGACCGTCGCCCGCGGCGAATCGGTCATTCATCCCTCGATGACCAGGAAACTGCTCGCCTTTCACCAGCAAAAACAAACAGAGCAGGAGGACACGACCCTGACTGAGCGCGAAAAAGAGGTGCTTCTATGTCTGGTCGAAGGCCTCAGCAACAAAGAAATTGCCGACCGCCTGTTCATCAGCGACAAAACGGTGAAAATCCACGTCAGCAAAATTTTCAAAAAGCTGAACGTCAAGAGCCGTTCACAGGTTGTCATCCATGCTGTCCAGCATCAGCTCGTACCAATCCCGCCGACATCAAGCGGAGTATAAAGAGAGTCCTCATGACGAGGGCTCTTTTTCTTTGTATAGGAAATTATAAAAGCATTTTTGTGTGGATAACTGCATATGGGTGTTTTAATCCAGCTCCAGCGCCTAGCCCCTCGAGACGCTTCGGTCCTGCCAATGAAGTCAAAGAACGACTTCACTGTCAGGCCCTCCAGCGCTTGTCGGGGCTGAACAAGGCGCTTGCGCTTTTTGTTCTTTAGATACTACTTTGGTAGTATCGAAGATTAGTACAGAAGATATCATTTTTTAAACCCAATGCAGAATGGTTTTCGTGTAAATATTATGGGAATATTAAGAAAAAAATAAGGGGCTGAAAAATTAATGAAGTTAAAAGCTGCATTTTTATCATTTATTCTCACGGCCGCGACAGTCTTTGCTGCGATGGTTCCAGGGACAGCGACTAAGGCAGTTGAGCCTGGTACAGCAGTTGTGGACTCTGAACTGACAGAAACCCTGCTGAAGAGCATCACGCCGGTCGAAGCAATCGTCACTTTTAATAGTGATGAAGGGGTCATGCCGGAGCAGGTAAATCTTTTGGAGAAGCTTGGCATCACGAAGGGCCTGACGCTGAACAAATTGCCAATCGCGGGAATTCTCGCGACAAAATCGCAGATTGATCAGCTTGCTCAAAGTGACCAGGTGGTTTCAATCTATTTGAACAAAAAGCTGGAGTACGAAAACGCCGAAGCTACGGATCTCACCGGCGTTGACCAGGTTCGAACAGATGACACAATGAGAAAGCTGAACGGCGGCTTGCCGGTCACTGGCAAGGGGATTGGCGTCGTCATCAATGACAGCGGGGTCGACGGAACGCATCAGGATCTGGAATTCGGCAGCCATCTCGTCCAGAATGTGCTGGGATCCACCAACCTGAATGCACTAAGCACGCTTTTGCCTATTTCATATATTGAAAATGTCCCAAACACTGATTCAAGTTCCGGCCATGGCACACATGTAGCTGGTATTGTAGGCGGAACTGGCGAAATGTCTGGAGGAAAATATGAAGGGGTTGCTCCTGGCGCGAACCTGATTGGCTATGGATCAGGCGCAGCGGTTGCAATGCTTGATACTCTTGGCGGATTTGATTATGCGCTGACCCATCAGCAGCAGTACAATATCCGCGTCATCACGAATTCCTGGGGAGACACGGGTGACGCCGGAACTGACTTTGATCCATACAATCCTATTAATATCGCAACAAAAAAACTGTACGACCGCGGAATCGTGACAGTATTCTCCGCCGGGAATTCTGGTCCGGAATCAAAAACGATTTCCGGGAATTACAAAAAGGCACCATGGGCAGTGACCGTTGCAGCCGGGGATAAATCAGGAAAGCTCGCCGACTTTTCATCACGCGGCGAAGAGGGCCGGGGAGGAACCGTCACTGTCGACGGCCAGACATGGAAATGGATCGATCAGCCGACAGTGACATCACCAGGAGTCGACATCATTTCAACCAGAGTCATCAGCCCCCTCGTGGCGCTTGGAGCAACCTCTGACGCTGAATATATAGAGCCGGCATACCTGCCTTATTACACAACGATGAGCGGAACATCGATGGCCGCACCGCACGTCGCCGGCATCATTGCTCTTATGCTGGAGGCAAACCCGTTGCTGTCACCTTCCGAGGTAAAATCAATCCTTGAAAACACCGCCACAGCAATGCCGGATTACGCTGAGTGGGAAGTCGGCGCCGGTTATGTGAACGCTTATAAAGCGGTAGATGCAGCTTTTAAAATGAAAAAGTGATGATTAGTTGATCTCCCTTGCCGTTGCGAGGGAGATTTTTGCAATGCTGAAGTGAGAAAAAAACTAGCGAATGACGCGCATCTTACGTCTGCACTACTCCATCTACAACTTTTGTACGATGCCAAAATAGACATTCCGGAAATAAAGTTTATAACCTTAGAAGAATAGTTTTGCAGCAGGGATTTCATGATAATTAAGTTAGGAATATTCAAAATTTTAATATAGTGAGAGGAGAATATGATGAAACGTTTTATGTATCTGTTGCTGGCATTCCTGCTGTTTATGCCGTTTTTTGCCGTTCCACAGGGGAAGGCGAGCAGTCTTGCGGTAATTGACCCGCTTGTCACCAAGGCGTTTGACATGGCAAGTTCACTGCAAGTCATTGTCACTTTCAAGGGGGACAGCGCACCAACAAGCTCCCAGCTATCTCTGTTAAAAACGCTCGGAATTGAAACGGGAGTAAGCATGAAGTCCCTGCCGATTGCCGGGGTCATCGCGACAAAGGATCAGATTGAGCAGCTGGCGGCAAATCCGGAAGTTCAATCAATCTATATGAACAAGAAGCTCTCTTACTTCAACGCAGATGCCACAGCGATCACCGGCGTCGATAAAGCAAGGACAGACGACAGCTTCCGGAAAGCAAATGGAGGACTGCCGGTTTCAGGAAAAGGAGTAGGTGTCGTCGTGAACGACAGTGGCATTGACGGAACGCATAAGGACCACGAATTGGGTAAAAATCTGGTCCAGAATGTAATGGCCCAGACAAATCTGAATGCACTGGCTCCGGGATTGCTGCCAATCAGCTACCAGGAAAATGTCCCCAACACTGACTCGAACTCAGGACATGGTACACATGTTGCCGGAACGGTTGGCGGAACGGGGGCGATGTCAGGCGGCAAATATGAAGGTGCAGCACCTGGCGCTGACTTGATTGGCTATGGCTCAGGAGCGGCATTATTCGTCCTTGATGGAATCGGCGGTTTTGACTACGCGATCACTCATCAATCACAGTACAATATCCGTGTCATCACGAATTCATGGGGTTCATCAGGTGACTTCGATCCAAATGATCCGATCAATATTGCCAGCAAAAAAGCGCACGACCGCGGCATCACAGTTCTCTTTGCGGCAGGAAATGAAGGTCCCGGGGAGAACACTCATAATCCGTACGCTAAAGCTCCATGGGTCATTTCCGTTGCGGCCGGAGTCAAAGATGGCACACTGGCTGATTTTTCTTCAAGGGGAACAAAGGGTGTCGGCGGTACTTTTACAATGAATGGCAAGGAATGGACATGGAAGGATGAACCGACAGTGACGGCTCCGGGGGTAGATATCGTTTCAACCCGTGTCCTCGCGCCGGTATCAAGCCTGTCAGCCGACCAGGATGCGCAAACAATCGAGACTGCTTACCTGCCTTATTACACAACCATGAGCGGGACCTCAATGGCGACGCCACATGTTGCCGGGATCGTCGCTTTGATGCTCGATGCGAATCCACAGTTGTCACCGGATGAAATCAAATCCATCCTTGAACAGACCGCTACGAATATGCCAGGCTATGAAACATGGGAGGTCGGTGCAGGTTATGTGAATGCCTATGCAGCCATCGATCAGGCATTCAATGATACTGCCTATGGATCAACCCTGAACTCAACCCAGACATTCTATAGCAATGTTGATTCATCAACGGAGCGAAAGGAATTTTCAGTTGATTATAATCCGCTCACATTTATTTCGGATAACAAATATGAATTCACTGTCGAAGAAGGCATGTCCAGCATTGTGGCAAAAGTAGACGGAGCGGGTCTGATGGAGCAAACGGGCAATCCAATCAACCTGGTGCTGATTGCTCCGGACGGCAAGGAATACAGCTCAGGTGTAAGCCTGCTGTTCCCGCTCTACTATGACCGCACCGTATCGGTCACATCACCTGTACCTGGTGCATGGAAGGCTGAAATCCGCGGGCTTCGCGGGGCAGATGCCAATCCGCTAGGCCTGGCTCTTCCAGAAACGGTAAAAGGAGAGATGGCGTTCACGAAGGTCAGCGGTTTCTCCGGATTGAATGATATTGCCGGACACCCAGCAGCTGAAGCAATTAAAATGGGGGTGGGCGAGCGTTTATTTGATGGCTTCTCGAATGGCGCCTTCAAACCTGATGCACTTTTAACAAGAGCTGAGCTGGCAAAATACCTGGTAATGGGAGCAGAAATCAAGCAATCACTCCCAGCAGCCCCAAGTTTCACGGATGTTTCAAGCTCAGACATTCCATTCATTGAAGCAGCAACTGCCAAAGGAGCCTCCTTCCGGGATCAGCAGCATATCCAGAACGGAGTCATTCTTCCTAAAGCAACAGGCAAATTTGCGCCAAAGGATGGCGTGACTCGCGCAGAATTGGCATACTCACTCGTCCAGGCATTGGGCATGCAAAAAGAGGCGGAAGAATTCGATGGCCAGCTGACCGTACAGTATAATGATGAGAGAATTGCCATTTCAGATGCAGCAGAAGTTCCGGAACATCTGAAAGGCTATGTTCAGATGGCGCTGGACCTGAACATCCTAAATGCGAACTTCGCTGTAACACAGGGTCCATACGATTTAAAACCAAAAGTAACAGCAAGCTTCAGCCCAACTGCAAAAAACACACGCGGAGACTTTGCAGTTGCGATGACACGTTACTATAATGCATTTCTGAAATAGGGTAAAATGTGAACAGGCCTAAAATGGTCTGTTCTTTTTCGCATGGGCTAATCCCTGGCAGCGTCCATAGTTCAGAAAGTCATTAAACAAATACGATTCTTTTGAAAGAGGAGGAATTCAGTTGCGGAATATTGAGGCTGTCTTTTTTGATTTGGACGGTACCCTCCTGGATCGTGAAACATCTCTCGTAAAATTTATTGAAGCCCAGTACGACCGCTTTCAAATTGAATTGCAAGTGATAGACAAACAGATTTATAAAGAGAGATTCATTGAATTGGATGCCCGCGGATATGTATGGAAGGATAAAGTCTACAGCCAGCTCTTACAAGAATTCAACATAGCGTCACTGACATGGGAAGAGTTGATGGAAGATTACATAATGAATTTCAAGCATTCGTGCACAGGATTTAATAACCTGAACGAGGTAGTTGGGAAACTTAAGCAAATGGATCTGGGGCTGGGCATCATTTCGAATGGCAAGGCTAATTTCCAGATGGACAATATAAAGGCTTTAGGAATTGAGGGTTACTTTGATACCATTCTCATCTCTGAAGCAGTGGGATTGAGGAAACCTGACTTACGAATCTTCAGGAAGGGGATTGACGCTCTTGGTGTATCAGCATTTGGCAGTATATTTGTAGGTGACCATCCAGAATATGATGTGGCTGCCTCCAAATGTGCCGGGATGATTGGGATTTTGAAGCGTAATGACTATTGGCACAGCGCGGAAGCTGATTTTATCATTAAAGAATTAGAAGAGTTGTTAGGGATCATCGGAAAAGGAGCTGAAAATCATGACTGATTTTAAGGTTACATATCATCCCCCAAGCATTTCAGACTATATCAATCTTCGTCTCGAAGCAGGTTTGAGCGCGAAATCGGAGGAAGCCGTGCGAATCGGACTGAAAAATTCATTATTTGCTGTCACTGTTTATGAACATACCACGCTAGTGGCGATGGGAAGGATCATTGGCGATGGCGGGGCGTTTTTTCAAGTAGTAGATATCGCCGTCAAGCCGGCTTATCAGGGTAAGGGATTGGGAAGACTTGTGATGGAGGAGCTTTGCACATACCTTGAACAACATACATACGAAGGTTCTTATGTCAGCTTGATTGCGGATTCACCGGCAAATAAGCTGTATGAAAAATTTGGTTTTGACTATACTTATCCTGCTTCCTATGGAATGTATCGTAAGTACTAACAAGTGGTAATGGAAGGAAAATCCTGCGCTAATAATTGTTGGGAAAATTGGTTTTTTACCCCATGTGGTATTCTTCTTGGATTCTAAATGTGTTTTAATTAGCAAAGTGAAAAATAAAGCAGCAGTAATTTTAGATTGAAGGATGGTTGAGATCTAAGATGAAATACGCGCCTGAAGATATACAGCTAATTAAAGACCAGCTTGGCAGCCAATCATTACCTAGCATTGCCAGAAGGCTGAATCGCAGTCTTACAGCCCTTGAAGTGAAGATCACCAGATTGGGACTGTCCCACACGAAATCTTACACGGGAATGCTGACCGCAGGAGAACTGGCAAACATCCTCAAGATAGACCGAAATACCGTGATGCAATGGATCCTTAATCATGAATTGGATTCCCATCAGCGGATTACCCGCAATAAGAAGAAATTTACCTTCATCAACATTGATGATTTTTGGGCGTGGGCTGAAAGTAAGCGCCATAAAATTGACTTTTCCAAACTAGAGCTTGATGCACTCCCTCCTGAACCGGAGTGGGTGGCAGAAGAGCGTAAAACCGTTCGGCAAGTCACGAATTATAAAGCATGGACGAAAAAAGAAGAGAAGCTCCTGATGGAATTCTACTGCTGCGGCAAGTCGTTGGGCGAAATCTCTGAATTGCTAGGGAGGACGCGAGAATCCATTCGCAAAAAAATCAATAGAGTTATTCATAATAAGCAATGAGAAAAATTGAAAATCCTGGTAACTCAACATTAATCTTGTAATACTTGTAAAATAATAGTATATTTTTCCTATCAAACTATTGTTAAATAGTAACAGATTAGTTGTTAACGTCCCCGGGAGGATTCAGTATGGATATTTATGTTGCCAGGCAGCCTATATTTGATTTGAATGAGAAAACTGTTGCGTATGAATTGCTTTACAGGAGCAGCGCAGTCAATACTTATCAGCATACAGATGGGGACCAGGCTACAACGGACGTTATTGTGAATAGCTTCTTGAATATCGGGGTCAAAGATTTATCGAATGGCAAACCTTGTTTCATTAATTTTACTGATAATCTATTAAAACTGGGTGTTCCTTCTTATTTCAATCCATTATCCATTGTGGTGGAAATTCTTGAAACCGTTGAATTGAATGATGAGATCCTGAAAATTTGCCAGGAATTGAAATCGCATGGATACACTATTGCGCTGGATGATTTTTTTGTTTCCCAGTGGAATGAACTGACGGTCCGATTATTGGACTTTATTGATATAATCAAAATCGATTTCAGGACGACCAGCCGAACGGACAGGCTGGAAATGATCCGCTTTTTAAAGGGAAGGGCCATCCGGTTTCTTGCTGAAAAAGTCGAAACGATCGATGAATATCTTGAAGCGAAGGAAGATGGGTTCGTATTCTTTCAGGGTTTTTACTTTAGCAAGCCAGTTATCCTGAACAGCTATGATATCCCATCTTATTATCATTCCTATTTTCAGATTCTGAAAGAAACCGAGAGCCCGGAACCAGACCTGGAAAAAATAAAGGATGTCATTGAAAAGGATATATCCCTTTCCTACAAACTGTTAAGATTGATCAATAACCCGGTTTTCAGGCCGCGGAACGAGATTTCCTCGATTAAGCAGGCTATTATCCTTTTAGGGCTTAATGAAATAAAAAAATGGATCTATGTACTGGCCATCAGGGGAGCAGTCACAGGTACCGGCAATTCCAAGGAAAGGGAAATCATTGAATTGTCCCTAAAGCGGGGAAAGCTGGGGGAACTGATTGGCAGGAAGGTAGGAAGAGAGGTATTGGCCTCTAAGTATTTCCTTCTCGGAATGTTTTCCCTGATGGATTCCCTGCTGCACCATCCGATGGAGGACTTGCTTCAAGACTTGCCTCTCAGCAATGAATTGAAGGATGCCTTATCGGGTGAAAAGAATGATGAATACGTCATGCTTCAATTTTTAATAGATATTGAGCATGCCTTCCACGAAAATCTTGAGCTTGCTTTCAACCCGACCACGATGAGCAAGGAAGAGCTCTTCAGGCTTTATGGAGAGGCGAGTGACTGGGCAGCCAAGGTATTGACTGAAGTGAATCCATAATCTTTAAAGCATGCTGCTGCATGCTTTTTCTTTTAGGCTCTTTTCTCAAACTTTGTTGCTATTGACTACTAAATGGGATTGAATGATAGTTTTCTTCATAAAATAAAAGCTTATCATGAGAAAAGAGCTTGCACACTTAAAAACGAACTGCAAAATGGCTTTTTAGCACGTTAAAATCGGCTTTAAGATTTTAACAACATCTTTCGATAACAACCTTCATTTGCAAAGTAAATTCTTGTAACCTGCCGCTAAAAAAGCTATATTTTTTACATAGATAAAGTCGTTTTGAAAAAGTTCGAAATTCTCTCTGAATGAGGTGTTTTTCCATTGGTGCTGAAATATTTGTCCGCACTGCTCCTGCCTGGTTTCATGGTCGTGTTTTTTTCCCGGGTTGCCTATAATCATGTCCTTGCGCTTGTATTGACAGTCGCATTGATCGCGGCTTCTGTTTATAAAGGGTATACGGATACCTTTCTGCTGATCGTCGTTGACGCTTTCTCGTTGACGTTTGGCTTCTTTCTGGCCAATCAGATGAGGAGCAGGAACAAGAAATAGCTGAAAAAACTTAAATCAAGCCTGTCGAATTCTGTTCGGCAGGTTTTTCCTATTACAGCAGGCAAAACCGAAGTTCAATCAAACATTTGATTAACAATCATTCGACATTGCTCAACAGTGTCTTTTAAAAGAAGAATAATAATTCGAATGTCTGTTCGCTTTTTGTTGGTTTGTTTTACCTGCTTTGTGGTAGAATGAGGATATGACTTTTTTGACAACCGTGTAAGGCTTATATATAGGAAGGTTCATTTTCCACTGCGAAATGAACCCGACAGAAATTAAATTACAGGAGGCTTTTCTGTGAAGGACCAATTTGAATTAGTCTCGAAGTATTCCCCGCAGGGAGACCAGCCTGCGGCAATAACAGAGCTGGTGAAAGGCATTCGCGATAACAAGAAGCACCAGACGCTCCTTGGCGCGACAGGAACAGGTAAGACGTTCACGATTTCGAATGTCATCAAGGAAGTGAACAAGCCGACGCTTGTCATTGCCCACAATAAGACATTGGCAGGGCAGCTCTACAGCGAGTTCAAGGAATTTTTCCCGAATAATGCGGTTGAGTATTTTGTCAGTTACTATGATTACTACCAGCCGGAGGCCTATGTGCCTCAGACGGATACATTCATTGAAAAAGATGCGAGCATCAATGATGAGATCGACAAGCTGCGCCACTCAGCTACTTCGTCTTTGTTCGAGCGCAAGGATGTCATCATCATTGCCAGTGTATCCTGCATCTATGGTCTCGGTAATCCGGATGAATACCGTGACATGGTCGTGTCGCTCCGGACTGGGATGGAGATTGAGCGGAACAAACTGCTCCACAAGCTGGTTGATATCCAGTACGAACGGAATGATATTGACTTCAAGCGTGGGACGTTCCGTGTCCGCGGTGATGTTGTTGAGATCTTCCCTGCATCACGTGATGAGCATTGCATGAGGATTGAGTTTTTCGGTGATGAGATTGACCGGATTCGCGAAGTCGATGCGCTCACTGGCGAGATCATCGGTGAACGTGACCATGTCGCGATTTTCCCGGCATCCCACTTCGTAACCCGCGAAGAAAAGATGAAGATCGCGATCGAGAATATTGAAAAAGAACTAGAAGAGCGCCTTGAAGTGCTTCGTGCCGAGGAGAAATTGCTTGAGGCTCAAAGGCTTGAGCAGCGGACAAGGTATGACCTTGAGATGATGCGCGAGATGGGCTTCTGTTCAGGAATCGAAAACTACTCGCGCCACCTGACTTTAAGGCCGGCGGGTGCGACTCCTTATACATTGCTTGATTACTTCCCCGATGACTTTTTGATTGTCGTCGATGAGTCGCATGTTACATTGCCGCAAATACGGGGAATGTTTAATGGTGACCAGGCACGTAAACAAGTGCTTGTTGACCATGGGTTCCGCTTGCCGTCAGCTATGGATAACCGTCCGCTGACATTTGCCGAATTCGAGAAGCATGTCAAACAGGCGGTGTTCGTCTCGGCGACTCCAGGGCCGTACGAACTGGAGCATACACCGGAAATGGTCCAGCAGATCATCCGTCCTACTGGATTACTTGATCCGACAATCGATGTAAGGCCGATTGAAGGCCAGATCGATGACCTGATCGGCGAAATCCAGGAGCGGACGAAGCGGAATGAGCGTGTACTGGTAACAACCTTGACGAAGAAAATGTCAGAGGATCTGACCGATTACCTGAAGGAAATCGGCATCAAGGTCCAGTACCTGCACTCAGAGGTCAAGACGCTTGAGCGGATTGAAATCATCCGCGAGCTGCGGCTTGGTAAATATGATGTCCTTATCGGAATCAACCTTTTGAGGGAAGGATTGGATATTCCGGAGGTATCGCTGGTGACGATTCTGGATGCCGATAAGGAAGGCTTCCTCCGTTCAGAAAGATCGCTCATCCAGACGATCGGACGTGCAGCGAGGAATGAAAACGGTCATGTCATCATGTATGCGGACAAGATGACCGATTCGATGACAAAGGCGATCAGTGAAACGAAGCGCCGCCGTGAAATCCAGGAGGAATATAACAAAAAGCATGGCATCACACCGCAGACGATCCAGAAGAGTATCCGCGACGTGATCCGTGCGACGATTGCTGCCGAAGATCAGGAAGCGTACAGCCCGGCAGAAGGTCTGAAGAAGCTGACAAAGAAAGATCGCGAACAAGTAATTTTAAATATGGAAAAGGAAATGAAGGAAGCAGCAAAGGCCCTCAACTTCGAACGGGCAGCCGAGCTGCGTGACCTCATTCTTGAGTTGAAAGCGGAAGGATGACGATAACATGGCTATGGATAAACTGATTGTCAAAGGCGCCAGGGCCCATAATTTGAAAAATATAGATGTCACCATTCCGAGAGACAAGCTTGTTGTGCTGACAGGACTTTCCGGTTCAGGGAAGTCCTCGCTGGCGTTCGATACGATTTACGCTGAAGGGCAGCGCCGCTATGTGGAATCATTGTCTGCATACGCGCGCCAGTTCCTCGGCCAGATGGACAAGCCGGATGTCGATTCAATCGAAGGATTGTCTCCGGCGATTTCCATCGACCAGAAAACAACAAGCCGGAACCCGCGTTCAACAGTGGGAACGGTGACCGAGATTTATGATTATTTGCGACTGTTATTCGCAAGGGTGGGAAGACCAACCTGCCCGGTGCACAATATAGAGATTACCTCACAGACGATTGAACAGATGGTCGATCGCGTGCTGGAATATCCGGAGAGAACGAAGCTGCAAATTATGGCTCCGCTCGTTTCCGGCCGTAAAGGCACCCATGCAAAAGTCCTTGAGGATGTAAAAAAGCAGGGCTATGTCCGTGTCCGCGTTGACGGGGAAATGCTCGACCTGGGTGACGAAATCGAGCTTGAAAAGAACAAGAAGCATTCGATCGAAGTCGTCATCGACCGGATTGTCATCAAGGAAGGCATAGCTGCACGCTTGGCGGACTCACTTGAATCTGCACTCAAGCTAGGTGAAGGCAATGTGCTGATTGACGTGATGGGCGAGGAAGAATTGATGTTCAGCGAAAACCATGCCTGCCCGATTTGCGGTTTTTCAATCGGTGAGCTGGAGCCGCGGATGTTCTCATTCAACAGCCCGTTCGGTGCCTGCCCGGAATGTGACGGACTCGGCGCAAAGCTGGAGGTTGATGTCGACCTGGTCATCCCGAATAAGGAGCTTTCATTAAAGCAGCATGCCATTGCCCCGTGGGAACCGACGAGCTCGCAATACTATCCGCAGCTGCTTGAGGCAATCTGCAATCACTATGGAATCGATATGGATATGCCGGTAAAGGATCTCCCAGACAACCAGATGGAGAAGATTCTCTATGGTTCCACTAAAGACAGGATTTACTTCCGTTACGAGAACGACTGGGGACAGGTCAGGGAAAATTATATTGTTTTCGAAGGCGTATTGAAGAATGTGGAGCGCCGTTATAAGGAAACTAGCTCTGACTATATCCGCGAGCAGATGGAGAAGTATATGGGCGAGCACGCCTGCCCGACATGCAAAGGCTATAGGCTGAAGCGTGAAACCCTGGCGGTACTGGTTGACGGCCGCCATATCGGTGAAGTAACAGCATTATCGGTTGAGAAAGCACATCAATTTTTCGAGGGCCTTGAACTTTCTGAAAAAGAAATGAAAATTGCCAACATGATTTTCCGTGAAATCACTGAGCGGCTTGGCTTCCTGATAAATGTGGGTCTGGATTATCTGACGTTGAGCCGCGCTGCCGGAACGCTATCCGGCGGGGAAGCTCAGCGGATCAGGCTGGCAACCCAGATTGGTTCGCGTCTAACCGGAGTGCTTTATATCCTTGATGAGCCGTCCATCGGTTTGCATCAGCGCGACAATGACAGGCTGATTGATACGCTGAAAAATATGCGTGACATCGGCAATACCTTGATTGTCGTCGAACATGATGAAGATACGATGTTAGCGGCTGACCACCTGATCGATATCGGTCCTGGTGCTGGCATCCATGGCGGGGAAATTATCTCCCAGGGTACGCCGGCAGAGGTGATGGATGATCCAAATTCGCTTACGGGCCAGTATCTCTCAGGCAAAAAATTCATTCCGCTGCCAATCGAGCGCCGCAAACCAGACGGCCGCTATATTGAAATCAAAGGCGCAAAGGAAAACAACCTGAAAAATGTCAATGTGAAGTTCCCGCTCGGAACCTTCATGGCCGTCACAGGTGTATCCGGTTCCGGCAAAAGTACCCTGATCAATGAAATCCTTCATAAATCGCTGGCGATGAAGCTGCACAGAGCAAAAAGCAAGCCAGGCGAGTTCAAGGAAATAAAAGGTATCGATTACCTCGACAAGGTCATCGATATCGATCAGTCGCCAATCGGCCGTACGCCAAGATCAAACCCGGCAACCTATACGGGTGTGTTCGATGACATCCGTGATGTGTTTGCGTCGACGAATGAAGCAAAAGTCCGCGGCTATAAAAAGGGCCGCTTCAGCTTCAATGTAAAAGGCGGCCGCTGTGAAGCCTGCCGCGGAGACGGTATTATCAAAATCGAGATGCACTTCCTGCCTGACGTATACGTCCCATGTGAAGTATGCCATGGTAAGCGTTACAACCGCGAGACTTTGGAAGTGAAATACAAAGGAAAGAATATTTCAGATATCCTTGATATGACGGTTGAGGCAGGGGTTGAATTCTTTGCTAATATTCCGAAGATCGCCCGCAAATTGCAGACGATTTACGATGTCGGCCTTGGTTATATCAAACTCGGCCAGCCGGCGACGACTCTTTCCGGCGGGGAAGCCCAGCGCGTCAAGTTGGCATCCGAGCTGCACCGACGCTCAACAGGACGTTCGCTTTATATCCTGGATGAGCCGACAACCGGTCTGCACGTCGATGATATATCCCGCCTGCTTGTCGTCCTCCAGCGTCTCGTCGAAAATGGCGACACCGTGCTGGTCATCGAACATAATCTCGATGTCATCAAAGCCGCTGACTATATCGTCGACCTTGGCCCGGAAGGAGGAGACCGCGGCGGCACCATCGTCGCTACCGGCACTCCGGAAAAAATCGCCGAAGTGGAAGAATCTTATACCGGCCGGTACCTCAAGCCGATATTGGAACGCGATAGACTGCGGATGAAAGAGCAGATCGAGGAAAAAGAAAAAAGTACTAGCAATGCGTAATCTATATGAAAAAATCTCTTCCTTTTCGGGAAGAGATTTTTTGCGTAAAGAATCATACTACACTATTTCAACTGAATCGGTGTCATCTGTGCATCGAGCGCTTTAAAATCATAATTCTGCTTTTTCAGGAATTCCAGCAATTGAGGCAGCTGGATAAGGGTTTCTTCTCTTTCATGCAGAAGGATCACGAGCGGCTCATCCTTCTTGGCTTTGTCTGCTACCTGGGCGATTGTATTGGCAACCAGCCGGTTATCGCGGTAATACCAGTCTTTGCTGTCTACGTTCCAGTCCCACAACTGGTATCCTTTGTCACTGACGGCTTTTTTATAAGGATCCTTCATGTAAGGGGCGCTCCCATATGGTGTGCGGATCAGGGTCGAATCGATTCCTGTGATTTCTTTGATGGTCTTTAGTGTCTGTTCCATTTCAGCGACAACGGTTTGCGGAGACTGATAGATTTTCGTTTTGTCATGGGTGACACCATGCGCTCCAAGGCTGTGGCCGGCTTCTGCCATCCTTTTTACCGCATCGGGAAAGTTCCTCATATTGCCGTCCAGCATAAAAAAGGTAGCTTTTGCGTCAAACTCATTTAGAATCGATAAAAGTTGGTCTGATACCTTGTGCGGTCCGTCGTCAAATGTTAAGTAGACAGTTTTTGAAGGAGCTTTGGCTGGTTCTTCAGAGGGAGGGTTAACTACGTCTGGAGTCGGTTGTTCTTTATATCGTGTTTCACTTACTATAAATCTAGGCGGCTTTGTTTCAAGTTTTTTTAACACATGGTCAGTGCGATGATAAGCTGGTTTGAGTTCCTGATGTTGGCAGGAACTATGGACCACTGGCTTTTTCACCTGGCTAGCCACGGCGGAAGAGGAAGTGACTAGCCACCCAACTAAACAAACAACAGTGCACCATCTGGCTGTTTTACTTTTCAATCTGAACACTCTGCATCCCTCGCTGATTTCTAATTTAATTTCACTTACTTAGACGGTAATATTTCATGTTTGTTACAGGAATATTTCTATATAATTACAGGATAATAGTTCATCAACATTATTTGAATAAGAAAATAGTGGAATTTGCCTATTGTAGAGTTCACGGAAGATTCGATAAATAATGGGGGTGTAGACAAGGGTTTGAAAGCAGTTTGTCGAATTAATTTCATAAAGAAATGAAACTTCTTAGACTCCGCTGCGTATTAATTGCTAAGGAGATGAAGAGGATGGATACGAAAAGGATTCTGTCAGCTTTGTGCTATTTCAGTATTATGTTCGCCGGGATCTTGTTCCCCCTTGTTGCTTATTTAGCTTCAGAGGATGGAGATGTAAAGTTCCATGCGAAGAAAGCGCTAATGTCACATCTTATACCACTGATTCCTGTGCCGCTTATTTTAATTGCGGTGTTCATTGATTTTAACGGAGGAACAGGGGGATTCCCTGTATTCCTGTTCAGCAGTGCGATTTTAATGGTTATATTGAGTTTCATTGTCCTTATATGGAATTTGGTTAAAGGAATAAAGGTGCTTAATACAAATTGAGGAGGATGGACCATGAAAGAAGAAAGAAAACGGATTTTGAAGCTTGTTGAAGAGGGAAAGATGACGGTGGAAGAAGCTTTGTTCCTGATCGAGCAGCTGGAGCAGGGGAAAACACAGAACCAGGAAAAATCAACCGCTCTTTCAACAAATGTGAATTTTGAAGAAGCCAAAAAAGCTGAATACAAAAAAGAAGATTACAATACGTATAATTTCAACACTGTAAAAGATAAGGTGCTTGATTTTGTAGATTCTGCTTTCAAAAAGATCAAGGATTTCGATTTGGACCTGAACTTTGGCCATTCCGTTGATATCACGCATATTTTCCAGCAGGGTGATACTTATTTGAACCAGGTGGACATTGATATGGCAAATGGTTCGGTAAAAATAGTGCCATGGGAACAAAAGGATGTGCGAGTCGAGTGCAGTGCGAAAGTGTATCGGGTCGAAAACCAGGATGAGGCACGCAAGAAGTTTTTAGAGGATGCAATCTTCACGATTGAAAATCAAAAGCTCCGTTTTTCGGTGCAGCAAAAGTGGATGAAGGTGGATGCAGTCATCCATATTCCGAAAGAAGAATATGAAAATGTCCGGATCCGCTTGTTTAATGGAACCATCGAAGGTGAAAACTTAACAATAAAGGATTGCCGGGCAAAAACGGCAAACGGCAAAGTATTGCTCGGAAACCTTGAGTGCGGCAAGCTGGAAACGGAAACTGTGAGTGGCCAAATCAGCATCCAGCGAAGTGCAATCAGAGAACTTGAAGCTGAAACAATCAATGGCGCAATCAAGGCCGATGGCTTTTTTAATCATGTCGATCTTCAATCTTTTAATGGAAATGTGACATGCACAGTAAAGAACCAGGATTGCGAAAGCGTGGAAGTGAAGGCCACGACAGGAAGCATAGAGGTGACCCTGCCGGAAAAAACACCAGCCAGTGGTGAACTCAAATCGAATCTTGGCGGCTTTACCATCGAGCTCGATGGCATACAGGTCGTTGAGGAGAAAAGTGATATGGTTCAGAAACATCTTCGCTTCAAGCCTGCTGATGGCGGGCAAAAGGCAGTCAGGCTCTATGCTGACACCAAAACAGGTTCAATAGCAGTAAAAAAAATATTACAACAGCAGTAGGAAGGTGTTAACCATGAAATTATCCCGTTCCCGGACGAACCGGATGCTCGCAGGAGTGCTCGGCGGGATGGCAGAATCCTTTGGAGTGAAGGCAGCCCTGCTGCGAATCCTGTTTGTGATTCTGCTGTTCAGTACGGCATTCTTCCCGATGGCCGTCCTTTATCTTGTATTTGTGTTTGCACTGCCAAACAGGGAGGAATATTAAAAATGAGATGGCTGTTGGGGATCGTCATTAACGCAGTCCTTTTCATGGCACTTGCCGGGTATTTCGAGAATGAGATTTATCTGTCTGGCTTCGGTGCTGCATTAGGCGCCAGCTTCATTCTTTCAATCTTGAATATCCTGGTTAAGCCGATTTTAATCATTTTGACACTTCCTGTCACAGTCCTTAGCCTCGGACTATTCCTGTTTGTCATCAACGCAGTCACGCTGATGCTGACAGACAGCATGATGGGGAGTTCATTTGAAATAGCCGGTTTTGGCATGGCGCTTC
Organism: Mesobacillus sp. AQ2; assembly: GCF_030122805.1. Lineage (NCBI taxonomy): Bacteria > Bacillati > Bacillota > Bacilli > Caryophanales > Bacillaceae > Mesobacillus > Mesobacillus sp. AQ2. Next base: position 4,234,960 of record NZ_CP126080.1, on the reverse strand, counting down.
TTACAGCGGTGATCATGTCCATCGCAAACCTGGTCATCCAGAACACGGTGTTGCGCGAATCGGATAAAAAACGCAGGTAACATCATCTAGATAAAACAGAAAAGGCCGGCACGGTATGTGTCGGCCTATTCCTATTCCTGCTCAATATAGGCTTCAAAGCCCGCCTTCCTTAAACGTGCGGCAAGTTCTTCAGCGTTACGCTCATCTTCGAACGCCCCTGCCTGGACTTTGTATAATCCGCCTTTCCTGCCTGTAGCGGCAGATTTTGCAGCCGAAGGTGGGGGAGCAGGAGATGGTGGCGCATTGTCTTCTCGCTGGAGCTTGAACTGCTCTGCCAAAGCTTTGACAATGCCTTCTGCTATCGTTCTTCGGTACGTTTCGGAGCGCAGCAGCTCCACTTCGTTCCTGTTTGTCATAAATCCGCCCTCCACAAGGACGGCGTCCATTTTTGTTTCCCTCAGGACATGGAAATCAGCAGTTCGTACCCCGCGGTTCTCGAGACCTGTAGCGATGACAAGATTGCGCTGGATTTTTTGGGCCAGCTGATTCGCCACAGGCGGCCTGGATGGATAGACATAAGTCTCAATACCGCCGACATTATTCCAGCCCCCGCTCCCAAACGCATTGGCATGGATCGATACAAATATCTCCACATTCAGGCTGTTCGCCTTGTCTGTCCTTGCTGTCAATGACACATCTCGCTGATCGGAATGAGAAAAATACACGGTGACATTCTTGTAGTTTTCAAGCAGCTGGTTCGCATAATTCGCCACGGCCCTGTTAAACTCATATTCTCTCAATCCATCAGGACTTCGCTTACCCGGGGTGTTGTAGCCATGCCCAGCATCAAGCATGATCTTCAAGTTTATCACACCTTCCGTTAAAAGATTTCCTCATCAGTATATATATGACTAAATCCAGGAAAAGGACATATTGAGATCAGATAAAGGCGGTTATCCATACGTTGTTTCTTATTTGTTCAGTTCAAATATGTCATCAAGACGCTGTGATATGAAATCGTGGCCGTCCTGGATTCCTTTATTATAAAAGTGAGGTGCGAGCTTATTCGCAAAAAATTCAAGAATCAGCATGGCAGCCAAATCTCCCAGTTCCTCACCCCGTTCTTCAAGGAAATATTGCTTGATCTCAGCGGTCATTTGATTCCTGGCAAAATCATCAATCTGGAAGTTCTTAAGCATCTTATCTACTCCTTATTGTTTGTTACCCCCATTTTAAGGCAATCAGACAAACTATTCGACAAAGGCGTTCGATTATTTCCGTGGAAATAAGCTAAATTTTCTTTTAGCATCGACAATAGAGCCATTACATGAAATTTTTGTAGGAATTTATATGGAGGGAGCTACAGTCATGAAAAGCTCGTTTAGCCTTTGAATGATTACTTACCGGGCAGGGGGGATTTTCAGTGTGAAAAAAGCCACGAAAAAAGACCCGGCTGGGGGTCTCTGCAAAACTAGTCATTACCGCTTCATACTATGAACGAATTTGTATCGGTCGGCGCGATATGCTGACTTTACGTATTCGAAGGGGGTGCCATCCTTTAGATATGAAGTCCTGTGTATCAGCAGGACTGGCGAGCCTCTATCGATTTCCAGCAAGGGCAATTCGTGTTCCTTCGCGATTGTCGCCTCGATTTGCTGTGTCGCTTCATGGATCGTCAGGGATAGTTTTTCCTCGATGTACTCGTAAAGGGAATGATTGATGATTTCCTCTGTCAATCCCTTCACCAGATTGGCAGGTAGAAATGTGGTTTCAAGAGCCAGCGGGGCATCATCGGCAAGTCTGACACGCTTGATTTCAAACACAGGTGTATGTTCTGCGAGGTGGAGCATATCGGCAATTTTCCGGCTGGCGGGAATGATTTCGAATGACACCAGCCTGCTGCCAGGAGTAAGCCCGCGCTCCTTCATGTCTTCTGTAAAGCTTGTCATTCCCTCCAGGCGATTTTCGACTTTCTTTTGATTGACGAAGGTGCCTTTCCCTTTTTGGCGGTACAGGTATCCATCATTCACAAGATTCGTCAACGCCTGCCTGATGGTCATTCGGCTGATTTTGAAGAGGTCGGCATAAACGCGTTCCGAGGGAATGGCTTCATCAGGCTTGAGCTCGCCGCTTTCAATCTGGCTTTTAATATATTCTTCAAGCTGATGATAAATCGGTATAGGTGAATTTTTATCAATCATAGGTCATTCTCCTGACTGCATATCGTTTCCGTTATAGCGGAATCAAAGCATTGCTGCCGCTTCTTTATCGGCAAAAATCGTAACATTCTCGTGCTTTTTCAGGACAGAAGCAGGAAACTCTTCGCTGACTTCGCCATTCATCAAGCGGGCAAGTGCCTCAGCTTTTGCAGTGCCGGAAACAAGCAAGAAGATTTCCCTGCTATCCAAGATCGTGGCAATTCCCATAGTGATCGCCTGCCTCGGGACATCATCAAGCGAAGCGAAAAAACGCGAATTTGCCTTGCGTGTGCTTTCCGCCAGGTCGATGATGTGCGTCCTGCTGTCGAATGATGTTCCTGGTTCATTAAAACCGATATGCCCATTCTGTCCAATCCCGAGAACCTGCAGGTCAATGCCTCCATGCTCAAGGATGAACTGTTCATAACGTGTGCATTCTTTGGCAAAATCCATTGCTGTACCATCAGGTATATGGGTTTGGTCAAGCGGGATATCGATGTGTTTAAATAGCTTCTCACACATGAAGTAGTGGTAGCTGTGATAATCCTTTTTTGGAACGCCAATGTATTCATCCAGGTTGAATGTGTTTACTTGTTGGTAGGAAGTCCCGTTCAACTGATGGTCTTTAATAAGTTCCTGATAAAGTCCGGTCGGTGTACTTCCGGTAGCAAGGCCAAGATTGAGCGCTGGATTCCCTTTGAGGCTAGAGAGGACTTGCGCTGCTGCCTGCTGGCTAAGCTCTGCGTAATTCAATGTTTGGATCAGTTTCACATCATCACCTCTTTCAAAATGGTTATAAGCGGGTATAGCTGATGATACCCCGGCAAAAAGTCATGGCAACATCGTTGTTGCTGTCCAGCACAACAAGATCGGCATCCTTCCCGGCAGCAATGCTTCCTTTTCGATTGAAAACTTTAAGCTGCCTGGCAGGATTCTCACTGGATAGCTTTACTGCATCCTCAAGACTGATGCCGGTGAATTTCATCATATTCTTCAGGGAATCCTTCATTTTTAAAATACTGCCAGCAAGAGTTCCATCTTCTAAAAGTGCCTTTCCGTCCGCAACACTCACTGCTTGCCCGCCAAGGTCGTATATGCCGTTCTTAAGGCATTTCGCCCTCATGGAATCGGTAATCAGAATGACACCATCTTTTCCCTTTGACCGTATCGCTAGATCAAGCATTTCTGGAACGACATGGATTCCATCCGCAATCAGCTCGATTTTCAACTCATCCAAAAGCAGCGCAGCTCCTGCGACTCCTGGATCGCGGTGATGTATCCCGCGCATACCATTGAATAAATGGGTCACATGGCTCGCGCCGGATTTTACAGCTTCAGACATCTGTGCGTATGTAGCATCAGAATGGCCAACCGAAGCAATGACACCATTTTTGGCCAAATGTGCTATAAGTTCATTGCCGTTCTCTTTTTCCGGCGCCAGCGTGACAAGCCTGATATTGTTCCCTGATGCTTGCTGCATGTTCTTGAATAGCTCGATATCGGGTTTGTTGATGTATTTCTCTGGCTGGGCCCCTTTACGTACTTCATTGATGAAGGGTCCTTCCAGATGGATCCCGAGCATCTCCGCTTTTCCTGGATAATTATGACTGCCCATATAGTCTTCGGCATTTTTCAAAGCTTTGAAAATGGCGGATTGTTCCTGTGTGATCGTTGTAGCAAGAAAACTGGTCGTTCCTTCCTCTGGCAGGAACGACGCCATGGTGGTCAGGGCTTCAATGGTTGCGTCCATCGTATCGGCTCCGCCGGCTCCATGGATGTGCACATCAATGAACCCGGGAACAATTGTGCTATCTTCCGGCAGTTCCACTACATCTGCATGATGCTCGGGGAGGGAAGAAACAAGCCCGATATCAGCAATTATCCCGTCTTTTATATAAAGATATCCTTTTTGAATCAACGTCTCTTCGGTTAAAATCCTGGCGTTAACCAGCAATAATTCTTTCATCCTATCACCCGAAAATTGTGTCTTATTTCTTTCTATTATACAAATCTCACCTTTGGGTTGTCTATACCACTATACATAATTTGATTATGGCTTCAACTGGTATAGACATATATTGAGAAGTATACAATTTCAAAAACAACAATGGTGTTTTTTGACTCCTTATATTTGGTTCTGTCTGAAAAAGTGCTAAAATATAAAGTATTGTGATCATGTGGAAAAAAATGTCCTAATAAAGGAGGAAGTTTCTTTGCCAAAAGTCCGCACTAAAGACATCATCGAGAAATTCGACATGGAATTGTTAAGTGGAGAGGAAGGCATCAACCGTCCGATTACGACCACTGATATCTCAAGGCCGGGACTCGAGATTGCCGGTTACTTTGAATATTATCCTGCGGAGCGCCTGCAGTTGCTTGGTAAAACAGAATTGACCTTCTTTGAAAAACTGAACCCTCGCGAAAAGACAGAGCGGATGGAAAAGCTTTGTACAGATATTACGCCAGGCATCATTGTTACAAGGGACATGGAAGTTCCGGCTGAACTGATTGAAGCGGCCGAACGAGAATCTGTTCCGGTCATGAGATCGAAGCAAAAGACAACAAGGCTTTCGAGTCATCTGACAAATTACCTGGAGAGCAAGCTTGCACCAACTACTGCCGTACATGGTGTACTGGTCGATCTATATGGGATTGGCGTTCTGATCACAGGCAAAAGCGGTGTCGGTAAAAGTGAAACTGCGCTTGAACTGGTCAAACGCGGACACCGGCTGGTAGCGGATGATTGCGTCGAAATCCGCCAGGAAGATATCGGAACACTCGTCGGTAACTCGCCAGATCTAATTGAACATCTGCTCGAAATCCGCGGCGTGGGCATCATCAATGTCATGACCCTGTTCGGGGCAGGAGCGGTACGCTCACATAAACGGATTTCCCTGATTATTGATCTCGAAATCTGGGACCAGAAAAAATCATATGATAGATTGGGCCTTGATGAAGAAAAAATGAGAATCCTCGACACCGATATCACGAAGCTGACGATTCCGGTCCGTCCAGGCCGTAACCTCGCTGTCATCATTGAGGTAGCCGCAATGAACTTCAGGCTGAAGCGCATGGGGATGAACGCAGCAGAGCAATTCACCAACAGGCTTTCTGACGTCATCGAAGACGGCGACCATGATGAACGGTAAATTGACACAACCATGAATTTTAGATAGGTATTTCTATAGTAGAACGCAAGAAAATAATGCATTGTAAAGCAATAAAGTTTACAAAAAGAGCCTTAATCAAACGTTTGATTAAACACGGCTAAAGTGCTGGTATAAATGGTTTTTTCATTTTTTAATATATAAAAATTCACTTCGAGAATTGTCCAGCTCCAGCGCCTAGCCCCTCGAGTCGCTTCGGTCCGCCCAATGAAGTCAAAGAACGACTTCAATGGGCGGCCCTCCAGCGCTTGTCGGGGCTGGACAAGGCGCTTGCGCTTTTCTTGTGAAAAAGGGGAAATGATATGGAAAAGAATATTCAGCCGATCGACCCGATTGCCTTTTCGCTTGGCCCGATCCAGGTGCACTGGTACGGCGTCATCATCGGGCTTGGAATTGCGCTCGCTTTATGGATTGCCATGCGCGAAGGCGAACGGCGCGGATTGCCAAAAGATATATTTGCAGACTTGATGCTCTGGGCGATTCCAATCGCCATCATCTCAGCAAGGATTTATTATGTTATCTTCCAGTGGGATTATTACGTACAGTATCCGGGCGAGATTTTTAAAATCTGGAATGGCGGGATTGCGATTCATGGCGCGTTGATCGGAGCTGTAGCCACTACTTATTTCTTTACGAAGTCAAGGAATGTTTCATTCTGGAAGCTTGCGGATATCGCCGCTCCGAGTATCATCCTTGGCCAGGCAATCGGCCGCTGGGGCAATTTCATGAACCAGGAGGCACATGGCGGAGAAGTCACCCGGGCATTTTTGGAGAACCTGCATCTTCCTGAATTCATCATCAACCAGATGTATATCAATGGCACATACTATCACCCAACGTTCCTGTATGAATCTATCTGGAATCTGCTTGGTTTTATCCTGCTTATGTCGTTGCGCAGGGTCAACCTGGGCCGCGGGGAACTTTTCCTCAGTTATGTCATCTGGTATTCAATCGGACGCTTCTTTGTCGAAGGCATGCGCACAGACAGCCTGATGCTGACAGACACGCTAAGGATTGCCCAGACTATCTCAATCGCACTGATTGCTTTTGCGATTGGTTTATGGATTTACAGGAGAGCCAAGGGTTATTCAAAAGTAAGATATTTAGATAACTAGAAAAATTACGGACCAACTCAATACATTAAATATAGGCTGAAAAAGTGGGAGAGATGCTTCAATGGGTTCTTCATTGAAAAGAGGGTTGATGGTTGGCTTGAATACAACATGGGCACTGGGGAAAGTGATTTTTCCGGTGACCCTGATTGTTTCAATCCTTAAATATACTCCTGTCCTGCCGTGGCTCATCGACTTGATCACACCGCTGATGTCGTTGTTCGGCTTGTCGGGGGATGCGGCGATACCGCTTGTCATAGGGAACTTCCTCAATCTGTATGCGGCAATCGGAGCAATACTGACTCTTGATTTGACGGTAAAAGAAGTGTTCATCATCGCCGTGATGCTGAGCTTTTCGCACAATATGCTTGTCGAATCAAGTGTGGCCGTCAAGGTCGGCGTCAAGCTTTGGATCATTGTCCTTGTCCGGCTGGGGCTAGCGTTCTTATCGGCGATCATCATCAACCTTGTCTGGAATGGCGGTTCCGAAATCGCAAAATATGGCATGGTTCCTGCCAAAGGGGAAGAGGTTTCTGGCTGGGGATCAATTCTTCTTGAAAGTGTCACCAAAGCCGGTATCGGCATTTTCCAGCTGGCGCTCATCGTCATCCCGCTGATGGTCATCGTTCAGATCATGAAGGATAAGCAATGGCTTGCCGTTTTTTCAAAATGGATGGCGCCGGCGACAAAAGCGCTGGGCATGAAGGAAAACACCTCGACGACCATGGCAGCCGGCCTGCTGATCGGCCTCGCATACGGTGCGGGTGTGATGATCCAGGCAGTCCAAGAGGATGGAGTCAGCAAAAAGGATGTCACACTAGCGTTCATTTTTCTTGTGGCCTGCCACGCAGTCGTTGAAGATACACTAATTTTTGTTCCGCTTGGAATCCCGGTGCTGCCGTTGTTATTGATTCGCCTTGGAGTGGCGATATTATTGACGACAGCAGTAGCGTTCATCTGGAACCGGGCTGACCTTGCCAAAAGAAAGGAAGCAGTATATGAGCAATAAAATAGATACGGTCTTGTTCGATCTCGACGGGACTTTGATTGATACGAATGAATTGATTATTTCGTCTTTCCTCCATACAATGGAAACTTATTTTCCGGGCCAGTACAAACGGGAGGATGTCCTTCCGTTTTTAGGGCCATCGCTCAAGGATACATTCGAGCCGATGGATCCTGAAGGCTACGAGGAAATGATCAAAACCTACCGCACCTACAATCTGGCAAACCATGACCTGCTGGTAAAAGGTTTCGAAGGTGTGTACGAAACTGTAAGGACTCTGAAAGAGAATGGTTTCCACCTTGGAATCGTCACGACAAAGCTTTCTGATGTCGTCCAGATGGGCCTGAAGCTGACGGGGCTTGATGAATTTTTCGACGTCGTCGTCGCACTGGATCATGTCGAAAAAGCAAAGCCAGATCCAGAGCCGCTTTTAAAAGCATTGGACATGCTTGGTTCTTCCCCGGACCGAGCAATCATGGTCGGCGATAACCACCATGACATTCTTGGCGGCAAAAATGCCGGCACAAAGACGGCTGCCGTGGCCTGGTCCATCAAGGGCAGAGAGCATCTGGAGCAATACAATCCGGATTATATGCTGGAAAAAATGGCTGATATCCTGCCGATTATCGGGGTGTAGGATGAGACGTACGACACGTTATCGTGTAGAAGGCGCCAATTCACTCTGGCATGTTTATAAAACCGTCCCGTTCTGGAAGGTCGTCAAGAATTTTGTCGTCATCCAGGTCGCACGCTACACGCCCTTCCTCGGGATAAAAAACTGGCTGTACCGTACATTTTTGCGGATGAAAATCGGTGAACAGACTTCTTTTGCGCTGATGGTCATGCTGGATGTCATGTTCCCGGAAAAAATTTCGGTTGGACGCAATACCGTCATCGGCTATAACACCACCATCCTTGCTCACGAATATTTGATTAAGGAATACCGTCTTGGCGATGTCGAAATCGGCAGTGAAGTCATGATTGGCGCCAATTCAACGATCATGCCCGGCATTAAGATCGGCGACGGCGCCATCGTCTCTGCTGGGACACTCGTCCACAAAGACGTCCCAGAAGGCGCATTCGTCGGCGGCAACCCGATGCGTGTCATCTATACAAAGGAAGAACTAGCTGAACGTTGGGCGGATGATGAAATTTATGGAACAAAAAGCGAACGGAAATGATTCCGCTTCGCTTTTTTTGTTTCTTGAAGGGACTTGGTCGATATAATTGAAAATCCGCCGAAATATTGCAAAATGTGGTCGATAAAATCAAAAATCCGCTGATATATCTTGAAAAGTGGTCGATATATTTCGATTTTCGCCAAAAAAGTATAATTCTTCATCTCTATAACCCAAAATTTCTTCTGTAATGAGTGCCTTTTTTACATCCTCTTATGAAACAGACCCCTTTTTAGAATCAAGTATGAAAAATTATAAACATGAAGAGCTAATGGTTGACGGATAATAGAATGAACGGTACACTACATATAACTTCATCTTGTTACCATATTAGCGAACTAAAGGATTCCGATAATTAAATTAAAAGTGAACCAAGTGACTAAAGCAAAGAAAAACAAATGGTTAAATATAAAGTAAACCAAGTGACTGAAGCAAGGTTAACTAAATGATCAAATTAAAAGTTAGCCGCACAGGCAACGAACTAATGAGTTCCAATAAATAAACCAACCACATCGGCAACGAAGAGGGTGACCATATTGAGTAGATTATTCATGTTTGAAAAACCGCTTGGCATGCGGGATACACTGCCGGAGCTGCATGAAGCGAAGGAAAGGGTCCGCAGCTCAATTGAAATGGAGATGAAACGCTGGGGTTTTCAGTTCATCGAAACACCGGCGCTCGAATATTACGAAACGGTCGGAACGGCATCGGCAATATTGGATCAGCAATTGTTCAAGCTGCTGGACCAGCAGGGGCACACACTGGTGCTGCGCCCTGATATGACTGCGCCGATCGCCAGGGTTGCGGCGTCCAAGCTTTACAAAGACCAGATACCATTAAGACTGGCTTATTCGGCGAACGTCTACCGTGCCCAGCAGCGTGAAGGAGGCAGGCCGGCTGAGTTTGAACAAATCGGGGTCGAGTGTATCGGCGACGATTCTGTCAGTGCTGATGGCGAGATGATTGCCTTGGCGATTTCCTCGCTGAAAAAAGCAGGATTGGAACAATTCCAGCTTTCAGTTGGTCATGTAGGCTTCGTCAACGAATTGTTCGTGCAGATCCTTGGCAACGAAGAACGCGCCAGGGAATTGACGAAATTTTTATATGAGAAAAATTATGTTGGCTATCGTGAGCATGTCAAATCACTGCCGCTGTCATCGATTGATTCGCAAAGGCTGCTTGCCTTCCTCGAATTGCGCGGCGGTCCTGAAGTGATTGGCAAAGCGCTGGAACTGGTCGAGAACGGGAAAGGCAGGGCGGCGCTTGACGAACTGAAGCTGCTCTGGGATGTCATCGAGGACTTTGGAGAAAGCAGCCGAATCAAGTTCGATCTAACAATTGTCAGCCATATGAGCTACTATACAGGAACCCTATTCGAGGTTTATGCCGGAATGGTCGGTTTTCCGATCGGCAATGGCGGGCGCTACGACAAATTACTCGAGAAATTCGGCAAAACAACTGGAGCGACAGGATTTGCCATCAGGCTCGACCGTCTGCTTGAAAGCCTCGGCGATCTTGGGGAATCAGAACCTGTCACCTGCATCCTTTTCAGTCCGGAACGAAGAAAGGAAGCCTACCAGTTGGCCGCGCAAAGAAGGGCGGATGGTGAACAGATCGTCCTGCAGGACATTAGCGCAGTCCGTAATCTGGATGCGTGTTCGAATGTTTTTGCCAATGTCGTTTTCCTTGTAGGGAAGGAGGGAACGCAATGAATGAACAGCTGACGATTGCGATGCCGAAGGGCAGGATTTTTACCGAAGCAGTTGAACTGCTGCGCAGCGCGGGGTTCGATCTTCCTCCTGAATTCGATGATTCGCGCAAGCTGATTATCGATGTTGAAGAAGAAAATTTCCGCTTTATCCTCGCCAAGCCAATGGATGTGGCGACATATGTGGAGCATGGTGTCGCCGATCTCGGGATTGCCGGGAAGGACGTCCTGCTTGAGGAAGAACGCGATGTGTACGAGCTGCTCGATTTGAAAATCAGCGGCTGCTACCTCGCTGTCGCAGGTCTGCCTGATACAAAAATGAACGATGTCGCCCCGAAAATCGCGACGAAGTATCCAAACATCGCTGCCGCTTATTTCCGCGAACAGGGTGAGCAGGTCGAAATCATTAAATTAAATGGATCGATTGAGCTTGCTCCCCTGATTGGCCTCGCCGACCGGATTGTCGATATCGTATCAACCGGCAGGACCCTAAAGGAGAACGGCCTTGTCGAATACGAAACAATCACCGGCGTGACCTCAAGACTGATCGTGAACCCAGTCAGCTACCGAATCAAGGATGAGCGCATCAGCGAACTGATCAAAAGACTTAATGAAGTAATTTAATCGTTGAAACTGAAAGGATTTGATCTTCGGTGGAAATTTTACAGATAGACGGCAATTTGTCACTCAAACGGACAGTGGATGGCGGAACGGAAGACCAACGCAAGGCTGTAAAGGCAATCATAGAAGAAGTCAGAGCTGCGGGCGACCAGGCTCTAAGGGCTTTTACCGAAAAATTCGACTCAGTGACGCTTGATGAAATTCGAGTAACAGAAGAAGAGGTTTCTGAAGCCTATAAAACGGTCAGCAGCCAGTTGGTGGACATCATCACCGAAGCGGCGGCCAATATTCGTAAATACCATGAAAAGCAGCTGCGGCCTTCATGGATGACGACAGAGGAAAATGGTACGATGCTCGGCCAGAAGGTGACACCGCTCGATTCTGTCGGTGTATATGTCCCGGGAGGAACCGCCGCATACCCGTCATCTGTATTGATGAATGTCATTCCCGCCAAAACGGCAGGTGTGGAGCGAATCGTGATGGTGACGCCGCCAGGACATGATGGAAAGCTTCCGGCAGGTGTGCTGGTTGCGGCCGACATCGCCGGGGTAAAAGAGATCTATAAAGTCGGCGGAGCACAAGCGATTGCAGCTCTGGCATATGGAACAGAAACGATCAAGCCGGTCGATAAAATCACCGGTCCCGGGAACATATATGTCGCCCTTGCCAAGCGTGAGGTGTTCGGAGATGTCGCAATCGACATGATCGCCGGCCCAAGTGAAATCGGCATCCTGGCTGATGATACAGCACGTGCAAATGAGATTGCGGCTGACCTGCTTTCCCAGGCGGAGCATGATCCGCGTGCGTGTGCAGTCCTGGTGACAACATCACGGACTCTGGCAGAGGATGTGCTGGACGAGGTGTATAAACAGCTGTCGCACTTACCGCGAAAGGAAATCGCCACAGCGGCGATTGAGGACTTTGGAGCGATCTATGTTGCCGCTGATTTGGAAGAAGCCATCGCAGCAATCAATCAGCTGGCCCCGGAGCATCTCGAAGTCATCACGGAAAATCCAGTCGAATTGCTCGGCAAAATAAAGCATGCAGGAGCGATTTTTCTAGGCAGATACAGTTCGGAGCCTGTTGGCGATTATTTTGCCGGACCAAACCACGTCCTGCCAACGAATGGAACAGCGCGCTTTTCGAGTCCACTCAGCGTCGAGGATTTCCAGAAAAAATCAAGCGTGATTTTATACAGTGAGCAAGCAATGAACACCAATGGTGAGAAGATAGCTGAATTTGCAAGGCTTGAGGGGCTTGAAGCCCATGCCCGTGCAGTAGAATCTCGACTGAAATAAGAATTTTTAATCCGGAGGTAAGGTAATGGAACGGACTGCAACAGTGAACAGATATACAAATGAAACGAAAATAGATTTAACGTTTGGCATCGATGGGGAAGGGAAATCCTCTCTCGAAACCGGCGTACCTTTCCTATCCCACATGCTCGATCTATTCGCGAAGCACGGGCAATTTGATTTGTCTGTGGACGCCAAGGGTGATGTAGAAGTTGATGGCCACCACACAACCGAAGATATCGGCATCTGCATCGGCCAGGCTCTCCGTGAAGCACTTGGCGATAAAAAGGGAATCAAACGCTACGGAAACGCATTTGTCCCAATGGATGAGGCACTTGCCCAGGTAGTAATCGATTTAAGCAACCGCCCGCACCTTGAAATGCGCGCAGAATTCCCGTCGCAGCAAGTCGGTACATTCGATGTCGAGCTGGTCCATGAATTCCTTTGGAAACTGGCGCTGGAAGCGAGGATGAACCTGCATGTCATCGTCCATTACGGTAAAAATACTCACCACATGATCGAGGCGGTATTTAAAGCTCTTGGCCGTGCGCTAGATGAAGCAACGACCATCGACCCGCGCGTAAAAGGCGTTCCATCAACGAAGGGGATGCTGTAAAGATCTCATAAATTGAAAGGGAGCTGAACAGAGGTCTTCAAATAGAAGGAAGCTGTAAACAGATCTTCAAACGGAAGGAAGTTAAACCATGATTGGCATCGTCGATTACGGCATGGGCAATCTGTTCAGCGTCAGCAAAGCGCTTGAACGGCTGAATGCGCCCTATTTTATCTCACAATATAAAGATGGATTAATGGAAGCAGATGCATTGCTCGTTCCGGGCGTTGGCTCATTCCGTGACGCGATGGACGTGTTGAATCGGACTGGACTTGCTGAAATGATCCGTGATTTCGCAGCGACCGGCAAGCCTGTGCTCGGCATTTGCCTTGGCATGCAGCTGCTTTTTGAAGAAAGCACAGAGAATGGCAAGACGAAAGGGCTCAGGCTCCTTCCCGGAAAAGTCGTGCGTTTCAGCGGCCGAACATCAGATGGCGAGGCCTATAAGGTTCCGCATATGGGATGGAACAAGCTCCGTTTTACCGGTGATTCGCCATTGCTCGCTTCACTTGAGGAGGATTACGTGTACTTCGTCCATTCCTATTATGTAAAAACGGATGAGCAGGATGTGCTGGTTGCCGTTGGTGACTATTACGATATTGAAGTGCCTGCAATCGTTGGCAGAGGGAATATATACGGCATGCAATTCCATCCGGAGAAAAGCAGTGACATGGGAATGGGGCTGCTCCGTAATTTTACGGAATTGGCAGCGGAAAGGAAGTCTGAGCAATGAAATTCACGATCTACCCGGCAATCGACATGCGCGGCGGAAAATGTGTAAGACTGCTGCAGGGCGATTATGATAAAGAAACTGTCTATGGGGATTCCCCTTTTGAAATGGCAAAAAAATTCGCCGCTGAAGGAGCGGAGTGGATTCACATGGTCGACCTCGACGGTGCAAGAGATGGCAAGCGTGTCAATGACCAGTATGTCATCCAGGCCGCTCAGGAGCTTGGCGTGAACGTCCAGATCGGCGGCGGGATCCGCAGCGAAAACGATATCAACCACTATCTTGAGAATGGCGTCACTCGTGTCATCATCGGCAGCATTGCTGTTTCAAATCCCGGGTTTGCTGAGGAAATGGTCCGGAAGTATGGTGCGAGAATCGCAATCGGCCTTGATGCTAAAAATGGATTCGTGGCAACACACGGATGGCTTAACACTTCTGAAGTAAGTGCAGTCGAGCTTGGCAAAAGATTCGCTGATGCCGGAGCAGAGACTTTTATTTTTACCGATATTGCAACCGACGGAACGCTTGCCGGCCCGAATGTCGAGGCAACCCGTCAGCTGGCAATGGAAACAGGCAAAAGTGTCATCGCGTCCGGCGGTGTCAGCACGCTTGACGATTTGGCGGCCCTCCGCCAGCTTGGCGAAGATGGCATCAGCGGCGCAATTGTCGGCAAAGCCATCTATGAAGGCCGTTTCTCGGTAAAAGCTGCGCTGGAAATGGGGAATGCCTGATGCTGAGCAAGCGAATCATTCCCTGTTTAGATGTTAAAGAAGGCCGTGTCGTAAAAGGAATCCAATTCGTCCAGCTTCGTGATGCCGGCGATCCGGTTGAGCTTGCAAGATTCTATGATGAGCAGGGCGCAGACGAGCTTGTATTCCTTGATATTTCCGCGTCTGTCGAAGGCAGGAAGACGATGGTCGAGGTTGTCAGGGAAGTAGCCTCCGAACTGGCGATTCCTTTTACAGTAGGAGGGGGAATAAATACCCTTGAGGACATGAAGAGGATGCTCCGCTCTGGTGCCGATAAAGTGTCACTGAATACGGCAGCTGTGAACAATCCGAAACTGATTTCGGAAGGCTCTGATTTCTTCGGAGCCCAGTGCATCGTCGTTGCAATCGACGCGAAATATGACCCGGAGCTCGGTACATGGCGAGTGTATACCCATGGCGGACGCACGCCGACAGAATGGAAAGTTATCGACTGGGCGAAGGAAGCCGTTCGCCTTGGTGCAGGTGAAATCCTGCTGACGAGCATGGACAGCGATGGCGAAAAGAATGGTTTTGACCTCGCATTGACGAGAGCGGTCAGTGAAGCGGTAACCGTTCCGGTGATTGCCTCAGGCGGTGCAGGAAATGCGGACCATTTTGTCGATGCATTTGTTGAAGGGAAAGCAGATGCTGCACTCGCTGCTTCGATTTTCCACTACCGTGAAACATCTGTAAAAGAAGTGAAATTCCATCTGCGCGAAAAAGGAGTGACTGTACGATGAAGATAGAAGACTTGAAGTTCGGTGACAATGGATTGATTCCCGCAGTTGTTCAGGATGCTTCCACCCGCGAAGTGCTGACTGTTGCATATATGAATGAAGAATCGCTAGGCAAGTCGCTCGAAACACGCGAGACCTGGTTCTACAGCCGTTCACGCCAGGAGCTCTGGCATAAAGGCGCAACAAGCGGGAATACCCAGAAAATCGTCGAAATCAAATACGATTGCGACGGTGATGCATTGGTCGTTCTCGTTGAACCGGCTGGTCCATCATGCCATACAGGCGCGGAAAGCTGTTTCTCGGAGAACCTCCTCGATAAGACTGTCACAGAAAACACAGCTTTAACTGATTTCGCCGTCATGCTTGAACTGGAAAAAACAATCCGCGAACGTGAACAAGACATGCCAGAAGGCGCCTACACCACCTATCTTTTCGAAAAAGGCGTCGACAAGATTTTAAAGAAAGTCGGAGAAGAAGCCGCTGAAGTCATCATCGCCGCCAAAAACCGCGACCCCGAAGAACTGAAGTGGGAAGCCGCCGACCTGCTTTACCACCTGATGGTCCTGCTGCAGGAACAAAAGCTTCCACTGAAAGAAGTACTCGGTGTATTGAATAAAAGGAAGAAGCCCAGCGCAGGAGAGTGATGCGCTGGTTTTTTGCTGTGAACAATTAATCAAAGAAGCTTTTTCGTGGAGAGTATGTCCGGCCTTTGGTCGTGCCAAGAAAGTTCAAATCCATATTCGTTAAAAGTCGCTTTGCCGTTGAAGATGATTTTACATTCGTGAAGTCGCGGAATTGCTTACTATTAATTGAAGGGCCGTATATGAGGAAGTAATCCCTCAATGCCTGAATATGCGCATCTCCAGTTTTATGTCCGCAATTTTTACAAGTCCACTTCCCTTGATGGTAATCCATGCCGAATGTCTCGCAGGCAGGGCATTGCACACCCTTAACCATTTTCTCAAATGGAAGATTCATTGTGTTGGGGTCGGGAACCAATGGTTCATGCGCCTTCGCTAATTGTCTGGCGATTTTCTTCATGTCATTTTTAGTGAGGAGAGACTGGGTATGCTTTTGGTAGAAAGGAGGAAGCTTGAAGGCAACATTCGATGACCTGAAGACTCTGTAACTGACTTCCTTGTCATTGGTGGGATTTTTAATGATGGCTTGCGTATTGCTAATCGCTACAAGAAATTCAATTGGCGGAGGCGTAAAGTGATGCTTGTTAAGAAAAGCCTTTAACTGATATGCCTGGTTTTTTGTCTGGAGTATCGGATCAGGAAAAACTTCTTCTATATCGTTTTGGATTCTGATCAGCTGATTGAATTCTGGAAGGAAAATGAGTGTTCCTGCGTAATTCTTGGAATCAATGATGAGGAGAAAATAAGGAGTGATTATGAGGGTATCGATTTGGAAGTGGGTACTGTTAATCGGGATTCTTAAATCGTTTAAAATCACCATTTCAGTATGGTCAATTTGCTCTAAGAAGTAATCCAGCACCTTTTCGCCTTTGTAACCTGCCCTTTTTCGGTAGAGCTTCCTCTCGAATTCTGTTTTTCTGAAGTCATCTGAAGGAAAACGCCTTACTATGGCTTCTAAAATCATGATTTCTCTAGGATATTCTCTTGTTTTGCCAATCAAAGTCTATCACTCCTTAAAATTTTTACTTCTATATTCGATACCATCCTCGAAAACACCTTCTTTATTAAGAGGGATATAAACTTATTGGCGAAAAATAAATTTATTCGACCACTTTTTTGATTAATTTGGCGGATTTTTAATTTATTCGACCACATTTAACGATAATTCGACCACTTTTCTCATTAATTCGACCAACTCCCGTGAAACGGCTCGCTATTGGAATCGCATTCTAAAATAGTCTCCACACCAAATGGAGTCGAATTCACAATAATCCGCGCAAATCCAGAAATCAATCTCCCCACCCACAATTTCACTCCCACACCTTCTCGAACCCTCTGTCCGTATGTTATACTACATTAGTTAAAGTTGCTTCGATAAAACACTGTATGTGTATTCTTATACAAACCACTAAGCACAATGGATTTAATTTTACTAAAAGGGTTCAACGGATATAGTTTTACTAAAATAGGAGGATCACATGGGAAAAGACTCTAAAGCAACGAAGCAAAAAGGCCAATTGCTGTCTTTCGTTCCTACTGGTGAGTATTATTTCGCCAAAGGGGTCAAGGCTTTCCACAAGCGGGATCTGAAGAAAGCTGAGAAGTATTTCGAGCGTGCGATGCATCTTGAGCCGGGCGAGCCGATGATTGTTTGCCAGCTGGCGATCGTGCAGTCGGAATTGGGTGATTATCAGCAATCTAACCGTCTTTTGCACTTGGTCCTCGAAGAACTGGATGAAAACATGGCGGAGTGCCATTACTTCCTGGCGAATAATTACGCTCATATGGGTTTATTCCGTGATGCGTTCAGGCATGCGAATTTATACCTGGAAGTGAATGAAGACGGCGAGTTCGCGGAGGATGCGAATGATCTTCTGGAGCTTCTGACTATGGAAGCGGAAGAAATGGATGAGGATTATTACGAAGAGGATGACCTGATCGTCAAGCAGGAGGAAGCGCGCAATCACCTCGAGTCAGGTGAGTTTCCGCGGGCGATCGAGATTTTCCAGGAGGTCATCGAGGAGTATCCGGAGTATTGGTCGGCATACAATAACCTGGCGCTGGCGTATTTTTACCTTGGGGAAACGGTCAAGGCCCGTGACATCCTGAATGATGTGCTCGAGCAGAATCCCGGGAACATGCACGCGCTCTGCAATGCGCTTGTGTTCGCGCATTACCAGGGCGAGGAGAAGGAAGGCCAGGATCTTAAGGATTCACTGGAAAAAATCCATCCGATCCACGTTGAGCACCAGTTCAAGCTTGGTGCCACGTTCGCGCTGGTCGGGGAATATGAACTTGCTTACCGCTGGCTGAAAAAGCTGCAAAAGTCAGGTTTTGAAGGCGACGGTGCTTTCTATTACTGGCTGGCGCATGCGTCTTATTTTACCGGCAGGGAAAATACGGCACGGACAGCCTGGAAAAAGGTTCTCGAGTACAATCCGGAAAAGGACGGAATGGAGCCCTGGGCAGAAAAGCAAGGCGTGAAGTTTGAAGCTCAAGTTTCGGCGATACTGAACCAGTTGAACAGCGATTATCCGGAGGAACGCCTTTTTGCGCTATTCCTCACATCTGTTTCGGCGAAGAAGAAAGAAATTCTCGCAGCGGATACATCAACGGATAAAATGACGGAGATGGAAAAATCATATTTTGCATATGTAACCTCCGGCAAACTGAGCAGCAGGGAAGAAGAAGTCAAGGGCGCGCATGAAACGGCGAAGCTATTGTACGACCACCACCAGCCGATCGGCAAAAATGAAGCCGGCGTCTACATCATGTGGTTTTCGGTATTCGAGCAGGCGGCAAAGGCCGGCTACGATTTTAAAAACAAGAAAGCATGGGCAGCAGCTGTCGATTATCTCTGGGATAAGCTGAGAAATATCAGCACGACGAAAGCGGCAGTCGCGAAGAAATACGGATTATCCGTATCCACGCTGTCCAAATACATCAATTTGGCTAGTGAGTTTCTTCATGAAGAAGACAGCATATGAAGGATAAACTGAGTCTGCAACCCGCAGGCAAAGTTTATCCTTTTTTTCTTTTTAAAGTATACAATCAAGGGTATTAGAAACTATATATGTCAATTCCGTGAACTTAAGCATATTTTTGGACTATGCAGCACTTGTTTTATAGGATATGTTTATGCAGGAAATACTATTTCCGAATGGATTACGGAAATTAGCGGACTATGATATTCAAAGGAGTTGTACACCATGTCAGAAGAGAAAATTTACGACGTCATCATCATTGGTGCCGGACCGGCAGGGATGACCGCTGCTGTTTATACATCACGCGCGAACTTGTCGACACTGATGCTTGAGCGCGGCGTTCCAGGCGGCCAGATGGCGAATACAGAAGAGGTTGAAAACTATCCAGGCTTTGACCACATTCTTGGCCCAGAGCTTTCAACCAAAATGTTTGACCATGCGAAAAAATTCGGTGCAGAATATGCTTACGGTGATGTAAAAGAAGTCATCGACGGCAAAGAATATAAAACCATCAAGGCTGGCAGCAAGGAATACAAAGCCCGCTCCATCATCATCTCTGCTGGTGCGGAGTACAAGAAGCTTGGCGTTCCTGGCGAGCAGGAGCTTGGCGGGCGCGGTGTATCTTACTGTGCGGTTTGTGACGGCGCATTCTTCAAAAACAGGGAACTTGTCGTTGTCGGTGGAGGAGACTCCGCAGTTGAAGAGGGTGTTTACCTAACTCGCTTCGCTTCAAAAGTGACGATCGTTCACCGCCGTGATGAGCTTCGTGCGCAAAAAATCCTTCAAGACCGCGCATTTGCCAATGACAAAATTGATTTCATCTGGAATCATACAGTCAAGCAAATCAATGACAAAGATGGCAAAGTCGGCAGCGTGACGCTTGTATCCACACTGGATGGTGCTGAACAGGAGTTCCCGGCTGATGGCGTATTCATCTACATCGGAATGGTTCCTTTGACTAAGCCATTCGAAAGCCTTGGCATCACGAACAGCAACGGCTACATCGAAACGAATGAACAAATGGAAACAAAGGTTCCCGGCATTTTTGCAGCTGGTGACATCCGTGAAAAAACGCTGCGCCAAATCGTGACCGCGACAGGCGACGGAAGTATCGCTGCTCAAAACGCCCAGCATTATGTTGAGGAATTGATCGAGGAATTGAAAGCGAACGCTTAATATACAAATGTCCGGCCCGCCGCAATGATTTGGCGGGCTTTTAATTTAATTAGAACTGGAAAAAACATCACACCGCGGCATAAATTAACAAAAAGTAATTATTTATTAATTCTTCTGTAACAGTAGTGAAACAATCATGGGGTATTATAGGAGTAGAAATTGACCCCCTTTTAAAAATATAATCCTTTGACGGCACAGGTTATCCTGTGCTCTTTTTTTATACATAAAAATGAAACAGGCATTTGCAAGCGAATATAACACTTTTTATATTGGGAAATTTTCGCGGGTCATTGTCTTTACACTTCATAAAAATTATCCCGCTTTATAAAAAGAACTTTTCTTGTCAAAAATATCATCTTTCTATTCATTGTGGGTAAAAACTAAAAATAGTATAATGGAAAGAATAAAATGTCCGGCAAATGACGAATGACTGTGGTTTCATAGAAAATTTTGCTAAAAGGCTTATATGTCCGGAATCCATTAAAATGAGAAACAAGCAGACGAACCGCCCTTTTTGCGGCGGGACTTTTCTTGCGCATATAGATGAAGAGGTGGATTTGATGCAGCGCGTCACGAATTGTGTTTTAGTGAAAGAGGATAAAATTTTGCTTTTGCAGAAGCCGCGCCGCAATTGGTGGGTGGCTCCTGGCGGAAAGATGGAACCTGGTGAGACTGTCAAGGATTCCTGTGTCAGGGAATTCCGTGAAGAAACAGGGATTTACCTGCGTAATCCCCAAATCAAAGGGATCTTCACATTCGTCATCAAGGAAGATGATCAGGTAGTTTCTGAGTGGATGATGTTCACTTTTTATGCCACTGAGGCAGACGGGATCAATCTTGATGTTTCCGACGAAGGCACCATTTCCTGGCACGAGCTTGATGATATTAAGGATTTGCCAATGGCAGCAGGAGATTATCATATTCTTGAATATATGATTCATGGACAAGGAATCATTTATGGCAACTTTACTTATACACCGGATTTTGAGCTGATCAGCTACAGGCTCGATCCGAATTGATACGATAAAAAATGGCTGTTTTCGTATTGGCGGCTGCCTTTCAACGAAAAGGCCTTAATAACTAATTTTCAGGGGGAAGAGAAATGAGTACCGGTTCAACTACTGATACCCAACTGGTCATCATAACAGGTATGTCTGGCGCGGGGAAAACGGTCGCAATCCAGAGTTTTGAGGACCTTGGCTTTTTCTGTGTCGACAATCTGCCGCCGACATTGCTGCCGAAATTCCTTGAGTTGATGAAGGAATCTGGCACAAAAATGAATAAGGTGGCATTGGTCATGGATTTGCGCGGGCGCGAATTCTTTGATTCCCTGTTCAAGGCGCTTGATGAACTTGCGGAAACTTCATGGGTGACGCCACAGGTGCTGTTCCTGGATGCAGATGACTCTACACTCGTCCGCCGTTATAAAGAAACGAGACGTTCGCATCCACTTGCTCCATCAGGCTTGCCGCTTGAAGGCATCCAGCTTGAACGCGAGCTGCTGGAAGAACTGAAGGGCCGAGCACAGCTTATTTATAAAACAACCGGCATGAAACCAAAGGACCTCCGCGAAAAAATCCTTGAAGAGTTCTCGGTGAACAAAAAGACGATTTTTACCGTGAATGTGATGTCCTTTGGGTTCAAGCATGGATTACCGATAGATGCCGACCTCGTTTTCGATGTCCGCTTCTTGCCGAACCCGCATTATATTGAACATATGCGTCCAAAAACTGGTCTTGATGAAGATGTATCGACATACGTTTTAAAATGGAACGAGACATCCAAGTTCCTTGAAAAGGTGCTAGACCTCTTGAGCTTCATGCTTCCGCATTATAAGCGGGAAGGCAAGGCGCAGCTGGTCATCGCCATCGGCTGCACGGGAGGCCAGCATCGTTCAGTAGCGCTGGCTGAACATATCGCCAAATATTTCGAGAAAGACTATCATACCCGCGTGACACACCGTGATATCGATAAAAGGAAGGGACTTACGACATGATGACAGATGGATTGCCAAGAATCGTCATCATTGGAGGCGGAACAGGCCTCCCAGTCCTGCTCCGGGGCTTGAAAAAGCATCCGGTCGACATCACTGCGATTGTCACAGTGGCTGATGATGGCGGAAGTTCGGGCCGCCTGCGGGAAGATATGCAGATTCCCCCTCCAGGCGATATCAGGAATGTCCTGGCTGCCCTTTCGGATGTGGAGCCGCTGATTGAAGAAATGTTCCAGCATCGCTTCAATACATCCAATGAATTATCTGGCCACTCACTCGGCAACCTGATCCTGGCGGCGATGACGTCGATTACCGGCAATTTCGTCCATGCAATCCAGGAGATGAGCAAGGTGCTGAATGTGCGCGGAAAAGTCCTGCCGGCAGCAAACAGGAGTGTCATGCTGAATGCGGTGATGGAGGATAACAGCATTGTCAGGGGCGAATCGAAAATTCCTTACTCAGGGAAAAGAATCAAGCGGGTTTTCCTGAATCCTGAAGGCGTAAAGCCATTGCCTGAGACGCTCCAGGCGATCAGGGAAGCAGATTTGATTGTCATCGGACCAGGCAGCTTATATACAAGCATCCTGCCAAACCTGCTCGTGAAAAGGCTTGGCAAGGAAGTATGCAAAGCGAAGGCGCGCAAGGTGTATATCTGCAACCTGATGACCCAGGCGGGAGAGACGCATGATTTTGCGGCAAGTGACCATATTAAAGCGATTTATGATCATATGGATTGTGCTTTTATCGATACGATTTTGGTAAACAGTGAGACCATCCCTCCTGATGTCGAGCTGCGATATAAGGAAGAGCTTGCCCAGCCTGTCGTTTTTGATCTGGACCGGCTGAATTCTTTAGGAGTCGAGGTCGTACAGGATGAAATCGCAGAGCTGGATGGCAATGTCATCAGGCATGATACAAAAAAAGTTTCAGAAATTTTATATTCTATGATAATAGATGAAACCAAAAAGAGGTATAACGCGTAGATATAGGATGCAAGCGTTTGTCTCGAGAAAAGAAGATTTTAAAAAAGACAACTGCTGCGCTTGCGTGAACAAGGGCGCCAGCACCAAATAACCAGGGGGTGAAGAGGTGTCGTTCGCTTCGGAAACAAAAAAAGAACTCACGAATATTGACGTGAAGGGCTGCTGCGCCAATGCGGAACTGTCCGCTTTGATCCGGATGAATGGTTCCCTTTCCTTCTCTAATCGCAAACTCATCGTAGACGTACAGACTGAAAATGCCGCGATTGCCAGGCGGATCTATACCCTGATCAAGAAAAGCTATCAGGTACAGGTAGAGCTTTTGGTGCGAAAGAAGATGCGGCTGAAAAAAAATAATGTTTATATTGTCCGCCTGAAGGAATCAGCCAGAGAAATTTTGGAGGATTTAAAGATTTTAGGAGAAGGCTTTGAAATTAACTATGAAATTTCACCTGAATTGGTGAAAAAGAAATGTTGTAAGCGTTCTTATTTAAGAGGAGCTTTCCTTGCAGGAGGTTCGGTAAATAACCCGGAAACTTCCTCCTACCATCTTGAGATTGCCTCGATGTATCAGGAGCATAATGATTCATTATGTGAGTTGATGAACACGTTTGGACTCAACAGCAAAACGCTGGAACGGAAAAAAGGATTTATCACCTACTTGAAGGAAGCGGAAAAAATCACTGAGTTCTTGAACATCGTTGGCGCCCATAATGCGCTGCTGCGTTTTGAGGATATCCGGATTGTCCGTGATATGAGAAATTCGGTTAACCGTCTCGTAAATTGTGAAACGGCTAACTTGAATAAAACAATTGGGGCTGCCCTAAGACAGGTAGAGAATATCCGCTACATACGGGATACAGTCGGCCTGCAAATTTTACCGGATAAGCTGAGGGAGATTGCTCAGCTCCGTGTCGATTACCAGGATGTCACCCTGAAAGAGCTGGGCGAAATGGTCAGCGGGGGAAGTATCAGCAAATCAGGAATCAATCACCGGCTGCGAAAAATTGATGAGATAGCAGATAAACTGCGTGCCGGGCAAACTATAAATAAATAGGGATAGAGGAGGAAAAGCAATGGTTGAAAAACAAGTGGAAGTCAAATTGAAAACTGGGCTGCAAGCACGTCCCGCTGCATTATTCGTGCAGGAAGCAAACAGGTTCTCATCCGATATTTTTCTAGAGAAGGATGGGAAAAAGGTAAACGCAAAAAGCATCATGGGCTTGATGAGTCTTGCAGTAAGTGCCGGCGCATCAGTGAACCTGATCGCGGATGGAAATGACGAAGAAGAAGCCGTGTCGAAATTGGCTGAATACATCCAGAACGAAAATTAAGCTGAAAAGAACCATAAAAAACTCGCTCCGTTTAAAGAGCGAGTTTTGGTTTTGATTATTTATCCTTTTTTTCTTCCAATACGTTGCGACTGATGATCTGGTCGACAAGACCGTATTCCTTCGCACGCTCAGCTGTCATGAAGTTGTCGCGGTCAGTATCTTTCGCGATGACTTCAAGCGGCTGGCCAGTACGCTCGGAAAGGATGCCATTCAGCTTTTCACGAAGGAAAAGGATACGCTTCGCAGCGATTTCGATTTCAGTCGCCTGTCCCTGTGCACCGCCAAGTGGCTGGTGGATCATGACTTCGGCGTTTGGAAGTGCATAACGCTTGCCTTTTGTTCCGGCAGCCAGAAGGAATGCACCCATGGATGCAGCCATACCGATGCAGATTGTCTGTACATCCGGCTTGATGAACTGCATAGTATCGTAGATTGCCATACCGGCAGTGATGCTGCCGCCCGGGCTATTGATGTAGATGGAAATGTCTTTTTCCGGATTTTCAGCTTCCAGGAAAAGCAGCTGGGCTACGATTGAGTTAGCAACATTGTCATCAATGCCGCTTCCCAGCATAATGATGCGATCCTTTAAAAGGCGGGAATAAATATCATATGCCCTTTCGCCCCGATTCGTTTGTTCAATAACTGTAGGAATCAAGTTCATGTTTGTTTTCCTCCTTTAACGTAAAATCATTTCACCGCTTTAAAATAGGTTTTATAGTCCCTTTTTAAAGCAAATGACTGCCCTTAAATAGACAGATTGCAGGCTGGCATAAACTGGTTCGTTTGCCAGAACACCTATGTAGTTTAATGATACACGCATGGTCAATAAAGGTCAAACGAATCGCTTTTAAAGCCTGCATAAACTGTTCGACAATATTTATATTCCAATTTACTGTACCGTATCCATCTTACCCAAGATTGTCATTTTTAAACAAAGGGCTTGCACTGCTGGCAAAAAATCATTCTTGCAAACCGTGAAGACTTATCCTATAATAGGTAAGCGTAACGCTAACTTCAAACATGCCCTCGTGGTGCAACGGATAGCACGTAAGATTCCGGTTCTTGAGATGTGGGTTCGATTCCTGCCGAGGGCGTTACAAAAAAATGAGTTCCTATGTTTGTATGAGTTTTATACAGGCGTGGGAACTTTTTTTGTTTTGGTATTCATTCAACTGCTGCTAACCCTATGGGTACAATCCCTGAGGAAAGGGATTTTTGTTTTAACGATACATGCGAAATCGCATGTGTTTTAAGGACTCGGCCGTAAAAACTCCGATTTAGATTTTTGGTATGAGACGTCTTCTAAAGAACCCTGCTGGAGAAACTGCCGGACCTCCTCTATAGGAATCCCCATTTGTTTAGCCTGCATCATTAAGTACAACCACTCTTGTTCTAACTCTCTTTCCATGATTCATTCTCCTCCACTCAAATTAGGTCTTTTCCAAATCAATTTGATCTTTCCCACGGTATTCAGTGATTTTTGGCGTTCGCCAATCCAGTGGTATTCAAGGAGATGTAATTATGGCGATGCAAGGGTCAATTCCAATAGCGAAAAATGATCAGACGCTTTTCGGTAACATTCCGTTTAGAAGAAGTTGAACAATCTCAGAAGAAAGTTCTTCAGGAGTTTTTATTCCGGGAAATAATTTGGTCATCGTGAGGCGCTCGATAATGCCAATCAAAATATCTGACACCAAATCCATGTCGAGTTCAGTCTGAAAAATACCATTTTCAGCTTCAAACATTAAGTTTTCTCTTATCTGGACCGCTAACTGTTTTTTCAATTCTTTAGACTCTTGAGGATGATAGAAACCAATTAGTGTTAAATCTCGATTCTCAA
The DNA here is from genome assembly GCF_030122805.1 of Mesobacillus sp. AQ2. Classification (NCBI taxonomy): domain Bacteria; kingdom Bacillati; phylum Bacillota; class Bacilli; order Caryophanales; family Bacillaceae; genus Mesobacillus; species Mesobacillus sp. AQ2. The sequence continues at coordinate 4,208,898 of NZ_CP126080.1, read as the reverse complement.
TAAAGAAAGTAAAGATTCCTGTTAAGCCTTTACTAATCGTCGTTGATAAGGAGTCAGGATTAACTCCGGGTTCTAATCGACTTTCTTTTGTGAGATGAAAAAGCCTTTTGCGAAACGAGTCGATTAATTCCTTGAAAATTGCCTCTTTACTTTTAAAGTAAAGGTAGAATGTTGGCTGGGTTAAGCCTGCCTTTTGAACGATTGTGCTGATTTTGGTTTCGTAATAACCTTTTTGGGCAAACTCTTCTGCAGCGATTGTAAGCAGCAAAGCCCGGCTTTGTTCACCGCTAGCCCCTTTCTTCCTGCCTCTTTTACTCATTTAATAACACCTTCTAAAATATATTACTCAATAGTATTATCTTATAATTAATATAGCTGAGTCAACTGAAATTTCAGACAATAAATTAAAATCGCCTGACATATTTATCCCTTTCGTTAATGCTATATTGACACTGGTGAAACATGAGAGTTTTCTTGTCATGCCAAATTCTTTCCATACACCAAACCCGGTTTATCATGTAAAATGAGTGCAGGGGTGATTTAGATGGATCTGAAAGCTGGATTGTTTCAAAAACAGACGTTAAAATTGGCGATGACTCAGGAGCTGACCCAGGCAATTGCGCTTTTGCAGTACTCAGCCCAGGAGCTTGCGGCTTTTCTTGAAGCTAAATCGATGGAAAATCCCCTGCTGCAAGTAGACTTTAAAAATATCACTAATTTTGATTCGAATATGGATCGTAAGAGAAAAGGTACAAAAAGGACATTCGAACGGGACCAGAAAAATTTGATTGAACAGATTGGTTCTGGCGAGAGTGAGACGCTTGAAGAATATCTTCATGCCCAGCTAAACTCCTTAAAAGCATCGCCAGAGGAAAAACTGATATTACCAGTGTTGATTGAAAACATAGATGAAAACGGTTACTTGAAAATGGATCGCAATGATCTTGCAAAAAGGTTTGCTATGGATGAGGAAATCATTGATTCCGCCTATTTCAAGCTGCAATCATTGGATCCCGCCGGTATTGCGGCAGGAGACCTTCAGGAGTGCCTGCTGCTCCAGCTGACAAGGCAGAAGCGGACATCAGCCAATCAGCTGGCGATCACGATCATCCGGGACCACTTCCTTCTCTTTGCTGAAAAAAAGTGGAAAGCACTCTCGAAAATGCTGAATATAGAATTGAAGGATATCCAGAAGGTCCATGACGAGATCCAAAAGCTTAATCCGAAACCAGGGGCAGCTTTCCAGCGTGGAAAGGCAGCCTATATTGTTCCGGATGTAGTGGTGAAACGTGAAGGCGATGAACTTTCTGTAAGCATATATGATGCTTTGATTCCGAAAGTCTCTTTTAACGATGGCTATTTCCGGCAGCTATCACAGCATAAGGATCAGGAAGTCAATAAATTCATCCAGGAAAAGCAGGGGGATTATCAGTGGATCCGCCGCAGCCTCGAACAACGCAAGGAAACGCTGATGAAGGTGTCCGCAAAGATTATCGAAAAACAGCCGGACTTTTTCATGAAAGGTCCTTCCCACCTGAATCCGATGACAATGAGGGAGGTGGCGGATGAGCTGGAGATCCACGAATCAACCGTCAGCCGGACTGTACGTGAAAAATACATGCAGACACCATGCGGAACCTATGAATTGAAATCGTTTTTTACAAGTGGGGTTGCCACCACCGAGAACGACCAGGCCTCATCGCAAACTGTAAAAGCGGCAATCGAGAACTATATAAAGGAAGAAGATAAAAGAAAGCCGATTTCCGACCAGGCTATTGTTGAAATGCTCGAGGATCGTGAAGGGATGGTCGTGTCGCGGAGAACCGTCGCGAAATACCGTGACCAGCTGGGGATTCCATCCTCTTCGAAACGGAAACGATTTGATTAGGGTATAGCAAATTCACGGTGAAATCCTGTTGGTGATATGGATGGTATTTCCTTTTTGCAAATAAAGCCCCGTAATTTGCGAATAAACTTCTTTTATTGCGAATAAAGCCCGTGCATTTACGAATAAAACCAAATGTTTGCGATTAAATAAGATTCCACTCAGTCAAAGGAGACAGAAATGAAAAAAACAGTCAAACTTTATTCCCGACCGCGCTGCCATTTATGTGAGACTGCACGGGAAATACTAGAAGAACTGCAGCAAAACTGGAATTTTACAATAGAAGAGATCAATATCGACCTCGATGATGAGCTTGTCGAGAAGTATGGAATCATGATTCCGGTCATCGAATTGGACGGCGAGGAGCTTCAATACGGGATTATTAACAAAAAATTCATAAGTGAAGCGTTTTCACGAAAAAACCTTGAGTTTATTGGTTGATTAAGGTTTTCACTCCTGTTAGAATGAAATCTGTAGCAGGGGTGATTTTTTTTACCGCGAGTGGGACATAATATGTCTTGGCGGGACATTTAACGTCCATCACTTATAAAGGAGAATATCAACATGGACTTTTCGCTCATTGATATTCAAAAAAGAATATTGCCCGATTTATTGCAAGTTATGCAAAAACGATACCTCATCCTCCAATACATAAACGTGATGCAGCCTGTTGGCAGGAGAAATCTTTCGGTCAGCCTGAATTTGACTGAACGGGTTTTGCGTTCCGAGGTGGAGTTTTTGAAAGACCAGGATCTAATCTCGATGTCGGTTTCGGGAATGACGTTGACCAAAGAGGGAAAAGATATACTGGAAAGTCTTGATAGAGTAATGCGGGACATAATGGGTATAAACACATTAGAGCATCAGCTCGAAAAGCGCATGGGCATTCGAAGGGTCATAGTTGTCCCGGGGGACAGCGACAAGTCGCCATGGGTGAAAAGCGAGCTGGGGCGTGCGACAGCCAATAGTATGAAAGAGCTCCTAAAAAGCAAGGATGTCATTGCGGTAACAGGAGGATCGACTATGGCGGCTGTGGCGGAAAGCCTTACTCCCGACTTTGGCGAAAAGGATTTAGTTTTCGTGCCGGCAAGGGGCGGAATCGGCGAGGACGTCAAGAATCAGGCAAACACGGTTTGCGCGATCATGGCGGATAATACGAATTCCCGCAACCGGGTCTTTTATGTACCGGACCAAGTCAGCACCGAAGTTTACAAGTCCTTCATCAAAGAACCGCTGATTTATGAAGTATGGAATTTGGTTAAATCAGCGAGCATGGTTTTACATGGTATTGGAGACGCTATTACAATGGCGGAACGCCGTAATACCAGCCCTGAGGATTTGCAGAAAATCCTTGATGGAAAAGCAGTCGGCGAGGCTTTTGGCTATTATTTCAATGAAGAGGGTGAAATCGTCCACAAAGTGCTGACGATTGGCCTTCAGCTGGATGATCTCGCAAATATAGGCAATATCATCGCGGTTGCCGGCGGACAGTCAAAGGCAAAGGCGATCAGGGCCTATATGAAACAGGCGCCTTCCTCGACCATCCTGGTCACGGATGAAGGAGCCGCTAAAACATTGTTACAAGGGTAACACCTTAATATAAACAACACCTTTTATAGGAATCAAAGGAGGAAATACTCATGGCAGTAAAAGTTGGTATTAACGGATTTGGACGTATTGGACGCGTAGTTTTCCGCGCGGCATTGAAGAACCCTAATGTGGAAGTAGTTGCAGTTAACGATTTAACTGATGCAAACATGCTTGCTCACCTTTTAAAATATGATACAGTTCACGGAACATTGAACGAAGAAATCACAGTTGACGGTGACTACCTTGTAGTTGACGGCCACAAAGTGAAAGTACTTGCTGAAAGAGATCCAGCTCAACTTGGCTGGGGCGACCTTGGCGTAGAAGTAGTAGTAGAATCTACTGGCCGTTTCACAAAGCGTGCTGACGCTGCTAAACACCTTGAAGCAGGCGCAAAGAAAGTCATCATTTCTGCTCCGGCATCTGACGAAGATATCACAATCGTTATGGGTGTTAACGATGACAAGTACGATGCAGCTAACCACCACGTAATCTCTAATGCATCTTGTACAACAAACTGCCTGGCTCCATTTGCGAAAGTTCTGAACGACAACTTCGGAATCAAGCGCGGTATGATGACAACTGTTCACTCATACACAAATGACCAGCAAATTCTTGACCTTCCGCACAAAGACTACCGTCGTGCGCGTGCAGCTGCGGAAAACATTATTCCTACAACAACTGGTGCTGCAAAAGCAGTTTCACTAGTATTGCCTGAACTTAAAGGCAAATTGAACGGTGGAGCAATGCGTGTTCCAACTCCAAACGTTTCACTAGTTGACCTTGTTGCTGAGCTTGAAAAAGACGTAACAGTTGAAGAAATCAATGCTGCATTCAAGAAAGCATCTGAAAACGAGCTTAAAGGTATCCTTGGATACAGCGAAGAGCCACTAGTATCTAGCGACTACAATGGCTGTGCAAACTCTTCTACAATCGATGCACTTTCAACAATGGTTATGGAAGGCAGCATGGTAAAAGTTATCTCTTGGTATGACAACGAGTCTGGCTACTCTAACCGTGTAGTTGACCTGGTTGATTTCATCGCTAAAAAAGGTCTGTAAGCAAATATTGGATTAACCATCCATTTACGACTATAATGTAGTGGGATGAAAAGGGGAGCGGGGTAAATTCCCTCTCCTCTTTTTCTGCTTAATCGCGCATATGCGCTATTTTAAAGGAGGTCTCTAGCCTTGAACAAAAAGACAGTAAAAGATGTGGATGTAAAAGGAAAACGAGTTTTTTGCCGCGTTGATTTCAACGTGCCGATGAAGGATGGACAGGTTACGGATGAAACAAGGATCCGTGCAGCGCTGCCAACAATCAAGTACCTTGTTGATCAGGGTGCAAAAGTCCTTCTTGCAAGCCACCTTGGCCGTCCAAAAGGGCAGGCTGTTGAAGAATTGCGTTTGACTCCAGTAGCAAAGCGTTTGTCTGAGCTGCTAGGCAAGGATGTTAAGAAAACAGATGAAGCTTACGGCGACTCTGTAAAATCTGAAATCGACAGCATGAACGAGGGCGATGTCCTGCTTCTTGAGAATGTCCGTTTCTATCCAGGCGAAGAGAAGAATGATCCTGAACTTGCAAAAGCATTTGCAGAGCTTGCAGATGTATACGTAAACGATGCATTCGGAGCTGCACACCGTGCACATGCTTCAACAGAAGGCATCGCAAAGTACATTCCAGCTGTCTCTGGCTTCCTGATGGAAAAAGAGCTTGAAGTACTTGGAAAAGCATTGTCAAACCCAGAGCGTCCTTTCACAGCGATCATTGGCGGCGCGAAGGTAAAAGACAAAATCGGCGTCATCGATAACCTGTTGGAAAAAGTAGATAACCTGATCATCGGCGGCGGACTTGCTTATACATTCGTAAAAGCACAGGGCCACGAAATCGGCAAATCTCTTTTAGAAGAAGATAAAATTGAATTGGCTAAAAGCTTCATGGAAAAAGCAAAGGCAAAAGGCGTGAACTTCTACATGCCGGTTGACGCAATCGTTGCCGATGATTTTTCTGCGGATGCAAATACAAAGGTCGTAGCAATCGAAGAAATTCCTGCAGACTGGGAAGCTCTTGATATCGGACCGAAGACAGCTGAAACTTACCGCGATGTCATCCAGAAGTCCAAACTGGTTATCTGGAACGGACCAATGGGTGTATTCGAAATCGATAAGTTCGCAGAAGGAACAAAAGCAGTAGCACAAGCATTAGCCGATGCAAGCGATACATATTCAGTCATCGGCGGGGGCGACTCTGCAGCAGCAGTCGAGAAGTTCGGACTGGCTGAAAAAATGAGCCACATCTCCACAGGCGGCGGCGCTTCACTTGAATTCATGGAAGGCAAGCAGCTGCCAGGAGTAGTCGCATTGAACGATAAGTAAAATTTTATTTCGGAGCGGTGCTGCAGAAGTGTAAGGGTGCGGATCCTGATGACTGATGCCCCGCCCGCAATGTAAGACCCAACATCCGGAGGGTAATTTTAAAGTTGCAAACGCTGTGTAAACAGCAATCATGAAAGGAAGTGTCAGCATGCGAAAACCAATCATTGCAGGTAACTGGAAAATGCATAAAACGCTGCCTGAAGCTAAAGATTTCATCGAAAAAGTAAGCGGACTTGTTCCTTCAAAGGACAAGGTAGAATCCGTTGTATGTGCTCCTGCTCTGTTCCTTGGACAGCTCGTTGAATTAACACAGGAATCAGATCTTGAAATTGGCGCACAAAACATGCACTTTGAAGAAAACGGTGCTTTTACAGGCGAAGTCAGCCCGAAAGCATTGCAGGATATCGGTGCGAAATACGTGATTATCGGACACTCTGAACGCCGTGAAATGTTCAACGAGACTGATGACACAGTTAACAAGAAGACATTGTCTGCATTCAAATATAATCTGACTCCAATCGTCTGCTGTGGCGAAACGCTTGAACAGCGTGAGAACGGCGAAACAAATGAGTTTGTCGGCGGCCAGATCAAAGCTGCGCTTAACGGACTTACTGAGGAGCAGGTTAAACAAACGGTCATCGCCTACGAGCCTATCTGGGCAATCGGAACAGGCAAATCTTCCACAGCTGAAGATGCGAACGAAACTTGCTCGCACATCCGCAAAGTGGTTGCAGAGCAATTTTCACCAGAAGTGGCTGAAGCGGTCCGTATTCAGTACGGCGGAAGCGTAAAGCCAGCTAACATCAAGGAATACATGTCCCAGCCTGACATCGACGGCGCATTGGTCGGCGGAGCAAGCCTTGAGACAGATTCCTTCTTGCAGCTATTGGAGGCAGGTACGAATGAGTAAAAAGTCACCAACAGCATTAATCATTCTGGATGGCTTTGCATGCCGGCCTGAGTCTAAAGGCAATGCCGTTGCACAAGCGAAAAAGCCAAATTTTGACCGCTATTGGAACAGTTTCCCGCACGCGAACTTAACGGCAAGCGGTGAAGCGGTCGGTCTTCCAGAGGGCCAAATGGGAAACTCTGAGGTAGGCCACCTGAACATCGGTGCCGGCCGAATCGTTTACCAGAGCCTTACACGTGTGAACATTTCCATCCGTGAAGGTGAATTTGAAAAAAATGAAACCCTCCTTGCAGCGATCAAGCATGCAAAGGAAAAAGGCACTGCCCTTCACCTGATGGGGCTGCTGTCTGACGGCGGCGTGCACAGCCATATTGAGCATATGTTTGCTCTTTTAAAGCTTGCGGCTGATGAAGGCCTGACAAAGGTTTATGTACACGGATTCCTTGACGGCCGTGATGTTGGACCGCAAACTGCACCAGGCTATATCAAACAAACTCTTGAAAAAATGAGTGAAATCGGAGTAGGTGAATTTGCAACGATTTCCGGGCGATACTATTCAATGGACCGCGACAAGCGCTGGGAGCGTGTGGAGAAATCTTACCGCTCAATGGTGTATGGCGACGGACCTACGTATTCGAACCCAATGGAACTCATTGAAGATAACTATCAAAATGGAATCTTTGATGAATTCGTTGTTCCATCTGTCCTTGTTAAGAAAGATGGCTCACCAGTTGCGACGGTTAAAAACGACGATGCTGTGATTTTTTACAACTTCCGTCCGGACCGTGCAATCCAGATTTCGAACACTTTTACAAATAAAGACTTCCGTTCATTCGATCGCGGCGAAGGCCATCCTGAGAACCTTCACTTTGTGTGCTTGACACACTTCAGTGAGTCGGTTGACGGTTATGTGGCGTTCGAGCCTACCAACTTGGATAACACTATTGGTGAAGTGATTTCCCAGGCTGGCATGACTCAGCTTCGCATCGCTGAAACAGAAAAGTATCCGCATGTAACGTTCTTCATGAGCGGCGGCCGTGAGAAGGAATTCCCGGGCGAGCAGCGGATCCTGATCAACTCGCCAAAGGTTGCGACATATGACCTTAAGCCTGAAATGAGTGCCTACGAAGTGACAGATGCATTGATCAAAGAAATCGAAGCAGATAACTTCGATGCGATTCTCTTGAACTTTGCGAACCCGGACATGGTAGGACATTCTGGCATGCTTGAGCCAACCATAAAGGCAGTTGAAACAGTTGACGAGTGCCTCGGACGCATCGTTGACCTGATTGTTTCTAAAGGCGGAACAGCGATCATCACTGCTGACCACGGAAACGCTGATGAGGTTGTTACCCTTGAAGGCAATCCGATGACCGCTCATACTACTAACCCGGTTCCAGTCATTGTGACCAAGGAAGGCGTGGAGCTTCGTGAAGACGGAATTCTCGGCGACCTTGCTCCGACAATGCTTGAATTACTGGGACTGAACCAGCCAGCTGAAATGACTGGAAAAACTTTAATCAAAAAACTTTAATTATAAGGAGAGATACTTATGCCATTTATTACAGACGTATACGCACGTGAAGTATTGGATTCCCGAGGAAACCCAACAGTTGAGGTAGAAGTTTTTACAGAATCAGGTGCTTTCGGACGCGCACTAGTTCCAAGTGGTGCTTCAACTGGTGAATACGAAGCAGTTGAACTTCGTGACGGCGACAAAGGCCGCTACCTTGGAAAAGGTGTTCTGAAAGCAGTTGAAAATGTGAACGAAATCATCGCTCCTTTCCTTGTTGGCGAAGAATTCAACGTTCTTGACCAAATCGGTATCGACGAGGCTCTGATCGAATTAGATGGTACTGAAAACAAAGGCAAGCTAGGCGCTAACGCAATCCTTGGCGTGTCCATGGCTGTTGCACACGCTGCTGCAGACTATCTTGACCTTCCTTTGTATCAATATCTTGGCGGATTCAACTCCAAGCAGCTTCCAGTTCCAATGATGAACATCGTGAACGGCGGCGAGCACGCTGACAACAACGTGGACATCCAGGAATTCATGGTAATGCCTGTTGGCGCTGAAAACTTCCGTGAAGCACTTCGCATGGGTGCTGAAATTTTCCACAGCCTGAAGTCTGTACTTAAGGAAAAAGGCTTGAACACAGCTGTTGGTGACGAAGGCGGATTTGCTCCAAACCTTGGTTCAAACGAAGAAGCTCTTCAAACAATCGTGACAGCTATCGAAAAAGCAGGCTACAAGCCAGGCGAGCAAGTAATGCTTGCTATGGATGCTGCATCTTCTGAGTTCTACAACAAAGAAGATGGCAAATACCACCTTTCTGGAGAAGGCGTTGTTAAAACTTCTGCAGAAATGGTTGATTGGTACGAAGAAATGGCTTCTAAATATCCAATCATCTCAATCGAAGACGGTTTGGATGAAAACGACTGGGAAGGCCACAAGCTATTGACTGAGCGCCTTGGCGGAAAAGTTCAGCTTGTTGGTGACGACCTGTTCGTTACAAACACTAAAAAGCTTGCTCAAGGTATCGAGCAGGGCGTTGGAAACTCAATCCTGATCAAAGTTAACCAAATAGGTACTTTGACAGAAACTTTCGATGCAATCGAAATGGCTAAGCGCGCAGGCTACACTGCAGTTATCTCTCACCGTTCTGGTGAAACAGAAGATTCAACAATCGCTGACATCGCTGTTGCAACAAACGCTGGCCAAATCAAGACTGGTGCTCCATCACGTACAGACCGCGTAGCGAAGTACAACCAGCTTCTTCGCATCGAAGACCAGCTTGGTGAAACAGCTCGTTTCAATGGAATCAAATCTTTCTACAACCTAAAGAAGTAATCTAACGAGGGATTCATTCCCCCTAAAACCGAACGCCGGTAGCATGACGATGCTGCCGGCGTTTTTTTTTGAGCCGCTAATGGACAATTAGAAGAGAAGAAACGCGAAAAGTGTCCGATAGAAGGTCTCTAATGGACAAATAGAAGAAGAGAACCCCGAAAAAGTGTCCGATAGAAGGGCTCTAACGGACAAATAGAAGAGGAGAACCTGGAAAAGTTTCCCGTAGAGGTCTAATTGAATGGATAGACAAAACATGGAATCATTCTCAGGAAATAAACTCGCTAGTAAATCCGCACAATAATAGATAAAAACTCATTAAATGATGATTGGAGCGGATTCATATGAAGAGGGTTACCCTGGCTGCTGTCTTGTTGATGGTTTTTACACTATATAATGTCATGCCTGCATCTGCCACTCCATCCTCTATAAAAAGAGAGAAGTTCGAAAAGACGGGTCACGTATTCTGGGATATCCCGGTAGAGGAGAAGCTTGTGGCATTTACGTTTGATGACGGGCCGGATCCTACCTATACTCCGCAAATCCTTGATGCTCTGAAAAAATACAAGGCCAAGGCGACGTTTTTCGTGATTGGCGAGGAGGCGGAAAGATATCCGGAGATCGTGAAACGCCAGGCTGCAGAGGGGCACGAAATCGGCAATCACACCTATCGGCATCATTTCCGGGACGGCTATTCCCCGGCAATGTTGAAAAAAGAACTCGCTAAAAACTCGGAAATCATCGAAAGCCTGACTGGAACATCGCCCACTCTGTTCAGGCCGATTGCCGGCTATTATGACAAGGAAATCGTCGATACGGCGATTAAGGGCGGCTACAATGTCATCCTTTGGTCATGGCATCAGGAAACCCGGGATTGGAGCAGGCCGGGAGCAGCGAAGATCACACAGAATGTCGTTTCCGATGCTCGGCCAGGTGATGTGATTATTTTTCATGATGCTGGCGGAGACCGTTCACAAACGGTGAAGGCGGTTGAGGACATCCTCGAGATTTTATATAAGAATGGATACCAATGCACGACCGTTTCCGATCTGCTGTACAGATCGAATTCGCTGCTTCCAGCTTCAATAAACTAGCCGGAATGGACAAGTGTGACATGTACGTGCCCAATAAAATTCACAACAATTCGGACAAGTATTGTTTCATTCCCGAAAATGTGATAAATTTAAAATACTGTTAGCAGTTTTATCGGGAGGTACGTCATGCATACATTTTTAACCGTTCTTTTAGTGATTGTGAGCCTTGGGCTAATTGCGGTTGTTCTTCTTCAGTCAGGCAAGAGTGCTGGTCTATCTGGTGCGATTTCCGGCGGCGCTGAGCAATTGTTTGGTAAGCAGAAGGCAAGGGGTCTGGATTTAGTCCTTCACCGAGTCACGGTTGTTCTATCTGTACTATTTTTCGTCCTGACTATTGCCGTTACTTATTTCAAACTATAATACAAACAATGACCCGGCTTCCACAAGAGGCCGGGTTTTATTGTGTGCAAAAAACCTCACATATTTATACTGAATATGGGTATTTACATATATAAAGGCTTTTAATTGAATGTTACAAGCATGTTTGTTAAAACTAAGAAAGAAATCAGATAGAGGGAGTAGGAAAATGAGAAAGTTAGTGCCAAGACCATTTACATTTAAAGCTGGAAAAAGAGCGGTATTACTGCTCCATGGATTTACCGGCAACTCAGCGGACGTCAGGATGCTGGGACGATTTTTAGAAGGAAAAGGTTATACGAGCCATGCACCAGTTTTTAAAGGACATGGGGTACCGCCTGAAGAACTTATACATACTGGACCTGCAGATTGGTGGCAGGACGCGCTTGACGGATATGAATTCCTCAAGAGTGAAGGATATGAGGAAATAGCGGTTGCCGGATTATCACTGGGAGGCGTCCTGTCCCTGAAGCTTGGATATACAAAGCCGCTAAAGGGAATCGTGCCAATGTGCGCACCGATGCATCTTAAGACAGAAGAGTTGATGTACCGGGGCGTGCTTGAGTATGCGCGGGAATACAAGCGGATGGAAGGCAAGCCGGAAGAGCAAATCGAGGCGGAGGTAAAGGAACTCGAACAAAAATCCATGTCCACCTTGAAAGACCTTCAGGAATTGATCAAAGAGGTCCGCGGAAGCATCGACTTGATTTATGCTCCGACATTTGTTGTCCAGGCGCGCAATGACGTAATCATCGATCCTGACAGCGCGAACATCATTCACGATAGCATCGAGTCTGAACATAAAAAACTCAAGTGGTATGAAGAATCAGGACATGTCATCACGCTTGATAAAGAACGTGACCAGCTGCATGAAGATGTTTATGAGTTTCTTGAGTCGTTAGATTGGAAAGAATAAAGGAAAAGAACCCTAAATAGAAGGAGGGATTCATATGGATGAGAATATTAAAGGCCATATAGACAGGCTGTTGCATTATATGAAGGATGAAGCCTACAAGCCGCTTACCGTACAGGAGCTTGAGAATGCCTTTGGAATCGAGGACTCCTCGACATTCAAGGATTTTGTCAAAGCGCTTGTGGTCATGGAAGAAAAGGGCCTCGTAGTCAGGACCCGAAGTGACCGGTACGGCCTTCCGGAAAAAATGAATCTAGTGCGCGGCCGTTTCAGCGCACATGCCAAGGGATTTGCTTTTGTCATAACAGAAGAGCAAGGAATGGATGACATCTTCATTCCCCCGAATGAAACGAGTAATGCGATGAACGGTGACACAGTCCTTGTCCGCGTATCGTCAGACAGTTCTGGCCAGCGCCGTGAAGGGACAGTAGTGCGCATCCTTGAAAGAGGAGTATCGCAAATTGTCGGCACTTATACAGAAAGCAAACACTTTGGTTTTGTCATTCCTGACGATAAGAAATTCACAAGTGATATCTTTATTCCTAAGGAAGCCGGCATGGGGGCAGTCGAAGGGCATAAGGTTGTCGTAAAACTGACGAGCTACCCTGAAGGACGCAAAAGTGCAGAGGGAGAAGTCACCGCGATTCTTGGCCATAAAAATGACCCCGGTGTCGATATCCTTTCTGTCATCCACAAACATGGACTGCCGATGGAATTCCCAGACGAAGTTATGGAGCAGGCGAATAATGCTCCAGACCAAATCAATGAGAGTGAAATCGCAAACCGCCGTGACCTTCGCAATGAAGTCATTGTTACGATAGACGGCGCAGATGCCAAGGACCTTGACGATGCAGTCCAGGTAACAAGGCTTGAAAACGGCAACTATAAACTTGGTGTTCATATCGCAGATGTTACTTACTATGTAACCGAGGATTCACCAATTGACCGTGAAGCAGAAGACCGTGCGACAAGTGTTTATTTGGTCGACCGGGTAATCCCAATGATTCCGCACCGTTTATCAAATGGTATTTGCTCGCTGAATCCGAAAGTGGATCGCCTGACCTTGTCATGTAATATGGAAATCACACCTGAAGGCCAGGTCGTAGACCATGAAATCTATCAAAGTGTCATTAAGACGACTGAGCGGATGACGTATTTTGATGTAAATCGTATCCTCGTTGATAAGGACGAAGAAACCCGCTCACGTTATGAGTCTTTGGTACCGATGTTCGAATTGATGGAAGAACTAGCAGCTATACTTCGTAAAAAGAGGATGGCTCGCGGGGCAATCGACTTTGATTTTAAAGAATCAAAGGTACTGGTCGATGAAGAAGGCCATCCAACTGATGTTGTGATACGCGAACGCTCGGTTGCTGAAAAGCTGATCGAGGAATTCATGCTTGCTGCGAACGAAACGGTTGCAGAGCATTTCCACTGGCTTGAAGTGCCATTCATCTATCGTATCCATGAAGATCCTAAAGAGGATAAATTGAGAAAATTTTTCGATTTCATTACCAACTTTGGTTACCTTGTAAGAGGTTCTGCAAATGGAGTACATCCAAGGGCGCTCCAGGAAATCATTGAAGAGGTTCAGGGAAAACCCGAGGAAATGGTTGTATCAACTGTCATGCTCCGTTCGATGCAGCAGGCCAAATATTATCCTGAAAGCCTTGGACACTTTGGACTTTCTACAGACTATTACACGCACTTCACATCGCCGATCCGCCGTTATCCTGACTTAATTGTCCACCGTTTGATCAGGACTTATTTAATCGAGGGCAAACTCGATCAGGCAACGAAGGAAAAATGGAATGCGATGCTGCCGGATATTGCCGAGCACTCTTCCAATATGGAACGCCGGGCGGTCGAAGCGGAACGTGAAACAGATGAGCTGAAGAAAGCGGAGTACATGGAAGACAAGGTTGGAACTGAATATGATGGAATCATCAGCTCCGTTACGAATTTTGGTATGTTTGTCGAGCTGCCTAACACCATCGAGGGTCTTGTTCATGTCAGCTACATGACGGATGATTATTACCGCTATGATGAACGCCACCTGGCGATGATTGGTGAGCGAACAGGCAATGTCTTCCGAATCGGCGATGAAATTACTGTCCGAGTCATCAAGGTAAACAAGGATGAACGCTCCATTGATTTTGAAATCGTCGGCATGAAGGGTACACCAAGACGTGAGCGCCCGGCACAGCCAAAGATCTTCAAGACAGGCAGCAGCGAGAAAAAACCGCGCCGAGGAAAAGAGGAAGAAGGCAAGCGCGGAGGCAGAAGCTCGGGAGGCAGAGGTTCAGGTGGCGGCAGAAACGGCTCAGGCTCAAGCACCGGTTCAAAGCCAAAGAGCAAGAAGAAGAAATTCTTCGAGAATGCTCCAGCCGCAAAACGCAAATCGAAGAAGAGAAAATAGGCAAGGCGTGAAATGAGAGCTCCTGATGAAGGGGCTCTTTATTGCCCTCCAGCCTTGCGCTTTTCGTTGTAGGAGAAGGCTTTATTTGCTAAAATGAGAGAACATAGAAGGGGGAAGTTTTTATGCCAAAAGGTGAGGGAAAAGTCGTCGCGCAAAATAAAAAAGCGAACCATGACTATTTCATCGAAGAAACGTATGAGGCCGGAGTCGTCCTCCAGGGAACAGAGATCAAATCAATCCGCAACGGACGTGTCCAGCTGAAGGATTCATACGCAAAAGTCCATAATGGTGAGCTATTCTTATACAATCTGCACATCAGCCCATATGAACAGGGAAACCGTTATAACCATGATCCGCTTCGCACAAGGAAGCTTCTGCTCCACAAACGCCAGATCAACCAGCTGATTGGGGAAACAAAGGAAGCAGGCTATGCGCTTGTGCCATTGAAGATTTATCTGAAGAATGGTTTCGCGAAGGTTTTAATCGGTCTTGGTAAGGGTAAAAAGAACTACGACAAGCGTGAAACACTGAAGAAGAAGGAAGCAGGCCGCGACATTGAGCGTGCATTCCGTGAGCGCCAGAAAATGTAAGCTTGTCAGCTGAGGAAGAGTGTACCAGTTGAAAAAAGTCCTCAGTGTGTTATAATAATAACTGTCACCAGCGAGTGACAACATAACTTTTGCTCGGCTTAACCGAGTTCTCCTAACGTCTGTATCACAGATACAGCAACCTTTTATATGGGGACGTTACGGATTCGACAGGGGTAGTTTGAGCTTAAGTGGCGAGTCGAGGGGATCGGCCTCGTAAAAACGTCAACGCCTATAACTGGCAAACAAAACAACAACTTCGCTTTCGCAGCTTAATACTGCATAGCGGTTCGCCCCTCCATCGCCCATGTGGTAGGGTAGCGGACTCACTCTAAGTGGGCTACGCCGGATTCCACCGCCTGAGGATGAAGGAAGAGAACAACCAGGCTAGCTGGCCGGCCGCCTGTCGGTAGGCAAAAGGACCAGCGAATCGCCAATATGCCGACTACACTCGTAGAAGCTTAAGTGCCAATATCTTTGGACGTGGGTTCGATTAGTAATTAGTCGCCTTGCGTGGCAACATGCAAGTGAAAATCCGGCTTTATCGGTGAAACCTAAGTCGTGAATAGCGATAAGGCAATGCCGAGTGGTATGTGGAGCAATCCAACAGCCATGTATCGACTTATAGGCTGCCATCCTGGCAGTACTAGGATGCGTGATCGATCCGGGAATCCGGATAAAACTACATCTCGCATAAGACGCCGGAGGACCTGCAGATGCAGGTTCAAGATATAGTCAGTGCCATGACGAAAGCATGGAATAGCACGTCCCACCGTCTCCACCAATACATATGTTGGTGGATTTTTATTTTGACTGTATAACATCAGCTTTCGGCTGATGTTTTTTATTTGGGAGTTAATAATGAATCATTAATAGTAAACTAAGCGAATTACTAACAATCATAAATTATTGCTTAAATAGTAAAGAAAGAATCCTCGAATGCCTTTTTAGCTACTAACATTTCCGGTTTATACTTTCCGTTTCGGGGTGTAACCGACTCATAATGCTCCAATATCCATTGAGCACGGAGCCGTTTCCGTTCAATTCTTAAAAAGGGGTAGATGTGTCTTAAAGTGGACAATACGTCAATTTTATTCTTTATGCTCAATGTATAAGAGTTCTTATGGGTATCAGGTTTATAATTTTTCTTATTACTAATAACTCCTCCAATTATAGAATGGATATACACCAAAAGTTCTTTATCTGTCGATGGAATGGTGATCATCGGCCGCCGATGTTCGTGCTGGTGCATTCTTGTTAATGTTATGCTGCCTTCTCCATCTATAATGCCAGCAATATAGCTAGCTTCCCAAATCTCCATTCTCCTTCCTCCTTTTAAGGAACGTATGTTCTTGTGTTGATTATAAACTTTAATTGCCCATATCGAAAGTTTTTGATTTGCATTTCATTTATAGAATAGGATTTAGTTTCTTACCCATGACGTTAAAGAAGCTCGGGTTTTCCATATATCCTTTCCTTCCTCTTATGCTATAGGTCTGTGTTTGATTTATCTCTCTCAACCTGGACTTGCTTATGTATTTTTCTAAAACTAAATGGGAATGACTGCTGATAAATGAAGGAGGTAGCCATGAAAGAAGGTATGATATCATCAGAGCATATCGTTATGATTATTACGGCTATTTGCGTTGGAACATTGGCTCGGGTTCTGGCAATTAAAGAAGACTTCAGACAATACCCCAGCTATCCGAATGGCTATATGATCCATCTGGTTACTGGGTTTGTTGCTGCTGCCCTTGGTGCAGTTGCCATTCCGGCGTTAATGACCAAAAACTTTGTCGCAGTTACATTCCTGACACTTGCCATCCAACAGTTCCGGGATGTAAGGAAGTCTGAAAGGGAAAGTTTGAAAGATGTAGAAAACACCGAGTATGCTTATCGTGGAGATGCGTATATCGACGGAATAGCAAAGACATTCGAAGCAAGAAATTATTTTTCTCTGATTGTTTCTTTTTTGACGGCTCTCACTATTCAAATTGTGGACAGTGAGTCGAAATTGGTCAATATCATTTCGGGTACAATTGTCGGTGCAATAGGATTTTACATATTAAAAAGATTTTCAAAAGGAAAAACAATTGGTGATGTTGCTGAAGTAGAAGAAGGAAAGATTGAAGTGAAAGGATCGGAATTGTTTGTGGATGGTATATATGTGACAAATCAGCTTGGAACGGAAAATGCCGCTAAAATGTTTGAAAACGAAGGTATGGCTGTGGTCATTTATCCTCACGAGGAACATTTTCGGATCGCTTTGGACAACTATGGACAAAGGCAGGCTGCACTTTTTGAAGCAACAAGGGCCCTGGGGGTAAAGAGATATCATTTTACAAGGAAGGAATATGAAAAAGGAAGGATTGTTGTGACACTCGTTCCAATCATTAAAGACAAGGATAAGCTGATTGAAGCTGTCAAAAAGACTCCTTTGCTTGAAAGTACGAAAAAAAGCCATACAGTCATGAAAACAAACCTTGTCGGAAAGGAATAAACAATGGGAAGAGAATCTTCAGAGAGACCAGGCTATGAGATCCTGGCATTTGTCACTTTAAACAAGGAAAGAATACTGGGGGGCAGCCAGCTTACCCTGTTAGCTGAGAATGAAGAACAGCAGAAGTTGATGGTTCAGGACGTGGCTAAAGCAATGAAAGCTGATGTCGTTCAGATGAAAAGTGGAGATTATTTAGTGTTGAGAGTTTAATTTTAATTGACTCCTCCTAGGCATAAGGGCAGCCTTTCTGAATTCAGAAGGGCTTCTTTTGTTTTTATGAGTACTGGACAAACTCGTAAGAAATCAATTCTAAAAAGTGGAAATTTGACAGAGATTCAATGAGAATATAAGATTTTTAATATATGAATTCATGAACATGTAATGGGTAATAGCCATTCCTAGTAAATTATATAGGTCGCTTGCAAACAGTACCAGACATATTAAACTGTTCCTGAAAGAAGATAAAGCTTTGCAAATTCCAATAAAAGCCAAAAGAGTATTTAATATTGCCTTGCCAGCGATTGGATTTTATAAAGTTTACTTCGTGCAGGAATGTTTATTTGGTACCGAAAAAATAGACAGGTAATAAAAGACCTGGCGTGAATAGTCGCTAAGAAAACAATTCGGGAGTGATATACATGCAATTTATATTAGGTTTTAACTTGATGGAGCTTATGCCAACAATTATTGTGTATTCTATTTTGTCCATTTTGGCTATTGGCGTTATCTATCTATTAAAGAAAAAGTCAGATAAAGAATTAAAAGAATTGGATGAAAAAATGAAATCCAACGATAAAATCAAATAACAATAAGGCTGTCTAATAATGGGCAGCCTTAATTTCCTGAAAAAGATAATTTATTTTAAAGGGGTCCTATGAGCAGATTTTCCAACTCGAAAATCTGCTTTTTTATTTTTTTAAAAAAATAGTCGAAAAACGAACTCTTTGATTAAAGGTAATTAGACTTAGTCAATCATAGGGATTAATTGGGTTAAAAGAACTCTTTTAGTTTAAAGGAAAAGCAACCGTCGAAAATCCAAAGTTAATGTCGAATCCTCTCCATGGAAGTGATGAATCCCTGCTTCTGAAAGGGGGTGAGATAGTGCGCATCCGGCATGTTATTCTAATGGGTGTATTTTTAGGGGCGGCCTCTTTCTTTCCGGATAATGCATTTGCTGAGAAAAATGGTTCAGCCGGTCAGCCGGTGACTCAAAAATCTGAAGTACATACTCAAGTTATACGTAAAGCAGATTCTCCAGAGGCCACGAATAAAGAAATCCCCGTTAATCCTGATAGAGTAAAAAAGAAGCCGGAACAGGCGGGTCAGAAACCTGTCCAGATACCAGTTCAGAAGCCTGATTCCCAGCCAACCCAATCGATTAAATCTGTTCAAAAGTTACCGGACAAGACGGATAGGAGTAATGAAAAGGTTATTCCTTCTATTAAAAACAAGATAAAGGCTGGGAAACCTCCTGAATCTGCTGTAATGCGGAAAGGACAGGCACCGATTCAGGCAAAGCCAAAAGTTGTCACTGCTGAGTCTGCTAAAGCGTCAAAGGTTCAAGCTCCAAGTAAAAGGTTTTACGAGGCAGATGAATACAGCCACATTCAAGGCGGAACCGATGCCAAGCCAGAGATTTCTTCAAAAAATGTAAAGCCTTCTTTTTCAAAAAAAAAACGCAGTACTCTTCGTTTGGCGAAGGAACCTTTAATAGAGGGCAAACACGAAACTCCTTCTGGAGATAAAAAGAATCCTAGATTCATTGAAATCATAAGTAATTCTCCACAACGAACGCAAACGCCTGGAGGACAATCAAATGAGCAAATAAGCTCGGGGTCAGGCACTATAAGCTTCATTGCAGGTTTGCTTGAATGGAATGATTACTTTGGTGGAAATCATGCCCGTATCCATAATTCCTGCCATGCTTATTACTTTCATCAATGGATTAATGCTCCACCTTCACCACCGCCGAAGGCAGCTCCTTTTTTCTTAATGTTTACTGCTTAATTAGCTAAAAAAACATAGTAAAAGGGAGCAAAATGAGAATGAAAAATATAAAGAAACTGGTAAAAACTTTCGTCGCAACCACAGTATTGTCATTTGGTATTATTTCTGGAGGCAATTTCACTGAAGCTGCTGCACCTGATCATGCAAGAACAGAACCTGTAAAAGCTGTTCAAGCAGACGGTCCACAGAATCTCCAGGGACGTGAAAAAGCAACCTCTGTGACTTCAGCAACTCCTAAAAAGGCCGAGCTTACTGTCCAGCCTAAAGAAGAAACAAAGCCGGAGGTAACTGCATCTAAAGCAGAAGCCAAACCAGAGGTAACTGCGCCAGAGGCAGAAGCAAAGCCTGAAGCTGATACCCAGCCTGAAACAGAAGAAAAGATTGTAGAGCCTTCACAGTCTAATAACGCTGAAGCCCAGCTAAAGAAAGAAAATAAAATCAGCAAATCGCAGGCAGGTTTGCATGCAAGTGAAACGGCAAGATCGCATGCTGCCGCAAATTCAGCGATTTTCTCTAACAGCCCATCAGAAGAAAAGACCGAACCTGAAGTTCAAACGGAATATTATTATGGAACTGATTCAGCTACGTCTATACCTAATCCTGCTGGCAATGATTTTTATCTTGGAAAGTTGGGATATGGAAGCGTCGTTCAATTTGACGCAGGCACAGGCAGCGGGAAATTCTTCAGCAGTGCCAGAGCAGAGGAAGCTGCATATGTTTATGGTTACTGGTTTTTAACTGGTATGCAACAGGCACCTGCGGGTATCTCTGCAAGTGAATGGGGAGCGCAGCAGGCAAAATTGGCACTTGAAACCTATGAAGCTATGAAAAGCGTCTATGGTTCGAAAGTAAGACCTGTTATCTTTATTGATGTTGAACCAGCATCAACTGGTACGAAAGAATATGACTATGCGAACAATCAGGCGATCTATACCGCTTTTGTCAATTATCTGAATCAATATGGGGAAGGCGTTAAGCCTGGTACCTATTCCTCAAAATGGAGCTGGGAAGTTTCAATGGGGGAATTTTCGCCAAGCACTCCGGGAGCTTACTGGGTGGCCTATTACCCGGGTGACATTCCTGAAGATTTAACAATCAGCAATCCAGACTGGGGCAATTTCCCGGGAACAACCGAAAAGGCACAAATCTGGCAGTATTATGGCGGGGAAAATGACTATAATGTAGCCTGGAAACTTCCTTAAGACCTATAAATCTTTCAAAACCCTAAGCCTGACTTTTCCTTAAGGGGAAAGTTAGGCTTTTTGCTGTTCTGCTTCGATAGCGGGCTTTTGTAAATTAATAGGCCGTTTCAAACTCCCACTATAGCTTGTCTTTTTATTTTCTGTACACCATGACAAACACTCGTTTCGTGGTTTTGCTATATATTAAAACATAATATTTTTGAATCGAGGTATGTTGAATGGCAATCAGAAGAGCAACTCAGGAAGAGGCGAACCATCTTATTCAGCTGTCCGGGAAAGTGATGAAGGAAAGCTCGATGGGATATGCTGAAAATAGTGTGCAGAATGCGTATAACCTATTTATGCCCGTAATTCAAAATGGAGGCTATTTTCTCATCGATATAGAACAAAGCCAGCTGAGGGGATGGATTCTCCTGGTTACAGACTTGAATCCTGCGAAGAGCCAGGTCATGGGAAATTTGCTAAGTGTATACGTATTCCCAAAGTACAGAAAGTCCGGTGTCGCCCGGGAACTTACGGTAGCCGCGATTAATGAGTTTAAGGCGCTTGGAATCAGGACGATCCAGCTTAATGTGTTCAACGGAAATCCATCCAGAATACTTTGTGAAAGCTTAGGGTTTAAACCTATTTCGACGGTAATGGAATTGAACATCCAATAATCCATGCAGCATCTGGTCATAGGATTGATCTCCTACTGTTCCATCATTGCCGTTTAGAATCAAGGTTTGGCAGAGCTGGGCCCAGACAAAATCGGCGGAACATGCATAAACATGGAAAAGAGGAGGTTTTTAAATATGCATCCATATGTAAATGGTTATCAACGAAATGATTATAGATTTGGCGCTGGTCTTGGCTGGTTGCCGTTTTTAGGCGGTTTAGCGGGTGGATTCCTTGGCGGGGCTTTGGCAGCTCCCCGTCCCTTGCCGCCCCCACCATTCGGATATCCGGGAGCAGGATTTCCAGGAGGAGGCTACTTCCCCCCTGGTGGATATCCTGGACCAGGATTCGGTGGCTACCCAGGTGGTTATGGCGGTTATCCAGGAGTGGGGGCAGCAGGCTATCCAGGTCCGGCTGGAACCGGCTACCCAATGGCACCAGGCGGCGTTGGATACCAAGCAGATGGCTATCCATTCTACGGAAATTCAAATTTAGATTCATTCGGCTCTGGCTATCCGGAAAATGCTAATAAAGCTCTCTCTAAATTCTAACTAGTGAAAAAAGGCCTCAAAGGAGGTCTTTTTTCATGGCCTTTTTCACATTGCTTGATACTTTGCGTATAACCTCATGAACTTCTTTAAAATAAACCATGCAATACTGCAGAAAAACATGAATAGATATAGGCATGACGGTAAAAAGCAAGGGAAAGTCAGGAGTGGGGATATGCCTGCAATCAATGGAACACAGTTGAAAGAAAGAATCGGTAATTTGCAAAGCAATATTTGGTTTGATGGACAGAAAGTCACGGGGGACATCGTAGCACATCCTGCCTTTAAGGGAGTGATCAATAGTAAGGCCCGCTTGTATGATTTTCAGCTGGAAGAGGAAAATTTGCCTCTGATGACCTATAAATCGCCTACAACGGGAAACCGGGTTGGCCGGTCTTTTCATCCCCCCCTCAAAAAAGAAGACCTGGAACTCAGGAGGCTTGCTGCCGGGGAGTGGGCAAAGCTGACTGGCGGAATGATGGGGAGGACCCCTGATTACATGAATACAGCCTTAATGGCTCTTGGTGCTTCAGCACATGTCTTTGAAGGGAAAAATAAATTAGGCAGGAATGTGACGTGTCTTTATGAAAAGGCAAGAGAGAATGACCTTACCTTTTCCCATACGTATGTCACGCCGCAGGTGAATCGTTCGCTCGCGTATTTTGAAGAGAAGGAGCAGCCAATTTCTGCCCGAGTTGTCAAGGAGACAGCTGACGGGATTTTCATTAAGGGTGCCAGGTTATTGGCTACACAAGGAGGCATCACAGATGAACTGATGGTTTTGCCGGCCGGCGGGAAATTCATCGAAGAGGATTATGTATATGCCTTTTCGATTCCGAGCAGCACAGAAAACTTAAAGTTTGTCTGCAGGGAATCTTTTGTCTATAACGACTCCCACTTTGACCATCCACTGGGGTCACGATTTGAAGAAATGGATACGATTGTGATTTTCGATAACACCTTTGTGCCGTGGGAAAGAGTTTTTTTATATAAAGATATTAATGCAGCCATGAATCTGTTCAACGAAACCAATTTCAATACCTTCCTGGTTCATCAGACATTATCAAGGCAGCTTACGAAATCCAGGCTGTTCCTGGGAACTGCCCAATTAATTACGGAAACGATCGGGATTGGCGAATATCAGCATGTAAAAGAAAAAATCAGTGAAATTATATGTGGTGTGGAAATGATGAAAGGGCTGCTATTATCCTCAGAAATGCAGGCGAGGGAAAATAGTTCCGGCTTGATGGTACCGGATGCGAGCCCTCTTACTGTTGCAAGTCTTATGTTTCCAAAGTTTTATCCAAGATTCGTAGAAATCCTTCAGCTGCTGGGGGCCAGTGGAACCATCACCATTCCGACAAGCAATGATTTTAAATCGGATCTAAGAAGTGACCTGGACCTGTATTTGCAGGGAGCAGATACCGAAGCGAAGGAAAGAGTTCAATTGTTCAGATTGGCATGGGATATGTGCTCAAGCGCTTTTGCGGGAAGAGAAACCATCTACGAGCGATTCTTTTTCGGCGATCCGGCCCGGATTTCAGTCGGGTTGTACAATCAGTATGACAAGAAACCAGCGGTGGATTTGGTCAACGATTTATTGAAAAGTTGAATGATAGAAAATGTAAAGTCCGGAGATTATTCTCCGGGCTTTTTGCTGTTTTTGGCATGGATTGGCTTTTGTAAATAACATTTCTTTCATCTTGGCTCTGTTGAAGCCCAATGTTGTTTTTACACACCTGTTGATTGTAGTGGAGGGCGCGTAGACTCCTGCGGGCGCAGCTGGTCAGGTGAGACCCCGCAGGAGCAAAGCGACGAGGAGGCTCAGCGCCAGCCCCGCGGAAAGCGAAGCGCCTGGAACGAAAATCAACAGTCTTGTTTAACAGAGCCTTCATCTTAAAAAAATCTTGGTGCAGAATGCAATAATGTTCCCAAAGTCAATTATGCTGTTTTTCCTGATTCATGCGTCTGGCAACCCAGAACGGGAAATACAAAATCACGAAGGTGATCAGCGCAATTATCTCCAGGGAAAGGATATACCATGGCCATGGTCCAAGAAAATCAATGATCGATGGATTGACTGGCTTTTCGGAGATGTACATATAGTTGCCTTCAATCAGGAAGTTGACGCCGAAAATTATGAGCGTATAGACGTTCAACCAGAGAAATGCTTTCCAAATGGACTTTCCAGTCGGCCGGTAACCTGCCACAAATATCATGAACAGATTGGCTACGACCGTTCCCCCGTGTGAAACGAAGAAATGGATATATCGGTAATGGGGAAAGGTGTATAGGCTGATGTCTGGTGTGATCATGGCCTGCAATGCACTGCCGACGCCGACAAAATAAGTGAATTCAAACAGTGCATATCTCTTGTTTAATAGCAATATGGCAGAGAGAATGAGGGAAATACTGCTTAAGTGAAGTGGCAATGAATACTGATAGTTCCAGTGTCCGCTCCACCAAAGCCATATTTGCAGGCTTACTTCGGAGGCTATAAGCACCACGAATAATCCGATACGGGCAGCACGATTGATCCCGTGTTTCCGTAAAGGCTCCCGGAACAAGAAGAGCAGTATGATCATTATAAAGAAAGCAGTGAGTGTCAAAAGGTGGACGCTTGAAAACAACTGAAAAACAGTTTCCGTTCCCGGTTCAAAAAACCCCTTCATAATTCTGCCGCCCTTCGAAAAAAGATTTCCATATCCTTACTTTATCATATTATCAGATGACATATATATCAGTTGAAAAACATACATTTCATACGATTACAGTTTGAGGAGGGTGGGTTTATGCAATTTTACTATGGACAACAGATGCCCTTGAGGATCTTGGATGAAGCCGAGTTCTGGAAGCATCAGGAGGAGGAGCATACCGTCGTAATCCGCGAGCTGACACCTGATTTAGAACAGGAGTATGTGGATGCCCTGAAAGAATGGGAAAAGGTATTGGGGGAGACCCGCCATCAAGTTTTGAGATTCATAGAGACGGTGACGAGGACGGGCAATTACATACCTGCCCAGCTGCATCAGCATGTACTGAAACTAACCTCCTTCTATTTACAGCAAAGCCTCGAATTCATTCAATTGTGTGAACAAATCAAAACAGAAAGTGAAGCTGTTAAAAGGAATCCAACAGCAAAAGTGGTATTGGATCATATCATCCGTGAGTCAGAATATTTTGTGGGGATTGCCCAGGCACTTCTGTATCAGCAGACAACTTAATAGCATATCTAAAATCAGCCAGTGAATGGCTGATTTTTTATCTCTCATTGTTTATAAAATGCTGAGACCAACCTCCTAGTTTTAAAACTTTCGCTAATAGAAAGAAGTCTGTTATGATTATGTTGAAATAAAGAAAAGGAGGAATTTTCCTATGTATGATGTAGCAATTATCGGCGCGGGTCCTGCAGGCGGAAGCGCAGCGATTTTCGCAGCAAAGGCTGGCAAGAAAACAGTTGTGCTGGACAACAATAAAAGCGTAACGAAGCGTGCATGGATGGAGAACCACTATGGCGCACCTGAAATTGCAGGTCCTGACTTGGTAGAGACAGGCATCAAGCAAGCCAAAAAATTCGGTGCTGAGTTTGTTGAAACGACTGTGACTTCTGTAAGCAAAACAGACAGCGGCGTTAAAGTCGTGACTGAAAACGGCGAGTATGAAGCAAAGCATGTCATTATCGCTTCTGGCATGATGACTGATGTAGCTGAAGCATCTGGCCTTGCAACAAAAGGTGGCACAGAGCCAAGAATCAAGACGATTTTTGACGTCGATGCTGCCGGAAAAACAAATGTTGAAGGTGTTTGGGCTGCAGGCACTTGCGCAGGGGTCAGCATGCACACAATCATCACAGCTGGCGACGGCGCGAAGGTAGCCATCAACGTCATCAGCGAGCTGAATGGCGAGCGCTATGTAGACCATGATGTTCTGAAAGCATAAATAGTTGAAGCCTTGCAGGAATCTGCAAGGCTTTTATTCTGGTAAAGGTTCAGCAACTCTAGTTGCTATAATTAAACTGATCCTCGATCTTCCCGTCTTCATTGTGAATATATGCCATTGTGCCGGCCTCCTCAGCCATACGCTTGGCTTCATTCACAGCCTCTGATCTTGAACCAGTGGTAAGTTCAGGGTCATCTTGTCCCTCTTTTTTGACAGCCCACCCCTCTTTGTCATGGGGCACGGCATGGAATCTTGCTTCATCTGTTCCGGCTCGGTCCTCGAAATATTCATCACGTTCCATATCATCATTCTTGTTTTGAGCCATCTTAATCCCTCCTTGGTTTTTTGTTTGCACCTGGAAAAGGTATTAAGACTTTACCCGCAAAAAACGATCAAAAACGCGCCTGGACAGTATGGATATTTTTGGTGAATCATCCTCAGAGGATCCTGTTATCTTCCTGTCTGTCTGCCGTTCCAGCAGTCTGCCGTGGGTAGGTCACCTGTAAAATCCCATCTTGGAAGGTAGATTGAATGAACCTTGTCTCGGTAGGTTCGGGAAGCGGGATCAGGCGCTCGAATTCACCATAAAATCTTTCCCTTTTCACCTCCATATCAGCAGGGAACAAGGTTCTTGAAATACCCTTCACCACCAGAGTATCTCCCTGTCTTAGAGCCACTGAGAGATCGCTCCTGCTTAAACCAGGAACCTCAAGGATCAGGCAGATGGCGGAATCATTTTTATAAATATCATATAGAGGGAAATCATCAGCATGAACCATTCTCTCCGGGATACCATGATTGAATAATCCACGCCAAAAGTCATCTTTTTGGTATTTATTCGTCAGCTCGAGCCACATTTTCACTTTCTCCATATCCATGTCATGGCCCTCCCAATGAAGGTTTTAAATTTGATTCGCAATCGGAGCAGAAGGGTTGGCAATCTGATCCTGATCGCTGACATCCGGATCAAAAATCCCGGTATTCTGTAAAGAAGATGATGGTGAGAAATCACCGAGAGAAAAATTGACGCCGAAGTTCTTGCTGTTTGCCGTGTGGCTATTATGGACTGTTGGTCCAACATCCAGGTTTCCGTTTTGAGTGATTCCATTGACTTTGATATTAAAAATATTAATTTGGTAAGGCATCGAAAACCTCCTTATCAGTACTAAATGCTGCACAAGCATGTTGCATTTTGAAATTCTTTTTTTACACGAACCCACCATTTTAGTAAAAAAGAGACTAAATGATGGGTTCATCAACCGGGGCCAGAGGGACGCCCTGATAGGTGGAGTCAGCTGTCGCAATCGCAGCTTGATCATTTAAATCCGGATCAATATAGACATTATCCATCAATGCTTCTGTTGGTGATGCATCACCAAATGAAGAATTCATTCCCTGGGACTTATCATTTGCTGTATGGCTGTTATGGATGGCTGAGCCAATGGTGATGGATCCATTTCCCGAAACGCTGTTAACTTTGAAATAAAAGAGGTTAATCGTGACTGGCATAGCTTTTCATCCTTATTCCGTCTTTGAGGTACTATATGCAGTCTTTGGCCCAAATGTTCTTTGATATTACGGGAAGCTGCTCTTCTCGAATAATGGACAAATACCTATGAAATTCTTTTGGATATGGATAAATACCCAGGAAATTTCTGTGCTTCTGCATAATCTTTAGTAACCTTTTGGGAAAAGGGATATTTTAGCTATTCATGAAATAAAGAGGAGGTAATACAATGGATGCTTCTAATCAGTATTCAAGTGTAATCAGCCAGGTGCCATTCAATCAAAATGACCTAAGGTTTGGCCGATTTGGCTTTGGCAGGCCGTTTGGCTTCGGAAGGCCATTTTTTGGGAGGCCATTTTTCGGAAGACCGTTTTGGGGAGGACCATTTTTCGGGGGTCCATTTTTAGGAGGGTTAGCCACTGGATTGCTTGGTGCAGCACTGTTCAGTCCGTTCTATGGGTATGGATATGGATTTGGTTACCCATATTATGCGCCATACCCATACTATGCTCCATATTTTTGGTGACAGAGATAAACAATATTATGTGATAGCACAAGCCTTCCGAAAATAAGATGTAATATTAAACAGCGGAGGTTTTGCCATGGCAGTTGTGAAGCATACAGAGGCGGATATCAGTTTGTTGGCGAGACTTCTGAGGGCAGAGGGTGAGGGGGAAGGCCAGCAGGGAATGCTGATGATCGGAAACGTAGGAATCAACCGAATCCGGGGTAATTGTTCTGACTTTATCGGATTAAGGACGATTCCGCAGATGATTTATCAGGAACACGCATTTGAAGCTGTCCAGAAGGGCTATTTTTACCAGAGAGCCAGGGAAGTGGAAAAGAGGCTTGCGAGACGGGCTGTGAAAGGCGAACGTCTATGGCCGTCCAAATTCGCACTCTGGTATTTCCGGCCGCCGGGCGATTGTCCTTCTACCTGGTACAACCAGCCGCTCGCCGGCCGTTTTAAGCTGCACTGTTTCTATGAGCCTACAGGAGAAGAGTGTGAAAACATCTATAATACATTTTGATGTTCTGCCAATTTTATTTTGGCAGTCATTTTTTTGTGAGATAAGAAAGTATAAAATTCACTTTGAGAATAATCCAGCTCCAGCGCCTAGCCCCTCGAGACGCTTGTCTAGTGTCGCCTCCTAGAAACTCCGAAACTTCAACTCCGCCGGCAGAAGCAAAAAGCGCTTCTTTGTCGGAGTCTCCAGTTTCTGCGTTTCTGGGCAGTCGGCTATACTTTTCGATTTCGGTCCTGCCAATGAAGTCAAAGAACGACTTCACTGTCAGGCCCTCCAGCGCTTGTCGGGGCTGACCAAGGCGCTTGCGCTTTTTGTTCTTGACAGCAAAATGAAATGGGATTAAAGTTAAATAGCTTAATAGTTAAACAGTTTAACTATTAAATTATAGAATGACTTTAAGGCGAGGTGTCTACATAAATATGTATGATAAATCTGTCAAGGATTTAGTGGATCACTATATCCATGTTTCCTTTTCGGTGAACAAGATTGCCGAGGGGATGGTCAAGGAAGAAATCGGTTCGGACCTGACGAACGATCAGCACTATACATTGCGCTACATCAACAAAGTGGGTTCATGTACATCATCGGAGCTGGCTGAAGTTTTCGATGTCAAAAAAAGTGCGATCACCGCCATCATCACGCGTTTGTGGGAAAAGGGGCTTATCCTAAGAACAAGGGATGAAAATGACCGTCGATTGGTCTATCTGACTTTGACTGACAAGGGAAATGAACTGTTCCAAAAAACGGAGGAGCGGATCCAGGCCCTGGTGGAATCGATTATTACCAAGTTCGATCAGGATGAAATCATCCAGTTCCTTAAGACGTACGACAAACTAAATGAAATTTTAATAGAAAGAAAGAGCAGGGTGGAATAAAGTGAACTTCATTATCAAGCAGAAATGGTTAGTCATTATTGCATGGATTCTGGTGGCTGCAGGTCTGTTCATGGCTGCACCGAATATGGCAGAACTTGTCCGGGAAAAAGGGCAAATCACCGTGCCTGACGAATACTCCTCGACACTGGCTGGCAAAATTATGGATGAGGTCAGGGAGCAGGAGGGCGGAGGCGATGAGACTCAGGTCGCACTTGTCTTCCACAGCGAGAAAAAATTGACAGCTGCAGAAATCAAGGAAGCGGAAAACGCAATCCGTGAACTTGAAAAGAATCGCGAGGAAATCGGGATCACGGATATCCTGACACACTTCAATGAGGAAAGCATGAAAGAACAGCTTGTCTCTGAAGATGGAAAGTCAATCCTGTCCTCGGTAACGGTCAGCTGGAATGACCGCGAACCGGCTGAAGTAAGGAAGCTGCTCTATGACACGATTGAGGATGTTGACGTCGACCACTACTATACGAGCCAGTGGCTGATCAACGAAGATTTAATGACCAGTTCGGAAGAAGGATTGAAAAAGACGGAAGGAATTACGGTCGTCTTTATTCTTGTCGTCCTTCTCCTTGTATTCAGGTCCGTCATCGCTCCGGTCATTCCATTGCTGACAGTCGGGATGGCATACCTGGTTTCACAATCGATTGTATCGGTGTTAGTTGACCAATTTGATTTTCCACTCTCAAACTATACGCAGATTTTCCTTGTTGCCGTATTGTTCGGGATTGGAACGGATTACTGTATTTTGCTGCTCAGCCGTTTTAAGGAAGAGCTCACGCATCATGAAAGTGTCCCTGCTGCGATTGTCGCTACCTATAAAAATGCAGGGCGCACAGTATTTTTTAGCGGGATAGCAGTTATGATCGGCTTTGCCGCCATTGGCTTCTCACAATTCATTTTATATCAGTCCGCGGCTGCCGTAGCAATCGGAGTCGCCATGCTTTTGGTCGGATTATTCACTATTGTCCCGTTTTTCATGGCGTTATTAGGCCAAAAGATATTCTGGCCTTCAAAGCAGAGCGCAGAGCATGGTGAAAGCAAGTTATGGGGCACTGTCGGAAGATTCTCACTGGCACGCCCATTCCTGAGCCTGCTGATTGTCGCTGCTGTATGTGTGCCGTTTCTGGTGGCCTATGATGGGGAGCTGAGTTACAACTCGCTGGATGAAATCAGCGGAGATGTAAACTCAATTAAAGCGTTTAATGCAATCGCAGGCAGCTTCGGCCCAGGCGAATCGATGCCGACACAAATCATCTTGAAAAATGATGAAAGAATGGACTCGGCTGAATACATTGAACTCGCTGAAAAAATCAGCACCGAGCTGAAAAAAGTTGACATGGTCGATACAGTTCGTTCGGTCACAAGGCCAACAGGAGAGCCAATCGAAGACTTCTTCGTCTCCAAACAGGCCGAAACACTTGGTTCAGGACTGGGTGAAGGAAAGGAAGGACTGGATAAAATCAGCGATGGCCTCAATGAGGCTGAAACTGAATTGTCAAAGTCAGCACCCGAATTGGAAGGGGCAGCTGACGGCATAAATGAATTGATCAATGGAACAACTGCAATTAAGTCAGGTCTTGGCGAAATCCAGACCAACCTTGGCAAAATTGAGGATGGCATTCGCAAGGGTTCTGCGGGGTCTGATCAGATTCAGGCAGGATTAACAGAAGCAAAGTCCGGGGCTGAAGAATTGCTCGCCGGCTATAAACAGCTGCAATCCAAGTATGTGGAGATGCAGGCTGGCCTGGCACAGCTTGAGGCGGGATATACAGAGGCCGGGGGCGGAATTTCAAAACTGTCTGGCGGCATATCACAAGCAAACGGCCAGCTATTCGGCTATTTGGAAAATAGAGACCAGACATTGAAAGCAGACCAAAACTATCAGCAAATTAAAGGACAGCTGCAATACATGCAGACTGAACTGGCAAAAGCTTCAGCAGGTCTGGATCAACTTAATGAGGTACTTCCGCAGCTTACAGGCGGCATGGCAAAAGCAAATGAAGCCTTTGCCGGAGCCTTGGCACAACAAGCAAATTTCGGCCCGGGACTCCAACAGCTGATCGACGGTATCGAACAGCAGCAGACAGGATTGAATCAGCTTGCTGACGGACAGGGGAAAATCGTCGATAATTTCCCTAAGCTGACAAATGGCTTGACTGGAATCAATGCGGGCCAACAGCAGCTTCTGGCTGGTTTTGGCGGATTGGGGACTCAGTTAGGTCAGCTCACGGACGGACTAAGCCAGAGCACGGATGGGCTGGATCAGGTTTCTGAAGGACTTGGTTCCGCTCAGGAATACCTGAACGGCCTGGCCAAATCTGATTCCAATGGTTTTTACCTGCCTGAGGATGTGCTGGAAAGTGAGGATTTCGCCCAGGTATTTGATGTCTATTTTTCAAAAGACCGAAAAGTCATGACGATGGATGTCATTTTTGAAGCAAATCCTTACTCAAACAAAGCGATGGCACAGATTCCTGAACTTAAGGAAGCCGTTGAGCACGCAACGAAAGGGACGAAGCTTGAAAATGCAGATGTAGCCGTCGGCGGGATCACAAGCACGAATGCGGATCTCGACACGATGTCTGGCCAGGATTATACCCGCACAGTGATTTTGATGCTGCTAGGCATCGGTATCATCCTTGTATTCCTGTTCCGCTCCATCATCATGCCGATTTACATTATAGGCTCATTGATATTAACGTATTATACTTCAATGGCGATCAATGAAGTGATCTATGTCGATATTCTCGGATACTCAGGCATCAGCTGGGCGGTTCCGTTTTTCGCCTTTGTCATCCTAGTTGCCCTTGGTGTCGACTACAGTATCTTCCTGATGGACCGTTTCAATGAATATAAGGATTTGTCCATCTCAGAGGCAATGCTGCTTTCGATGAAAAAGATGGGAACGGTCATCATCTCGGCAGCCGTCATTCTCGGCGGAACTTTCGCCGCGATGATGCCTTCGGGAATGATGTCGTTGCTGCAAATCGCATCAATCCTCCTTGCGGGATTATTCCTGTACGCGTTCATCATGCTGCCGCTGTTCATCCCGGTTCTTGTGAAGAACTTTGGCGAAGCAAACTGGTGGCCGTTTAAAAGAGCATAATGGAAAAGAGGCAGCCGATCAGCTGCCTCTTTTTGCATTAACACCTATCCACTCCACAGGACATTCCTTCATTGGGGTCGTCCATTTCTGAGAGGATAATTTGTTCCAGTGCTTCTTTCGACCTCATCCCCGGAACGACCCTGTCTCCAACGATGAACGTCGGAACAGCAGTGATGTCCACCTCGTTATAAGCATGATCCAGTGCTTGTTGATGAGCCTCTTTATACTTACGGGTTTCGAGCGCGTGACGATATTCATCTTGATCGAGACCAACTTCACCGGCAAGCATTGTCAAAACCTTAAGGTTCCCAATATCTAACCCCCTCTGGAAAAATGCCCTGAGCATATGGTCATTATACTCATTTCCTTTTCCATGCTCCTTCGCATACTGATATCCCTCAAATGCAAGGTGTGTGTACGGCTGGGGAGATACATCGGGAAGGACAATCTCCACCCCCATCCGCTCAGCCATAGGATAAACAGATTGCTTCCAGGTGCTTTGCAGGTAATGTTCCTCAGGCTTTAACGTTTTGTTGGGATAGGGCCTTAATTCAAAAGGCATCCATTCCAGTTCGACATCCTTCCCATCGATGGCTTCCTTCAGCGGAAACTCCGCCAAAAAACAGAATGGTCAAACATAGTCTGAATAAATTTTGATTTTCAGTGTCATAGCAGCCTCCTCCATATTCTTAACAGTGTTAGGGTTTGTTTGGATTATACCTTTATACACTCTGGCTAAACTTGCAGCAGGATTTTCATTGCTAAAATCAATTCAGTTCGAAGGCAGGATGAGGCAGGCAGTTCATAGAGATGGGAAGATTCATGACGGGATCAACATGGGAATATTGCGGTCAGGAAGAAAGTCGATTCTAAGCCGTAAAAAAAGCTGTACAGAGTTAAATCTGTACAGCTTTTGTGCCTTCATATACAATTTACCTGCCAGTCATCAGGTTACTCAGATGCGGGATTTAAACCTTTGGAAGGAAGAAGCTTGTCCAATATCCATCCAGCCAGGCCGCCGACCAGAGCAGGCAGAAGCCAGCCCAGACCTTCTGCATAAAGAGGAAGCGATTGAAGAAGAGCCATCAGTGCTTCTGATTCAACGCCAAATGTTTTCAATCCATCTATGACACTGACCATTCCAGCGGCAAAAACAGCTCCGACATAGACCCCTCGCGCTCCTTTGAAAAAGCGGTCAAGGAAAGAAAGGATGACTAGAACGATCGTGATTGGATATAGAACGATCAAAACAGGTACTGAAATCGAAATGATCTGGTTTAAGCCAAGGTTTGCGATTAGCAAGCTGACCAATGTCACAGACAAGGCGAACACCTTATAAGGCACCTGTGGCATCATCTTGTTGAAAAATTGGCTGGTTGCCGCTACAAGACCAACAGCAGTCGTAAAGCAGGCAAGAGTCACAATCAATCCTAACAGCAGCATGCCCGGTACACCGAACATCAACTTCGCAGAAGCTGTTAAAATCTCACTGCCATTTTCGAATTGACCTCCCGAAGCCATCTTTGCTCCCATCAGGCCGACTGTTACATAGACAAAAGCCAGGCCAATTCCGGCAATGACGCCTGCTTTTAATGTTTCCCTTACAATCTGTTTGCGTTCCAGCGCCTTTTTCTGCTGGACAGCTCCTACGACAATGATGCCGAATGCCAGCGCCGCAATGGTATCCATTGTCAGGTACCCTTCAAGGAAACCTGTGGCAAATGGTGCAGCGGTGTATTTTTCAGAGACAGCTCCAAATGATCCGTCCAGTTTGAAAAAGCTGCCGAGTACCAGCAGAACGATGGCAGCGAGCAAAACAGGCGTTAAAATGCTCCCAATCCGCTCAACCATTTTTGATGGATTCAATGTCACCCAGTAAACAAGTGCAAAAAACGCAACTGTGAAAAGCAATAGGACAGTCGTATGCAAACCGCCCTCTGCCAGGAATGGCTTGACGGACATTTCAAAAGCAACATTGGCGCTTCGCGGAATCCCGAAAAACGGTCCAATCGACAAGTATACTGCAACGCTGAAAACAACTGCAAAAACAGGATGGACCCTTGACCCGATTTCTTTTACGCCGCCCTTTGCCATTGAAATGACAACGACCGTCAACAACGGCAGCCCAACCCCGGTCACGACAAAACCAAGCATGGCCGGCCAGAAGTTCGCTCCTGCTTCCTGCCCTAAAAATGGCGGGAAAATCAGATTCCCTGCTCCAAAAAATAATGCAAATAACATTAAACCGATTGTGAGTGTATCTTTACCTTTTAAGCTTCCCATCCTTTTTCTCCTCCTAATATAATGTTTTGGCACTGAGAGTATAGGAATTTCGGAACGGAATGTTATATGTTGAAAAATAAAAACCCGCCCCTAAAACTAGGGACGAGTTATCCTCGCGTTACCACCCTGATTCCGCAAAAACAAAAGCGGCCCTCATCAACGTACCATCATACGTGTTCCCTTTAACGGCGGACAATCCGGCAAAGCTTACTGCCAATAAGGTTCAGCATTGCATCTCAGAGATGATGCCCCTCTATAACCTGAACACCGGTTTGCAGCAAATCACCGGCTCTCTGTAGATCAGTTCCATGAAGGACGTGTTCTCGTCATCGATTTTATTATTTTGAAATATATTAACATGAACTATAATAATATTCAGATAATAATATGTCAATACTATTCGCAAAGGAAAGTTTTTCATTATGCACTTGAACACTGGAGATTCAATTGAAAATCCAGGAAGTGGTATTTTATAGACATTTTGACGCCCATCACACCCCGAAATGTCCAAGAAGTGTTGTTTAAAAGACATTTTGAGGCTGTACACGCCCCGAAATGTCTAAGAAGTAGTGTTTAATAGACATTTTGAAGCTGTACACGCCCCGAAATGTCCAAGAAGTAGTGTTTAATAGACATTTTGAGACCCAACACGTTCCAAAATGTCTAAAAAACCGCGTTTAATAGACAATTTGAGGCCCAACACGTTCGGAAATGTCTAAGAAGAGGTGCTTAATAGGCATTTTGAAGCTCATCACACCCCGAAATGTCCAAGAAGAGGTGTTTAAAAGACATTTTGAGGCCCAACACGTTCCGAAATGTCTAAGAAACCGCGTTTAATAGACATTTTGACGCCCATCACACCCCGAAATGTCCAAGAAGTCACGTTTAATAGATATTTTAACTCTCGTCATATGCCGAAATGTCTAAGAAATGCCTTGAATGGACTTGCCGAACTTAACTATTCTTTAAACTCTATATAAAATATAGTGTCTTTAACAGTACAATCCATATTAAAATGGGGTTAAATAAGTCTGAAAATGGAGAAATGCCATGAATCTTAAAAAGCTTGATGCGTTCATTATGGTTGTAGAGAAGAACAGTTTTTCAGAGGCTGCAGCTGCGCTTAAAAGTTCCCAGCCATCGGTTAGCCTGAAAATCAAAAGTCTGGAAGATGAACTTGGATTCGAACTGCTCGACAGGGGGGCGGCTGGAATCAGGCCGACGTCTGCAGGAATGCTGGTGTACAGTGCTGCAAAGGACATTAAGAGCAGGTGGAAGACACTCGAAGATGAACTCGGGGAATTTCACGGTACGTTGACAGGGACTCTTACCATTGGTGCGAGCACGATACCGGGCACATACCTGCTTCCAGGCTGGATCAAGAAATTTCGGATTCTGTTTCCGAAGGTGGATGTAAAGATTGATATTGGCGATTCGAAGAAAGTGCTCGATCAATTGCAGAATCATCAGATTGACGCAGGCATTATTGGGATGAAAGTCGACTCACGCCTGGTGACGAGCAAGCCGATTGCCTCAGATTCACTGGTTTTAGTCACACCTGTGGAGCACCCATTAACCCTTGCAGAATCACCGGATTTTCCCCAAATACAGCAATATGATTTCGTCCTCCGTGAAGAAGGATCAGGAACACGGAAAATGATGGAGCATTACTTGGTGGAAAAAGGTCTGTCGCTTGATGATCTGAACATTGCTGTCTCGATCGGAAGCACGGAATCCGTGATCGCAGCCGTGGAAGCCGGACTCGGCATCAGCTTCGTTTCCAGACTCGCGGCAATGCCTGCTGTGAAAACAGGACGTATAGCCATCATTGATAGCTTTGCTCCGTACGACAGGGAGTTTTACCTTGTGGCACAATCGGATGCCGAAAATCGCCCGCTGATCAAGCAGTTCACCGACGCAGTCATGGATTCTAGTTTGTAAGATAAACGATTCCCTTTTAAATAGAAAGTGCGGATGACAATTTATAATTTTCACATTATTATTAGGGGTAGGAGAAAGGGGCGTTTTGGATGCAGGTTAAAGTATTTGCTAATCTCAGAGATATTTGCGGAGGCGTGACGGTCGAAGTGAAGCCTGATGGGGAACGGGTAATGGATGTGCTTGATAAAATGTGCGAAATGTTCCCGGATTTGCACGAAGAAATTTTCACAGAAGAAAAGACGCTCAAGCCATTTGTACACGTTTATATCAATGGCCGTAACATCGTCCATGACCAGGAACTCGAAACGAATGTAAAAGAAAGCGACCAGTTCGCATTGTTCCCTCCTGTTGCCGGTGGCTGATATGGTAGATAGAATACTAGAATTCCGCGGAATCAATAGGGATCATCTCGGCATGTATTTTGAAGAACTGGGCGGCCGACTCGTAACCGATTCCTTCCCGTACGTGTATGAAGCGGAAGGATGGAGAGCGGAAATTTTGAGCGAGGATGAACTTGCTTTTACAAAAACATTCATCGTTAATGCTGTTCATATCCGCTTTGCGGCGGAAAGCATGGATGAGCTCGAACACCTGATCAAAAATTACCGTTATAAAACAACCCGGGTAGGCGGGTAGCAAAGGTTTCGGCAACTTTTTGCCGGGGCCTTTTTATTTTTGCAAAAAATCTATATGTAATTCATATTCCCGACTGATATCGAGGATCGTAATCGTGGATTACGCTAATAAGAAGCGAATCTACACCCTGTAAGATGGCACTTTTGATTAATCCGACCACATTTCAGATTTATTTGGCGGATTTCAAGATAATTCGATCACATTTCAAGTCTTTTTGGCGGATTTTAAAATAATTCGATCACATTTCAAGTCTTTTTGGCGGATTTTAAAATAATTCGACCACATTTCCTATTAATTCGACCAAGTTGCTTCATCCGCAATATCTGCACCCTTAAACAAAAAACCAGGCGAGAAAGTCACCTGGTTTCTCTCAAACTATTAAACTTCTTCTGTAGCCGGAGTTGTTTCTTCGCCAATGATGCCCAGTTCGCGAAGTTTTTCTTCGGTAACGACGCC
This sequence comes from Mesobacillus sp. AQ2, assembly GCF_030122805.1. Lineage (NCBI taxonomy): Bacteria > Bacillati > Bacillota > Bacilli > Caryophanales > Bacillaceae > Mesobacillus > Mesobacillus sp. AQ2. The sequence continues at coordinate 4,171,223 of NZ_CP126080.1, read as the reverse complement.
ATCCTTCCAGCCGCGGACATTGTAATAGTCTTCCAGCATGATATCCATGCGTGAGACAAGTCCTTCACTGTTGCCGGAAGCACCTTCTTCAGTAAAGCGTTTTGGAAGGAAGTCATCCTCACGCTTGTTGAAGCCGGCTAGGTTATTGTAATAACGCTCAAGGTTGTAGATTCTTTCCCCTGCAAGCATGACATCATCCGCTGTCATTGGGATGCCTGTCATTGTGCTGTATTGCTCAGCGTAGTGCTCGGCGTTTTCAGAGAAAGAAGAGAACTTACAGATATTCATAGAGTCAGAGAATGAAAGCAGGTTCTGGAATACGTTCAGAAGCTCAGCTTTTCCTTCTGCTACTGTACGGTCAGTTGGCTCTGGAATACCGGCGATTTCAGATGCGATTGTGTAGCCGCGAAGGTGGCAGGCACCACGGTTACTAGTCGCATAGCCAAGGCCGATTCCCTGGATTCCGCGCGGATCGTAAGCTGGGATGGACTGGCCTTTAACGGACATGGACAGTTCAGGAACTCCCCATGCAGCAGTCGCTCGTGCAGGACCTTCAGCAAGGATTCCGCCGAAACCTTCACGGAACGCGATTTTGCGAGCAATCTCGATCATGCCGTCAGCATCGCCCCAGTCAAGCTTCTCTTCAACGATGCCTTTTTCATAGGCTTCCATTGTGACAGAGATGGCGTGGCCTAGCTCGATTGTATCCATTCCATATTCATTACAGATATCGATTAAGTATGCGATCGCTTCAGAGTCGCTCAAACCGCTGTTCGCTCCAAGCGCCCATGCAGATTCAAACTCAAAGCTTTCTACGCGAGTCTTATATTTGCCTTCCTTGACTTCAACCTCGATCTTACAGCCAACCGGGCAAGCGTGGCATGTGTTGTTGGCAACGAGAATGTGCTCGTTTACCCACTCGCCGGAATGCTTCTCTGCTTCATCCCAGTGTGTCAATTGAGAGTTTCGTGTTGGAAGCGCTCCCACTTCATTGATCAAGTTGGTAAGGACGTTTGTTCCGTATACTGACAAGCCGCCTTTGTTAGGAGCAGTAAGGCCGCCTTCAAGAATCGCTTTAACAGCTTTCTTGTTAGCCTGATTGTAGTCATCTTTTTGAGCAGGCTCAGGCATGTTGCCCTTTTGAGCTGCCTTGATCACGATTGCCTTCAGTTTTTTGTAACCTGCAACCGCACCAGTACCGCCGCGTCCAGCCGCACGGTCATGCTCGTTCATGAAACCGGCAAAACGCACTCCGTTTTCGCCAGCCTGGCCGATCGTCATAACGCTGAGGTTTTCTTCGCCATGAGCATCTTTCAAAGCCTGTACAGTCGCGCGCGTGCTCAATCCCCACAATTGAGAAGCGTCGCGGATTTCTGCCTGGCCATCCTCGATATACAGGTAGACCGGTTTGTCGCTCTTGCCTTTGAAAATCACGTTGTCGATTCCAGACCACTTCAGACGGGCAGCTGTCCATCCGCCCATATGAGAGTCAGTAACCGTACCGGTAAGCGGTGACTTTGTTACGACAGCAAGACGTCCGCTCATTGAAGAACGAGAACCTGTTACAGGGCCAGTCATGATACATAGTATGTTTTCTTCTGATAGAGGCTCAACTTCTGGTCCGTTGTCCAGTACATACTTGACTCCAAGGCCGCGGCCGCCGATATACTTCCTTACATCTTCTTCATTGATGCCACGGTAACCGACAGTGCCATTGGTTAAGTCAACTACGACTTCTTTGTTTTTAAATCCCCCAAGATTCATCTTAACTAATCCACCTCTTTCACTTTTAATAGTAAAAAGTCCCTAAGAGGGTAAACCCTCTTAATATTTAGTATAGTGAAAATTTTCCCTAAAAAAAAGCTTTATTTAAAGATATAATCTAAATAGAAGTGAGGGGATATCCATGAATGAAATGGAGCGTTATTCTAGACAAATTTTATTCAAGCAAATTGGCCGTGACGGACAGAAGAAACTGCTGGCTAGTTCTGCAGTCATCGTCGGCATGGGGGCACTGGGGGCAGTGATCTCGAATCATCTGGTTCGCTCGGGTGTGGGGCATGTGCGCTTCATCGACCGTGACCTGGTCGAGCTGTCCAATCTCCAGCGCCAGACTCTCTATGATGAAGAAGATGCGCGCGAGAACCTGCCGAAGGTCATCGCTGCTGAAAAAAAACTGAGGAAAATCAATTCCGAAGTGAGATTGGAACCAATTATTGCCGACCTAACGCTGGATAACGCGGAGGACCTGCTTGCTGGTTTTGATGTGATCGTCGATGGGACCGATAATTTCATGGCACGGTATCTCATAAACGATGTCGCTGTGAAACATGGAATTCCATGGGTCTACGGCGGGGCAGTGAGCTCAAGGGGCATGTTCGCTGTCATAAAACCAGGTGAGACTCCGTGCTATCGCTGTCTTTTCCCGTCCGTCCCCGCAGGACTTGGGGATACTTGTGACAGCATCGGTGTGCTATCACCAATCACGGATATCATCGGTTCGTTCGAAGCGGTCGAAGCTTTGAAGCTGCTTGTCGGAGCGGAGTCGAATCCCAATCTTGAACAGATGGATATCTGGTATAACTCGTTTTTGCAAATGGATGTCAGCCAGGGGCGCAACCCGGAATGCCCAGCATGTGTCCATCATCATTATGAATTTCTCGATCGCTCATCAGAGCAGCAGATTAACTATGCATCACTTTGCGGACGCAACACGATCCAAATCAATCCCCGACAGAAGGCAAAATTGGACCTTGAAAAACTGGCAGGCCGTTTGAAAAACAATGGCGAAGTAAAAGGCAACCCTTTCCTGTTACGTTTTATGCCTGATGATGAAATCACCATGGTCATCTTCCAGGATGGAAGGGTGCTGGTCCATGGCACGAATGATCTGGTAAAAGCTAAAAACTATTATGCCAGATACATGGGGTCCTAATGGGATTGAAAACTACATAAGGATTACAGCAAGATAAATTTAACGATAAAGGGGAGAGGGATTTGGCAGGCTATATTGATGAGCTGAAAAGAGTGATCGGAGAAGAATGTGTAAGTGTGAATGAAACGATTTTGGAGCTTCATGGCCGCGATGAGTCGTACCATGAACCGCGCCTGCCTGATGTCGTCGTTTTTCCGAGGGATAAAACAGATGTCAGCAAGATCCTGAAATTTGCGGACGAAAGTAGGATTCCGGTCGTGCCATTCGGTTTGGGAACCAGTCTTGAAGGCCATGTCATTCCGGTGAATGGAGGGATTTCCCTCGACATGTCGCAGATGAATGCGATCCTCGAAGTGAAGGAAAATGACTTTCTGGTTAAAGTCCAGCCCGGCGTGACCAGGTCCGTATTGAATAAAGAACTGAAGAAATACGGCTTGTTCTTCACTGTCGATCCAGGTGCAGACGCGACACTCGGCGGGATGGCGGCAACGAATGCGAGCGGCACGACTTCTGTCAGGTACGGCATCATGAGGGACCAGGTCCGGGATCTGGAAGTAGTACTCGCCAATGGTGATATCATCCATACCGGCAGTCTGTCTGCCAAGTCTTCTTCAGGAATCCATCTGAACGGCATGTTTGTTGGCTCGGAAGGAACGCTTGGGGTCATAACAGAGCTCACGTTGAAAGTGTACGGAATTCCGGAGGCGATTACTGCAGCAAGGGCGGTTTTTCCTTCTGTAAGAAAAGCTGTCGATGCCGTAGTCGGCATTCTGGCAGGCGGCATTCCTGTCGCCCGGATTGAGTTTGTCGATGGGGAATCTGTCAAAAAAGTAAATGAATACATGGAAACTCAGTACGAAGAAGACACAACGTTATTCATGGAGTTCCACGGCAACGAAGCAGGGCTCGCTCAGGATGTAGAGTTCGCCACGGAAATATTGAAGGACCACGGCTGTTCGAACTTCCAATTCGAGGCTGATTCCAAAGCGCGAAACCAGCTGTGGGAAGCAAGGCATAATCTGCTTTACGCCTACAAACACACCGCCGGAAACAAAAGCATCATGCTGACAGATGTCAGTGTCCCGGTCTCAGAATTGACCGGAGCGATTCTCCACACCCGGGAATTAATTGACGCTTCATTGATTGAAGGCTCGATTGTCGGCCATGTCGGTGACGGCAATTATCATGTTTTGCTGCTGCTTGATAAAGAAAATCCTGAAAAAGTAACCGAAGCTGAACGGATCAATGAAGAAATTGTCCACTATGCGCTGAACCGCGGCGGAACCTGCACCGGCGAGCACGGAGTAGGATTGGGAAAAGCAAAATACCAGCGCCTCGAGCACGGAGCTGCCTATGAAGTGATGAAAACCATTAAAAAAAGCCTTGATCCGAATGGGATACTGAACCCTGGGAAGATTTTTATAGATTAACGAAAAAGAAAGCGGCCATTATGCCGCTTTCTTTTCATTATTGGGGGATAAGATAAGCAAAAAAATGAGACAATCTCTACGATTTGCACATTAATCTCTACGGTAAAAGGGGTAATCTCTACAATTTACCCCATAATCTCTACGAAAAGTTTAATAATCTCTACGATTTACCCCATAATCTCTACAATTTCCAAAAAGTAGGAACCACGCCTTAATAAAACAGTCTGACAAGCAAGTACCCAAACCCCGAAAGCAGCACAGACCCGGCAAGTCCGGCTGTCAATGCCTTTCCGCCCATTTGGCGGAATGATTTGAAATCAACATTCAATCCTAATCCGGCCATTGCCATCCCGATCAGCAGATAGGCGAAGCTGACGATTGCCGAAGCGGCGCCTTCGCTGACCAGTCCTGTCGTATTGAAGGCACTGACGGCGAGGAAACCAAGGATGAACCAGGGAATCGGAAGGGAGGCGAACGTCATTTTCTCTCCCGTTGCTCCGGTTTCCTTCCGTTTAATCAGGATGCCGATTAAAATGGCGACAGGGACAAGCAGTGCTACTCTCGTCAATTTTACGATGATGGCGAGGTCAAGCGCTGCCTGTCCAGCCGGATCGGCAGCTGCGACGACGTGGGCGATCTCATGCAAGGTGCCTCCGGCGAAAACGCCATAGTCCAGTGCATTCAACCCAAGATAAGAAAAAATCAACGTATAAAGGATAGTAAATATCGTTCCGAGCACCGCAACATTTGCTGCACCGACGGCTGTTTCTTTTTCATTCGCCTTGATGACTGGTGCGATGGCGACGACTGCTGCAGCTCCGCATATCGCCGTGCCACAGGCAGTCAGGATGCCGAGTCGCTTTTCAACCTTGAAAAGCCTGCTCAGACCATAAACCACCAGCAAGGCAAACGTCAGATTCGCAAATGCGATGAAAAAGACAGTCGCCCCTGCATTGTATATATCATAAAGATTCAGCCTGAAACCCAGCAAAATAATACCGAGCCGAAGGAGCTTTTTGCTGGAATAAGAGGCACCCTCCAACAAACCGTTATCCACTCCAACGGCAGCACGCCACATCATTCCGAGCATGATGGCGATGACAAGCTGGCCCATGATCGCGAAGAAGGGCAGTCCTGCGATCAGGCGCGCAGCCAGTGCCAGTACCAACGTTAAAGCAATCCCTTTGAACACCGGCACGCTAAAACGAGGCAAAAGTTCATTCATTTTCATCATTACACTTCCTCTGAATCAATCTATCTACCACTTTATCGAATAAAAGAAAAATAGCAAAACCCATGTATGTATTCAATCCCGAATTGTCAATATTCACAAAACGGATATATGTGGGCTAAGTTTTGCACCTGGATGGTGATTATAATGAAAGTAACTATACGACCTCCAAAAGCAGGTGAGAAAAAATGGAGAGAAGCATGTCGGAGGGAAGATTCCTAATCTATACCATTGCTGCGGTGATGTTCTTTATGCTGATTCATCTTTATCACTCCGATCTTTCACCCTACTTGAATCCTGAAAACTATATTGCCATCCATACTATTTTGGAATTTTTCAGTATTGCAGTTTCCTTTTCGATTTTTTCATATGGCTGGAAATTGTTCGGTTTCACTAAGTCAAGAAAGATCCTGATGCTTTCGTTTTTGTTCTTCATTGTCGGTGTACTCGATTTATTACACACGGTGACGTTCAAAGGCATGCCGTTTTTTATAACCGAAAGCTCGATCGCAAAGGCGACATGGTTTTGGGTTGCCGCCAGGGTGGCCGAGTCGTTGTTGATAGTCCTTGTTCTCATTCTGCCGGAACGCCAGCTGAAGATGGATTCAAGGCGAATCTGCCTTGCTTTATGTACCATTGTTCTCGGTACCATTATGTATATGATTTTCAGGTATGAACAAAGTCTGCCTCTTCTCGTCATTGAAGGAGAAGGAACGACGCTTTTAAAAAATGTCATCGAATATGGTGTCGGTTTCCTGCACTTTATTTCCATCGTGATTTCGCTTTATTTTTATCATGAAGGCAAGGATGGCCAGCATCTGTATGTGGCTCTCGCATTTACGTTTTTATTCCTGTCGGAGCTTGTTTTTACCATCTATCAGAGCGTCTACGACATCGATAATTTCACCGGCCATTTATACAAGGCAGCAGGCTACTTTTTCATCATGAGAGGCTTCTACTTCTCGACCATTGCCGATGACAGCTTTTTTACAGGTCCCCGGGAAAAGGTTTGGTCTCAGCCTGAAGAAATGATCCAGAGTCACTACGGAATCATCTTCAGGCTGACGAAGCAGGGAAATGACTTCATCCATAAGATTGTCGGCGGTGGATTGCTGGAGGATCTCGGCTTCACCCCGAATGAAATCAACGGCAAGACGCTGAAGGAGTTTTTGCCCGAAAAAGCGGGAAGAGTTGAGAAGTATTATGAATGTGTCTGGAAAAATAATGAGAAAATCGTCTTTGATATCGAAATAGGCGGGAACACCTATGCCATTTCGCTTATGCCTGTTTTGAACAACGGGGAAGTTGTCGAGATTGCCGGGGCAGTGATGGGAATCGTGAAGCATTCACGGTTGGACCGCTGTTCAAGGAGTACAAAGGCAAATGCCTTGTGAGATTAAAGAAAACCTGCACCCGTGCAGGTTTTTTTCTTTATTGTTAACCAGTCCTTAATGGAATTTTAGGGAACTCAGCGAATAAGCTATTAGTATCAGCCCTGTCCGATGTACAGGGTGACCAACTCAAGAGGGGAGCATACTTTTTCAGTAGTCAAGAGGATGTAAATAGTCTTTTTACAGGATGTTTTTAGCGGGAGGAAATGTTAATTTGGTTATGTGTTTACAAATATCAACAATATTTCTGGAAAAATGTAAACACTTACAATTTTTAAGGAAGAGGTGTTGACAGTGCTGGGATTTTTACAAAGAATCGGGAAGGCTTTGATGCTTCCAATCGCTGTTTTGCCTGCAGCGGCTTTATTGCTGCGTCTTGGGCAGCCGGACTTATTCAATATTCCTTTTATATCTGCAGCAGGTGACGCGATTTTTGCGAATCTTGCGCTGCTATTCGCAATTGGTGTGGCTGTTGGTATTGCGAAGGACGGGAATGGCGCTGCGGGTCTTGCTGGTGCAATTGGCTATTTCGTTTTGACTAAAGGTGCAGGTGCGATTAATGAAGATATCAATATGGCGGTGCTTGGAGGTATTTTATCCGGCGTGATCGCAGGATTGCTTTATAACCGATATCACGATATCAAGCTGCCAGACTATCTTGGTTTTTTCGGGGGCAGACGCTTCGTCCCCATCATTACTTCTCTGGTGATGATTATTTTAGCAGGAATCTTTGGTTATGTATGGCCGCCGATCCAGGCTGGCATCAACAATATCGGTGAGTGGATCGTTGGAGCCGGCGCACTAGGTGTCGGGGTATTCGGTTTCCTTAACCGCTTATTGATCCCATTGGGTCTTCACCATGTTCTGAACGCACTTGTATGGTTTGAATTTGGTGAATTCACGAATGCTGCAGGGGAAATAGTAAAAGGTGACCTGAACCGTTTCTTCGCAGGTGACCCTAAGGCAGGAATCTTCATGAACGGCTTCTTCCCAGTGATGATGTTCGGTCTTCCAGCTGCTGCGTTCGCGATGATTGCGGCGGCGAAAAAAGAGCGGAAGAAAGCTGTAACAGGCGCCCTGGCCGGCGTTGCATTTACTTCATTCCTGACAGGGATCACAGAACCGATCGAATTCTTGTTCATGTTCCTGTCTCCTTTATTATATGGTATCCACGCTGTCATGACCGGCCTCGCCATGTCGATCACCTATATGCTGGATATCCACCATGGTTTTGGATTCTCAGCAGGTGCGATTGATTATGTCCTGAACTATGGAATTGCTCAAAAGCCACTATTGCTGCTGGGTGTCGGTCTCGTATACGGTGTGCTATATTTCGTGCTTTTCTACTTTTTGATCATCAAGCTTGACCTGAAGACACCAGGACGTGAGGACGAAGTCGAGGGAGAGTTTACAGATAGCGGTGCTTCACAAGGCAATTATGCTGAGCTTGCAGATCATTATCTTGCTGCATTGGGAGGCAAAAACAATCTTAGGGAACTCGATAATTGCGTCACACGCCTCCGTTTAAAAGTCGATGATATGTCACAAGTGAATGAAGCAGACCTGAAACGGCTTGGCGCAAAAGGGGTATTGAAACTCAACAAAACAGACTTGCAGGTTATTGTTGGTACAGATGTCGAGTACCTGGCAAATGAAATGAAACGAAAATAAGGAGGCGGCAGTCCACCGCAGTTTACTGTGTCTTCTCTTTTATTGCCGTCCACCGGAAGCGCCTATTCCATATGTATTCCCTAATTTTGTAAGTTCGTTTCAGCATTTATCCGGGTAAAAACAAACACGGCCGCTGATACTAACTTAAGGAGGGATTCAACATGGATAAGGATAAACTTGTGGACATTGATCCAAACGCAAAGCCTGGGAATCAACGTGAGATGGAAGAACATTTAAAGACGACGGAGGCGAATCAGAAGCTTCAGGATGCTTTTTATGAACGAAAACAAAAGCGACGGAGTTGACCCCGCAAACCTTAATAACCAATCAGCCATACTAACGGAAATGGACTAAAGCCGGCAGACGAGTGCCGGCTTTTGCCTTGGTTTTATTGATGTCGGTCCGTTTTATCGTTCTGGTCTTTGTTGCGTTTGTTGCCTTTGCTGTTATCCCCGCTGGCCAACTCGCCGGAAAACTCAGCCATCTGGTTGCCGAGCCTCGGTGAATTCTGGTTTTTGCTGCCTTTATTGTTCTTTTTGGTCATTTTAAGCCCCCCTAGTAGTAAGTTCAGTTTAGTTTTCCCGGAAAGCAGGGAGCAATATGTACTGTTTTCTTAGTATGAAAAAAAGAAGCAGCTGTCTGACAGCTGCCCCTTCTGCTTACTCTTTGATCGCTTGTTCGATTTCTTTTTCGCTCACATTCGTTACTTGAGCGGTTTCCTTCAATTCCTGAATCAGCTCATTTGCTTCCTCATAAAGCGTGTCATCGGTGAATTCCTCGGAAAAGTACAAGGAATCTTCCAGCACGGCCTTTACCCGCAGCCTTGTACCGGACTCCGTGTCCTCGTCGCCAAGTGTGACTGCAGAGCGGGAGGTCTCATGCTGGCTGAGCAAAATTTTCTTTGGATTTTGATCTTCTTTTACAGCTTCAACAATTTCCGCCAACGAATGAACTCGTTTCAATGACATCACCCCTCTATTATGTATTCCATATTTGATGATTTTAAAACCAGTCAAAGAATAATTTCGAAAATTGTCCCTTTGCCGGGCTCGCTTTTAAGTCTGATTTTGCCGCCATGCGCCTCCACAAGCTCCTTTACGATGGCTAGCCCAAGGCCAGAGCCGCCAAGGGATGATGACCGCGACTTGTCGACGCGGTAAAAACGGTCGAAAACCCATGCCTGGTCCTCTTTAGGGATGCCTTTCCCTTCATCTTCAATCGTAAGATGTGTGCGGCCGCTCTTTTTAAATGCATGAATTGTAGTTGTTGTGCCTGCAGCAGAATACTTCCGGGCATTATCCAGCAGGTTGATGACGATCTGCTCAAAACGGACTGGATCGGCCTCGATATAGCTTTCCTCGTCACAGATTAAGTTAAGCATGATATTTATCTCCTGGAAGGAGGGAAGCATTTTCATCTGGATGCTATGCAAAAATCCGCAAAGCTCCAAAGGCTCTTTTTGGATGGGAAAAGTATTCTCATCCATTTTGGCTAGATCGAATAAACTCTTGACGAGATCGGACAGCCTGGCTGCTTCTTCATTGATAATTTGCAGGTATTTGCTTTTGTCCTCTGGACTCGTTGATTCCCTTCCAGCAATGTCTGCATAACCTTTTATATAAGTCAGCGGTGTCCTTAGTTCATGCGAAATGCTTGCGAGAAACTCACTGCGCTGCTGCTTGATATGGTTGAGGTCATCCGCCAGCACTTTGATCGATTCCCCCAGTTCTCCCAGCTCATCGTTCCCAAGGCGGGGCAAAGCGACAGAATAGTCGCCCTGGCGGATCTTCAAGGTTGCCTCATTCATTTTGATCACTGGCTTTGTAATGAATCTGGAAAGGAAAAGTGTGATGACTACCATTGAAGAAAGCAGCAGGATTCCCGCAAGCCAGAAATGCCTGTTAAGCCTGGCGATCAGCCCCTGGACACGCTGCGTGTTCTTGAACATATAGACGTTTCCATTTGCCTCTAAAGGGCTGACCGAAGCAATGTACTTCTTGTCCTGCCAGTCATCCTCAAGGATCAAGCCGGTTCGCGGAACGTCCGGTGCTGCGGTAATAATATTTTGTATGTATTGGTCAACCGGAATGGAGGAAGCAACCACTTCACCATTCTGGCCGGTGATGACAACATGAGTTTCCGTCCTGGATTCCATCGTTGTAATGTGGTGAATCGTTTCCGCAGTATAGGAAGTTTCCAGAATATCTCGATGGTTATTCCCGCGTGTCAGCAGGGAATCCAGTTCTTCATCAATTCGTGAATGGATGATTGATGAGTGAAGAAAGTAAAACAGGAAGCCCTCAACCATCAATATTGTTATGAAAAATACAATGCCTATTTTAAGTGAAATGCGATCCATATTTGCTCACTCCAAAGGATATCTTTATATTCATCATACTAAAAAAGAAGAGTGATAATAAGTGTTTGATAAATGGAATAAACTGGTTTATGCATTTCAATAATGGGTAATTTATCCAAGTGTACAAAAAAGGGGGAGCGAAAACATGGAGAAAGATTTTTATTTTTCCAAGCTGAGGATAGCGGTCCTGTTCTTTTTTATCAGTCTCGTGACCATCGGATTTAGTTGGGGATTCCTCAGCATGATGTCAGAACCAGAGGGAAATGGGGGAGGACTTGTATTGTTTGGGGCAATCATCCTGATTCTTGGATGGAGTCTGGTCTTTCTCGGAAAAACTTTTTTCCAAAAAGAGGCCAATGTAACAATCAGTGACCGCGGTCTCACATTAAGAGGGAAGGCAGGACCTGGCTTCATTCCCTGGGAAGACATTGAGGGGATTCTGCCATATGAGGTACATAATAATGCGACACTGGGCATTATCCTTAAGGATGAGGAATACTACCTGAATGCAATGCCAAAGGGAGGTCAGCGTCTCGCCAGGCTGAATGTCAAAACAGGATTTCCGGCTTTCAATATAGGCCTGAGCAATATTAAAGACAAGCAGGGGCTCATCGATTTCCTGCTTGAAATGAAAGTCCCATTCTTCATTGAAGCGGACGAGAATGAGCTTGTTGACCAGGAAAAGGAAACGAATATGCAGTAGCAAAAAAGCGGAGGAGCAGGGCTCTCCGCTTTCCTTGAATTTATATCCTTCCTCTATTTGAAAAAACAGCATGGCATCTTGCAGCCATGCTGTTAAGCAACTAATTGAGAAGGCTTTTCCAATCATTTATAAAAGTGGAAGCAGATGCGTTGGGGGATGACAACACTTCCTCTGTGGGACCAGTCTGTTTCAGCTCACCATCCATCAGGATCGCAAGCGTTCCAGCAAGGTATTTCAGTTCCATAAGATCGTGGCTGACAAAAACTGTTGTCGTTTTCGTCTGCCCGATAATCGACTTAATATCCTTCAATAACTGCACCTTCGTGGGGAAGTCAAGTGCAGAGAAGGGTTCATCGAGGAACAGGACTTCCGGCTCAAGCACCATTGCCCGGGCAAGGTTGACACGCTGGGCCTCGCCGCCGGACAGGTATGCTGCGTGTTTTTTGGCAAGATGGCTAATCTGGAATTTTTCCAGCCAGTAGGCAACCTTTTGCTTTACTTCCTGGCGGGGAAGATTCCTTAGCTTCAAGCCAATCGCAACATTTTGAAAAACGGTTGTATCAAGAAGCAGCGGCTGTTGCATCGCGACAGCGAATTTTCTTCGCATCTTAAGAGAGAGATCGTCAGAGATATCCTGACCTTTGAAAAAAATCGAGCCCTGAGCTGGTTTCTCCAGCAGGGACAAAGCTTTTATAAAAGTGCTTTTTCCAGCACCATTCGGACCCATGATCCCTAGGATTTCTCCGTCTTGTATCTCAAAGTGGGGGATGGACAGCAGGTTTTTCTTCCCGGCTCTCACTTCTAAATTTTTTACAGTAATCAGTGGGGTCATAGGCTCCGCTTCCTTTGCTGTAAGTAAGTCAGGCTAAATGTGATAATGAACGCCAATGTCATCAGGATGAATGAAAGTGCAAGAGCGATATCGAAATTGCCTTTCGATACTTCCATGACAATCGAAGTCGTGAGGATCCGGGTCTCGCCGCTGAGATTGCCGCCGACCATCATTGCGGCGCCGACCTCGGCAATGACTCGTCCAAATCCGGCTATGATGGCGGCAAGAATCGCAAGCTTTACTTCTTTCATCAAAATCCAATATAGCTGGAACTTCGTCGCTCCAAGCGCTTTGACCTGAAGGATCAGTTTAGGATTGATTTGCTGGAATGCCGTGCTTGTCAGCGCTGTGACAATCGGCAGTGAAACGAGAATCTGTGCCATGATGATTGCGGTTGGCGTGTACAGCCAGGCCAGATCGCCAAGCGGACCAGAGCGCCACAGGAAAAGAGTGATCCATAGACCAGCGACGACAGGAGGGAGGCCCATGCCGATATTGATGATGGCAAGGAGCAGCTTCCTTCCCGGAAATCGGGCAAGCCCAAGGAACATTCCCGCTGGAATACCGATCATTGTGCTGATCAGCACAGCTGTAATCGATACCCTCAGCGTCAGCAGGGTAATCTCGAGGATTTCCCGGTCTCCTGACAGGATCATTTCTATCGCTTTTTTCAATCCTTCTAATAAAAGTTCCATACGCAATCAGACTTTCTTTTGAATTTGTACTTGCAAAATTTCTGAGAATTGAAGTATTACACTTCAAGAATTGTCCATCTCCAGCGCCTTAGCCCTGGAGATGCTTCGTACCTGCCAATGAAGCCAAAGAACGGCTTCATTTCTTGTCGGGATAATCAAGACTGTTCCAATTTTCTTATTCAAAAAGGAAGAATAATGGCTCGCCGTACTCATCGGTGCCAAATTCCTTGATAATCTTCTTTGTCTCTTCTGAGGTCATATAGTCGACAAATGCTTTCGCACCTTCTGCATTTACTTTATCATGTTTTTCCTCGTTAACTTGCATAACGTGATAAATATTCAGCAGGCTTTCGTCACCTTCAACCAAAATTCCGGTGTCAGGCATGTTCTTTTTCTGAGCCAGGAATGTAGCACGGTCTGTCAAAGTATAAGCTTGTTTTTCGGAAGCGATCTGCAGTGTTGCACCCATCCCTTGTCCAGCTTCGATATATGCATCACCAAGGCTTTTCGGATCAAGAGAAGATTTCTTCCAAAGTTCGATCTCTTTTTTATGAGTGCCGGAATCATCACCACGAGACACGAATGAAGCTTTTGTATCAATGATTTTTTTCAATGTTTCAGGTACTGTTAAGCCTTTTACTTTTGCTGGGTCTTCAGCTGGTCCAACAATGATGAAGTCATTGTACATGACCTTCTGTCGGTTGATGGCATCGCCGCTTTTTACGATTTCTTCCTCCGCTGCAGGTGCGTGCACAAGAAGGACGTCCGCTTCACCGCGTGTTCCCATTTCAAGAGCCTGTCCGGTACCAACGGCAATGATTTTCAGATTATAATTGTTTTTTTCTTCAAAATCAGGCTTCAGAACATCAAGAAGGCCGCTATCCTGAGTACTGGTAGTTGTCGCTAGGATCAAATCCGTTTTTTCTGTTTTTTCCGTTTTTGTCTCTTGCTGATTTTCAGCTTCCTTTGTCGAGGAGTCAGAACAGCCTGTAACAAAAGCGAACATAAGTACAAGCAATAGTGAAATTAAATGTTTGAATTTCATTCCTTATTCCTCCGTTGAGTGGTTTCCATAAATGATGTTTCCGAATTCTTCAGCATCATAGCCATCAAGGTCTGCAATGCTATCTTTGAAATTGGTGAGCTGGATCAGGTCGATCAAGTGCTGGAGGGCTTCTTTGTTTCCAGGAGTCCAGCGGAACACTAAGTCAAACTGTTCCCTCGTGAGCGGGATGAAATCGAGACCTAGCTGGCTTGCTGCGCACCTGATTCCAAATGCTGCATCTGCTGTACCCCTGCTGATATGAGCTGCAGCCCCCAGGTGTGTCCACTCTTCATTTTCATAACCCTTCACATTTGTCGGCTCAAGTTTTTCATTGGCAAGGAAGGAATCGAGCAGGAAACGGGTGCCGGCTCCTTTTTGGCGATTGACAATAGTGACGTCAGTCCTTGCCAAATCTTTGACCCCGGTAATATCCTTTGGATTGCCCTTCGCGACAATCATACCCTGCTCCCTTGAAGCAAGCCTCATAACGGTAATAGGCTCGTGGACAAACAGCTGCCGGATGAAGGGAAGATTGTATTGCTGCGATGTCGGGTCGAGCAAATGGACGGCCGCAATATCGGCGCTGCCGCGATACAGCATCATCAGACCTTCGAGACTGCCGATGTAGGAGGGAGTGATGCTGAGTCCCGTTCCTTCAGAGGCTATGTACTTTACCAGCTGTTCGACCAGGAAATCATGGCTGCCAGCGAGCTGCACAGAATGCTGGGAATTTCCCTTTGCTTCCTGAACTCTGGCAGGAGTTGCGGACATGCTGGTTTTGTATCTTTCAAACTCGCTTTCTTCGATGCGCATCTTATTGCCCACTTTGAAAGCGGCAAGGTCTCCGCGCTTGATCATTTCATAGACGGTATGCTTTGAAATCTTCAGCATGGAGGCGATTTCATCGGGAGTGTAAATTTGCAAAAGGCTTCCCTCCTTTTCTTCCTAATCTAAATATAATAAAATATTTAATAGTTAGGTAGAGTTTTTGTTTGGTTTTGTTTATTTTCGTTAAGTTTTGTTTGTGGTTTATCATATTTTGTTCACAATTTAGGAATTAGATTACCAAATAAAACCTTCACAAAATACTCCAGGCAGTATCGTGTATTTCTGATTCAATACATGGTAAACTAAACTCTAGAAATATTTGATGCAGAAAGGAATACGGGAGAATGCAGATTTCAGATAAAGCGCGCGACATTTTAAAAGAAATCCTCGCAGAGCGCAATGCGGAAGGTATCCGCGTCTACTTTGGCGGCTTTGGCTGAGGAGGCCCGCAGATTGGTCTGGCTCTGGAAGAGCCGGAAGAAGATGATCATGTAACAGTAATCAATGAAATCCAAGTTGCGATTGAATCCAATATCGTCGACTATACAGAAGGCATGGCCCTCGAATATGACGAATACCGTGAAGGCCTCGTCCTCATGGGCGGCGACGGCGGCTGCTGATAAATGTGCACACCTCATGTGCATGCCTGACATAAATGGCGCACATCTATTTGCACAGGCCTGACATCAAAAAATGCACACCATCTTGTGAATGGTGTGCATTTTTTCGTAGTTGATTACTGGAAAAAAACGCGTGGAATTTCCAATTCGCTATATAAAGTAAAAAGTCGCTATAAAAAAATAAAAGTCGCTATAAAAAGTAAAAACTCGCTATAAAAATGAAAAACTCGCTATAAAAAATTTCAGAACTGCCCGGTGAACTGAAAATACAGCACGATCAGCCCGATTACCCATACATAAATCGCAAAAGGTTTTAATGAGCGCTTTTTTAAATAGCCAATCATCCATTTTACGGCGATATAACCGAAAATCGCAGCCGAAATGATGCCAATCAGCAAAGCCTGAAGTGAAATCGTCTCGCTCCCGCCGCTGAAGAGGTCCTTTCCCTGAAGGACGATTGCCCCGAGAATGGCTGGCGTCGAAAGCAGAAAAGAGAAGTAAGCTGCTGTCTCGCGGTCAAGCTTCCTCCAAAGCGCAGCGACGATGGTCAGCCCTGAACGGGAAATAGCCGGGAAGATCGCAGCAGCCTGGAAGCTCCCGATTACAAGGGCATCTGTATAACTGATGTCATCCATCTTTTTACGCCCATTTTTAATCGAATCCGCGAACCACATCAATGTTCCAGTGATCAGGAATTCCCAGCCGATTGTCACGCCTGTTTTGGAGATTTCATCAAAATAATCCTCAAACAGCAAACCGACAACGACAGCGGGAAGCGTACCGACAACAAGCAGGAAGGTCAGCTTCCCGAATGGATTTTTCAACATCTTGATGAATTCATACCTATAAAACACAAATACGGCCAGAAGCGTACCAACATGTAGCATCGTGTCGAGCAGAAGGCCAGCTTCCTCGAGCCCAAACAGGTTCCTGCCGAGATAAAGGTGCCCGGTCGAGCTGATCGGCAAGAACTCGGTCAGTCCCTGAATCAGCCCAAGAATAAAAGCTTCAATTTTAGATAGCATGAAGTATCCCCACTTTTTCAAAGACTTTGTCCATTACAAAGCTATGAAACATGTCCCGGTGGTATGCAAGCTATTTTTTGATGACTCCAATGGAAGGCCAGCTTCCTTTTGGTGACACCACCGGAATGTGAGCCTCATATGAATTTTACCGTTGGACTGTGCTTCAATTTGATGACATCATAGAGTGCCATGTTCTCATGTTGCGGACGCCACCAAATTGCCACAAGCCACCGCCTGTGTCAATATGCCTGAATACAGTGAATATGGATATGTAATAATAACCATTTCAGAGTCAGAAGTTGTGATTTATTGTCGAAAAAAATATAATGAAGTATTGAACAGTTCTTCTGATATTTTTGCAGAAAACGTCCTTCATTTAAAAAGGGGAATAAACATGACATCGAATCAAAAAAATAATTCCCGGCTCGACTATGG
The DNA here is from genome assembly GCF_030122805.1 of Mesobacillus sp. AQ2. Taxonomy (NCBI): domain Bacteria; kingdom Bacillati; phylum Bacillota; class Bacilli; order Caryophanales; family Bacillaceae; genus Mesobacillus; species Mesobacillus sp. AQ2. The sequence goes on along the minus strand of NZ_CP126080.1, from coordinate 4,154,023 downwards.
GCTGGTTACGATACTGATCCTTTTATTTCTTGCAAGCTGCATTGCCATTTACAGCGCCCAGACAACGGGGCAGTATGGCTCTGAAAACTTCCTGATCAAACAGATTATCTGGTACGTCATCGGTGCCGGCATCATTACCGCGGTCATCACACTGGATTCCGACCAGCTGCAAAAACTGAGCTGGTATGCTTACGGCTTTGGGCTGGTGCTGCTGGCAGGGTTGATTGTTGCTCCCTCAGGTATCGCTCCGGTCATCAATGGAGCAAAAAGCTGGTACAAGGTGCCGGCAATGGGGACGCTGCAGCCGTCTGAACTAGTCAAAGTGTTCATCATCCTGGCTCTGGCGAGAGTGATAGTCGATCATCATCAGAAATACCGCTTAAAAACGATCCAAACAGACTTATGGCTTTTGATTAAAATCGGCTTGGTGACAATGGCGCCGCTCATGCTTGTCATGCAGCAGCCTGACCTTGGGACTTCGCTTGTGTATATTGCGATCATGCTCGGGATGATTTTCATCTCCGGCATCACATGGAAGCTGCTAGTACCGATTTTTGGCACAGGTCTAACATTAATCTCGATTATCTTTTATTTTGTCATCTGGAAACCAGAAATTCTTGAGAAATACCTTGGCGTAAAAGAGTATCAATTCGGCCGGATCTATTCCTGGCTGGATCCATATAATTATCAGAGTTCGACCGGCTTCCAGCTGACGAGATCGCTGCTGGCAATTGGCTCCGGTGAAACAGTAGGTAAAGGCTATGGAACAAGGGAAGTTTACCTTCCGGAGAGCCATACCGATTTCATTTTCAGCATAATCGGTGAGGAATTTGGATTTGTTGGTGCAAGTGTTCTTGTCAGCTTGTTTTTCTTGCTGATTTATCAGATCACGAAAATCGGAATGGAAACAAAAAACGATTTTTATACCTATATTTGTGTAGGTGTTATCAGCATGATCACCTTCCACGTTTTCCAGAACATCGGCATGACGATCGGCCTTCTGCCAATCACCGGAATTCCGCTGCCATTCATCAGCTACGGAGGCAGCTCCCTGATGGGGAATATGCTTGCCGTCAGCCTGATCTTCTCGATACGGTACCATTACAAAAAATATATGTTTTCAACATCCACATAAAAACGAGCAGGAATCGATTCCTGCTCGTTTTTTTTTCCTGTTCAAGACCCAATTCTTATTCAATGATTCCTACCTCAGTAATGACCACATCAGTGTTAACATGCACGGTCAGGTTTTTGTATTCATCTTCCCATTTTTTAAAATCAAAGCCTCTCGTTTTGGTTTTAATGAAGTGGCCGAATCCTACCGGGTCGGTGCCCTTTTCCTGAAAATCTTTGATCATTGCGGTGGCCTCTTTGTTGACCTGTGTTTCGAATTGCTTTTCGATATCTTTGATAATCGCCGGCGTTACGATATTCCCGGTATATTCCCGTATCAGGCCTTTAATTTTGATATCCACTGTGATGGTGTAAGGGTCCCGTTTTGTCAGTTTTAGTTTATGTTTGGAATCCAGGTCTTTTATAACAGCTTTCTTATTATCTACGGAAAGCTTAAAAGACCCTTCGCTGAACTTATCTGTCAGCAGTTTGAAAAAGAACATTTTTTCAGGAGGGAGTTCGCCTACAAGCTGATCATCTTTGAATAATGCAATCCCTACGATATCCACGATCTCCGGCTCTACCTTTTTTAAGATGGGGAGGTAGGGATCCTTTCCTTCCTGAAAACGGTCAAAGGTAAACAGATGCATATTTGTTTCAGGGAGATTCCGGTTTTTCATATTGTGCTCGATCAGTTGGGATAAGTGTACGGCGTTCCCACGGTCTCCATATGTACCGGATAAAATACTTTTTGCTGACTCATCAGCTACGGCAAAATAAACCCCTGCGCCGATACTCGCATCGCGCTGAAAAGCATCTGTATACTCGCTGATGCCTTTTTTGGCAATATCCTCTCCGAACAAGGCAATTTCCAGTGCGCCTGTAACAATTGGCTGCGCTGATTTCCGCTGTACCTCCTGGATGAGATCCATACTGCTTAAGGCCGTGGCGGAATAGGTGAAATTGCCGATCTTTTTATCAGGGTTGAAGATGGGAATCATGACGGTTCCTTCAATTTTTCCATCCTCAGCCACGTCATAACCCACGCCCATTTCAATATTGACATCATCGATGATTTCTTTTTCGACACAGCCGGTAAGGGCCATTACGGCTGTGATAATCAGACAGAGCATTTTAATTCTCATTTTTATTTTTCACCTTCTTCGCAATCCATGTGGCGATAAATAAAAAGGGGATATAAACATAGGTTATGACGAAGCCGATTCTTGCAGTCCAATCATTCAGAAGATTGATTCTAGCACGAGTATCAAAGAACATGATCGCAACTAAACATATCAAGGCAAGACCAATGACGCCTTTTCTTTGCCGCAGCTTAAAAGCCCTTTTTAAAATCATGCTGCCACCCCAAAGGGCAATGCATACATTCGGGAGGATGATCAGATTCCAGTTGGCAATCCCAATATATTCAAACCTTTCAACGAAGGGCATGGTGACGATCTTCCACATGTCGAGGGTCGCCCAAATGGATTTTGCCAGCTGGCCCTCTGAAAAGAAACTGAATGTAATGATTGCCAGGACAGTATAGATTATAGTCGTCAAAAAGACGCCTAGATGAGCCCACTTTTGGGATTTGGGTGCGTCTTTAATGAATGGATAGAAAAAAAGCGGGATCTCGAATCCGATATAGGTCAAAGACATATTATAGGCACTGGTTGCAAGTTCTTTAACAGAGTGATCAAAAATCGGCAGAAGGTTCGTGAAATCTGCATATTTTAATGTGAAACCGAAAGTCAGCAGCAGATAACTTGGCAGTACGATACAGAAAAAGGCAACACCAGTTACTGTGCGAAACCCTCCAAATACGATGTAGATAGAAAGAATCAAAAAAACAAAGCTGTACCAGAACGCGCTGATTTCAGGAAACATCCATACCTGGATGACTTCAATATAGGTCCGTAATACCGCCATTACAAAAATGAGAAGGTAGATAATGGAAATGGCACTTATCATATTGCCGATTTTTTTGCCAAACACATAAGCGTTCGCCGCCACAATATCTCCTTCGACTGTCCCGCAAATTTTATAGATCATCCAGATAATAATGTGGATGCTCAAACCGGCAGCAAGAACGGAGATCCAGGCGTCATAACCTGCAGCCTTCGCGATGATTCGCTGGTAACCCAGTACCCCGATGCCGATTTGCATGGACATGATCAAATAGAGAACGAGAAAGGGTGAAACTTGCAATCTTTCGGGTACTGGCTGCTGCATGACTCAAAACCTCCAATGCTCATTCATCAATATCCTTCTTTTCCTTCGCCTTTTTCTCACTGAAGCGGGCAGGATTTTCCGTCCTCAAATATTGTGGCCGATTGTATTGCATCGTAAACGGCAGACGGATGATCGCATCCTTGAAATCAGTGACCCTGGGAGGGTAAAGAGGTTCCAAAAATGGCCTTCCCAAAGATGTCAGTCTAAGCAAATGGGTCAGAAGGAATGAAAAGGAGACGACGATTCCGAGCAAGCCCCAGAGCTCCGCGAACAACAGGAATGGAAAACGCAGCAACCTGATTGTGTTGCCCATTCGGTATACAGGTGTTGTAAAGGACGCCAGTGCGGCCAACGCAACAATAATCAGCAGGACATTACTGGTCAGGCCGGCTTCAACGGAAGCTGTCCCGATTACGATACCGCCCACGATACCGATTGTCTGGCCAACCTTGGTTGGCAGTCGGGCTCCAGCCTCACGCAGAAGTTCGATCGTCAGCTCAAGGAACAATGCTTCCAGGATAGGAGGAAGGGGAATTTCTCTTCTAGACGTAATCAATGTGCTTAGCAGGTCCTTCGGGATCAATTCATAGTGATACGACAAAGTTGCCACATAAATCGGTGTAATCAGAATCGAGAAGGCAACAGCGAACAAACGAACCAAACGGAAAAAAGAAGAGAGTAAATAATTCAGGAAATAGTCTTCGAATGACCCGAAAAATTCGACCAGGGTCGTAGGGCCAATCAGCGCATGTGGTGACCCGTCAACAAGGATGGCGACTTTTCCCTCCGCGAGTACAGCCGCAATCCGGTCGGGCCTTTCTGTATCGAGCAATTGCGGGAAGGGAGAATTCTGGTTATCTGAAATTAATTGCACAATATAGGAACTATCCGTAATTTCATCAAACTCGATATCCTTAATTCGCTGAATGACCGTATCGACATTATCCTTATTTGTAATGCCATCAATGTAAAGGACAGCGACCCCACTTTTTGAAAGCGAACCAACCGTGTAGTTTTCGACGATTAGCTCTTTAACAGGAACCCTTTTCCGGATCATATTAAGATTCTGGTCAATTGACTCGACAAAAGACTCTTTTGGACCGATGACACTGAACTCGACTTCTGGCATCCCGACTGCGCGGACGATTTCCTTCTGTGCTGCGATGAACGCAAAATATTTCTCTTCATTTTCAAGGGTCAGCAGTACATAGCCGTTAAAGAGCTTCGTTTCAATCTCCTCGTTCTTGTCCGATACCTGGACATCTGCGACGGGGACCAGCTTTTTGACATCTTCAATGGTGAAAAAATCACCTTCAAGCAGTCCGGGGAGAGCATTATTCTGAAGAAGGCTTTCATCCACAAGAGTGGAAATAAAGGAAAAACAGAATTTTTTTTCTGATTTCTGGTTCACGTAAAAGGTTTTTTTATAATCGTGCGACTTGAAAAGCGTATTTTCCCAGCCATGGTCATTTAGATATTGGTCAGGCCTTTGACCATCTGTATCCTGCCTGGCCGCTTCTTTTTCAATGTCTTCCAGCAGTTTTTTCTTGAATAACTTTCTCATTGCACTCTCCGCCAATCTTGGTTTACGCTTATCATTTCCGAAATTGGGAGGAATATGAAGTCATTACGAAATTTTGTTAAATATGCCTCCTATCATCAACCTAGTGCTCATTTGGAAGAATAAAAAAACCCGCATATCTTTGCGGGTTTTCTGCTTTATATATATATGGGGAGGGAATTAGTAAAAATAAAATCTTGGGGGGATTTTATTTCAACATATGTTTTTCAAGATCATCAAGCATCAGGTTGGCAGCCTTGACTCCGCCTGCTGTATTCCAGATGGCATCATCTACTTTATATACTTCACCTTTTTTTGCTGCCTCTAGGTTTTGGAATAACGGATCCTCGATCCATTCTTTTTCGACTTCAGTTGCTTTGCCGTCACCTTCATCATATGTGAAGTAGAACAGGATATCTCCGTCCATTGCCGGAATTCTTTCCTTCGTTACGCCTTTTTCAGCAAAGTCTTCTTGGTCCTGGCTTTCTGGACGGGCCAGGCCAATTTGTTCAAGAATCACTCCTGAGAATGAATCCTTGTGGTAAATACGAACATCGCCGGCCATAAAACGGACCATTGATACTTCAGTGTTTATTTTATCTCCAAGCTTTTCTTTTAAATCTTCAATGCGCTTGTCATAGGCAGCTAGTACTTCCTTGCCTTTTTCCTCTTTGTTCACGGCTTTTGCATAAAGTTCAAAGTTGTTTTTCCAGTTTCCGCGAAGATCTTCCGCAAAAACGGTAGGTGCGATTGCTTTAAGCTGTTCATAAATATCTTCCTGGCGCATCTTATTCCCAATGATCAAATCAGGCTGAAGCGCAGCAATTGCTTCTACGTTAACCTGGCTTTCAACGCCAACGACTTTTACATCTTTCATATCCTCTGCAATATGGTCATACCATGGATCTCCTGTCCATGACTGGACCGCTCCCACAGGTGTGACTCCAAGTGCAAGAAGTGCTTCCGTTCCTTCATTTGTCAGGATGACAACCTTTTCAGGACTCTTTTCCAGGGTTGTTGTACCCATAGCGTGTTCCACTGTATAGCTTTCTTCTTTTTCTTTAGGCTTTTCAGCTATATCCTTCGCCTGATCCTCATCTGTCCCGCATGCTGCCAAAAGCAGGATGGTGAAAATGCTGATAAGAACCAGCAAGTGTTTGGTAACTTTCATATGTATTTCCTCCTGTGTTGGTATTGATAATCATTTTCAATTACTGCCTCTTTATGATAAAATGCAAGAGGAGACATTGTCAATACTAATTGATAATGATTTTCATCATCATTGACAATTTTGTGAATATGTTTCGTCAAATGGTGAAAAGAGTGCTAATTTCACGTACAGTAAATAAACAATATAAGCAACTAACTTAATTTAAAAAAGCCACATTGTAAACAAGAAAGGTTAATCATTATGCTGCTGAAAACCAATGCTCACAGATTGGCAGGGCTCCTGGCCGCTATCATCTTTATATTTTTTTTAATATGTGCAAGCATCGTTTACGGATATACCGATACTTCATGGGGAACTGCTTTCGATGCCTTCACTAAATATGACGGATCAAATGAACATATCATCATTCAATCTGTCCGGCTGCCGCGTGCGCTGATTGCCGCAGCAGTGGGGGCAAGCCTGGCGATCGCGGGTGTCCTGATGCAGACATTGACGAAAAACCCGCTTGCATCACCTGGCATATTTGGAGTTAATGCGGGGGCTGGGTTCGCGGTGGTAGTGGCGGTGACGATTTTTTCAGTCGGCAGCCTCCAGGCTTTCGCGTGGATTTCCTTTTTAGGTGCTGCTCTTGCTGCAATCAGCGTCTATGTAATCGGGTCAGCAGGACGTGAAGGATTGACACCCATGAAATTGACACTTGCCGGCGCTGCGATGAGCGCGATGTTTTCATCGTTCACACAGGGTTTGCTCGTGTTGGATGAAGCAGCACTCGAACAGGTGCTTTACTGGCTTGCGGGCTCTGTGCAGGGACGTAAGCTGGAAACACTCATCGGTGTCCTCCCATATCTGGCGATTGGCTGGATCGCAGCCATTCTGATTTCCACGAAAATGAATGTACTGTCAATGGGGGAAGATGTGGCCAAGGGGCTTGGTTTGAATACCGGATTTGTAAAGCTGGGCGCGGGCGTGATCATAGTCCTCTTATCCGGTGGCGCTGTGGCTGTGGCTGGTCCAATTGGGTTCCTCGGTATTGTAATCCCGCATTTGACAAGGGCAGTAGTTGGCATTGATCACCGCTGGGTCATTCCTTTCTCGGCGATCTTCGGCGGGATGCTGCTGTTGGCGGCGGATATCGCTGCCCGATATGTGTTAATGCCGCAGGAAATCCCGGTAGGTGTGATGACCGCGATGATCGGAACTCCATTTTTCATTTATATCGCGAGAAAGGGGTTCAACGGAAAATGAGCCAGTTTAAAAGCTTAAGATTTTTCAAGGATAGAGTATCCTTTTTAATCGATAAAAAAGCCGCAGCTGTTATGATTGGCCTGCTTGTTACGGCTTTTGCTGTCTTTGTCATCAGTACTGGATTGGGCGATATGGAAATAAGCCCGCTAAGAGTGCTTGCTGTGTTTTTTGGCGGGGGAAGCGATATGGAGAGATTGGTTGTGCAATCCTTCCGTCTTCCGAGAATAATCGTAGCGCTAATGGTTGGAATCAGCCTGGCTGTTGCCGGAGGACTTCTGCAGGGCATGATCCGAAATCCGCTTGCTTCACCTGATATTTTGGGGATCACCGGGGGAGCATCGGTGGCAGTAGTCGGATTTTTAGCTATTTTCAGTGATGACAATAATGCTTTGACAGTAAGTATAGAATGGATGCCGGTTGCCGCGTTTGCTGGTGCTGCGATCGTAGCCTTCCTCGTTTATTTTCTTTCCTGGAAAAATGGTGTTTCGCCTATTCGCCTCGTCTTGATTGGTATCGGTATTTCCGCGATGATGCAGGCTTTGACTACACTAATGATGATAATGGGGCCAATTTACAGGGCCAGCCAGGCGAACATCTGGATTACCGGTACGGTATATGGCTCAACATGGGGAAATGTAGCTGTGCTCGTACCATGGACAATCATCATGCTTTTGATTTCCTTCATTCTTGCCAGAAAGGTAAATGTACAGGAACTAGGGGAAGATATCGCTACTGGTGTCGGGGGACATGTCCAGCGTCAGCGTTTTGCGCTTTTGCTGGTCAGCACCGCGCTTATAGCCAGCTCAGTTGCTTTTGCCGGTGGAATTGGTTTCGTCGGCCTGATGGCACCACATATGGCCAGAAGGCTTGTCGGTTCTGCATTCGGAGCGCTTTTGCCAGTATCTGCTTTAATTGGCGGCATTCTTGTCATGCTTGCTGATTTGATAGGGCGGACGATGTTTTCGCCATTGGAAGTCCCCGCGGGCGTTTTCACCGCAGGCATAGGAGCGCCATATTTTATTTACCTGTTATTCAAGACACGAAATTCTTAACAGAAGGGGGAACCGACATGGCCCAGGCAATTGAAACAGAAAAACTGACTCTCTCCTATGGAGATTCGATCATCATAAATGAGTTAGACCTTCAAATTCCCAAAGGCGAGATTACTGTTTTTATAGGAGGGAATGGCTGCGGCAAGTCGACTTTGCTTCGCTCGATCGCGAGACTGCTCAAGCCTCGGGATGGATCAATTCTGCTTGAAGGCGAATCGATTGCAAAGCTGTCAACAAAGGAAGTTGCCCGCAAAATGGCAATCCTTCCGCAATCTCCTTCCTCGCCGGAAGGATTAACGGTCCTGCAGCTTGTGAAACAGGGAAGATATCCATACCAGACATGGCTGAAGCAATGGTCTGAAGAAGATGAAAAAAGTGTTGAGAATGCGTTGAAGGCAACAGGCATCAACCATCTTAAAGATCGGACAGTCGATTCATTGTCCGGAGGACAGCGACAGCGTGCCTGGATTGCGATGACCCTGGCCCAGGACACTGATATCATCCTTCTCGACGAACCAACGACGTATTTGGACATGACCCATCAAATCGACATTCTTGATTTGCTTTATGAGTTGAATGAAAATGAAGGCAGAACGATTGTCATGGTTTTGCATGACCTGAACCTGGCATGCAGGTATGCCCACAATATTGTGGCAATCAAAGACCAGAAGATTTTTGACCAGGGAAAACCGGAAATTGTTATTAATTGCGGTCTTGTGAAGCATGTTTTCGGAATGGATTGCGAAGTGACGATTGATCCGCTATTCGGTACGCCATTATGCATTCCACATGGTAAAGGCCGCCGCATACTCAGGGATAATGTGGGTGCGCCAATATGAACGCGGAGTTGACAGCAAAGGAAAGCGGTATTCTCGCCAACTACCGATTTGTCGTTTCTGAACCTGATAAGGAGGTCCAAATTGAATTCAAGCCATTCATGGATGAATCAATGATGGGAGCTTATCTGGATAGGTTCAATGAGGGATTGAAGGCACCGGATGCGAAAACGGCTGCTTCAGTATTCATGAAAAGACATGCCTTCCTGGCAGTTCTATACTTATATTCAATGACCGCTTTTAACAAAAAGCTTGATGTTTCACCTGAGAATATTATCCTTGCTGATGCTATCAAAGATGGCCTTTGGCTTCCAGAGTTTTATCTGAAAAGCAAAATTGCCGATGTGTGTCCGGACGAGGAACGGGAAGTGTGGCGGATGGAAGCAGTAAGGCACTTATTTGTCGACAATCTGTTTCCTGTCATGGATGCCATCTCAAAATCTGCGAAAATCTCAAAATTGGTGCTGTGGGAAAATGTTGCGGTCTATATCTTTTGGCTTTATGAAAAAATCCTGAATGAATCCGGTGACCCAGATGTAAGGGTGAAGGCAGCAGAGGACTTTGCTTTTTTGGTTGAGTCAGCTCCCGGCAGACTATTCGGAAGGTATCACAAAAACCCGATTGCAAGATATTACACTAAACCAATCTATCAAGAAGTAACAGATTCTTATATCAGGGTACGAGAAACCTGCTGTTACAGCTACAGGCTAAAGGGAAAAGGCGATTTCTGCAAAACTTGTCCCCGCACATGCGGCGGAGGAAAAAAGGAGTAGGATGATGGAGAATAATATGAATGAACAAATCAACGGATTGCTGGAAAAGTATACTGAACTTCTGGTTGGCGAAGCCTCAGCTGAAAATATCGAAAAGGTAAAAACGTGGATTTTGTACGGTCATATCGCCAAGTCAATGCCGCCTCTGGCTAAACATTGGAATGCGGAATATCCAGAGGCAAAGGAGCAGATCAAGAATGTGATCGCGGAAATCAAAGAAATGAATGAGCGAAACCGCCAGAAATAACCAAGGGCCATCTCTAAGCGAGGTGGTTTATTATAAGGAAAAGGCCTTCTTGAGTTTCAATATCCAATTGAAGGTGAAAAGGAAAGAGGAAAGTCATTTTTTAGCACGAAAAAACAAAATAAGAACCGGACGTTGTGCCCGGTTCGGTGAGAAACACATATGGAATTACTGAAGCTGCTGTCCGCCATAAGGAAATTGATTCGTATACCCCTGGAATTGCTGGTGTGATTGCTGCAGCTTTTGCGCGTCCGCCGCTTCGACTGCGTACCAGCCCTTTTTGAACATCAAGTTGTAAAGGCTGCGCTGTGCGTTTGCTGTTTCTGTGTAGATTGCAAGTACATCCTGGAACAGCTGATCGTGGCTCGCTTCATGGAGTGCCTGTGTGTAAGCGTCAGTCATGTATTTTTCTGTCGTTAAAATATCATTGATGAAATCACGCTCATTCATTTGTGGTGTCTTCTGCACCTGTGTTTCTGGATTTTGGATTTTCTGCTGATTCTGGTTCATCCGCTTTTCCTCCTGTCTGGTTAGATTATTGCATTCCTGGCGTTTGGGAATATGCCTGGTTTTGCGGGCTGTTCAGGTGCGTAAGGATTTTCTCGTAATGTTTCTGGTGCATTTGGCCGCACTTTTCGATTTCCATCTTCAGTTCCTGATCCTGGCATTGCTGTGCAAAGAAATGTGCTTTTTTCATGGCAAGTAAATTCCATGAAAGCATATCGGTTAAGTATAGGGAATCCTTAGTGGATACAACGGATGGCGGCGTCTGCATGATCCCTTGCTGCTGGCTTTGAAAATTCATGTTTTGCTGCTGCATAATAGAACCTCCTGTTTTTTGATCATTCCTACGGATATTATCGTTCCCGCGCCGAAATAAAGTATGCAGGTCAAGATTCGCCAAAAAAGAACATTTTTCTACGAAAGTAATATTCAAAGTTCTCAAAAAGTGATAAAATGATTTTGCAAAATAGATATAGATGAAGCAATTTTTTTAAAGGGTAATGTAATCGTTTTCACTAAGGGGAGGAAAAGCTATGGAACAACTAATGAGGAACTTTTTTCTTTTTCTATCAAAAAATAAATTTTTCACCAAAATGGCGAAAAAGTATGGCCTGCGTTTAGGAGCGAAACGCTTCGTATCAGGGGAAAGTGTCGAGCAGGCAGTGGCAGTCATCAAGGAACTGAATAGCAAGAAGCTTGCGGCAACTGTCGACTATCTTGGCGAATTCGTTGACAATGAACGAGAAGCGAACGAGAGAGCGGAAAGTTCAATTGCGATGATCAAAGCGATTGGCCGAGAAAAATTAAATGCCCAGATGAGCGTTAAAATGACTTCACTTGGCTTTGACATCTCTGAGAAAGTAGTCATGAACAATATGCGCCGAATCATGGATACTGCCAAGGAGAATAATGTATTCGTGACTATTGATATGGAGGACTACGAGCGCTGCGAGAAGACGCTGGATATTTTCAGACAGCTGAAGTCTGAGTACGATAATATCGGAACCGTCATCCAGGCATATCTATACAGGACAGAAAAGGATATCGAGGATTTAAATCAATACTCACCAAATCTCCGTCTTGTGAAGGGAGCTTACAAAGAGTCTCCGGAAGTAGCTTTCCCTGAGAAGAAGGATGTAGATGAGAACTTCAAGAAAATCATCAAGATGCATATGCTGAATGGAAATTATACAGCAGTTGCCTCACATGATGACAATATCATCGATTTCACGAAGGAATTCGCGAAGGCGAACAATATCCCGAAAACCCAGTTCGAATTCCAGATGCTGTTCGGGATCATGCCGGAAAGACAGCTCCAGCTTGCTGAAGAAGGCTATACGATGCGCGTTTATGTGCCTTTCGGAACAGACTGGTACGGTTATTTCATGCGCCGCCTTGCAGAACGCCCGGCAAACGTAGCATTTGTTTTAAAAGGAATGCTGAAGAAATAATGAGCAGCAGGCTGACAAACTTGTCAGCCTTGTTTTTATTTGGGTCGAGCTGGTCCGGCTATTTTTTATATTGGCTGTTCTGGCTGTTCTGCTTTCTTTCTCCGCCCTTACTCATTGACGGGCCTGCATCGCCTTTGACGCTTGCTGCACTTACACCAGCTTTGGACGGATCTTTTTTCATTCTTGCCATAATCATACCTCCGTGTTTTAAGTGATAAAAGTAACGCTTTTATAGATTGCCCAAGTGTTTAAGAATAAGCATATGGATTAAAGATTCAAAAAATTTTATTTTTTCCGCACCTTATTATTGCGGAAATTTTTTAAATATTTTATAGTAGTAATTAACAGAGCTCATTTATATGCATATTTTTTTTGGTGCAAAAATGAATGAGTATTCATTCAAAAAGAGTCAAAGGGGGAGACAAATTTGATGCGACAAATTCAAAAGGCAGCGGTGCTTGGTTCAGGTGTCATGGGATCAGGAATTGCCGCACATCTGGCCAACATCGGGATTCCGACATTGCTGCTGGACATTGTACCTCGGGAATTAACGGAACAGGAAAAAGCGAAAGGCCTGACACTTGAAGATAAGCAGGTGCGCAACCGAATCAGTGCAGGATCACTGCAGAAGTTATTGAAGCAAAAACCGGCACCTTTGGCCTCCAAAAAGAATCTTGCTCTAATTGAAGCGGGCAACTTTGAAGATGATATGGAAAAACTCAAGGATGTAGACTGGGTAATCGAAGTAGTCGTTGAAAACCTTGATATTAAAAAGAAAGTTTTTACGGATGTAGATAAATACCGCAAGCAGGGAAGCATCATCAGCTCCAACACATCCGGAATTTCTGTAGAGGCAATGGCTGAAGGGCGTTCCGAAGATTTCAGGAAGCATTTCCTTGGCACTCACTTCTTCAACCCGCCTCGTTACTTGAAGCTGCTTGAAGTGATTCCTACCAAAGATACGGACCCTAAAGTCCTGTCTTTCATGAAGACGTTCGGTGAAGACCAGCTTGGTAAAGGTGTTGTAGAAGCAAAGGATACGCCTAACTTCATCGCCAACCGAATCGGTACTTACGGATTGCTTGTGACAGTAAGGGAAATGGTCAAAGGCGGGTACAGTGTAGGTGAGGTTGACTCCGTGACTGGTCCAATGATTGGCCGTCCTAAGAGCGCAACATTCCGCACACTTGATGTAGTGGGTCTTGATACTTTCGCGCATGTTGCGAAAAACGTGTATGACCAGGTTGAAGGAGAAGAGAAGGAAGTCTTTGAAGTACCTGGATTCATGCAGAAGATGCTCGAGAACGGCTGGTTTGGAAGCAAGTCAGGACAGGGATTCTTCCTGAAGCAGGGCAAGGAAATCCTGGAACTGGATCCGCAGACAATGGAGTACGGACCGCGCAAGAAACTGAAAACAGCCTCTACAGAAATGGCTAAGCAAGAAAAAGGGCTTGCCAATAAAATGAAAGCGCTTGTTTATGCTAAGGACCGTGCTGGAGAGCTTTTATGGAACATCTTCAGTCCTGTGCTTGTTTACTCAGCTGATTTGCTGGGCACAATTGCTGACGATATCGTTGCGATTGACCGTGCGATGAAGTGGGGATTCGGCTGGGAAATGGGACCTTTCGAAGCATGGGATGCACTGGGTGTCGAAAAAGCAATCAGCAAAATGGAGTCTGAAGGTAAGACTGTTCCTGCATGGGTAAAAGAAATGGTCGAAAAAGGCTTCACTTCTTTCTATAAGGAAGAGGATGGCAGACTGAGCTATTACAACAATGGTGAATACGTAACTGTTGAGGAAAACCCAAAGTCAATCAACCTGAAGCTTTTAAAGAAGCAAAATGGTGTCATTAAAAAGAATGGCGGCGCAAGCCTGATCGACCTTGGCGATGGCATCGCATTGCTGGAGTTCCATTCACACAGCAACTCGATCGGACCTGATATCCTCCAGATGATCAACTTCGCAATCGATGAAGTAGAAAAGAACTACAAAGGACTGGTCATCGGCAACCAGGGCAAAAACTTCTCTGTTGGAGCTAATCTGGCGATGATCCTGATGGAAGCACAGGACGATAACATTTGGGACCTTGATATGGTCGTTCGCCAGTTCCAGCAGACGACGATGAAAATCAAATACAGCTCCAAGCCGATTGTTGCTGCTCCGTTTGGAATGACGCTCGGAGGCGGAGCTGAAATGTGCTTGCCGGCGGCGCATATCCAGGCGTCCATGGAAACATACATGGGACTTGTTGAAGCGGGTGTTGGCCTCATCCCTGGCGGTGGCGGAAACAAGGAGCTTTATATCAAGCACCTTGAAGGCCTGCCAAAAGGCGTCGATTTTGATCTTCAAAAGGTTGCGAACAAGGTATTTGAAACAATTGCGATGGCTAAGGTCTCCACTTCAGGAGAGGAAGCTCGTGAAAATAACTTCCTGAATGAAGCAGACGGCATCAGTGTCAATAGCGATCACTTATTATACGATGCGAAACAGGCTGCATTGAATTTATATGAAACCGGTTATAAAGCACCGGTAAGAAAGAAAGTACCTGTAACTGGTGAGCCGGGATATGCAACCCTGCTGCTGGGTGCTCAAACGATGCACCTGTCCGGATACATTTCAGAACATGACCTGAAGATCGCAAAGAAGCTCGCGTATGTCATCTCAGGCGGAAAAGTGCCGTACGGAACCGAAGTCGATGAGCAATACTTGCTTGATCTTGAAAGGGAAGCGTTCCTGAGTCTGGTGGCAGAACCGAAATCACAGCAGCGCATGCAGCATATGCTCGTAAAAGGAAAACCGTTGCGCAATTAATAGATTGATAGTTTGACAGTGAAATATATTTTAACATCCAAGGAAAGAGAGGGAATGAGATGAGAGAAGCGGTAATCGTAGCCGGAGCACGGACACCGGTCGGAAAGGCGAAAAAAGGAACTCTTGCTAACGTCCGGCCTGATGATCTTGGAGCTCTTGTAGTAAGAGAAACTCTAAAGCGTGCAGGCAATTATGAAGGGAATATTGATGATTTGATCATCGGCTGTGCTATGCCAGAAGCAGAGCAAGGATTGAATATGGCGCGTAATATCGGTGCCTTAGCTGGATTGTCACATGAAGTGCCGGCGATCACCATCAACCGTTATTGCTCTTCAGGACTGCAGGCGATTGCGAATGCATCCGAGCGCATCATGCTTGGCCATGCAGACACAATCATTGCCGGCGGTGCGGAATCAATGAGCCTGGTGCCGATGATGGGCCATGTCGTCCGTCCAAACTCGAAGCTTGCTGAAACAGCTCCGCAATATTATATGGGAATGGGCCATACTGCTGAAGAAGTAGCAAAGAAATACGGAATTTCCCGTGAAGACCAGGATGCTTTTGCAGTAAGAAGCCATCAGCGCGCGGCAAAAGCAATCCAGGAAGGCAAATTTGAGGATGAAATCGTTCCTGTTGATGTAACCCTCCGTACCGTAGGAAAAGACAATAAGCTTGTCGAAAAGACAATCCAATTCAAACATGATGAAGGTGTACGCCCTGATACGAACATGGAAACTCTTGCGAAACTGCGTCCGGCATTCAATATCAACGGCACAGTCACTGCAGGGAACTCCTCTCAGACAAGTGACGGAGCAGCGGCTGTCATGGTCATGGACCGTGAAAAGGCTGAATCACTAGGATTGAAACCACTTGCTAAATTCCGTTCATTCGCACTTGGCGGAGTGCCGCCTGAAATCATGGGAATCGGTCCTGTCGTGGCAATTCCAAAAGCATTGAAGCTTGCTGGACTGCAGGTATCTGACATTGGTGTCTTCGAACTGAACGAAGCATTTGCTTCCCAATCCATCCAGGTCATCCGTGAGCTGGGTCTTGATGAGGAGAAGGTCAATGTCAACGGCGGAGCGATCGCATTGGGCCACCCGCTGGGAACAACTGGCGCAAAATTGACTTTGACAGTAATCCACGAAATGAAACGCAGAAATGAGCAATTCGGTGTCGTCACGATGTGTATCGGCGGTGGCATGGGAGCAGCTGGAGTTTTTGAGCTTTTATAGAATAAAAATTGGAGGGGTTGGACCCCTCCCAAAAATGGATAGGAGGAACATTAAATGGGTAACCAAACAGAAAAGCTTGTAAAAGGCGGAAGCTTCTTAATCGAAGATGTATCATATGACCATGTTTTTACTCCAGAGGATTACACAGATGAGCACAAAATGATTGCCAAAACCACTGAGGATTTCGTAACAAACGAAGTGTTGCCTCAGGTTGAATATATCGAGCAGCATGAGTTCGACCGTACTGTAAAACTATTGAAGGAAGCTGGAGAGCTTGGTCTCCTTGGAGCGGACGTTCCTGAAGAGTATGGCGGCTTGAGCCTTGATAAAGTCAGCTCAGCTTTGATCGCTGAAAAGATGGCAGTTGCAGGCGGCTTCTCAATCTCCCACGGTGCACACGTAGGAATCGGGTCATTGCCAATCGTTCTTTTCGGTAATGAAGAACAAAAGCAAAAATATCTTCCTGTACTGGCAACTGGTGAAAAGCTTGCAGCCTATGCACTTACTGAGCCAGGTTCAGGATCAGATGCATTGGGTGCAAAGACAACAGCTAAACTGAATGCTGAAGGCACTCACTACGTCCTTAATGGAGAAAAGCAATGGATTACTAACGCTGGTTTTGCAGATGTATTCGTTGTTTATGCAAAGATCGACGGCGAACAATTCACAGCTTTCATCGTTGAAAGAGAATACCCAGGCGTATCAGTAGGCGCAGAAGAAAAGAAAATGGGCATCAAGAGCTCTTCAACACGTACATTGATTCTTGAAGATGCTCAAGTACCTGTGGAAAACCTTCTTGGTGAAGCAGGAAAAGGCCATCTTATCGCCTTCAATATCCTGAACATCGGCCGTTATAAGTTGGGAGTAGGCGCAACTGGCGGTGCCAAGCAGGCATTCGGTCTGACTGTAAAATATGCGAACCAGCGCCAGCAGTTCAAGACACCTATTTCCCAGTTCAACCTTACAAAAGAAAAGCTTGCAACAATGGCTTCCAAAATCTATGCAACAGAAAGCTCTGTATATCGTACAGTAGGCTTGTTCGAGGAAAGAATGAACCAGCTGTCAGAAGAAGAAATCAACAACGGCAAAGCCGTTGCAGATTCAATTGCTGAGTATGCAATTGAGTGTTCAATGAATAAAGTGTTCGCAACCGAGACACTTGATTATGTAGTTGATGAAGG
This sequence comes from Mesobacillus sp. AQ2, assembly GCF_030122805.1. Lineage (NCBI taxonomy): Bacteria > Bacillati > Bacillota > Bacilli > Caryophanales > Bacillaceae > Mesobacillus > Mesobacillus sp. AQ2. The sequence goes on along the minus strand of NZ_CP126080.1, from coordinate 4,136,613 downwards.
CGTCCAGATCCACGGTGGATACGGCTTCATGCAAGAGTATGAAATCGAAAGAGCTTACCGTGATTCAAGGATCAACCGTATTTTTGAAGGAACAAATGAAATCAACCGCCTTCTTGTACCGGGAACCTTCCTGCGTAAGGCAATGAAAGGCGAGCTTCCATTATTGCAAAAAGCTCAGCAGCTTCAGGAAGAACTGATGATGCTTATGCCTGAAGAGCCAGGCGATGAGCCACTGGCACAGGAAAAATATCTTGTGAAGAACGCCAAGAAAATTGGCTTGCTTGCAGCTGGATTGGCTGCACAGAAGTTCGGAAAAGCTTTGGAAAAAGAACAGGAAATCCTCGTCAATATCGCAGATATCATTTCAAATGCGTATTCAATGGAATCTGCTGTTCTTCGTACAGAAAAGGCAATCGCAAAAGATGGAGTAGAGAAGAGCAAGCAAAAGCTTCTTTACACTCAAATCTTCTGCCAGGAAGCATTCAATGAAATCGAGCGTGACGCTAAGGAAACGCTTGTGGCTACAGAAGAAGGCGACGCACTTCGCATGCTGACTTCCGCATTGCGCAAGTTCACAAGACACACTCCAATCAACGTTATCGCGAAGAAGCGTGAAGCAGCTGAAAAGCTAATCGATGCAGAACGCTTTATCGTTTAAAAACTATTTACCGAACACTCCTCTCCATCCAGGGAGGAGTGTTTTTGCTAATCTTTTTAAAATGGCAGGATTTTTGCAAACATTGTTGAATTTAATAAAAGGATGTTAAAATTAAAGGGTTGATCAGGCACTGAATGATAGTATTTCACTTCAATAATATGTTACTATCCGTTTAGAGGGTTTAATCTATGGGATACTAGCAAAGGGTGGTGAAATCATGGAAAAAACGTTTTATTGGTACCCTAAATGTGGTACGTGCAGGAATGCGAAGAAATGGCTCGACCAGCATGAAGTTGCCTATAACGAAGTACATATTGTTGAAAATCCGCCAACCCAGTCACAGCTGGAAGAAATGCTTGAGAAAAGCGGCCTCGAGATCAAGAAGTTTTTTAACACGAGCGGTCAAAAGTATCGTGAGCTTGGATTGAAAGACAAAATCAAGACGGCATCCAGAAATGAATTGCTGGAACTGCTGGCATCTGATGGTATGCTCATCAAACGCCCGCTGATGACAGATGGCGAAAAAGTGACCGTAGGTTTCAAAGAAGATGAGTATGAAAAAGCATGGCTGTAATTTTGGTCCCATCGATATTAATCGATAGAGATATACAATTGGAGGGATAGTCAATGAATACACCAAAAGATTTACGTTATTCTGCAGAACACGAATGGGTAAAAGTTGAAGGAGAAAAGGTTCGCGTGGGCATTACTGATTTCGCTCAATCCGAGCTTGGTGACATCGTTTTCGTCGAACTTCCAGAAGTGGGAGACGAAATCACTTTGGACCAGCCTTTCGGAAGCGTTGAATCAGTTAAGACCGTATCTGAGCTATATGCACCAGTGAGCGGCAAGGTTGTTGAAATCAACGAAGAACTGAACGACAGCCCTGAATTCGTTAACGAATCTCCTTATGAAAAAGCATGGATGATTACAGTTGAACTCACAGACAGCAGTGAAGTAGAAAAGCTTATGACACCAGAACAATACGAAGAAATGATCAAAGAATAAGATTTGCCGACGCCTTGAACCTTCAAGGCGTTTTTCATTTCCCCCATGTAAATCTCCTTCATTTTTCCATCACTTCATTCCAGCAGTTTGGACAAACTAATGTTAATGATTATATAAAAAGGGTGAAATTCATGGCTTTGAACCAGCAAAAAATCGATATCACAGACAGGGTAACAGGAAAACTGGAAAATGGTCAGATCCAACTTTACCTTGAAAAAGAACCTATTGGGAACATCGAGCTTCCTGAAGGGATCCAGATGAAACTTGAGCATCATTATGAAGCAGAACAGAATAAGATTTACCAGCATGTATCAGTACCGGACCAATCTGAGCAACGGTATACTGACTGTGATGAAGGCGGCTGGTGCTAAAAAATGAACAGCGGCCAGCCTGGCCGCTGTTTTTAGTTGGCTTCCGGGTATAAAATTCCTTTTACTCCCTGATAAAGTTAATATTGGACTAAATCTTTGCAATCTCCCAAAAAAACAGTAACAATAGAAAGATACAAGTAAACAGCACAATTTATTTAATAATGTTTATAATGTTGTAAAGTAATTATTTTCTGGTGCATAGGTGGTTATGGCGATGGACGAAAATCACAAGGTGATCATAGTAGAAGGTTCGTCAGACAAAAAGAAAGTACAGACCGTGCTGAAGGAGCCAGTGGAAATTATCTGCACGAATGGGACAATTGGCGTTTCAAAGCTTGATGAGCTGATTGACTCGCTTTTTGATAAAGATGTCTATATCCTCGTAGATGCAGACGCATCAGGCGAAAAGCTGAGGAAGCAATTTAAAAGGGAATTTCCTGAGGCGAACCATCTGTACATTGACAGGATGTACCGGGAAGTGGCAACCGCACCTGAAAATCACCTTGCTACTGTTTTAATCGGAGCAAATATTGATGTTCATGCAGAGTACTTAGAAAAAGGATGACTTTAATGGAAGACTGGACCAGGACGGACATGGAAACATTCCTCGCAGAAAAACAAACGGGTTACCTATACTTTTATACACCAATGTGCGGAACCTGTCAGGTAGCAAGCAAAATGCTGACAGTGATTGAACAACTCCTGCCTGACCTCCCATCGGGGAAAGCCGATTTGAATTTCCTGCCTGAAATGGCAGGACGATTTGAAATAGAAAGTGTACCATGTCTGATTGTATTAGAAAATGGGGAGGTACAGGAGAAAATCTATGCTTTTCAATCAGTTCCGTATCTCTTTGAAAAATTGAAAGAGTTGAAAGGGTAAATATAAACGGCTTGGCCGTTTTTTTTTTGCGCTAATCAGGTTTTGGCCGAAGATAAAGGCTCTAACACCCAATCCCCAGTTCCGAATTATATGGTCTCCTAAGCGGCGAAAGGCAACACTGAAAAATATTTACATTTCATGCCAAACGGTTTATATTTAGATTATCGAAATAACCGAGGGGCGAAATAAAAAAATGGCTCTTTATCAAGAGTGGGCAGACCAAATCAAAAGTTATAATCGCAATATAAAATTGACCTTCCTGGCAAACATCCTCACCCAAATCGGTCTAGGGATCTTTATGGTGATTTATAATTTTTACATACGAGAGCTGGGATTCAATGAACTGGTAAACGGGAAAGTGATTTCAATGACGTTTCTTTCCACGGCACTGGTACTCATTCCGGCAGGCGTTATGAGCGACAGGGCTAGCCGGAAAAAGCTGATGCTGTTTGGAGCATTCTCGACTGGAATCATTTTATTTACACGGAGTATGGTTGAGAGTCAGGAACTACTGATATTGTTTTCATTTGGTACTGGTCTTGCGTCCGCTTTTATCCAGGTTTCCATCATTCCGTGGCTGGCAGAAAACTCCCAACCTGAACAGCGCGTGCATATCTTCAGCATACATTTTGCAGCGATGACAGCAGCCAATGTTGTCGGAAGCCTTTTGGGCGGAATCCTTACAGATGTGTTTTCTTTATTCCTCCCTGAACTGGAGAGTATCCGTTTCACATTGGTCGCTGGTTCAGCACTGTTTCTGGCCGCACTTCTTCCTATTTTCCGACTTAAGGAAGTACGGATAGAAAACCAGACAGACAGAAAGTTCATGGATTTTAAAAGAGGAATCCCTCATAAAGCGAGCCTTAAAATCATCATTCTATTTGCGGTCGCACAGTTGATGATCGGCTTCGGTGCTGGACTGGTCATCCCTTACTTGAATCTTTATTTTGCTGATCGGTTCATGGCATCAAATTCACTGATTGGCCTGGTCATTTCACTTGGACAGGGAGCAACTGCAGCAGCCATGATCATTGGTCCGATGGTTGTGCGCAGGCTTGGGGAAGTGAAAGCAATCGTTGTCCTGCAAATGCTCTCCCTCCCGTTTTTGCTGCTTACTGCTTACACTCAGCATTTCTGGCTTGCTGCCCTTGGCTTTTTATTTCGACAAGCCCTCATGAACGCAGGGAATCCAATTCAAATGTCGCTAATGATGTCGAAGGTTGATGATTCGATGAAAGGATTGGCCAACTCTGTGAATCAAATGGTATTTAACCTTGGATGGGCGATTATGGGACCGGTTTCGACGGGAATCGTTTTGAAATATGGCTCCTATTGGGGATATGCGGCGGTTTTCACCATCACAGCAGGTATTTATTTAGTAGGATCAACTTACTTCTTCTTTGTCTTCAAGGCGATGGACAAAACAAAATCCGCCATCTCAGCCACCAAGACCGCTTGATTACTGTATTTCTTTGGATATATTTCTCGGGAAATGAAAGACAATGGCGAAATATCATTCGTTATTGTCTTTTTTCTATGTTTGTATGTTGTTAACCGCTTATTAACGAAGTATTTGTCGAAGGATTCCAACAGGTTTTTTCCTTACGAAAAAGAATTATGTATGTGAGGGAGTTGAGCGGCATGCGGGAATCTATTGAACTTTTTGCGAATGAAGTTGGCGGTAAGGCTCATATACTGCAATTGATCAAAAAGCTGGATCTTTGTTTGAAATTAGAGTCAGAAAAGGAAGAAGTATACCTTGTATTCAAAGGGGGACGAGTGGAACTCCTAACAAGCAATCTCAATTCTCAATTCCAGATTACAATCAAAGGAAGTGAAGCCAGCATTGCCGGGCTGTTGAAAGGAGAATTCAAACTGAGGCAAGGCCTCAGATGGGGATATTATACCGTAGAAGACGGCCCGTTCAGAGATTTGTTGGTCCTTGAGTCCATTTTCTACCTTGCAAGACCGCTTTCCGCTTGATTTATTCAGAAAAATCGTAATATATTGACTTTAAATGCATGGAAATGATATTATCACTTTAACGCAATAAAAACGAACTGAATATTCTTATCCAGAGAGGCGGAGGGACTGGCCCGATGAAGCCCGGCAACCGGTTATTAAACACGGTGCTAATTCCTGCAGAGTGTAGACTCTGAAAAGATAAGGAGAGATGATAAATGGCCCTCTTCTTAGGAAGTGGGTTTTTTGTATCACCTTTCCATTTTATTTTTATGATAGGAGAGATGGAGATGGCAAATGAGCAAAAAAACTACAGAATCGAAACAATCGGTGTCCACGGAGGACAATCACCAGACCCGGTGACTGGGGCAAGGGCTGTGCCAATTTACTCAAGCAATGCATTCCAATTTGAAAACACGGATCATGCAGCCGATTTGTTCGCACTCAAGGAACCTGGTTACATTTACTCGCGAATCCACAACCCAACCGTGACAGCCCTGGAAGAAAAAGTCGCCCTGCTTGAAGGAGGAGTAGGTGCTCTTGCCTTATCAAGCGGGATGTCGGCAATCACGATGGCGATTCTGAATATTGCCCATGCAGGGGATGAAATCGTTGCAGCCTCTAATCTGTACGGAGGGACGTATAATTTATTTGCTGTAACCTTGCCGAAATATGGAATTAATGTCCACCTTGTGGATCCTGAAGACCCGGAGAATTTCAGGAAGGCGATCACACCAAAAACGAAGGCGGTTTATGCGGAAACAATCGGAAATCCAAGTCTCAGGGTCTTGGACATTGAAGCAGTTGCCGATGTTGCCCATGAAGCTGGGATTCCGTTGATCATTGATAACACATTTGCCACTCCATATCTATGCCGGCCGATTGAACACGGCGCAGACATCGTAATACACTCGGCTACCAAGTGGCTTTTAGGCAACGGCACAGTCATGGGCGGAATCATTGTGGATGGAGGCAAGTTTGATTGGAGATCCCCGAAGTTCCCTGGTTTCAATGAGCCAGACTCCAGTTACCATGACATTGTTTATAGTGAAGCGATAGGGGCTGCAGCCTATATAGTAAAGGCCAGGGTTCAGCTGCTTCGCGACCTTGGTCCGGCCATCAGCCCGCAGAGTGCTTTCCAATTCAATCTTGGAATCGAAACATTGCATGTACGCATGAAAGAGCATGTAGTCAATACGATTAAAATAGTAGACTACCTGGAAACACATCCTGCTGTTACCTGGGTCACCTACCCTGGGCATGACTCTCACCCGGATAAGCAATTGGCAGATCGATACCTTCCAAAAGGTGCAGGGTCAGTTGTAGTATTTGGCATCGAGGGAGGCAGGGAAGCTGGAGCAAAACTGATTAACTCATTGACGCTTTGGTCCCATGTTGCGAATGTCGGCGACGCGAAGAGCCTGGTCATCCACCCTGCAAGCACCACCCATCAGCAGCTTGATTCAGAAGGGCTTAAGGCAGCGGGGGTTCCAGAAGATTTACTCCGTCTTTCTGTCGGTATTGAAAACGTTGATGACATCATCGAAGACCTGGAGCAGGCAATTGAAAAAGCTACTGGAGTACCAGGGGTCACGGCAAGAACCTAATATCCAGTACCTTCCAAAAGGTATTTGAAAATAATTTTATTGACACCCATTTTTGTTCCGTGCTACAATCACATTCGTAACTAAAAACCGATTTTAAAATTTAATAGCGTACTCTTATCAAGAGAGGTGGAGGGAAGTGCCCGATGAAACCCGGCAACCGTCAGTAAGCTTGCTTATCTGAAACGGTGCCAATTCACTCAAAGCTGATGGCTTTGGCAGATGAGAGAAAGGATACAGCCAATTATTATGCCTTTCTGCTTATTTGCAGAAAGGCTTTTTTAATGCCAGAATCGACCATGTTCAGTTCTAACGTGAGTTTTACAAGAGCATATTATTCCAGGAAGGTGCATCCATTTTACCTGAAGTTTGAATTTTTACCGGCAGGGAATGGGAAACTAGATTGATAACCTTCTGATTAGGATGGAAATTAAACGGTTTTTTGAGTTAAGAATATGGTTGTTGCAAAAGAGGGGGAGTCAATTGATCACGATAAAAAAAGCCAGAAAGATTTATCCTTCAAAAAAAGGCGAAGTCAAAGCGGTAGATGATGTCAACCTTGAAGTGAAAGAAGGCGAAATCTTTGGCGTCATTGGATATAGCGGCGCAGGTAAAAGTACATTGATCCGCATGTTGAATGGTCTTGAAATCCCAACTTCAGGTTCTGTCGTTGTGGCAGGCAGGGAAGTTTCAAGGATCAAGGGTGCGGAATTAAGGAAAGCAAGACAGGAAATCAGCATGATTTTCCAGCATTTCAACCTACTCTGGTCAAGGACGGTTGCCGATAACATAGCCTTCCCTCTTGAGATCGCAGGAGTGCCGAAATCAGAGAGGGACAAGAGGGTAAAAGAATTGATCACGCTTGTCGGTCTTGAGGGACGCGGCGATGCTTATCCCTCACAATTAAGCGGCGGGCAGAAGCAGAGAGTCGGTATCGCCAGGGCACTGGCGAATAATCCAAAAGTTCTTCTCGGTGATGAAGCGACGTCAGCGCTTGATCCGCAAACGACCGACCAGATCCTGGATCTTCTCGTTGATATCAATAAGAGATTGGGACTTACCATTGTCCTGATCACTCATGAAATGCATGTCATCCGTAAGATTTGTCACCGGGTTGCGGTCATGGAGGGCGGAAACATCGTTGAGACTGGACCAGTATTGGATGTGTTCAAGAACCCGCAGCAGCCAATTACGAAAAGGTTTGTCCAGCAGGTGACTGAACCGGAGGAAACAAAGGAAACGGTAGACCATTTACTGGAGCGATATCCGCATGGACGGGTCATCCAGCTGACATTCGTAGGCGAAGGTGCCGAGCAGCCGCTCATCACCAATCTAATCCGCAAATTTTCCATCACGGTCAATATTGTGCAGGGGAAAATTTCTCAGACACAAAACGGTTCATATGGAACCTTGTTCATCCATCTTGATGGTGAAGAGGAAGAATTGGCCCGTGCGATTGAATTTATCGGCCAGCATGAAGTCGGCGTGGAGGTGATTTCGAATGGCTGAAACTTTATTCCCGAATGTTAACTGGGACCGCATGTGGGAGGCGACAATTGAGACACTATACATGAGTGCCATTTCCGTTGTTGCTACCTTCATAATTGGAGCCATTCTTGGATTGTTGCTCTTCTTGACCTCAAAGGGCAATATATGGGAAAACAAACCGGTTAATGTCGTACTAAGCGCAGTGGTAAATATTTTCAGGTCGATTCCATTCATCATTTTGATTGTCCTGCTGATTCCTTTTACAAAATTCATCGTTGGATCAATGATTGGCGAAAATGCCGCGTTGCCAGCGCTGATTATCGGTTCAGCGCCGTTTTACGCAAGGATGGTTGAAATCGGCTTGCGTGAGATTGATAAGGGAGTCATTGAAGCAGCAAAATCTATGGGAGCAAAAACGACGACCGTAATCTGGAAGGTTCTGCTTCCGGAATCAATGCCTGCCTTGGTGTCAGGCATCACAGTCACAGCAATTGCGCTTGTAAGTTACACGGCGATGGCTGGAGTCATCGGCGCAGGCGGTCTCGGAAACCTCGCCTACATGGAAGGATTCCAAAGGAGCCGGAATGATGTCACGCTGATGGCGACCATCATTATCTTGATTATCGTATTTTTAATCCAGATTGTTGGAGATTCCATTACAAGAAAATTAGACAAAAGATAAAGGAGAGATTGAAATTGAAAAAATGGCTATTAGCACTTTTAGTATTAGTTTTAACAGCAGGACTTGCTGCTTGCGGATCATCTGAGGAAAAAACAGAAGGCGGCAAGGGAGAAAGCAAAAAAATCATAGTGGGTGCTTCAAACGTACCTCATGCTGAAATTCTGGAAGAGGCAAAACCGCTTCTTGAAGAAAAAGGATTTGAAATGGAAATCAAGACTTTCAATGACTATGTTGTTCCAAACCAGGCGTTAGATTCAGGAGAACTTGATGCGAACTACTTCCAGCACATCCCTTACCTTGAGTCACAAATGGCTGAAAACGGCTATAAGTTTGAAAATGCGGGTGGAATCCACATCGAGCCAATCGGTGTTTATTCTAAAGACTACACAACTCTTGAGGACCTGCCAAAAGGTGCGCATATCATCATGAGCAGTTCAGTAGCAGACCATGGCCGTATTTTGACAATGCTTGAAAAAGAGGGCCTGATCACTCTTAAAGACGGCGTGGAAAAAGTAAAAGCAACAATTGACGATATCGCAGAAAACCCTAAAGACTTGAAGTTCGATACAGAATACGAAGCAGCATTGCTTCCACAGATTTTTAACAATGGTGAAGGCGACGCTGTTCTAATCAACTCAAACTACGCGATTGACGCTGGATTGAACCCACTGAAGGATTCTATCGCTATTGAAGAAAGTGATTCTCCTTACGTGAACGTCATTGCCGTTCGTGAAGGCGATGCAGACAAGCCGGCAATCAAAGCGCTTGTAGAAGTCCTTCATTCTAAAGAAATCCAGGACTTTATCCTTGAAAAATATGATGGTGCAGTCGTGCCAGTAAAAGAATAAACCTTTGGAAAGCAGGCGAATAGCCTGCTTTTCTTTTTGCCGCATAACCCGCTCTGAAATTTAACATACTAACCGAGAAAAAAGTAGATTGGAGTGGTAGGTAATGGAGCATCATTATGAACCTCGGAATTCAACAGAAGCAGCTCTTCATGAATATAAACAGGGATTGGGCGTTTTTACGCAAAAAATGCCGGAGCTTGCAAGACATTATAACGCATTTACAGAAGTATGTTTTCAGGAAGGGACATTGACACAAAAAGAAAAGCAGTTAATCGCGCTGGGGATTTCTTTGTATTCCCAGGACGAATACTGCATCATTTACCATTTAAAAGGCTGCCTGGATCAGGGAGCCACTGAAGAACAAATTTTGGAAGCGGTTGGTGTGACAGCGGCTTTTGGCGGCGGGGCGGCCATGAGCCAGGCAGTCACGCTTGTTCAGGAAGCAATGGCAGAATTGAATACTTTGAAGCAGTAAAAGCTGTTGTAGTCAGATTAATTGACTGCTGGCTAACAGGAAAGGCTTCATTTGGGAGGATATTGCCAGTATTCTAAGAATGACAGAGGTGAACCCTCCATAGGACTCCACATTCCATTACATCCAAAAATTAACGGTTTTAAACGCTTTGAAAGTGGTAAACAAAAGGTGTTACCATTGCAATAACAAAAAAACGCTTTGTTAAAAGCGAAAAACCGAAGGGATGATTCACTATTAGTCAGCTAAAACTGAACTACACAAGTGAAATGGAAAAAGCGATGCATGGAGCCCATGGAATTAGTTACGAGGTCTACAGCATGAACCATGACGCAAGAATGGAAGTCGAAAGAAAACGAGAGCAAGATTATATCAAAAGCCAACGGATGGTCGCTGACCTGGATAGAAAAATCCACTCGTAAGCGATGGGATATATAATAGAAGAAAAATGGAACCAGTGTATTTTTTGCACTGGTTTCTTTATTATTTATGTTAAGAATGAAGATGTTTGAAACTAGAAAATTAGGCTTGTCGAGAGATGGGACTGGATCTCCCTGTTCAACCTGTTATTTTGACAGGTTTGAGGCGGTAGGTGGGAAAGCTGCCAAGAAACGCTCGTTATTTTGACAGGTTTGAGACGAGAGGAAGGAAAGTTGTCAAGAAACGCTCGTTATTTTGACAGGTTTGGGGCGAGAGGAAGGAAAGCAGTCAAGAAACGCTCGTTATTTTGACAGCTTAGAGGGATTAGCATGCAAACCTTTCAATAATCCCTCATTATCTAGACAGGTTTTGAGTCAAGAAGTAAAAAGCTGACTGAATCTGAATTGTCTTTGCGTTAAATTTACATTCCTGCTTATTAAATCAAACTGATATAACTGTCTATAGGCTATCCAGTACATTTTTTCCCTACAGAAGGTAAAAATAAAATGATGTACAGGCTGTGAGCGGGATATCCTGCTTTGCTGGGCTTGGTCTGGTAAAATGTAGATGGAGTGTTCGAACCCTGCTGTCGCCTTTCAGCTAAGCTGAAAGGCGGTGGCGGGAAGTTAAAAGAAGTAATTAGAGAAAACCAAGGATTCTTGATGAGATGATTCTAAATTAATTTGTGCTGATTTTTGGCTCATTGGCGTGAAGCTTACGCTTCACTGGCTTTTCAGCTTACGCTGAAAAGCTGCCGAGTGGGAATGAAACGCTGCGGGCAAATGCATTTGCCCGGTCGTTTCCTCCCCACTCGGCATGAGCCAAAAATCTTTTAAAGAATTTGTCAACAATCTACAGTTTTTGATATTCCTCTTTCCACTTCTAAGGTGTTGCTAACACTTTTCATTTGTTATAAGATTGTAATGAGAATAAAATGAGAATAGAGTTAAAGACGGCAATAGTCGGCTTAAAATCTTTTCTATATTGACGGAGGTATTATTATGGCAGGATCTGTATTATCAATTAAGGACCTTCAGGTTGAGATTGAAGGCAAGCAGATATTAAAAGGTGTGAACCTTGAAGTTAAAGGTGGAGAAATCCACGCGATCATGGGACCGAATGGTACTGGTAAATCAACTTTATCTTCTTCTATCATGGGTCATCCTAAATATGAAGTAACGAACGGTTCTGTTACTCTTGATGGCGAAGATGTTCTTGAAATGGAAGTGGACGAAAGAGCACGCGCTGGTCTTTTCCTTGCGATGCAATACCCAAGTGAAATCAGCGGTGTAACGAATGCTGACTTCCTTCGTTCTGCTTTGAACAGCCGTCTTGGCGAAGGCAATGAAATTTCTCTTATGAAATTCATCCGCAAGATGGATAAGCAAATGGAATTCCTTGAAATGGATCTTGATATGGCACAGCGTTATCTTAACGAAGGTTTCTCCGGCGGTGAGAAGAAGCGTAACGAAATCCTTCAATTGATGATGCTTGAACCAAAAATTGCAATCCTTGACGAAATCGACTCAGGTCTTGATATCGATGCATTGAAGGTTGTTTCTAAAGGAATCAACGAAATGCGCGGCGAAGATTTCGGCTGCTTGATTATCACTCACTACCAGCGCCTTCTTGATTACATCACTCCTGACTATGTTCACGTTATGATGCAGGGCCGCATTGTGAAGTCTGGCGGACCAGAACTTGCACAGCGCTTAGAAGCAGAAGGGTACGACTGGATTAAGAAAGAACTGGGCATCGAAGACGAAACAGTTGGGCAAGAAGCTTAAGCGTTGGGGGGATTTATAATGACTACGGAAACGAAATGGGCTTTTGACCAGGAGTACATTACTTCCTTCTCAAAAGAAATGAACGAACCGGAATGGCTGACCGAGCTTCGCACGCAATCTCTTGCAAAAGCAGAAGATCTTTCTATGCCAAGACCGGATAAGACGAAGATTGATAAATGGAATTTCACACAATTCGAGAAGCTGCTCGTTAAAAGCGATGTTTTTTCATCCATCGACGAGCTTCCTGAAGAAGTAAAAGCACTTGTTGACCAGGAAGCTAAGGAAAACAGCCTGTATGTTCAGCGCAACAACAAGCCTGCATACCTCCAGCTTTCCAAGGAAATGCAGGAGCAAGGCGTTATTTTCACTGATATTTTCACAGCGGCACGCGAATACAGTGATCTGCTGAAGAAATACTTCATGTCAGCTGTGAAAAACGACGAGCACCGTTTGACCGCTCTCCACACAGCATTCATGAACGGCGGGGCATTCCTTTATGTTCCGAAAAATGTACAACTGAACAGCCCAATCCAGGCGATCTTCCTGCATGATGATGCAGAAGCGAACTTGTTCAACCATGTGCTTGTTGTTGCTGAAGACAATAGCTCTGTGACATATGTCGAGAACTATATCTCAACTACTGGCAAAGTGAGCGGATTGGTTAACATCGTAACGGAAGCAATCGCTGGCCAAAATGCGAAAATCCAGTACGGTGCGGTTGATACACTGGCGGAAGGCCTTACAACTTATGTGAACCGCCGCGGCCATGCTGGAAGAGACGCACGGATCGAGTGGGCTCTGGGCATGATGAACGACGGTAACACCATTTCTGATAATGTTACCAACTTGGTTGGTGATGGTTCTTATTCCGACATTAAGACAGTTGTTGTCGGACGTGGAGAACAGACTCAGAACTTCACGACCAGCATCATCCATTTCGGTAAAAATTCAGAAGGCTACATCCTCAAGCACGGTGTTGTGAAGGATAGCGCTACTTCTATCTTCAACGGAATCGGAAAAATCGAACACGGCGCTTCCAAGTCCAATGCGGAACAGGAATCACGCGTTCTGATGCTTAGCGAAAAAGCACGTGGGGATGCGAACCCAATTCTTCTAATTGACGAAGATGATGTTACAGCCGGCCACGCGGCTTCTGTTGGACGGGTTGATCCATTGCAGCTTTACTACTTGATGAGCCGCGGTATTCCGCAGCACGAGGCAGAGCGCCTTGTCATCCATGGATTCCTTGCACCTGTTGTAAATGAGCTTCCGATCGAGGGAGTTAAAAAGCAATTGGTCGAGGTCATCGAAAGGAAAGTTAAATAATGAACGCCCGCGAAATTCGTGAATTATTTCCGATTCTGAATCAGGAAGTCAATGGCAGCCCGCTTGTCTACCTTGACAGCGCGGCGACATCACAAAAGCCGGTGCAGGTGATCGAAGCGCTGGATAAATATTATCGCGAATACAACTCCAACGTTCACCGCGGAGTGCACACTCTTGGAACAAGAGCGACCGATGGTTACGAGGGAGCAAGGGAAAAGGTCCGCAAGTTCATTAACGCAAAATCTATCGAAGAAATCATTTTCACCCGTGGAACTACAACTGCCATCAATACGGTAGCGGCAAGCTATGCGCGCGATAACCTTAAAGAAGGCGATGAGATTGTCATCTCCTACATGGAGCATCACAGCAATATCATCCCATGGCAGCAGGTAGCTAAAAAAACGGGTGCAACATTGAAATATATCGATCTGCAGGAAGACGGCACGATTTCACTTGATACTGTCAGAGAAACAGTGACAGAGAATACAAAAATCGTTTCGATCATGCAGGTTTCAAACGTTCTGGGTGTCATGAACCCGATCAAGGAGATTGCTGAAATTGCCCATCAGAATGGTGCGATCATGGTCGTCGATGGTGCCCAGAGTGCACCGCACATGAAGATTGATGTCCAGGATTTGAATTGCGACTTTCTCGCTTTTTCCGGACATAAGATGTGCGGGCCGACGGGGATCGGCGTACTATATGGCAAGAAGGCACTTCTTGAAAAAATGGAACCGGTTGAGTTTGGCGGCGAAATGATTGATTTTGTAGGTCTCTACGAATCAACATGGAAAGAGCTGCCGTGGAAATTCGAGGGCGGTACCCCGATCATTGCTGGTGCGATCGGTCTGGGTGCAGCCATCGACTTCCTTAATGAAATCGGACTCGACAATATCGAGAAGCATGAACACGCTCTTGCGGCCTATGCGATGGATAAAATGTCTGAAATTGACGGCATGACCATCTATGGGCCGAAGGAAGCTGGCAAGCGTGCTGGACTCGTAACATTCAATATTGATGACGTACACCCACATGATGTGGCAACTGTATTAGATGCTGAAGGAATCGCCGTCCGCGCGGGCCATCATTGTGCACAGCCTTTGATGAAATGGCTGAAGGCATCCGCGACAGCACGTGCAAGCTTCTACCTGTACAACACAGAAGAAGATATTGACAAGCTCGTAGCCGGACTTGTCAAAACAAAGGAGTATTTCAGCGATGTCTTTTAATAATTTAGATAACCTTTATCGGCAAGTTATTATGGATCACTATAAGAACCCTCGCAATAAAGGTGTTTTGGCAGAAGGCAGCCTGACAGTCAACATGAACAACCCGACATGCGGCGACCGCATCCAGCTGACGATGAAAGTCGAAGACGGCAAAGTTGCGGACGCGAAATTTGAAGGGGAAGGCTGCTCGATTTCCATGTCCTCTGCTTCGATGATGACGCAGGCGGTAAAAGGAAGAAACATCGAGGAAGCTTTAAAGCTTTCATCGGTTTTTTCTGACATCATGCAGGGAAAAGAATATGAAGAGGATGATCTTGACCTCGGGGATATCGAAGCACTGCAAGGTGTGGCGAAATTCCCGGCAAGGATCAAATGTGCTACTCTTGCATGGAAGGCAATGGAGAAAGGCCTGAAGGAAGAGGAAGACAGCCAATAAAAATCATCGCAAGATGATTTTTCCGAACGTGCTGCAGGGGATTGGCCTGCAGCGGACAACTACAAAGCAGGAATTATTGGTTCCCGCTTTAAGAATGGAGGAATTCGACGATGGCTAAAAAAATGCCAGAGATCGGTGATTATAAATATGGATTTTCCGATAAAGACGTTTCCATCTTCCGGTCTAAGCGCGGTCTGACGCGTGAAATCGTTGAAGAAATTTCGAAAATGAAGGAAGAGCCCCAGTGGATGCTGGACTTCCGTTTAAAATCATTGGAGCACTTCTACAATATGCCAATGCCTCAATGGGGCGGAGACATGGCTTCATTGAACTTTGATGAAATCACGTACTATGTAAAACCATCTGAGAAATCTGAAAAGTCATGGGATGAAGTACCTGATGAAATCAAGGCTACTTTTGACAAGCTTGGAATCCCTGAAGCTGAGCAAAAATACCTTGCTGGTGTTTCTGCACAATATGAATCAGAGGTTGTATACCACAACATGAAGGAAGAGCTTGAAGAGCTGGGAATCGTTTTCAAAGACACGGATTCTGCTCTGAAAGAAAACGAAGACATTTTCCGTGAGCATTTCGGAAAAGTCATCCCACCGACAGACAACAAGTTTTCAGCTTTGAACTCTGCGGTCTGGTCTGGCGGATCTTTCATCTATGTTCCAAAAGGAATCAAAGTGGATACTCCGCTTCAGGCGTACTTCCGCATCAACTCCGAAAACATGGGACAGTTCGAGCGTACACTGATCATCGTTGATGAAGGCGCGCACGTACACTATGTTGAAGGATGTACAGCTCCTGTTTACACAACGAACTCCCTTCATAGTGCGGTCGTTGAAATCATCATCAAAAAGGACGCATATTGCCGTTATACAACAATCCAGAACTGGGCAAACAACGTCTTCAACCTTGTTACAAAGCGTGCGGTTTGTGAAGCGAATGCGACAATGGAATGGATCGATGGCAACATCGGTTCCAAGCTGACTATGAAATACCCAGCAGTCATCCTTAAGGGTGAAGGCGCTCGCGGTATGACATTATCAATCGCTATTGCTGGTAAAGGCCAGCACCAGGATGCAGGTGCGAAAATGATCCACCTTGCACCGAACACATCATCAACCATCGTATCAAAATCAATCTCAAAGCAAGGCGGAAAAGTAACATACCGCGGTATCGTCCACTTCGGACGCAAAGCCGACGGCGCCCGCTCAAACATTGAGTGCGATACGCTGATCATGGATAACAAGTCTACTTCAGACACGATTCCATACAATGAAATCCTGAACGACAACATTTCTCTTGAGCACGAAGCGAAGGTTTCCAAGGTATCAGAAGAGCAACTGTTCTACCTGATGAGCCGCGGAGTCTCCGAAGAAGAAGCAACAGAAATGATCGTCATGGGCTTCATCGAGCCGTTCACAAAAGAACTGCCAATGGAATACGCAGTCGAAATGAACCGCCTGATCAAGTTCGAGATGGAAGGTTCAATTGGTTAATAGATGATTACGGGAATCCACCTGCTCAGGCAGGTGGATTTTTTACTGTTTTATGGAATTTGTAGAGAATCGTAAACATTTCGTAGAGATTAACGATGAAATCGTAGAGATTATTATAAAAATCGTAGAGAATATTGATAAAACCATAGAGAATATATACCGGATTCCGGGTTGATTTTCAGCAAAGAACGACTAAAGCGCGAGGAGACGCTGACTCCATCAATGTTTTTTCACCTCTATAAGCGGGAAAAAAGGGGAGAACATGTCTTAGTTCTAGTTCAGCGCTTAATTGTGCTATTATGAAGGGAAAATGGAGGTGCACAGATGATTATTGTTGGCTTAACGGGTTGGGGAGACCATGACAGTTTATATGAAGGCAAGGTTTCGCCTCGTGATAAACTGAAGGAGTATTCCAGCCACTTTCCTGCAGTTGAGGTCGATGCCTCGTTTTACGCTGTGCAGCCTGTGAAGAACGCGGCGAAATGGGCAGAGGATACACCAGACAAGTTTCAATTCATTGTAAAAGCGTATCAGGGAATGACCGGCCATCAGCGCGGTGAAATTCCTTTTACAGATAAAAATGAGATGTTCACAGCCTACAAAGAGTCGCTGAGGCCCTATCTTGAGGCCAATAAGCATGCGATGACGCTGTTCCAGTTCCCGCCATGGTTTGACCTGCGCAAAGAGAATGTCGATTATTTGCGCTGGTGCCGCGAGCAGATGGGGGATATTGACTGTGCGCTCGAGTTCCGGAACCAGTCATGGTTTGCAGGTGAGATGCGCGATAAGACGCTTGAGTTCATGCAAAAGGAAAATTGGATCCACAGCATTTGTGATGAGCCGCAGGCAGGGGAAGGCTCGATTCCAACCGTGCTTCGATCCACATCCAAGGAGAAGGTCCTTGTCCGCTTCCATGGCCGCAATGTCCATGGATGGAACAAAAAGGGAAGAGGCCAGGATTGGCGCGAAGTACGTTATTTATATCGCTATAATCAGGCAGAATTGACAGAGTGGGCAGAGAACCTTCGAAAGCTTGATGAAGGGACTTCCCAGGTATTCGCCCTGTTCAATAACAATTCCGGCGGGGATGCGGCTGATAACGCGAAACAGATGATGGATTTATTGGATATCGAATATGAAGGGCTGAACCCGAGACAGCTTGATTTGTTTTGATACTGGATTCCCCTACTGGAAGCAGCGAGGGGACACTTCATTTTAAAAGAGGAATGATGGTTCAATGGAAGAAATGATTCATATATACCATACGAATGATTTGCATAGCCATTTGGAGCACTGGACGAGTATCCATAAGCTTGTAACTGAGCGGCGGCGCTGGCATGAGGAAGAAGGCGATGAGGTTTTCGTTTTTGATATTGGGGATCATATGGACCGCTGGCACCCATTATCAGATGCGACAAGGGGGAAGGCGAATTGCCGACTGCTGAATGAAGCCGGTTATGATGCCGGAACCATTGGGAACAATGAAGGCATTACACTTCCTTTCGAGGATCTGGATTCGATGTATCTGGAAAAAGAATTCGAGATGCTTGTGGCGAATCTATACAATCAGGATGGAAGCCGTCCGGTTTGGGCAAAGCCTTATCATGTGTACATAAGCAAAAAAGGCACAAGGATCGGAGTAATTGGTGTCACGGTCAATTTCGGGCGCTTCTATGAGCAGCTCGGATGGAAGGTGACCGACCCAATGGAGGAAATTGAGAACTGTGTCGATGAGTTAAAAATACAAAGTGATGTCATCATTCTGTTATCCCATCTCGGGATTCATGATGATGAAAGGATTGCAGAACAGTTCCCGGAAATTGACGTCATTCTTGGCGGGCACACACATCATATTTTACATGAAGGGAAAGAGGTTGGCTCGAGTTTGCTCGCGGGTGCTGGCAAATTTGGATATTACACCGGCCATGTGACTGTGAAGCTGGATGTGGATTCAAAGCGGATTTTGCAGAAAACGGCTCTTCTGTACGATATGAATGAAGCCGGCCAGGCGGAAGACGAAAAGGAGATGGCTGCAGCCTATTACATGGAAGGAAGAGAACTTATGGGTGAGCCGGTGGCGAATCTGCCTGCTAAGTTAACAGCCGACCCCATGCAGCATACCGAACTGGCAAGGCTGCTCGTTCAGGCTTTAAGAGAGTGGTGTGATGCAGACTGCGCCTTTATGAATGCTGGCATGATTCTTAAGGGCCTCAAGCAGGGGGATGTAACGAGATTCGACCTCCTCGAAATCTGTCCGCACCCGATCAATCCATGTACGATCAACATGTCAGGTGCGGAACTGAAAGAAGTACTCCTTCAGACAAGGGATGAATCATGGCCCCATCTGCAGATAAAAGGACTTGGCTTCCGCGGCACCGTGATGGGTGTCATGGAGTACGACGGGATTGAGTTTCGCCAAAAGGGCAATGTCCAGCAAGTGTTCATCAACGGCGAGCTCATTGATGCGAAAAAGCAGTACTTGCTCGCCATTCCCGATATGTTCACGTTCGGCCGGTTTTTTCCGGAAATCCAGCGTGCTGAGGAAAAACGATACTGGCTGCCGGAGTTCCTCCGCAATCTGCTTGAGTGGAAGCTTACAAATATGACCATTAATATTTGATCAAAATATCACGCTTTCCCCGTCATCTTCATAGAGTGTTATTGGGATTGAAGGGAGGAGTTGTGGTCATGATCGATATGTCACCCATTGAAATAGAAGGCAAAACATTTTTATGCATATCTGTAAAATTGCCAAAGACAAACCTTCTTGTCGTTACCGGCGACAAAGGATATATAATGTGCGGCGCCCTTGATGTCGCGCTTCTCAATGAAAAGCTCAAGAGCAGGAAAGTCATTGCAGGCAGGGCGGTTGGCGTGAAAACGATTGAAGAATTGCTCGAAGCCCCGCTTGAGTCCGTCACATTCGAGGCGGAGAACCTTGGCGCCACAAAAGGGATGGTCGGCAGGGAAGCATTGCTGCTAATGAATTAAGCAGACATTTCACATATGGAAACAACCACTTAAAAAGACAGCCTGAAGAGCTGTCTTTTTTGTGTACTCCAAGTGAATTTTTGCAGAAGCAGTATAAAAAGTGAGTTTTCAATCCGATATAATGATTGAATGAAAAAAATGGGCTCGTTTTTTCCCAACTCAAAAAGGAAAACGAATGACCCAATGATTTGTAATTGTGATAGAATATAAGAAAATATTGTCGTTTTATGTAAAATTTTCTTTATTCATGATAAGGCAGACATAGCCGCCAATTAACAGATAAAGTGGGAATGAACATGAGACTCGTAGCCACCACATCGGTAGAGGAAGGGACTTTACTCGGGAAAGCCATTTATAATGATCAGGGCCAAATCCTGCTAAATGTGGGTGTACGGCTCGAGCGAAACATTCTGAAAAGGCTTGAAGAGTTTAGGATTGATTATATCTATATTAAAGACCCTGATACCGATGATATCATCGTGAAAAACGCGATACCAGATGAAATGCGGATCAATGCGATCATGACAATCGGGGAAACTTTTAAACAAGTTCAGCTGGATTCCAAGATCTCACAAACCTTCGTGCTGGAAAAATCGGCGAGGAAATTCAAGAAGCTGATTGTTGCTTTACTTGATGAATTAAAGAGCAGCAAAGATCTATTGAACCTGCTTTCGGATGTATTCCTGCATGACCATTATATTTTTTCGCATAGCTTGAACGTCACACTTTACTCGCTTGCGATTGGAATAGAAATGAAGCTCTCTCCGAAGGAACTTGAACAGCTGGGGCTCGGGGCGATTTTGCATGATGTAGGGAAAATGAAGGTCCCCGAAGAAATTTTATCAAAGCCAGGCAAACTGACTGCGGAAGAATTCCAAATCATCAAGGCCCATGCTGAGGACGGCTTCCAGATGCTCAGGAATATTCCGACTGTCCCGCTGATTGTTGCCCATTGTGCGTATCAGCATCATGAACGGTTGAATGGAGCGGGGTATCCGCGAGGTTTAAAGGAGGCTGAAATCCACTTATTCGGAAAAATCCTCGGAGTGGCGGATGTATTTGATGCTGTCACATCCAATCGGGTATACCGGCCGGCAATGCTGCCGCATGAAGGCCTGGAAATCCTTTATTCCGGTGCAGGCAGCCTGTTTGACCCAAAGATCGTAGACGCGTTCCGCAGAGCTGTGGCCATCTATCCAATCGGCCTGACTGTCACCCTGAGTGATGGCCGGAAGGGAGTCGTAGCACAACAAAATCCTGGTTTGAGCGAGCGGCCTGTTGTCCGTATTCTGGAGGAAAGCGGCCAAAGAGTGGAACCATACAACCTGGATCTAAAATCCAATCTATCACAGATGATTGTCAGCTGTGATACGATCATACAATACGAGTATGCAACGAATTATTAATTTCGTTCCGCTAAGTGAAATTCCTTTTACTATGAGACAAAGTAATTATAGTTTTTAGGCTAGTTCCCCCCTTTGAAGCATACATATAGCTTTAGAGGGGGGATTTGTTTTGGCAAAATTCGGCCGGCGGCTGCCTCGGAAAGGGCCCTTGCCTTTCAGGTATGTATTCCTGCTGACATTCGTATTTTTTTCCTTTTCCACTGCCGCAGGACTTTGGATCATCGATAAAGGACTTGAACCGACTTTGATGAAATATGCTGAATCCCAGACAAGAAAAATTGCGACTCTGGTTATCAACAAGGCAATCAACAAAAAAATAGCCAGCGGGATGGATATTGATAAAGTAATTGAATTTGTACCGGTGGATGGAGGTACAACCACTGTGGTGAAATTCAACACAGAAATCATCAACCGGGTAAAAGCGGAAACAACCAATATTGTACAAATGAACCTGAAAGAAGCAGAAAGAGGGAATCTTACCTCTCTAGAAATGTTATCCGATGTCGAGCTCGTAACCGATGAAAAAGACAGGGAAGAAGGAATCATTTATTATGTTCCTTTGGGTCAGGCGACCAACAATGCGCTGCTCGGTAATATGGGGCCAAGGGTTCCGGTGAAGTTCAATGCAATCGGCGATGTGACGGCGGATGTCGTCTGGGATACTGAAGAGCATGGGATCAATAATACCCTTATAAATGTATCGGTCAGGGTAAAAGTGAATGTGCAAATCATTATTCCTTTTGCGACAGAAATCGCAACCGTTCAGGAAAATATTCCGATTGGCAGCTTCTATTATCCTGGAAAAGTACCACAGTTCTACAATGGCGGAGGAGATACATCCCCAGCCATCCAGCTTCCTGGCGAATAATAACAGTTGTCAAGTTAGTGATATTGTTATATTATAAAATCAATTGAATAATAAACCACATCATTCCGATGGGGTAGAGGCGCAGGATTCAAGAGTAAGCTGTGTGAGGATGACAACGTTGATCACAGCAGAAAGGGAATTTTGCCGAAGTAATAAAAAATGAGTCGCATTTTTTATTGCTGGGGATACTTTGAACAGGAGTATCACTGTCATTATGGAGGTATATCCATAATGGGGAGCTACAGATCGTGATGGAGAAACTAGTTGCTTATTAAGGGCAGCGATAGAATGTTCTCTATCGTTGCCCTTTTTTATATTTTTTAGAAAGTGGCTACAACTCTTTTCATGGAACAGTTTCCCCCCTGTCAAAAACAAGGAGGAGAAAGAATGGAGAACACAATTTTTTCATTGCTGCCGCCATTATTGGCTATTTTGATGGTAGTGATCACAAGGCGGGTGCTATTGTCTTTGGGGACAGGCATCGTCGCAGCAGCGTTTTTGCTTGCTGACTTTAATATCATTGAAACATTCGCTATTATGTGGGATGCAGCCAAGGGGATAGTCATCGCTGATGGCGAACTGAACACGTATAGCTTATACATCATTTTATTTTTGCTGCTTTTGGGTACAATTACAGCCTTCATTTCTATTTCAGGAGGAAGCCGAGCGTTCGGCGAATGGGCAATGAAGCGTGTCAAAACAAGAGCTGGAGCTCAATTAGTCGGTGCTTTCCTTGGCATTATTATTTTTATTGATGATTATTTCAATGCACTGGCTGTAGGGCAGATCACTCGTCCAATCACGGACCGCCAGAAGGTTTCGCGCGCAAAACTGGCCTATATAATCGATTCAACTTCAGCACCAATGTGTGTCATCTCTCCGATTTCCAGCTGGGGTGCTTATATCATTGCATTGATTGGTACAATCCTTGCTGCACACGGCGTGAATGAATACAGTGCGTTCTCAGGGTTCATGCAGATCGTGCCGATGAACTTCTATGCTCTTGCAGCATTGGCAATGGTGTTCATTGTTGCTCTTAGGAATGTTGAAATCGGCCCAATGAAAAAGCATGAGGAACTTGCGATTACGGAAGGAATTGTTGTTCCTCAGGACAAGCCGGTACCAGGGGAACTGAAGGATGATCTGCCAACGAGTACGAAAGGTACTGTTGGAGACCTTGTATGGCCGATTGTAGCCCTTGTCGTAGGAACAGTAGGCATGATGCTCTGGACAGGCGCAAGTGCTGTTGAAGGAAAAGTAACCATTTTCGGTATTTTTGAAAATACAGATGTCACCAAATCTCTTGTAACTGGCGGATTGTTGGGACTTGCTGTAGCGTTGATTCTTTTTGTCAGACAGGCGGCTGTATTAAAAGGCGTCAATGCCAATGTCTTTGGAAAAGGACTAGCTGAGGGCATTAAATCAATGCTTCCGGCTATCTATATTCTCGTTTTTGCCTGGGTCATCGTTGACCTGATTGGCCGGCTTGAAACAGGTAAATATCTGGCAGGCATCGTTGAAAGCTCAAACATCAATATTGCCTTCCTGCCATTCCTGTTGTTCCTCGTAGCCGGAATCATGGCGTTCTCAACAGGAACATCATGGGGATCATTCGGAATACTGCTTCCGATTGCAGGAGATATCGCAGCGGCTGCTGATATTACAATTCTTTTGCCTGCTTTAGCAGCTGTCCTGGCTGGTGCAGTTTTTGGAGACCACTGCTCGCCAATTTCCGATACAACGATCCTATCATCAACAGGTGCTGGTTCACATCATATGGACCATGTCATGACACAGCTGCCATACGCGCTGATTTCAGCAGCAATTTCTGCTGTCGGATTCCTGGTCCTCGGTTTTACAGGCAGCACGCTCGCAGCACTTGCAGTAGTGGCCATCCTGCTGGTTGCTTTTGCGTTCATCTTCGGAAGCAAAACAAACCAGGAAGAAGTACTGAAAGAAAATCTAGCAGAATAATGAAAAAGCTGTCTGGTATCAGACAGCTTTTTTTCATATTTTTAAAATAGCGGGAATAGAATCCTAATTAATAGGAGTTTTAGTATAGTTGGGAAAATTTTATCGAAAAAAATTTATTATGACGCAAATAATATTTTGACAAGCCATTAAAAACTAGCTATACTATTTCTAGACCAAATAATCTGAAAATATAAAACTTTCTAATTCATCAATATTTTCCAGGTGATTAGAAGGCAAGGGGGATTTATAAATGGAAAATCGTCCACAGTGGGGCACGAGGGCAGGATTCATTCTTGCTGCGGTAGGTTCGGCAGTCGGGTTGGGAAATATTTGGCGCTTCCCGGGTGTAGCTTATGAGAATGGCGGGGGAGCATTCTTCTTCCCATACTTATTTGCTTTATTAACAGCAGGTATCCCAATTTTGATTTTGGAATTCACCATCGGTCATAAGTACCGCGGATCTGCACCATTAAGTTATTTCAAGATGCGAAAAGGCGCAGAATGGCTTGGCTGGTGGCAGCTTGCTATTTCTTTTGTCATTTCGACGTATTACGCAGTCATTATCGCATGGGCAATGTCCTACGCTTATTTCTCGCTCAGCAAGCAGTGGGGAGACGATCCGCTTAGCTTCCTTGTTGGGGATTATTTAAAGGTAGTGGACGCTGGCCAGGTAGGCGGTATCGTACCAGGTGTATTCCTGCCATTAGTCATTGTATGGGTCATTTCTCTTGGTATTTTGTTCAAAGGCGTCAAGAAAGGTATTGAAGTAGCGAACAAGATCTTTATTCCTGCACTTGTTATTTTATTTATGATTATTGTTGTTCGCGCATTGACTCTGGATGGAGCAATTGATGGTGTAAACGCATTTTTCAAGCCTGACTGGAGCCAGATCCTGAACGGTAAAGTATGGGTAGCGGCATATGGACAGATTTTCTTCAGTTTATCGATCGCATTTGCAATCATGATCACGTACTCAAGTTATCTTCCTAAGAAATCTGATATTACAAACAACGCTTTCATTACTGCTTTTGCCAACTCTTCCTTTGAATTGCTGGCTGGTATCGGCGTATTCGCGGCATTGGGCTTCATGGCAATGCAGCAAGGCGTTCCAATTGATGAAGTGGTAAGCAAAGGGGTTATCCTTGCATTTGCGGTCTTCCCGCAGATCATAAATGAATTGCCGGCGTTCAGTGCGGCGTTCGGAGTACTGTTCTTCGTCAGCTTAACACTGGCAGGACTGTCTTCGTTGATTTCAATTGTTGAAACATATATTGCCGGGGTACAGGACAAATTCAATGTTTCCCGTACTAAGGCAGTAGCAATCGGCGGCGGTCTATCTGCATTGGTTTCCATCCTGTTCGCAACACAGGGCGGCTTGAATTTCCTTGACACAGCAGATGCGTTCATCAATAACTATGGTGTCGCTCTTGCCGGTCTTGTTGAAGTAGTCTTCATTGTATGGGTTGCAAAGGAACTGAAGAACCTGCAAAACCATGCTGATGCAATTTCTGATATCCGTCTTGGAAGCTGGTGGGTGATTTCCCTGAAATACATCACTCCAGTAGTATTGGGTATCATGATGGTCATGAACATCATGACAGATATTAAAACAAGTTATGGCGGCTATCCAGTCATGTTCAATGTCTACTATGGATGGTTTGTCGCAATCGGTGCTGTTATTGTTGGATTCATTTTTGCAAAAGCAAAGAAATGGGATACTGCACTTTATGAAGTTCCACAAGACAAGGGGGTTGCTAAGTAATGGATGCTAGCGCAGTTGCAATGATGGTAGTGGGTATGGTCATTATCTGGGGAGGACTCGCAGCAAGTGTAATCCATGCTGTTAGAAAAGCCCGTTCATAAGAAAAGACAAAAGGTCAGCCTGAGGATAGGCTGGCCTTTTTTGATGTCTATCTTTTCTTCAACCTCGCTCTTTCCTGCCTGGACCATAACTTCAAATGAGGGTATGGATCGAAGGACCATTCAGTATAGCCATTGTCCTTGTACATGCCATAATGCAGGTGCGGGGGGAATTTCCCGCTGGTTCCCGGCGGCCCGTACCCGGAGCTTCCCACACCGCCTATGACCGTTCCAGGCTCAACGATCTGCCCTACTCTAAGGTCCTTTGCAAACCCGCTCAGGTGGGCGAAGTAATGGTAGGTATTATTGATATCACGGATGCCGACCCGCCATCCGCCATATTTGTTCCAGCCTTTCATTTCAATAATGCCATACCCTGTGGCTCGGACTGGTACTCCATAGCCGGCGAAAATATCCGTCCCTTCATGGATACGTCTGCCGCCCCAACCGCGTGCATCTCCCCAAGTGTTGTTATAGCTGTGGTTGCTCCGAAGCGGGAGAGGGAATACATGTGTATCAAGGTCCAAGCGTCCAAAATGCTTGTAGATCATCGCTTTTCCTATGATGATTCCGACTGTCTTATCGCGTTTATAGTAATTCCAGAGGCCAATTTTAATATTCTCATGGTCTGTACCGTAATTAAGGAGATATTGGGCGAAAGCCTGGATTACATCTTCATCATCCTTCAGGCTTGCTTTGCCGTCACCATTTCCATCGAACCCGATTCCATTGAAAAATTGTATGGAAACTGGACTGTCATCCTCCAGATTTGGATTCAGAAGTCCAGCCCACTCTTCCGGCTTGAAGTAAATTCCGGCTGTACCTTCAGCTTTTGGCAAGTCCTTTCTTGCCTGGCGGACATTCCGTTCATATTGATCCACCGCAGCAATATAATACCAGGGAATCTGGGTAACCGCTTCAACTTGAGTGTAGAGATCCATTCTCTTTTTATAGATATCCTGGTCCTGCTCAGCTGCAGATGCTAAATCCACAGAAAGGACAGGACATAGGAAAAAAAGAACGATAACTGCTTTAAGGAATTTCACCGTAATCCTCCCTTCATGATTTGACTCCTTTATTTTCCAGCTCGAGCATATAAAATATGCTTCCGCTTGTCTTCTGTTAGTTTGCGATGATGGGGGTTTTTCATAAATATCAAATAATGGTAATCGCAAAGATATCGTACTTGTCGATAGTATTCCATTATGTTAAAGTGACATCAGAAGCTGTATGCCAGCCTTGATTTTTTCATGGTGTTCTTGAGGAAGTGCAGCAGGAATGGAGTGAAAATAATGAGCAAAAAAGAGGTACAGAGAAAGCCTGATTGGCTGAAAATAAAGTTAAATACGAACGAAAACTATACGGGCTTAAAAAAGATGATGCGCGAGAAAAACCTACATACTGTGTGTGAAGAAGCAAAGTGCCCGAACATCCATGAATGCTGGGCAGTTAGACGGACTGCGACCTTCATGATCCTTGGCGATGTATGTACGCGTGCATGCCGTTTTTGTGCTGTAAAAACGGGACTGCCTACGGAACTTGACTGGCAGGAGCCAGAAAGAGTAGCGGATTCCGTTACCCTAATGAACCTTAAGCACGTCGTCGTAACAGCGGTAGCCCGCGATGACCTGAAGGATGGAGGGGCAGCTGTATTTGCTGAGACTGTAAGAGCAATCCGCCGGAAAAATCCGTTTACCTCTATTGAAGTACTGCCTTCTGATATGGGCGGAGTTGCAGAAAACCTGCAGACACTGATGGATGCTCGCCCGGATATTCTTAACCACAATGTCGAAACGGTAAAGCGCCTGACACCTAGAATCCGTGCTCGTGCTACCTATGAACGTTCACTGGAATTCCTGCGCAGGGCAAAAGAAATGCAGCCGGACATTCCGACAAAGTCAAGCATCATGGTTGGCCTGGGCGAAACGAAGGAAGAATTGATCGAAGCAATGGATGATTTGCGTGCGAACAATGTGGACATCCTTACACTTGGCCAATATTTGCAGCCTTCCAAAAAGCATCTTGAGGTACAGAAGTACTATCATCCGGATGAGTTTGCCGAGCTAAGGGAAATTGCACTGGCGAAAGGCTTCAGCCATTGCGAGGCAGGCCCTCTTGTCCGTTCATCCTACCATGCCGATGAACAGGTCAACTCAGCAGCGAAACATAAACAACAGCTTGCAGAGCAGGAAGCACAGCAGGCATAATTGAAAATCATAAAAAAGAGTTCAGCATGAATCATGCTGAACTCTCTTCATTATTGACCCTTTTTCATCTGTGTTGACATATCGTCCTTGTCAGTTTCTTCATTCAATTCGCCTTTTGCCTCGCCATTGGCATTTTCGCCAGTGCTCATAGGCCGGCCTTGAGGAGATTTAAGCATCTGCTTGATGACGCCATCGACCAAATCGTCGACATTGCGGCTATCGGTATCAAGCGAGGCGAAGTTCTCTACTTCTTTTCGCAGGCTAGTATCGTCTGAAACGTATACATGGAACCAGCGCGGAACGACTGACATTGCCATCCGTTTCACCTGGTCTGCAGTTTCGTTGCGATTTGCAGAATCTGTCTGGTATACAATTAGTACTTCCTCATCAGTGACAAGTGTTGACACATCATCGACATTCGGTGCCATCAAACTGAACCTGCTGATCATATCGGCGATACGCTCGCGGTCGATCGCTTCGTATGCGTTTTCTGGATTTTTAGCTCCCATTACACCAGTTCTCTGCTGACGGACGTATCCGAAGTCCTCGCTTCTATTTTTCAATCCTTTACGTCCATCTTCGTTATATAAGTCAGGACGCTGATCATTAACATTCAGTGTGTTTCCGCTTTGCTGGTAAATACCAGTCCTGCCATCACGGCCTTCCTGTGCGGCATTATCGTCACCCGCAGCACATCCAGTCATAGCCACTGTTCCGCAAATACCAAGAGCCATTAATGCTTTTTTCAATTAAAACACCCCCTATTGATTAGAATGGCTCCGAAATTATTTTTTTTGCTTAGTAATTGATGGGGAATAAGTTATAATTAAGAAAAGCGCAGGCACGTTAGCTTGTTGACCAAGACAGATCGTTATGGAAAAAGAGGTGGACCTACCAATGATTTGCATCAATAACCTATGCTATGAAATAGTGGATGAAGAACGGAATGGCTTTAATGAGGAAGCATTTCGAGCCAGATACAGCGAGATTCTGACGAAATATGACTATATAGTTGGTGACTGGGGATATGGGCAGCTTCGCTTAAGAGGCTTTTTCGATGACCAGAACCAGAAATCAACATTCGATACGAAAATCAGTACGGTAAGTGAATACTTATATGAGTACTGCAATTTTGGCTGTGCCTATTTTGTCGCCAAGAAGGTAGCGAAGCAAGGTCAGGATAAATAGAATAGAAAACGAAGGAATGCTCCAATACTGTGATTGGAGCATTCCTTTTTTTACATGTCGCTATATGGCGGCTGCTCACTTTCGCTCGGATCATCATGGGTTGGGTGGGCACCAGCTTCTTTTCTTGGTGTACCCTGATGAAGGGACTTGAATTCATAATTGAAGTTACTGTAGGTCCGTTGTCCCTCACGCCAAGGTGTGCTTTTACCCTCAACCGGTTCATCCATCCGGAATGGCGAACCATATGGTCCATCAGGTAAGTCTTCAGCCGTTATATAGTTCTTTTGCTTTTCAACATTCGAAAAATCAGAGTACTTTTCGCTGTCTTCCTTGCTCATGAACTCACCTTCTTTTGCTTGTTGTCTTTTTAGTATTTCTTTGAAAAGACAAATCAAACAAACAGTTCATTCCAGATTAAAGGATTGGCCGCAGGAATGAGCGAAGTTCTTCCGCATCTTCTTCGGATAAGTTGTAGGCATATTCGAGATAGCCTTCTTCATCAAGGTCATCGTGGCCAAGGATCGCGAATCGGCTCCCCTGGATATCCAATACGATACTCTTGCCATAATATCTTCCTGTCTGCAGGATGGCAAGGTCAAAACGCTGGTTTTCACCCACAAAGCTTACAAAGCGTGTTTTTGTCGCTTCTGTTTCATCGTATAAAAAAAATTGTTCCGTCATCGTGAACCTCCTATGTGCTGTAAAAGTATGTATTTTTTCAACCATCACAAGATGCGGCTTGTGTTCGAGAGATGGTGTGCTGTGATGTAGCGGACAGTGTCCTTCGCATTCCAAAATCTCTCTCCTCCATTTTGGCAGCATTCTCACCCACCATCAATCTTACCAGAAAAACTTTTGTTTCTGAATTTATCTTTGCGGGAAAATGCGAAAAGACCTATTTCAGACAGGATTAGTAGGGAAAGGATTTAAAAACCAGTCACAGTTCGGACAGGTTTGGGAGGAGAACAGGGAAAGCTGTCAGAAGTAGCGCCGAGTTCGGACAGGTTTGAGGGAGTAACAAGAAAAGCTGTCAAAAAAACCCCGTAATACTGACAGGTTTGAGGGAGAAGTAAAAAAGCTGTCAAAAAAACCCCGTAATTCTGACAGGTTTAGGTGAGAAGCATGAAAAGCTGTCAAAAAACCCCCGTAATTCTGACAGGTTTAGGTGAGAAGCATGAAAAGCTGTCAAAAAACCTCTGTAATTCGGACAGGTTTGAGGGAGAAGCAAAAAAAGCTGTCAAAAAACCTCCGTAATTCTGACAGGTTTAGGTGAGAAGCATGAAAAGCTGTCAAAAAACCTCTGTAATTCGGACAGGTTTGAGGGAGAAGCAAAAAAAGCTGTCAAAAAACCTCCGTAATTCGGACAGGTTTGAGGGAGAAGCAAAAAAAGCTGTCAAAAAACCTCTGTAATTCGGACAGGTTTGAGGGAGAAGCAAAAAAAGCTGTCAAAAAACCTCCGTAATTCTGACAGGTTTGAGGGAGAAGTAAAAAAGCTGTCAAAAAAACCCCGTAATTCTGACAGGTTTAGGTGAGAAGCAAGAAAAGCTGTCAAAAAAACCCCGTAATTCAGACAGGGTTGAGGGAGAAGCCAGAAAAGCTGTCATAAACAAGAATTTATTCGTGATGCCCTTTCCCTACATTCCCTACCATAACAAAGAGTAAAAATATTTTGAAATAACTATCTAGTAAAAAAGGTCTATTTTAGCGAAATATGGTACAATTAAGAAAAAGTTCTAGTCATCGTCTGAGAGGATTGAAACCTATGGCCCGCCGTGTTACTAGCATATTGGACAACCTGCTTGGTTGGGGGAAAATAATGTTGCCTCATTCATCGCTTTGTTATTATCCGCCTCAGTTCATCTTGAGGGATCCTGTTGTAACAGGGGTGAAGAAGGCTTTTAACAGTGGCTGTGAAGTGGCAGTCATCGCCTATACGATCAAAAATCACCGCGAGCTGGCGGCTCAGCTTGGTGGGGAGACGTGGAAGTACCACAAGGCTTTGAAGCGTCATTTCAAAGCTGTGATTGAATTGGAAATTGAAAAAGAGGACATGATTGTCCTGCATGATTACTATAGTGACAGCTTGAGCCTGTTTATAAGGATTGACCATAACAGGCATTGTATCTCGGAGATTGATGGGAAGATGAAGAAAATCCTCAGGGAAGCGGAAAGCAGGATTTTTCATGAGTATCCGACCGTCCAGCCTATCTTTGACACGGGATTCATTTTTATTGATAAATCAGTAGGGTCCGTACATGAAGCGGTCTTGAAGGCTCATCAGCAGGCGTTTGCGATGGCTGAAAAGCGGATTCAGACGGAATTCAATGAAATGGTTTATGAAATGAACAAAATCATCTCCCGGCAGAATATAAAACTTTTGGCACAGCCAATCATTGACGTCGCCACTAAGGAGGTCCGTGCGTGGGAGATGCTGACCCGCGGTCCTGAGGGGACAGCCCTCGAAAGTCCACTGCAGCTTTTTTCAGTCGCGAGGCAGACGAATATGCTGTATGAGCTTGAAATGATTGTCCTGAGGAAAACGCTTGACCAAATTACGTCAACTGGCTGCCAGGATGATATCTTCATTAATTTTACGCCGATCACGCTTGGCAATTTTCGATTCGTCCGTGATTTGAAAACAATGATGAAATCCTATGAAGGCATCAAGCCGAATCAGATCACCCTGGAAATCACCGAACGGGACTCGATTGAGGGAATCGATAATTTTATCTATAATATAAAGGTGTTAAGAGGAATGGGTATCAAGATTGCGGTGGATGATACAGGAGCGGGATATGCCAGCCTGAATACCATCAGTGAGATCATGCCGGATGTCATCAAGATCGACCGGTCCGTCATCCAGAACATCGACAAGAACTCTGTGAAGGAGTCGATGCTGAAAGGGCTTCTGCTTGTCGCAAAGGAAGCAGGCTCTACTGTCATAGCCGAAGGAATCGAAAATGAGCATGAAGCATCAGTCCTCTCACGGAACAAGGTTGAACTGGCACAAGGTTATTTTTACGCCCGTCCTGGATTATTGAAAACCGTCTAGCATCTTCGAGAGGTGATAAGGAATGTATTTTGTCGACAGGGATCAAATTGAGCAAACATTGGAGTTTTTGGACAGGCAGATTGATTTTTTTGAAAGCAATGGATCATGGGAAACGCCTATGGAAAAAGCGGCCCTCGAGCGTGCAGCGCATACGATGGTGGAGGCTGTTCTTGATGTGGGCAATTCGATGATTGATGGCTTCATCATGCGTGACCCGGGCAGCTATGAAGACATCATCGATATCCTCGATGATGAAAAAGTCGTGACGCCTGACATGAGCGCAGGCTTGAAAAAAATCGTCCTGTTCAGGAAGATGCTAGTCCAGCAATACACTGATGTGGACCATGGAAGCCTGATCCAAACCTTCAAGTCTGAACTTCCGCAACTCAAGCTGTTTCCGGTGAAGGTCAGGGAATATCTAACGAATGAACTAGGCCCGGTTTCCGCTTTTAAAAAGTAAAGCTGGATGAAGAGACCGATAAGATGAACTGAGCAGTTCATAAGTCGGTCTCTTTTTCTTTGCTGTGAGCTTTGTCCTTTGCACTGCCTGCTCTACTTTAATAAAATGGGATTATTCGTTTTAGCACAACAAGGGAACATTATGCATAGGAGTGATCATCATGAAAAAATATAAAGGCTATCTGATTGATTTAGATGGAACGATGTACAGGGGCTCAGAACGGATCGAGGCGGCTTCGGATTTTATAAAAAGGCTGATTGCAGCTGGAATTCCTTATTTATTCGTCACAAATAATTCTTCGCGTACACCGGCCCAGGTGGCGAAAAAGCTGCGGAGCTTTGATATCCCAACCACTGAGGAGCAGGTTTTTACGACAAGTCAGGCAACGGCCAACTATATTTATGAGCAAAAGCAAGATGCGACCGTATACGTGATTGGCGAAGAGGGGATTCAGACAGCTATCGAGGAAAAAGGGCTCCGGTTTGCAGGGGAAGAAGCGGATTTCGTCGTTTCCGGAATTGACCGCGGCATTACCTATGAAAAGCTGGCAGTTGGCTGCCTTGCGGTCAGGAACGGGGCCACTTTCATTTCAACTAATGGAGATATCGCAATTCCGACAGAACGTGGCCTGCTTCCGGGAAATGGATCACTGACATCAGTCATCGCTGTTTCCACGCAAACAGACCCAATCTTCATTGGCAAGCCGGAATCAGTGATCATGGAACAGGCACTGAAGGTCCTGGGAACTGCGAAGGAAGAGACGTTGATGGTCGGGGACTATTATGATACCGACATTCTCGCAGGCATGAGGGCCGGAATGGATACTCTGCTTGTACACACGGGGGTCACAACGAAGGAACTGCTGAAGGGTTACGATGAAATGCCAACCTATACAGTCGATTCATTGGATGACTGGGAAGTATAAAAACAGAAGGGACTTGCGCCATCGCCGGCTGCAAGTCCCTTTATCATTATTCCTCTACATTCGCCGCTCGGTGTGCAAGTCGGCTTGAAGCAGCCGCTGCAACAGCTCCCACAATATCATCCAGGAATGTATGGCATTTACCTGACTTTTCTTTATCATTAAGGAGTTCAAGGATACCCGGTTTTGCTTTATCAATGAACCCGTAGTTGGTGAATCCAATCGAACCATAGATATTGACGATTGAGAAAGCGAGAATCTCATCCACGCCATACAGGCTCTCATCTGTTTCAATAATGGATTGAAGCGGTTCGCCAAGCTTCTTCTGCTCTGCGAGGATATCAAGCTGGATTCCTGTCAGGATGGCATTCTGGACCTCACGTTTGGACAATACTCGCTCGACATTCTGGATGCAATCGTCCATCTGCAGGTTCGGATGATACTTCTCCTGCAAGAAGAACACAAGTTTCGCAATATCCTCTATTTCAACCCCGCGTTCGTGAAGCCATTTCCGGGCAGTTTCCTCTGTCATATGAATGGCGCGTTTCTTTTCTAACATCTGCATCACCTTTCTGTTTTTAATCGCAGCTATCTTCATATCCTATTTAACCTAAATTATTCCGCTTAATCCGTTTTAGTGAAAGAATTCATTCCTTTAAATCATTTCCCGAATGAAGCCAGTTATTCATTTCATTGTTTTACAGTCCGGCACATATATTTGTAAAAGAATGGCTTGGAGAGAGGTGCTGTTTGATGTTTCAAAAGATGTTAAAAGAAGTATATGGGATTTTTCCGGATTCAGAAGTATCTCTTGGAAGATATCATGGATATAAACAGAATGAAGGGCTTTATTTGATTATGGACGCTAATGGGGCAAAAGAGCAAGAGATAAGCGAGCTTTCGAGAATCGCTGACCATATGCAAAAAGCTGGTGACCGCAACGTTTCGCAGCTGCTTACAGACAAGGAAGGACGCCAGATTTGCGAATGGGAGGGAAGAAAGTACTGTGTGCTGCAGAGTCGTGCCGCACCGATGCCGGAGAAATTGCGAACAGGCAGGAAGCTGGCCAGATTCCATGCAAGAGGCAGGCAAATCCCTTTCAAGGTTGAAGGGATGAACAGGGTCGGACAGTGGAAACAGCTCTGGGAAAAGCGGCTGGACCAGATGGAAAAGGTGTGGAGCGGCAAACTCTATACTGAGCCTGAGAACGATTTTGAGAGAATGTTCATGGAGTCTTTTCCGTATTATATGGGATTGTCGGAAAATGCCATCCAATATCTTGCAGATACGGAGATCGATGATAAGCCGACAAAGATTGACCACGGCACTGTCTGCCATGAGCGCTTCACCAATACAGTCTGGAGAGGGCCGTATTTTGTGAAAAATCCATTTGAGTGGGTGTTCGACCATGGAAGCCGCGATCTGGCAGAGTGGGTAAGGGAGCGTTATTTTGCCAACATCCAGACGAGCCAGCCGGAAATCAAAAACTTCCTTAATGAGTACCAGAGTCTGACAATGCTGTCGCCGTTTTCATGGAGGCTTCTGTACTCCAGGCTGCTGTTTCCGCTTCACTACTATGAAGCAATCGAAAATTACTATATTACCCAGTCAGAACAGACAAAGCGCCAGCTTGAGGACCGTTTGCGGAAGTATCTGGACCAAAGCAGTGATTACGAACGTTTTTTAAGCCATTTTTACCAGATTGGCGATGCACCTGTGAAAATGGCGAAGCTTCCTCCGGTTGAGTGGTTATTACGGTAGTCGAAGCTTTTGCGTAAATGTGATAGAATGAATATTATTCTATTATATTAACCGCTTACAAAAAGGAGCCAGACGATGAAACCGTATATTTATATTACCAGGAAACTTCCTGAAGAAACGATTGTAGAGCTCACCGAGCAATTTGAGGTGAAGATGTGGGAGCATGAAGATATCCCTGCCCCGAGAGAGGTTTTGCTCGCTGAAGCAAAAAAAGCCAGTGGGATGATCACGATGCTGTCTGACAAAATTGACGAGGAATTGCTGTCAGCTGGTGAAAACCTGAAAGTCGTCGCCAACCTGGCTGTGGGTTTTGACAATATCAATCTCAAATCAGCCACCGAGCGCGGAATCGTTGTGAGCAATACCCCGGATGTGCTGACCGAGACAACCGCTGATCTTACTTTTGCTTTGTTGATGGCTGCGGCAAGGCGCATCGTCGAAGCAGCAGATTATATCAAAGCTGGCAAGTGGGAAGGCTGGAGCCCATACCTGCTTGCAGGACATGATGTATATGGAAAGACGATCGGAATCGTCGGTATGGGGAAAATTGGTAAGGCTGTTGCCCGACGCGCGAATGGCTTTGGAATGGATATTCTTTACCATAACCGTTCCCGTAAACCGGAAGCTGAAAAGGAACTCGGTGCGGTCTACAGTTCATTCGAGGATCTTGTATCAAAGGCTGATTATGTGGTATCACTCGCACCGCTTACAGATGAAACCAGAAATCTTTTTACAGCAGATGTTTTTGCGAAAATGAAAAAAAGCGCGATTTTCATCAATGTTGGACGCGGGCCGGTTGTGGACGAGCAGGCATTGTATGAAGCCCTGAAAAGCGGAGAGATTGCCGCTGCAGGACTTGATGTTTTTGAAAAAGAGCCCATTTCAACAGAGCATCCGTTGCTGGAACTTTCAAATGTGACAGCAATCCCGCATATCGGATCGGCAAGTACAGAAACGAGGACAAAGATGATCAAGCTTTGCTGCACGAACGTCAAAGCTGTCCTCACCGGAGACAGTCCGAAGACTATTGTTAATAAAGAAGTGATTCAATAACTCATCAATCCTTCCCTTCATGCAGGGGAGGATTTTTTTTACACTTACAGCCCCTTGCGATTAAGCGTTTTCATGGAGAAAGGCTTCTTAAATATCCCTTGTAAAAGAGGTTGGTCGTCTATATAATGTCTACTATACAAAAACAAATGTATTTTTAGAAAAGACAAAGGGAGAGGGGAAGAGAATATGCAGGCAATCTCGGTAGGACTTCTTGGATTAGGAACAGTTGGGTCGGGGGTAGTGAGAATCATTGAGAACCACCAGGATAAGTTGATGCACCAGGTTGGCTGCCCTGTGAAGGTAAAGAAAATCCTCGTCCAGGATGTAGAAAAGGAAAGGTCGGTAAAGGTCGACCCTTCTCTCCTGACGATGGACCCAGCGGACATCATCGAAGATCCGGAAATCGAAGTTGTGATTGAAGTCATGGGCGGGATCGAGAATACCCGTGAACATATGCTGCAGGCACTGAGGAACAAAAAGAACGTGGTGACAGCAAACAAAGATTTGATGGCTGTCCATGGCTCAGAGCTGCTGACGGCTGCGAGTGAAAATGGCTGCGATCTGTTTTTTGAAGCGAGCGTGGCAGGAGGCATCCCGATTTTGCGAAGTCTCGTTGATGGGCTTGCGTCTGACAGGATCACAAAGATGATGGGAATTGTGAACGGAACAACAAATTATATTTTAACGAAGATGAGCCAGGAGGGACTTCCATATGACAGCGTGCTGAAGGAAGCGCAGGAGCTGGGATATGCGGAGGCGAATCCGGCATCTGACGTGGAAGGGCTAGATGCAGCCAGAAAAATGGCGATACTGGGTACACTTGGATTTTCCATGAAGATTGACCTAGATGATGTGAAGTTTAAAGGAATCACTTCGGTCACAGAGGAAGACCTGCAGTATGCCAAACAGCTTGGCTATACGATGAAATTGCTTGGCATCGCTGTCCGTGAAGGTAACAAAGTCGAGGTATGTGTGGAGCCTGCCCTGTTGCCGTCTTCCCATCCGCTTTCGTCTGTCAATAATGAGTACAATGCGGTATATGTATACGGTGAAGCGGTCGGGGAAACCATGTTCTACGGCCCGGGTGCCGGCAGTCTGCCAACCGCCACTGCTGTTGTGTCAGATCTTGTTGGCGTCGTTAAGAATATGCGCCTAGGAGTTAATGGCCGTTCTATGGTCACCCCGCAATATGAGAAGCAGCTGAAGGATGATGGAGAAGTAAGTTCGAAGCACTTCCTCCGTCTGCATGTCCATGATGAAGTTGGTGTCTTTTCGGAGGTCACCTCGCTTTTCGCTGACCATAATGTCAGCTTTGAAAAGATCCTCCAGATGCCTTTGAAGGAAAAGGGACTTGCCGAAATCGTAGTCGTTACACATCGTGCTTCTCTCAAAGACTATCAAAATATCCTGATGGAGCTGCGTGACCTCAGGGTCGTGAAAGAAATCAAGAGCTCATACAGAGTCGAGGGGAGTGTCAATCGATGAGATGGCGGGGACTGTTGAGTGAATATCGTGAATACCTGCCAGTCAATGATCAGACCCCGCTGCTGACACTGCATGAAGGAAACACGCCACTGATCCGGCTAGACCAGCTGTCAGAGCAGTGGGGCATTGATTTGCATGTAAAAGTTGAAGGGGCCAATCCGACGGGTTCATTCAAGGACCGAGGCATGGTGATGGCGGTCGCGAAAGCCAAGGAGGAGGGCAGTGATACGGTGATTTGTGCTTCCACAGGCAATACCTCGGCTTCTGCAGCTGCATATGCGGCGAGAGCAGGAATGCGGTGTATCATCGTCATTCCCGAAGGAAAAATCGCGATGGGCAAACTGGCACAGGCGGTGATGTATGGCGCCAGCATCGTTTCGATTGAAGGCAATTTTGACGAGGCGTTGAAAATGGTCAGGGCCATCAGTGAAAATGAACCAGTCACACTCGTAAACTCGGTGAATCCATATCGGCTCGAAGGACAGAAAACGGCTGCTTTCGAAATCTGTGACCAGCTGGGCGGTGCACCAGATGTCCTGGCGATTCCGGTGGGTAATGCGGGGAATATCAGTGCTTACTGGAAAGGTTTCAAAGAATACAATTCCAGCAGGCGGACAGGATTGCCGAGGATGTTCGGTTTCGAGGCAGAAGGTGCAGCAGCAATCGTGCAGGGAAAACCGATTGAGCAGCCAGAAACGATCGCCACTGCCATACGAATCGGCAACCCTGCCAGCTGGAATCTTGCTGTTGCTGCCAGGGATGAATCAGAAGGAACAATTGACTTCGTCACCGATGAAGAAATTTTACAGGCATACAGCCGACTGGCCTCTACAGAAGGGATATTTGCTGAGCCGGGTTCATGTGCCTCGCTGGCAGGAATCCACAAGCTTCTGAAACAAGGGGAAATTCCTCGTGGCTCCCGGATTGTTGCTGTACTGACGGGAAATGGATTGAAGGACCCTTCAACTGCCATCGATATCAGCTCGATCTCACCCGTGCTGCTTCCGAATGACGAAAGAATCGTCAGCGAGCATATCAGGGGAGTGGTCAGACAATGAACGGACTGGGGGAACCACATGCTGCAGGCATTACAGCAAGACAGGTTTTTGCGGTAAAAGTCCCGGCAAGCTCAGCGAACCTTGGCCCCGGCTTTGATTCCCTTGCAGTCGCATTGGACCTATACCTGGAGCTCGAGGCAGAGCGAAGCAATCGTTGGGAGGTGGAGTTCCTCTCACCATCCTTAACAGACTTTCCGCGTGATGAAACGAATTATATTTGCCAGATCGCGCTTAAAACCGCTTTAATGTACAAGCAGAAAATGCCGCCTCTCCGAATGTCTGTCAAAAGCGATATTCCGCTGGCAAGAGGGCTGGGGTCCAGCGCTGCGGCGATTGTTGCCGGAGTGGAACTGGCCAATGAATTTTGCAATTTAGAATTGTCACTGCTTGAAAAATTAAAAATCGCTGCAGGGTTTGAAGGCCACCCGGACAATGCGGGGGCCAGCCTTTTTGGCGGTGTCGTGGTGGGCAGCCAAATAGGGGATGAAGTAGATCTGACAGTACTTGACCAAATCCAATTCGATCCGATACTGGTTGTCCCCCGGGAGGAATTGCTGACCGAAATTTCACGAGACGTGTTGCCGGCAAACATGGAATTCCAGCACAGTGTCCGGGCAAGTGCCGTTGCCAATCAGCAGCTTGCTGCATTGTTAACTCATAATTGGACGCTTGCAGGCAGGATGATGGCTGCCGATCTGTTCCATCAGCCATACAGGAAAGAACTTGTGCCATTTTTTGATGATGTGCATGAAAAAGCCATTCAGTCAGGAGCTTTCGGCGTTGCACTGAGCGGGGCCGGGCCATCGATTTTGTGTCTGGCGGAACCCGGTAAAGGGGATGAAGTCGGGGAAAAAATGAAGCGGTGTGTCGATGGAATGGAAATTTTAACTTTAAAAATCGACCGGAACGGATGCAGTTCCAGCATGAAAAAAAGCGGTTTTGCCATTTAAGGCAAAACCGCTTTATTATTGGTTAATTAGAATACCTGTTCAACCTCAACAACGCCAGGTACTTCCTCTAAAAGGGCGCGTTCGATTCCCGCCTTAAGCGTGATTGTGGAGCTCGGGCAGCTTCCGCATGCACCCAGCAGGCGAAGTTTTACGATGCCATCTTCAACATCCACTAGTTCGCAGTCTCCACCATCGCGAAGAAGGAATGGACGCAATTTATCTAATACTTCCTGTACTTGCTCAAACATTTGCTGTTCAGTCATGCAAATCGACTCCTTTCATAATACTTATTATAATCTCATCAGCCGGAAAAATCTATCCAATTGAATGAAAAACCTGAGAACAACAGTTTTTTCCTTATGAATCCTTTTCATCGTATAGTAAAATAAAAGAAAATAACAGGGGGTAATTGATAATGGAACGCAAAGAAGTAGAAATTGTCGTGTATGGCGCAGAAGTATTATGCCCTAGCTGTGTCAACCTGCCATCCTCAAAAGAAACATATGAATGGCTCGAAGCCGCAATCGGCCGCAAATATGCAGACCAGCCTTTTAAAATTACTTATGTCGATATCTACAACCCTCCAGCAGATGAAGATAAGCGGGAATTTGCTGAAAAAGTAATCGAAGAAGACATGTTTTACCCTGTCGTCCTGCTCGAAGGCAAGATTGTCGGCGAAGGAAACCCGAAATTGAAGACGATTTACGCAGAATTAGAGAAATACGGATACATTTCAGCGTAATTCTATTAAAAGCATTCCGAAATGGAGTGCTTTTTTCTCTTTTTGAGAAGAATCTCTTTAAAATACCGAAAAAGCGAAAACCCTTTTATAGCGATTTTAAGATTTTATAGCGACTTTTTTATTTTTATAGCGACTTTTGCGATTATATAGCGAAAATTTCATTTTTATAGCGACTTTAAAGATTATATAGCGAAAAATTCAATTATATAGCGAACTGGAAATTCCCGCTGATTTTTACCAGTTACCAAAAAAATAAAAAACCGGGCACCCGCGCCCGGTTCACAAATGATCATCCATTATGATACTTATACATCCACAAAATACCTGACTTCAGCAATCGTGCTACGCGGCCGGTGATCGGACGTTCTGCAACCAGACCGAAACCGTGCTTTTTGCCAAGTGAACCGATGACGCCTTTCAGCTTGATCGGCGGGAAGGATTCAGGTGGTTCTTCGCCTTTCCAGCGCTTTTGCAGCACCTGGACGATTTGCTCAGCCTGGCCTTCTGCAAGCTGGGCGCTCGGTGCATGCGGCAGGCTCGCACAATCCCCGACTACATATACATTTTCATGTCCTGGCAGGTTGTGCTGCGCAGTAACCGCGGCCCGGCCCATGCTGTCTTTTTCGACATCCATTTCACGGACAAGTCTGTTTGCCTGAATTCCGGCAGTCCAGACAATCGCGTCACATACAATCGGCTCATCATGATTGTATAAGACGTTTTTCTGTACTTCTGTAATATTTGCATTGTTGATGATTTCGACATTATGGTTGTCAAACCAGTTTTCCACATAGGTGCTCAGGCGCTCGGAGAACGCGGACAGAATATGGTTTCCGCGATCGAAAAGCTTGATTTTCAAGTCTTTGCGGCTTTCAGCCAATTCACTCGCAAGCTCGACACCGCTCAACCCTGCACCAACAATGGCAACACTTGAACCTGCTGGCAGATTATTAAGTGCCTGATAAGTAGCGCGTGATTTTTCGATTGACTGGATGCTGTACGTGAACGTGTCGGCACCAGGAACATTGTGGTACTTATCTTCGCAGCCGAGACCAATGATCAAATCGTCATATTCCACAGCTTCATTACCCTGCAGCTCAACCTTATTTTCCTCCAGATTGATGGCCGTAACTTCCGCGTATTTTACCTGAAGGCGGGGGTGTTCAGGAAATGACACACGAATATGCTGATCGGAAATCGTGCCTGCAGCCAGCGCATAGTATTCAGTTTTCAAGCAATGGTAAGGAACGCGGTCAATCAATGTAATGGATACATCTTCCGGCAGATCATTAGGCAGCAATTTATGGAGGACACGCATGCCGCCATAGCCGCCGCCAAGAATAACGAGATTTCTCATGTGAATTTCCCCTTTTTAACTCATCACAGACAGTCAATGATGTAGGTTTTTTAAGCTCGTTCTTGCAAACGGTAAACGGATACATAATTCGAAATTATTCTACAATATTTTTTCTGATTCGTTTTAATCCATAAAAAGTATAACGAAATTGTGACAAAATAACAACAATTTTATAGAGGCTGTAAGCCGGAGAAATTGACGATTTACCTGAAAAAGGGTACGATTAAAAATTAGTAGAGAGGTGAAACAAATGATTAAGCCGATCATTGAATTTTGTATCAGCAATCTTGCGAGCGGTTCTCAGGCAGCAAGGGCAGAGCTTGAACGGGACCCTGATCTTGACGTCATTGAATATGGGTGCCTTGGTTACTGTGGAAAATGCGCCATGTCCATGTTTGCGCTTGTAAACGGTGATCCGGTAGTCGGTGACACCCCAGAAGAGCTGGTTGAAAATGTTTATAAATATCTGGATGAAAATCCTATGTTTTAATATAGAAAAAAAGCTGGCATGGAAATCGTTCCATTCGCCAGCTTTTTTCATGATTTAGAGAAATTCAGTTTCTGCACTTGTTTCCATGAAATAGAAAGTTTAGTTTCCGGAAACGGCTTGTCTTTCCCGCATCTCCTGCCAGCGGTCCTTGGCGAGCTGGATGATTTGCGGTTCGACAG
This sequence comes from Mesobacillus sp. AQ2, assembly GCF_030122805.1. Classification (NCBI taxonomy): domain Bacteria; kingdom Bacillati; phylum Bacillota; class Bacilli; order Caryophanales; family Bacillaceae; genus Mesobacillus; species Mesobacillus sp. AQ2. Next base: position 4,093,929 of record NZ_CP126080.1, on the reverse strand, counting down.
ACTGTCTCTGTTTTTCTATTACCTTCGAGAAAAAACGGACGGCGTCCTGCGTTTGACCGATTCTTCTTGAGAGCTCGCCAATCAGGTACATGAGGCGCAGTTCTGAGACCTGGGTGCCTTTATAATCACCAGTGCTATACGACTCGGTATATTCCTTAAGGGCCAGTTTTAAAAAACGGTTTTCCTGTTCATGGTTTTCAGTGGAGCGATACAGCCAGGCAAGCCTTATATAGAGACCGGCCGCAACAATATGTTTCTCTTTCTTCAGTGTCGAACTATAGGCTGCCAGCTTGAAAGTATTCATTGCCTCCTGGATTGTCCGCTCATCGCCGTAGTTATGAGGAGCCCACTGATTGCAGATTTTATCCTGGATGACCTGCTTGGCGCCTGGCGGAAAATAAGTGCTGAACTCATCGGTAAAAGAATAGCCGCAGTCAGGGCAGACATTGGTATAGTAAAGATTGGGATTTTCAAAACCGTCGGCATACTGAGGGGCAAAGTCAGAATCAAAGCTGAGGACTTTCACAAAACGGGAGCGAACCTTCTTGGTCGTAAAAGAATGCTCGCACATGGCACATGTGTATTTTTTATCAAAAAGAGGTACTAGTTGAGACATCTTTGTCACCTGCCGAATATCCTATGATTTTTGTGAATCTGTTTAGGTCTATTATACCAAGTTATTTGGCTGTTGGAGGAAAAAATTGAAGAATATTCTTTTTCAGCCTGATTGGTTGAGGATTGGAAAAATGCTGTATATACTATAAGAAAGGGAACAAGGAGGTTTTAATAAAATGGAAAATATCGTAATTATTACTGAAGAAGCTGCATTGCAGATTAAAGATATGATGAAGCAAAATGAAACGGAAGACGCTTTCCTGCGTGTTTCTGTAAAAGGCGGCGGCTGCAGCGGCCTGTCTTACGGAATGGGTTTCGCGCATGAAGTCGAAGAGGGTGACAGCCAGCTCGAGCAGCACGGCATCAAGATCCTTGTCGATAAGGAAAGCGCTCCAGTGCTGAATGGCACAACAATCAGCTATAAGCAGTCTTTAATGGGCGGCGGCTTCACAATCGACAACCCGAACGCGATCGCATCATGCGGCTGTGGTTCCAGTTTTAAGACAGCGACACGTGAAGGAACACCTGAAGAATGCTAAATAAAAGCAAGGTCCATACGCGGACCTTGCTTTTGTCTTTTAATTAAACATCGATGAACTATGAAGCGGCTGTGTCTTCGCTTTTGGATCCATATAGGATTTCGCGTTGTTGACAGCTGTAGGTGCTTCACCGAATCCGGTTGCGATCAATTTGACTTTTCCTTCGTATGTGCAAATATCGCCTGCAGCGTAAACGCCAGGGATATTCGTCTCCATTTTGGAGTTGACGACGATGGCGTTCTTTTCGATTTCAAGGCCCCATTCCTTGATTGGTCCCAGAGATGAAACGAAACCGAAGTTGCAGATGACCGCGTCAACGTCCACAGCGACTGTTTCTTCGCTGTTTGCGTCCTTTAGTACTAGCTGGCTGATCTTTTCTCCATCACCGATCAGTTCTGCTGGAACGTAAGGTGTTTTGATATCAACCTTTGAATTTTGCAGGTTTTCAACACTGTGCTCGTGGGCGCGGAACTTATCGCGTCTGTGAACGATGGTTACCTGCTCAGCAATTGGTTCGAGCATCAATGCCCAGTCAACAGCAGAGTCCCCGCCGCCCAGTACAGCGACCTTTTGTCCAGCGAACTGGTTCAAGTCGTCGATGAAATAGTGCAGGTTCTTGCCTTCGTATTGTGCAGCGCTTTCAAGTTCAAGTCTGCGTGGCTGGAACGCACCGTTTCCGGCAGTGATGATGACTGTTTTTGTATAATGAACTTCTTTATCAGTAGTCAGCTTGATATTTCCGTCTTCCAGCTTCTCCAGCTTTTCAACAGACTGTTCAAGAGCAGTCGCAGGCTCGAATTTCGCCATTTGCTCCTTCAGGTTGTTGATCAGCTCCTGGGCACGGACTTTTGGAAAGCCGGCAACATCATATATGTACTTTTCTGGATAAAGTGCAGATAATTGCCCGCCTAACTGTGGCAAACTTTCAATGATCTTAACAGATGCTTGTCTCATTCCGCCGTAGAAAGCAGTGAACAGACCAGCAGGCCCCCCGCCGATAATCGTGATGTCATAAACTTTTTGATCTTCTTTCACTCCATATCCCCCTCACTATGTAGTAAAATTGCTCCAATTGTTATAATACCATAAATTGAAAAAATAAACTCCTAATCATAATAGAAGAAAGCTTGTGGAACAATATATTTCATAGAAAATTCTCTTTACAAAACGGGTAAATAGTGAAATTATCCTATTTTCTGAATATTTCCAAGTTAAATGAATCGCTTGAAAATGCGGCGTAAAAAGAATAAGATGGATTGTAGGTAAGAATGTTAAGATTTTGTGACATTTTCAGGACATTTTTTTGAACATTTTAGTGAATAATATCACAAACTTATCCGGGAAATGATGGCAGCAAAGAGAGAGAAGCCAGTCGACCAAAAATATTTTAAAAAGGTGGAAGTGATCACTTTGAGAAAGCCAAAGATCGTAATCTTAGGAGCAGGATACGGGGGATTAATGACAGCTACCCGTTTACAAAAAGCTGTTGGAGTAAACGAGGCTGACATTGTCCTTGTCAATAAAAATGATTACCACTATGAAACTACATGGCTGCATGAAGCATCTGCAGGAACTTTGCATCATGACAGAGTCCGCTATGATGTTCGTGATGTAATCGATCGCCATAAGGTTGAATTCGTCCAGGGATCTGTTGAAGAGATCAAGATGGATGAGAAGCGTGTAATCCTTGAGAACGGTGACATCGTCTATGACTATCTGGTCATCGCCCTGGGTGCTGAACCTGAAACTTTTGGTATTAAAGGCTTGAAAGAGTATGCTTTCTCTATCGTCAATGTCAACTCAGCAAGACAAATCCGTGAGCATATCGAATATCAATTCGCAACATATAATACTGAAGCCGAGAGGAAAGATGAGCGCCTGACAATTGTTGTCGGCGGTGCGGGCTTCACAGGAATCGAGTTCCTTGGTGAACTGACAAACCGGGTTCCTGAACTTTGCCGTGAATATGATGTGGATTACCATAAAGTAAAAATCGTATGCGTTGAAGCAGCGCCAATGGTTCTGCCTGGTTTCGACCCTGAACTTGTCAACTATGCGGTTGCTACGCTCGAGAAAAAAGGCGTGGAATTCCGCATCGGAACAGCAATCAAGGAAGCCACTCCAGAAGGAATCATCGTCGCAAAAGGTGAGGAAGAAGTCGAAGAAATCAAAGCTGGCACAGTGGTCTGGGCAGCTGGTGTACGCGGCAGCTCTGTCATCGAAAGATCGGGCATTGAAGCAATGCGCGGTCGTGTGAAAGTCCAGCCGGACCTTCGCCTGCCAGGTTCAGATGATGTATTCATCGTCGGTGACTGCTCATTGATCATCAATGAAGAAATCAATCGTCCATTCCCTCCGACTGCACAAATTGCGATGCAGCAGGGTGAAGTATGCGCAAGGAACCTTGCAGCACTTGTCCGTGGCAAAACCGAGCTTGAAACCTTCACTCCAGATATCAAAGGAACAGTATGTTCCCTTGGTGAAGATGACGCAATCGGCGTTGCATTCGGCAAGAAAATGGTCGGCACGAAAGCTTCCTTCATGAAAAAGATGATCGACAACCGTGCGCTTTATATGATTGGCGGACCTTCAATGGTTCTTAAAAAAGGCAAATTCAACATTCTATAATAGATGTACTGAAACAGGCTCTTTGCGGGGCCTGTTTTTATTTTGTCCATGGCTTAAATGGTAAGCCGCGCTGACCTGGTTGGAAGGAATAATAAGTTTCTCGCCCAGTCGGAATGTATGACTAAGCGAGATTCGATCGTGTACAATAATCGTAAAATGAGTTATTGGATGGGAATGAAATGGGGAAACGGGAAAATGTCTGGCTGGGAGTTGCCGGAGTTGTCATGGATGAGGATGGCCGCTGGCTTGTTGTCAAAAAGCGCTACGGCGGCCTGGAAGGAAGCTGGTCCCTTCCGGCAGGCTTCGTTGAGGAAGGGGAGACCGCTGACCAGGCTGTTCTCAGGGAAGTGAGGGAAGAAACAGGAATAGAGTGCACTGTCATCGGTCTTCTAGGGGTGCGAACCGGCGTAATCAGGGAGTCGATCAGCGATAATATGCTCGTTTTTTTATTAAAACCATTGCCGGACCAGGAAGTAATGGCACAAGAAACGGAATTATATGAAGCAGGATTTTTGTCACCTGATCATTTAAAATCAGACCCTGATACCTCAATGCTGCTGCATTACCTTTTGAGTAAACCCATAGCTAATGTGATCAGCGGCAAACAGGGAATGGACCCGGGAAAGCAGTTTCATTATAGCGCATACCAATTATTTTTATAATTTTCTGAAATTTAAAGAAAGTGACAGATATTTAAAGGAAAAATAGGATGTATCCGTTTTCAAAGGGGGTTTTCGGTCAAATTCGGACCTTTTCAAGAATGGGGAATCTCTGATATATTATCAGAAAATTCTATAATATAAAGGAGAGATTCATTTATGAAAATGCAGGCACATGATTCAAAGGAATGTCCTTATTGCTCAGGTAAAGGCTACTTCCAACTACTTCTTGGCGGATCAGAAACATGCACTTGCTGCAGCGGCTCAGGAAAATCAAAAAATTAAGGCAAAGCATCTTTGACCTTCGCAATTTGCGGGGTTTTTCTTTTTGCCTCGAATTTTGAGATACTGCACCATTTCATTGACTCGAAAACGGACTAACAGTAAACTAGAAATGATGTTTAATGGGGGGATATAGACATGATGACGGTTGTCACACTGATCATTTCGATGTTATTGTTTTTTGTCCTGTTTTTCGGGATTGGATTTTTATTGAATATGCTGCTGAGGATGTCCTGGGTAATGGCGATCGTTTATCCATTGATTGCGATATTCATTATTGATAAATATCGGTTGATCGATTACTTCCGCAACAGCGGGGAAGCTTTCCGTGATCTTGGACAGCGGATTTCGCAGCTGGCTGTCGCAGATATACTGATTCTGAGCAGCGGGCTTGCAGGTGCAATACTTGCCGGTGTTGTAATCAAACTTTTACGAAAAAAAGGATATCAAATGTTTTAAGAATGTGACCTTCAATTTTTTGAGGGTTTTTTTTATGCATAAAAATAGGGATTGGTCAGAGACTATTACTAATTTAGTAAAGTCAAGATATTAATCCAATGATTAAAATTTTACTTTTAATGGAAGTGTAAATAGGTCTTTTGGTCCCTTTTTTGCTCCTTTTGGAATATTTCTTGTTTCGTTGGGAAATTAATAGATTTGGGAGGAGTGAAAAATTATATGAATATTTTAAAAATGTGGGCAAAACGCTCAGCTATGGCAGTTTTATTTTTTGCTGCTATAACTTCAACTTTCCACTCGATTTCAGGAGTGGAAGCTTCCACTGTTTCTACATACGTTTTTGACAGTGCTGGCGCACAACAAGAGGAAAATTCAAGTTTTGATCATAAAAAAAAGTCAATGGGGCTTGCCCTTAAGTTTTTGAAAAAAGTTTCGGACTTCACGACGAAGATCTCTTCTAGTGAAAAAGTAGCCGGCGCACCGCCGACACTTGAGGAATCAATGAACTGGTCGCAATACCCGACAAAGCAGATCATTGCAACGGGCTATACGGCAGGAATTGAATCCACTGGTAAAAATCCTGGCCACCCAGGCTATGGAATTACTTATTCAGGTGTGAAGGTCAAACGCGACCTCTACTCGACCGTAGCCGCTGACTTAAATGTATTCCCGATCGGGACCATCCTTTTCATCCCTGGATATGGATTTGGGGTTGTCGCCGATAAAGGCGGGGCAATCAAGGGAAATAAAGTGGATTTATATTATGATACTGTTAAGGATGTATACGAACAATGGGGCAAGAAGACGCTGGACGCATACATAATTGAAATGGGTAACGGCAAGCTTACAGAAGATGACCTGAAAGCACTCAACGAAAATGAATCCATGCAGGTTTTCCGCCAGCAGTATATTAGCGGAAAGAAATCTTAAAAGGTTAGGCACTTTCCCAGGCGGAAAGTGCCTTTTTATTTGTGGATGAGATGGTGCAATTTTTCCAGACCATCAAGAAGTCTGGGGGACGGCCGGCAATACAGTTCTTCCTCTAGAATGAAAAGACGGTCTTCCTTGACAGCGTCGAGTTCTTTCCAGCCGGGCCTGTTTGTAATCAATTCTTTTTTCACCTTTTGTTTCCTGACACCGACCCAGGCAATGCACAGATAATCCGGATTCCGGGATTTTACATCATCCCAGTCAGTCTGTACGCTGGCAAGTTCAACATCATTAAAAATATTTTCAGCACCGGCAGCTTCTGATATTTCTGTCAGCCAATTGATCCTGCCGGGAGTGAATACAGGTTTTGGCCACCACTCCCAGTAGAGCTTCGGTTTCCATTTAACTGCTTCCCCTTTTTGCCTGATGTTCTCGAGTCTGTTTCTGAACTTTTCTGCAGCATTCTGCCCGCGCTCTGGCATGTTCAATGCTTCGGCCGTGACCAATAAATCTTTCTCTATATCCTGAAGCGATTGCGGATTCAGAATGATATGGGGAATATTGCGTTCCTTCAGGCCTTCGATATTCTTTTCCATACCAGGCACGCTTAAAGATGCAAGCACGAGGTCTGGCTTCAATTCTTCAACAAGATTAAGATCGATCGAAAGGTCCGGGCCAAGCTTAGGCAGCGATTTTACCGCTTCGGGCCAATCGGAGAAATCATCCACTCCGACGAGAAGATGAGACAGCCCGAGAAATTCCATGATTTCGGTATTGCTGGGACATAATGACACTACTTTCATACAAATCCACCTGCCTTATAAAAGATAATGCAGCAGCAAAGTCAGCACAATGCCAGTCAATCCGCCGAAAAAAACTTCGATGGGCTTGTGTCCCAGCAGCTCTTTCAGCTCTTTTTGCTTTTCCTGCTCGGGTTTCTTTTGCCATCCCTTTGCTTCCTGGGCGAAGCGGCCAAAATCAGCCACTAGCTGGTTCAGGACAATAGCCTGCTCTCCAGCCTGCCTGCGGACACCCGAGGCATCGAACATCGTGATAATCGCAAAGACAGCCGAAACAGCAAATACAGCTGAATCGAGTCCTGCTTGAAGAGCCACCCCTGTCGACAATGCTGTCACAGCAGCGGAGTGTGAGCTCGGCATACCGCCCGTACTCGTCAGCAGCGACCAGTCAATCCTCCTCGTCGCAATATATTGAATCGGGACCTTCACGAACTGCGCGAAAAAAATCGCCGCCAGCGAGGCCCACAATGGGAAATTCGTTAATAATTCCATGGCTGTTCCCCCTCTATATATAAAAGTACCTTTTTCAGTAATACCCTAAGTTCAATGATAACATTACAGCCAGCGGCCGATGTTTGATAAAATAGTTCTAACGTTCAGGATGAATGGAGGTGAGGGATTTGACAGGCTACCCTGAAGAGTACTATGAGTTCTTTATTAAATTCAACGAAGGGGACTATTATACCTGCCATGACTTGCTTGAAGATATGTGGATGACGGATAAAGGCAATCTTTTTTTAAAAGGGCTGCTGCAAATGAGTGTTGCGATCTATCATTACAGCTACGGAAATGTGAAGGGAGCGCGGCTCATGATGCAGGCAGCGCATGATTACCTTCAAACCTACCGTCCAATCCACTGGGGACTTGATCTGGAAAAAATATATCCCTTCATCGAAAAGTGCCTAGAAACATTCCCAGACGGACTTGACCGTGTTCCCTATGAAGAAGTCGGGGCACTGCCAGAGCTGCCGGTTTTATATTTATATCTGGAAGACTAGGAGCTAAAGTGAAAATAAACTGCGGAAGTCGAAATATTTCAGCTGTTTCGATATAATGAAAGTATAAATTTGGAGGGGTGAAGGATTTGTTTACTGTTAGCAATCAATTTAATTTGACCAACAGCCATGACTGTCTTGTGATTGGCCTGTTCAATAAGCCATCAGGACTTGAAGGCGTGGTTGGGGAAGCAGACAAGCTTTTTGACGGACAATTGACTGAACTGATCAAAAGCGGGGATATTTCAACAAGGAAAAAAGAGGTTTCCAAAATACATACTTTCGGTAAAATTGGCGCGAAGAAGATTTATTTTGTCGGGCTTGGACATGAGAAAGAATATAAATTCGAGACTTTGAGGGACGCATTTGGCCGTCTGTTCAAGACAGCAAAGAAGGAGAAATGGACGGAAGCAGCAGTGCTTTTGGATACTTTTACAAGCGACAGCGTCGAGCTGAACGATGCAGCACACGCACTTGGAGAAGCTTTCCCGATGGCTACATATGAATTCGCAGGCTACAAGCAAAAATCGAACGAGCCAGAAAAGCGCATTGAGAGCCTTACTGTTTACAATGCCGATGAAGAAGGCGATGTGGAAGCAGCTCTAGAGGTTGGCTATGTTTTCGGCAAAGGCACGAATTCAGCACGAACGCTCGTCAATACACCGGGCAATCTGTTGACTGCGACAGATATGGCGGAATATGCGCTGAAGCTCGCAGAAAAATATGAGTTTGAAGCAGAAATTTTAGAAAAAGAAGAAATGGAAAAGCTCGGCATGGGTGCGTTGCTGGCCGTCAATCAGGGTTCAGCTGAGCCGCCGAAAATGATTGTCCTGAAATATCAGGGCAAGGAAGAATGGAATAATGTCATCGGGCTGGTCGGCAAGGGCATCACATTTGACACAGGCGGCTACTCGATTAAAACGAAGGCCGGCATCGTCGGAATGAAGTCAGATATGGGCGGTGCAGCGGCCGTGCTTGGCGCGATGGAGATCATCGGTGAACTGAAACCCGAGCGCAATGTCGTTGCCGTCATTCCGTCTACTGACAACATGATCAGCGGCACTGCATTCAAGCCGGATGACGTCATCACATCCATGAGCGGAAAAACAATTGAAGTGCTGAATACCGATGCAGAAGGACGCCTTGTGCTTGCGGATGCCATGACATACGCTAAGCATCACGGCGCAGATTACCTGGTTGATATTGCAACTCTGACAGGCGGCGTGATTACTGCTTTAGGACTGCATACATCAGGAGCTTTGACGAATAACGAGGAATTCTTTGAACAAGTGCTTGAGGCTTCCTATGAGTCAGGAGAGCCAATCTGGCGCCTGCCATTGTTCGAGCGCGATATTGAGCGCGTGAGGGGCAGCAAGATCGCCGACCTGAACAATTCGCCAGGGGCCGAAGGACATGCAATCATGGGCGGAGCCTTTGTCGGTGAGTTTGCAGAAGGCACTCCATGGGTTCACCTTGATATCGCTGGAACAGCTACCACCAGCAAAGAGCATGACCTGGGACCAGCAGGCGCAACTGGCGTCATGGCCAGAACACTCGCATTGCTGGTTGAACGATTCGAGACAGAAGAAGATGAAAAATAAATAGAATGGAGAACCCTGAAGTTCACATGAGACTTTGGGGTTTTTTTGTGAGCAGACAGAGGCATAACTACCACATCTGTACTTTCCCCCATTTTTAACATAAATTTCAATGGCAATCAAAACACTAAATCAAGCAAACCCATTGACATAAAAAACAATTCTATGATAATTTAATACTTGTCATTTTAATTCTCTACCAATTTACCAAACTAAAGTATTTGATCACCGAGAGGAGCACGTATAATGAATGCAGTTGTTATTGCCGTACTGGCGATGCTGATCCTGAGTCTGCTTCGTGTCAATGTTGTATTGGCATTGATTGCCGGAGCGCTGATCGGCGGGTTGACTGGCGGCTTGAGCATAGAAAAGACAATTGAAGTTTTTTCAGGAGGACTTGGCGGAAGTGCCGAGGTTGCGCTGAGCTATGCATTGCTTGGCGGGTTCGCAGTGGCTATTTCCAAAACAGGATTGCCAAACCTGATCGTTGACTGGATGATCAGCATGATTGGCAAAAAAGGCGAGTCAAAAGCAAAGACTTATTCAAAAGCGATTATCGTGATTTTAATTTTAATGATGTCGATTTTCTCGCAAAACCTGATTCCGATTCACATTGCGTTCATTCCGATCTTGATTCCGCCATTGTTGATTGTCTTCAATGAACTGAAGATTGATAGACGTTTGATAGCATCTGTTTTGACATTCGGACTGACGGCGCCATATATCTTGCTGCCGGTAGGATTCGGAGGGATCTTCCACGATATCCTGGCCACGAATATGGCTGAAGGCGGGATGAACATCGATAAGGGTGACATCCCGACAGCGATGCTGCTTCCTACTGCAGGCCTGGTAGTCGGTTTGCTGATTGCCATTTTCGTATCCTACCGCAAACCTAGAAATTATCAAGATCACCAAGTGGTCGAAATGGAAAGAAATGAGTACTCAAAAACTGGCATCATTTTCTCTTTCGTTGCGATTATCGCAGCCCTTGCAGCACAGCTGTTCTTCGATTCGATGATCATGGGCGCGCTTGCGGGAATCATCGTCGTTTATGCAAGCGGAGCGATTAAGTGGCGTGAAGCCGACAATCTTTTAACAGAAGGTATGAAAATGATGGCGTTTATCGGGTTCGTCATGCTGGCAGCATTCGGATTCGCTGAGGTCCTGAAGGAAACAGGGGATGTGGAGTCCCTTGTTACGCAGGCTGCCGATGCAATCGGCAATAATAAAGCCATGGGCGCTTTGTTGATGCTTGTTGTCGGATTGCTCGTCACAATGGGAATCGGTTCTTCGTTCTCGACGATTCCAATCATTGCAACGATTTTCGTGCCGCTAAGTCTTCAATTGGGCTTCAGCCCGATGGCTACGATTGCGATTGTGGGAACAGCTGCCGCACTTGGTGATGCCGGTTCTCCTGCATCCGACAGTACGCTTGGGCCGACAGCGGGTTTGAATGCGGACGCTCAGCACAATCACATCTGGGATACAGTAGTACCGACTTTCGTGCACTACAATATTCCTTTGATCATTTTCGGCTGGATTGCCGCAATGATTTTATAATTTTAAAAAAGAGCCGTCCTCCTTTTTTACAGGGAGGACGGCTTTGTTTATTTTAAAATGAAAATTCGGTAGGATAATAAAAAGAGGTGATTAACATGTACTTTGGGAAAACACGGAAAAAGGGTCCTTCGGGCAGAGTCCCGCCGAACCAGAATGTTACGACTTCGTTCCCTGTCCTGCATTATGGCAATGTCCCTTTTTATAAAAGTTTAGATGATTGGACCCTGAAGATTTTTGGACTAGTCGAAAAAGAAGTGATTTTACCATATAAAGAATTGATGGATTTGCCGCAAATATCCTCCGGCAATGACATACACTGTGTGACTGGATGGTCCAAGCTTGATAATGTTTGGGAAGGAGTTTCCACGCTGGAGCTGGCGAGGATGGCCAAACCGAAGGAAGCAGCTAAATATGTCATCCTCCATGCTGAAGAAAATTGGACGACCAACCTTCCTGTTGAGGATTTCCTCAGGGATACAAGCCTGCTTGCCCATTCCCATAATGGAGAACAATTGACTCCTGAGCATGGCTATCCATTGCGGGCGGTCATTCCACACCTCTACTTCTGGAAAAGTGCAAAGTGGATCAGGGGCATAGAATTCACCTCTGAAAACCGGCCTGGTTTCTGGGAGGAAAATGGCTATCATATGTATGGAGACCCGTGGAAAGAGCAGCGGATGACCTGGGACTAGGCATTTTTTTCAGTACAATGGACAAACGCCTATTCAACTGTCCCTCTGTATGCATATGAAGTACTATAGGCATAGAAAAAGAGGGAGGCAGCTTGATGAATAGAAGAAGACCATTTTATGGCGGCCGGCGTCCATTTGGTTTTGGATTTGGAGGCCCGTTTGTTGGCGGAGTGCTGGGAGGCCTTTTAGGCAGCGCGTTATTGTACCCCGGCGGCTATGGCTACGGTTATGGGGGATTCCCGCCCTATGGCTATGGTTATGGATACCCTTATTATTAATAATAAAAGCCGCTGTTCCAATGCAGCGGCCTTTTCCATTTAGTGCCACCTAAGCTGTGTGATAATATGGCAGCATTCTTTTTCCCCTGCATAATCCGTGAAATTCATGGTGATTCCATCCGGGTCATAATCGATTTTTGGCATTCTTTTGATTCCTGTTGCTCTAATCATTCGCTCCACTTCTTTTGTATTTGATTGCTGCGCAGCAGACATTAAATCCCTGGAAAAAGAGGACGAAGACGTGATTTTGCTCATTACGATATTTGCATCTTTCATCAGGGCAATTGATTTTAACGCCGATGTTTTGAACAGGGTTGCGCTCACTTCAGGAAATGGACGAGTATCGGGATGCTGATTCTTATAAAAAAATAAACAATGCATAGGTACCCTCCCTCCAGCCGGGTATTTCATAATATGATTCAATGTATGAAAGCTGACTCTCAAGTATGAAGGAGGGAAAAGCTCAAAAATACTTATATACTGGAAAAAAAGGGTATACCAACGTAAAAGGAGAATTGTTATACATAATAACTTCCCGGTTGAAATAGAATCGGACCAAGGTAGCATGAAAGGGGGGGACCTCATGGATTTAGATCTGGTCGTCAATATAATTGACGAAAACGGCTATTTAGGGTTGTTTTTATGGTTGTGGTTTGGGGTGTTCATCCTCCCAGTACCAAACGAGGTCATATTGATGACTGTCGGCATGGCTTCGTCCCAGGGGGCTTTAACCCCAATGCTTGCCTTTGGTGTTACATATCTGGGGATCTCTGCAGCTTTCACTTCCAGCTATTTTTTTGGAAGGGTGATAGGAAGAAGATTATTACAGATAATGAGAAGAAAAAAGCGGTTTGCAAATTCAATTGAATCCGCTATGGAGTTAATGCAGAAATACCATGTATTCTCCTTATCATTAAGCTGTTTTGTTCCTGGAGCCCGTTATTTGGTGCCAATTCTTTATGGTATCAGCAGGCTTTCGTTCAGAACGTTTGCCATCTTCGCATATAGCGGTGCTTTTATATGGGTATTGATTGCTTTTGTGTTAGGCTATCTATTTGGCGATAAAATGGATCTGATCATGAGGTATAGCGATGAGCTGTGGCTTGTGGTTCTTGCTGGTGTGATTGTCTTTATTACTATCATGGTACGGCGGAGAAAAGTTAAGGAAACAGCTACTGAAATGGATCAAGCCATATATCAGGAAAGGCAGCATAAATAGCCGCCTTCACCTGGAACTTGTCCATTTTTGCTAAAAATCGTTCCTGTGCTCAACCAAATCAATGGCCCCCAGAACAATATGAGCCAATCCGAAACCGAATACCGTGTTGGAAACCATTTTGTCGATCTTGCGATTTTGTTTCATCGCATAACCTGCAGCCGTGACAGCTGTACCTAAAACTGTCGGGATCATGCCTTCGCGAATTCGGTTCAAATGAATCACCCCATGATTTTGTTGGTCCTTAGTGGTAAGGACAATATTAGTTTTTCCCGCAAGCACCTGTGAATTGTTTGCCAAATATAAGGAGGCTAAAGAATATGGATTTGAACAACACATTGCTGGGCTCACTTGGAATTGAAGTAACAGAACTGCAAAAAGGAAAAGTGGTCGCCACGATGCCGGTCGATGAAAGAACAAGGCAGCCATTTGGCCTGCTGCATGGCGGAGCATCTGTTGCCCTTGCAGAAACTGTCGCCAGCGTAGGCGCTTTCGAGTTGGTCGACAAAGAGAACGAAGTCGTGGTCGGTCTTGAAATCAACGCCAACCACATCAGGGCAAAAAGAGACGGAGTAGTCACAGCCCTTGGCACCGTTCTCCATCAGGGAAAAACGACGATGGTCTGGGATATAAAAATAACAGACGAAGACGACAATCTTGTCTGCATATCCAGATGCACCATCGCTGTGATCAAACGCAAAAAATAAACCAGCCGAGTTGGCTGGTGTTTTTTTATGGTTCGGACATGGTTGGAGGGAAAAATGGTGAAGCTTTCCGAAGTAGCCCAAAGTTCGGACAGGTTATGGGGAAAAACTGAAAAAGCTGTCCGAAGCAGCCCCAAGTTCGGACATGTTATGGGGAAAAACTGGAAAAGTTGTCCGAAGTAGCTCGAAGTTCGGACAGGTTAAGGAGGAAAACTGAAAAAGCTGTCCGAAGTAGCCCGAAGTTCGGACAGGTTATGGGGGAAACCTGAAAAAGCTGTCCGAAGTAGCCCGAAGTTCGGACAGGTAGGGAGGAAAAACTGGAAAAGTTGTCAAGAAAGCATCGTTATTTTGACAGGTCTGAAGATAGAAGCCGAAAAGCTGTCAAGAAAGCAACGTTATTTTGACAGGTCTGAAGATAGAAGCCGAAAAGCAGTCAAGAAAGCAACGTTATTTTGACAGGTCTGAAGATAGAAGCCGAAAAGCAGTCAAGAAAGCAACGTTATTTTGACAGGTCTGAAGATAGAAGCCGAAAAGCAGTCAAGAAAGCAACGTTATTTTGACAGGTGCAGGGGTAGAAGCCGGAAAGTTGTCAAGAAAGCAACGTTATTTTGACAGGTCCAGGGGTAGAAGCCGAAAAGCAGTCAAGAAAGCGTCGTTATTTTGACAGGTCCAGGGGTCGAAGCCGAAAAGTTGTCAATAAAGCGTCGTTATTTTGACAGGTCCAGGGGTAGAAGCCGAAAAGCTGTCAAGAAAGCGTCATTATTTTGACAGGTCTGAAGATAGAAGCCGAAAAGCAGTCAAGAAAGCAACGTTATTTTGACAGGTCTGTGAGTAGAAGCCGAAAAGTTGTCAAGAAAGCAACGTTATTTTGACAGGTCCGGAGGTAGAAGCCGAAAAGCTGTCAAGAAACCATCATTATTTTGACAAGTCTGAAGGTATAAGCCGAAAAGCTGTCAAGAAACCATCGTATTTTTGACAGGTATGAAGAGAAACGACAATAATCTGTCAAAAACGAAGGCTGCTTTTCGCAGCTTTCAGCAGGAATCTGGTCATGTATCAGGCTAGTGCTCCCTACTCCTGCCTGATACCAATAGATTGTCCGCCCCTGAAACCTGCACAGTGTCAATCACATTGTTTCCATATCCTCCTCGATTTCAATGATTCGCCGCAGCTTCTCATTGTGGAAGGAGGCTGGTGTCATTTGAAGCAGTTTATTTCGAATGGAGCTGAGAATCGGGAAATCGATTTGTGAGGCCAACCCGTAGATTTTCATTTCATCTTTAATCAGCTTAATCCGTTCCTGTCTGTGCTGAGTGTATTTTTTAAAAGCATTTAACACCGAGTCTTCTTTACTGATCCATTTTGCCAGGTATACTGCATCTTCAATTGCCTGTGAAGCTCCCTGGCCTATGTTGGGCATTGAGGCGTGAGCTGCATCGCCGAGTAATAGAATATTTCCGGATTGCAGGGGTGTTAAGGGGTTCAGTTCATACAAATCGTCGTAAATAATCTGGTTGTTTGGGGTGTTTTCCAGTATTTCCTGGATTGGATCATGATAGTAGAAAAAGTTGAACAATAAGTCGATTGGAGTCCATTCGCGAAGGTTGCTGGCTTCTGGCGATTTTTTTAAGGCATACCAAAAGATTTGCTGGTCTCGTAAAGGAGCGATGCCGAATCTTCCTCTGGCTCCCCAGGTTTCAGTATAGGCAGTGACTTTGAATGGTGCGTATTCGATGATGCCTCGCCAGCAGGAAAAACCTGTGTAGGTAAGTGAGTTGTTTGGAAACATCTTAGAGCGGACGGAAGATGAAGCACCGTCACAGGCAATCAGATAGTCTGATTCTGCGCTGGTACCATCTTTAAAAAATAATGTAACAGCTTCATCATCTGTAAAATCAGTTACATGCTTTTCTAAATGAAGAGAACCTGGGAGGAGTGCATCCAATAATATCTTTTGAAGGACAGATCGTTGGATGAACAAGTAATTTGGTATCGGGGTGGGAGGCTGGTAATGAAAATTTGCAATGTTGTTCCCAAAGTCGGATTTCAGCAGACAGGCATCCGATTCAAGTCCGTTATTCCGTAATTGGGATCCCAAACCCATGATGTAAAAGGCCCTTATTGCATTACCGCTTAAAATAATTCCTGTATCCGGTTCGTTGACCTTTTTTGCTTTTTCATAAACTTCTGCATGGATTCCATTTTTCTGCAGGGCAATGGCTGTGCATAATCCGCTGATTCCGCCGCCGACGATAGCAATTTTTTCATCCTCCATTTTTCTCCCTCCATTCTGTCAGACTGACTTTTCATCTTAACTATACTCCGGTGCTTCTGAGGTTGGTATGGATAAACTTTGAATTTTCCATGTACAAAAAAAGGCCATCAGGGGGATGTACCTGATGGCCTTTCATATCGTTATTTGGATTGATTTTCAGCGATCTCTTTCCGTGCCTTTGCAAGGTCGTCCTGCACAGTACGGTCCGACAGTTTTACCCCGCTGTTATATGCTGCTCTTGAAATCAGATGCCCGGCAACAGGGGATGTAAGGAAGATGAAGCCAATTCCCAGCAATAATCGGGAATTAAAATGATCTTCAATTAGCCAAAAATAAAGGAAGGTTCCAAGCAATACAAGCATTACCCCCATCGTGGCACTTTTTGATGCCGCGTGGTTCCTCGTATAAACATCCGGCAGCCTGATAAGCCCGAATGCCGTCACAAGGCTGAGGAATGCGCCGATCAGGATGAATAAGCCTGCAAAAAACTTAACGATCTCCATTTCTGTCATATTCCATGATTACTCCCTTCTCAAGAAACTTTGAAAAGGCGACTGTTCCGATGAATGCCAGTATCCCTATCAGCAGGATGATATCGAGAAATGCACTCGTATCGAGAAGGATTGACACTAAAGCAACCACAGAAACCAGACTGATGCCGATCGCGTCCAAGGCAACTACCCGGTCAGCCACTGTCGGCCCCTTGATAACACGGTAAATCAGGCCTATCATCGCAAGTGATATGAAGGTAACTGAAATCCACATGACGGTATCGAACATTATCGGCTCACCTCCATAATTGCCTTTTCGAACGTATTTTTGATGCTCTGAATCGCTTCGTCCGCATCACTGATGTCCATCGCATGTACATACAGAATCTTATTATCATCAGAGATATCGACGACAAGTGTTCCAGGGGTCAAGGTTATCAAGTTTGCGAGCATTGTAATCTCCCAGTCTTGCTTCAATTCTGTCGGGAATGCGAAGATTCCGGGCTTGATATTGAGCTTGGGCCTTAGAACTGCCTTTAGGACATCGATATTTGAAAGGATTAATTCCCTCGTGAAAATGTAGATCAGTTCTACTACTGCCACGACCCTCAACAAATAAAAACGGGAAGTGAAGAAGCGGCGGAAAATATAAATGATGAGCAGGCCGAAGAAATACCCGACGAAAAACGAAGCCGGGGAGTAGGATGTTTTAAGGAACATCCACACAAAGGCCAGAATGAAATTCAGCAAGATTTGAAAAGCCATGTCTCATCACTCCTTTAAAACAGCATTGATATAGATTTCCGGATTCGCCAGCGTTTCTGCTGCATTGGATATGACCGGATAAATTGCTTCAGTTCCGAAGCCGTACAGGACAGCGAACGCGGTCAGGACGGCCGGTGCGATGAGCAGCCATTTCACTGGAGCTTTTTCCTCATTCTTATAAGCTCGAGGTGTTCCCCAGAAGCCTCGGATAAATATTTTCATGACGGAAAACAGGACCAGTAAACTAGACATCAGGACAACGAACGCACCAAGATAGCTTTCATTCTCGAAGCCGGATCGGATCAGCATGATTTTACCTGCAAATCCGCTGAGCGGCGGTATTCCTGCGAGTGCCAGCGCAGCGATGAAGAAGGTCCATCCTAAAGCGGGATATCCATTGATCAGACCGCTAATCTTATTCAGGTCACTCGTCCCTGTAATTGCAATGATGATTCCAATCAACAAGAAGAGCGCGGCTTTGATGTTCATGTCATGGATCAGGTAAAACACGGAGCCTGTTAGAGATTCTGGGGTCAGTACAGAGACCCCGAAAAGAATAACCCCGACTGCCACGATAATGTTATAAATGATGATTTTCTTGATGTCCGAATATGCAATTGCTCCGATAGCACCGACGATGATCGTCAGGATGGAAAGAATCTGGAGCAATTGATGCGTATAGCCGGCATCATGGTAAAAGAACAGCGTGTAAGTCCTTGTGATCGAGTAGACACCGACCTTAGTCAGCAATGCTCCAAACAAGGCCATTACTGGTGCAGGGGGTGCATAATAAGATCCTGGAAGCCAGAAATAAAGCGGGAAAATCGCTCCCTTCAGGCCAAATACAATCAGGAACAATACAGCAATGACCGTAATGATGCCCATGTCTCCAAGTTCGCTGATCCTCACCGAGATATGTGCCATATTCAATGTCCCTACTACTGAGTACAAATAAGCGACTGCGATGACGAACAGTGCTGATGAAATGACGTTAACAAGTATGTATTTTATCGATTCGCGAAGCTGGATTTTCGTCCCGCCCAATACCAGCAGCACATACGAAGACATTAGCATTACTTCGAAAAATACAAACAAGTTGAATATATCCCCTGTTGTAAAGGCACCGTTTACACCTACCAGCAGAAAGTTGACAACCGCATAATAATAAAATTTTTCGCGCGCTTCCCCAATAGATTTAAAGGAATAGAATAAAGCGGCAAGAGCGATGATGCTCGTCGTCAATACAAGCAGGGAGGAAAGCATATCCGATACGAGCGTAATCCCGTAAGGCGCTTCCCAGTTACTGAGGTCCATTGTCTGGATGCCATCTCTATTTACATGGTTTGCCAGCATGGAGGCTGCAATAACAGTGATTACCGCGCTTATTGCAGATATCCAGCGCTGGGCCATGATATTTTTTGAGAAAAATATGAGTATAACCCCTGTTATCAGAGGAATTAAGATGGGTAAGATGATTAGATTATTCATGTCCTTCCTTTCCTCTCAAGCGATCCATATTATCCGTTCCAAGCTCCTGATAAGCACGATAGGCCAGCACCAGGAAAAATGCCGTCACACCAAAGCTGATGACGATCGCAGTCAAAATCAGCGCCTGTGGCAGCGGGTCAACGTAGGATTCGGCATGTTCACCCAGCAAAGGGACTGTCCCCCTCTTCAAACCTCCCATTGTTAAAATCAACAAATGGGCTCCATGGCTTAACAGGCCCGTACCAATAATAATCCTGAGCAGGCTTTTCGAAAGCATCAGGTAGGTGGCTGTCATAAATAAGATTCCAATTAGAAATGCCATTAAGATTTCCATTATTCGCTCTCTCCAATCGTTTGAATAATGGTCATTGTCACACCAATGACGACAAGGAAAACTCCGGTATCAAACAATACCGCCGTATGCAGAGATGTTTTGCCGAGGAGCGGCAAATAAACATAAGTATAGGCATGCGTCAGGAATGGCTTATTGAAAAATAAACCTCCTGCTCCAGTTCCGATTGCAAAGATCAGTCCGACCGCGATCAGTTTAATATAATCGACAGGCAAGATTGCCTTGACCGTCTTTATATCAAAAGCCAGCAGCAGGAGGACGATTGCCCCGGATGTCATTAACCCGCCAACGAATCCTCCACCCGGATGGTAATGGCCTGCAAAGAACAGGTGGATAGAAAACAGGATGATGACAAACAAGGTTAACTTCGTGACAGTCTGGAGGATTATATCATTTGTTTTCATCCAATTCTTTCCCCCTAGTCATGCGCAGCTTGATCATCGCGAAAATCCCGAGGGCAGCGATGCCAAGTACGGTAATTTCAAACATTGTGTCAAAGCCGCGGAAATCAACAAGGATGACGTTGACCATGTTTTCGCCGCCAGCTTTTTTATAGGTATTCTCAATATAATAATCCGCAATCGACCCAAACATTTTATTGCTGTGGGCAGATAGGGCAATCATCGTCACGATTGCTCCGACGCCAATTGAAATTACAGCGTTCGTAGCCCTAAAGCGGATTCGCTCTTCGTTCCTTCTGATCTGAGGCAAGTGATAAAACGCGAGCAGGAACAGCGCTACAGAAACCGTTTCGATCACTAGTTGTGTCAGTGCGAGGTCAGGCGCCCGGAAAATGACGAAGAATAGAGCGACTGTATACCCGACAGCACCGAGCAGGATAATTGAAGTCAATCTTGATTTGGCAAATAAAATCATAATCGATGATACAGCAATGATCAGCACCAGTATGACTTCAGTAATGTGGACTGGGGCAATATTGCTGAGATCCATCTTAAATGCATTTTTATAGAAAAGAGTCGAAGCCAGGATCAAAATGAAGAATGAGAAAATATACACTAGATATGACCGGATGAACCCCGTCATATAAGACTTTGTGATATTTTTAGATACCAGCTGGATGGTTTCCAGTCCTCGGTCATATAAATGATTAAGTGCCAGGCGCTCAGGGAATATGCGATAAACGCCTGTCCATTTTGGCAAGAATTTATAAAGCAGAATTCCGATCGCGATGACACCGATCGTCATGAACAATTCAGCTGTCGGTCCGTGCCAGTGTGAAATATGAACATCGAATCCCTCGCCATTTTCAAGCAATGAAGGGAGGATGGCTCCCATGGCTGGCGAAATGATGTTATGAGACAGTACATTCGGAAAAATACCGAAAATGATCACAAGTGATGCAAGAATAACCGGAGAAATCAGCATGCCGATAGGTGCTTCATGCGGTTTCTTTTCCAACTTTTCAGGCTGATACTTGCCAGTGAAGGTTTTGAATACATACATCATGCTGTAAAGGAATGTGAAAACACTTGCGGTCCAGGCAATCACCGGGAACAGGATGCCCCAAGTATCCATATTGAAAATATCCATTTCCGCCACTCGCAGCATCCCTGTAAAGAACATTTCCTTACTCAGGAATCCATTGAATGGAGGAATTCCTGCCATGGAGAAGGTTCCGATAATGGCAAGCGTGAATGTGATTGGCATGAAGTTCATCAAACCGCCAAGCTTGCGGATATCCCTTGTCCCAGTTTCATGGTCGATAATTCCTGTTACCATGAAAAGGCTCCCTTTGAACGTGGCGTGATTGATCAGATGGAAGACAGCGGCAGTGACCGCCACGATAAAATAGCCATCCTTGATCGTGCCATAATGAAGTGCAGCGGCACCAGCTCCAAGAAGCGACATAATCATACCGAGCTGGCTGACAGTTGAGAATGCGAGAATTGCTTTTAAATCAGTCTGTTTTACTGCAGAAAAAGAACCCCAGAACAATGTGAGCACACCGATTCCGGCGACGAGCCATACCCATGTGCCTGAATGGGCAAAAACAGGTGTCATGCGGGCAACAAGATAGATGCCGGCCTTGACCATCGTCGCTGAGTGCAGATACGCACTGACAGGAGTAGGAGCCTCCATGGCATCAGGCAGCCAGATGTGGAACGGGAACTGCGCTGATTTTGTAAAAGCACCGAGCAAAAATAGAATCAAGGTAACGGTAAATAAAGGATGGTTCATGACTTGATTGGACATTTGAATCGTTTCGGAAATGCTGAAGGTCCCTGTGATGATGTAGAGCATCAGGATGCCCCCGAGCATTGATAGTCCCCCGAAAACTGTGATTAGCATCGATTTCTGCGCACCGTAGCGTGAGCGTTCACGATCGTTCCAGTACCCGATCAGCAGGAATGATGAAAAACTGGTCAGCTCCCAGAATGTATAAAGGACGATCAGGTTGTCCGACAAAACGACGCCGAGCATGGCGCCCATGAATAAAAGCAAGTAGACATAGAAGGTATTCAACTTTTCCTTGTCTGGTGACAGATAATAAATCGAATACAGAACAACCAGAGCGCCGATTCCGGTGATCAACAGGGCGAATAACAGCCCAAGGCCGTCAACTTTTAACGTGAAATCAATCCCAAGGGATGAAATCCAGGGCACCGTTTCCATGGCTGTGCCGCCATGGCCAGTGGTACCAATGAACTTCAGGAAGTATGCAAACAGCACGGCCGGCAGCGGCAGCAGGAACCAGCCTGTATGGATACTCTTGAAATACTTATGTATAAATGGAATTAAGATCGCGAGTAAAAGCGGTGATAAAACTGCAAGGTGTAGTAAAGACAAATGATAATACCTCCTTATTTAATTCCAAATTCATGGCTTAACATTATATTTTTTGCCATTTAACCCAACTTCATGCCCCTAACTCACTGTTGTAAAAATTATATCGTAAAAAAGGTGGGGATGCATGTCAACGGCCTTGATAAATCAATGTTTTCTGAATCCAGCACCAGCAAGCGGCCTGGTACATCCCTGAATATGCTTCCTTTCAAGACAGCTTTTGGAAGTTTAATTCACTGGCACTTGTTGTCGAATGCTGAATAAAATCCTGATTCTTTCTGCATACTAACAGTGAATAGGGGGGATAAGCCATGGCCCGAAAGCTGATTGTATGTGTTGGGATATTCCTGAGTTTGTTTACGGGGTTCATGTTACTCGAGCAAAGGGACAACAAAGAGTTGTCAAATAAAGGACCTGGAGTGCTGAATGTCCAGCAATCAGATATGGACGAGGTTGAAACGGCTGAATATATTCCATTCGGTTCAAGAGAATACGTCCGGATTGTGCCGCAATAACTCCAACCTGTTCATACGGATGAAAAGCGAAAAGGTTTCAAAAAAATAAAAGTTCCTTTTGGGGGCTTTTTTCTTTTTGTTTTTATTGCCAGCTTTCGCCATTTCTTTCATAATGATTATGAAAGGAATGAGTGAAAAAACAACATGAAAAATGCCTATTTTACAAGTTACTTTCCTTTGATGTCCATCCTGATGTTCAGCCTGGCTCTTTCTGTCCGTACGGAAATAGAGCTGCTGACAGTCCTGAAAAATGCCGGAATTTATGATGGAATGATGGAATTCTTTTCGGATACTGGCATCAAGCTGTCATTGCTTGCCTTGCTGATGGTCGTTTTTTTTATGGTATTCGCTGCCCTGAAGCTGATTGCCGATACGATTAATGAGGTTAGCCTGTTATTGTTTTCCGTAGACCACGAGGGCGAAAGCCTGAAATTCATTCGTAAAGGAGCCGTCATTTATTTTGCAGGCGGGATTGCAGCGCTTGTCAGCTTCTTCAGTTTCATCGGGATCGGAGCCATATTCTTTTTAGCCACGATGATTTATTTCATTTATTTTGTCTACAAAATCAGTCCCAAACTCACAATGGCAGGATTGATCGGAACCGTCTTCTTTCAGACCATCCTTTGGAGCACCCTCGTGCTTGGTGTAGTGTACCTGGCGGTAAAAGTATATAACAGCCTGCTTGCAAGCTTGCCGATTTAAGTGCCGAACCATTCATTTGGTCGGTATTTTTTATATGAAAAAACCGGGCTGAGGCCCGGTTTATTTTTTTATGATATCACGCCAGATCAAAAGGTGCGGGGACTGATTGTTGATGGCCTCCATGCTTTGCGGCTGGTCTTTGCCGACCCACACACCTGCGGTAAATGGACCATTGAATCCGACAAACCAGAAATCATGGTAATCATTTGTCGTCCCCGTCTTTCCGCCAGCTTCTGGTCCTGCACCTGCAGCTTTTCTGGCTGTTCCCGAGGAAACAGTCTTTTTCATGAGCGTCCGAACTTTTTCGATGGTGCTTGGATTCCATACCTGAACAGGCTGCTCATCCCATTTATAAAGAACTTCGCCTGCCTGATTGGTTACTTTCACGATTGCCCTTGGCTTCAGGTAAAGTCCTTTGTTGCTGAATACCGTATAAGCGGATGTCAGCTCAAGCGGACTTACCCCAGTCGTGAATCCTCCTACTGCCGCTGCGAGTACATGATCCTGGTTTGTTACATTTTTAAATTTGAAAGGCTGCAGGTCACTGAACGCTTCGTCAATGTCTACTTGCTGCAAAACCCTTATGGCAGGGGTGTTGTACGAATGGGTGAATGCTTTTTCAAGCGAAACCATCCCATAGGTTGAACCTCCATAGTTTTTTGGGCAATACCCCTTTATGCAAAGAGAGCCCCCATTGATTTTAGAATCGGTGTTCACATCAAATCTTTCAAAATAGGGTGCATACACAAGGAGCGGTTTGATGGCCGAACCCGGCTGGCGGAACGCCTGGAATGCCCGATTGAAATCGCCGCTTTGATATTTTTTTCCTCCCGCCAGGGCAACGATCCTGCCGTTCTCATGGTTTATAACGGCTGCGGCAGCCTGGACAGATGCATCCGGCAAATGAGCCGAGAGTGCCTGGACTGCCTGTGTCTGCCTATCAATATCAAGGCTGGTGTGGATGCTCACACCTGAGCGAAGCAAATCTTCAATCTTCAGGCTTAACTCCTCCGGATCCTGTATGTTCTCCTGTTGGGCAATCAATTCCCGCATTTCGAAAAGCGCGTATGAAGAATAATCAGGATAGAGATTTTTACGGGAATCGACCTTCAGCTTAATAGGCTCCTTTTTCAGCTCCTCTGCTTTTTCCGCCGTGATTTTTTCGAATTGCGCAAGCTGGTCGATCAGCCGTTCCTGCCGCTCTTTTGTCCGTTTGAAATGCTTCAGAGGATTATAGTATGTTGGGTTATTTGGAATCGCGGCAAGAAATGCCTGCTCACTTTCTGATAGCTCCGACGGCACTTTCTTAAAATAAAAATCAGCGGCAGCCTTGATGCCATACGCATTATTATGAAAGTAAATCGCATTCAAATATTGTTCGAGAATCTCTTTTTTTGAAAAAGTCCTCTCCAGCTGGTATGCATATAAAACCTCGCTCAGTTTCCGGTTGTACGATTCATGATGGTTCAAGTACTGGTTCCTGGCCAGCTGCTGGGTAATTGTGCTTGCGCCCTGCTGAATTCCATCTGCCTGCATGTTGATGGCGAGAGCGCGGCCAATTGCCGGAAGGTCAAAACCTGGATGTTTTTCAAAATTCCGGTCCTCAGAAACTATGAATACATCTTTTGTAAAATCTGGTATTTCATTTCCCTTTGCATAACTCCGGTTCATCGGCCGGTAAATCTCCGTTATGACCTCGCCGTTTCCTGCAAGGATGAAACTCGTTTCGGAAAGCTTGGTCTCCGACAGGTCAATCTCTTCATCCAATGTTTTGTTGAAGCTGACTGCCTTGCCTGCTTCTGTATAAGTTAACATGACCACGGCCATGAAAGCGGGAACCAAAAGAAATATCATAAGATAGCCTGTAAAAATGCGCACGGTGCTTCCTTTCTTCCTTCAGAATGTTTTCCTGTTACTCCTCATAATATCGGAACTTGGGATGAAAATATTTACTTCTTAAAAATGACAAGCTTAAAATGCAGAAAATTAAAAAATTTACAAAGAAACGTGCTATAATAGAAAAAATAATGCACCGAAAAGCATATAATGGTTACATACAACTACTGGCTTTTCAGAAAGTTGGGGAAGCATGAGCGAAAAGGAAAGGACAACATTATTTATTGATTTTGAGTTCACAATGCCAGACAGGAACAGCAAAAGACGGGGATTTTACCAGGAAATCATCGAAGCTGGGGCCGTACTGGTCGAGAACAATAAGGTGATAGAACAATTTTCATCTTATGTAAAACCAATGCGGTTTCCGATTTTGACAGAACGCTGCCGTTCATTTCTGAATATTTCCCAGGAACAGGTGAACTCTGGAATTACCTTCAAGGATTTGGCTGAAAAGCTCAAATTGCTTGGCGGAAATAAGAATTGCCAGGTCGTGACCTGGGGTAATATGGACATGAAGGTGCTGCAGCAAAACTGCCAGCAGGCTTCTGTCGCTTTTCCGTTGCCTGGGAAGCAAATTGATCTTTCAATGGAGTATAAGCGTTTCTTTGGCGACCAGAATCAGACGGGTCTTTGGAAGGCAGTGCAGGAATATGGAAGGGAAGGGACCGGGAAACATCACCGCGCCCTGGATGATGCGCTGACGACCTACCATATTTACAAGCTCGTGGAGAAAGACAAACAATATCTTCAGAAGCCTGAACCGGCAACAATCGGGGACATGGTCGATTTTTCCAAGCTGCTCAACAAATTCGCATAAAAAAGCCAGATTGGAATAAACAATCTGGCTTTTGGCGTTATCACTGGTTTTTGAAATAATCCTTCTCAAGGGAGTCCAGGTTTCTCAGGCTTTGCTGTGCCCAGGCGGAATCATCGCCTTCGAGCTCAGAACGGAGCTTGCCTGTCGCTTCTTTTAGAGACTCTAGATAATCCGGAATTTCACCCTCGAACGGCTTGACCATTTTTTCCGGGATATTTGCTTGTTCGCGGAAGGAAAGTGCCTTCCTTTCGTGGAAAAAACCTACCGCTGCATCCTTAGGATTGTGAAGGTCGCCCTGCATTGGGTGTTTTGCAACAGCCAAAACTCGGACAAGATAATGCTGCGGGCGCCGTTCCGTGATTTCACCAATATACTTACCGGTTTTATAAATGGCGGTTACCTGATCGCCAATATTCAATTCAGCCATAAAGATGCCCCTTTCGGTATCTTGGATTTCTTTCATTATAGCAAAAATCAAAGATGCAAAACATTTTGCAATCGTATAAAGTGTCTATAGGAGGGATACATATAATGACTAAAAAAATAATGGCAGTACTTTTTGTGATGATGATGGTTCTTGCTGGCTGCGGCACAGCGGGGGAGAAGCAAGAAGCAGACAAGCAGAAGGAAGAAACGACGAATGGCGGTCAAGCAGCCGATGAAAATATCGACTACCCGCAAGCGAATGCAGAAGTCCAGGAAAATGAGCGGCTTGTTGAAATGGTCACCTCGATGGGAAAAATCAAAATCAAGCTTTTCCCTGAGCAGGCGCCAAAAGCGGTTGAAAACTTTATCAAGCATAGTGAAGAGGGTTACTATGAAGGAGTTACATTCCACCGCGTTATAGATGGGTTCATGATTCAGGGCGGGGATCCTGAAGGAACTGGAGCTGGCGGTGAGAGCATTTATGGAGATCCATTCGAAGACGAGTTTTCAAGAGAACTTTTTAATATCCGCGGTGCATTGTCAATGGCAAATGCAGGTGCAAACACGAACGGAAGCCAATTTTTCATCGTCCAGAATAAAGAGTTGGATCCAAGCTTACCGGAACAAATGAAGGAAGCAGGCTATCCAGAAGAGGTACTTAAGATGTATGAAAATGGAGGTACCCCACATCTGGACGGCAAACATACGGTTTTCGGCCAGGTAATCGAAGGCATGGATGTCGTTGACAAGATCGCTTCTGTCCCAACAGGTGCCGGGGACAAGCCGGAAAAAGACGTTGTAATCGAAAAAATCAATGTACTGAAGTAGGCAATTGTTTGCGGTTGGACGAAACACCAAACCTTGCTATAATGTTTGGAGAGCTGATGAAAGGAAGATGAGAATGAGTAAGTGGTTTGTCATCTCATTGTTTTTATATTTTCCGGAAGATAAAACAGAATACATTCCCGCCGCAATCACTTCACTCGTTTTCCTGATCGGGGCCATCCTGACGATGCGATTCATCATCAAAGTATCGAAGAAAGAAGCCCAGAAAGCAAAGGAACACGAGCGGGCAGTCATGAAGCGAATGAATGATACAAATGAGAACAGCTGATTCAATGGCTGTTCTTTTTTGCGGGTGAAAAATTGGTAAAAATCGAGTGAAATTTCCAGTTCGCGGAATTCAGTCTGTTTTTCGCGGAATTAAGCGCCGACTTCGCGGGATTATTAACTATTTTCACGAAAAAAAGGCAATTATCTTGTTTCGAAAAGGTTTAACTCATTAAAAATTGGGGTAAAACTCATCTTTTCATTATTTTACTAAAACGTTATAATACAATTTATATTCTAAAAATCAAGAGTAGGGGTATAAATTGAAGAACTTACAGATAGAGAAGATTGTTGAACGAATTCTTGTCCAATCTGGCAGCAGTGTGAAAGTTGAACTTGAGGATTTTTTCCCAGGAGACCGGTTTGCGGGCGGGAAATATAACTTTGGCAGTCATACGATTACTTTATATATTGAAGAGATCAAGGCGCAGTGCCTGCAGCTTTTTTCCTCTTTGGACCAGTATGAAAATTATCTTGCCGTTGTTTTCGCGCATGAGATCGGACATGCTGAGGACCGTGAACTTGCAGAATTGATTCAGAAGATGGATGGAACCACTAATGATGTTTCGAAAAAGGGGATTGCCCTTCAGATTGAGATGAATGCCTGGGATTTTGCCCGGACGCTGATACCGTCAAAGCTTCATCCTTTCATGGACACCATCATCCACTATTCCCTCCAGCCATATTATGAAGCGCTTGAAGTGAGCGCATAAAAATGGAGCCAGCCTGATATAGGTGGCTCCATTGCTTATATCGTGCCTAAAAATCTAACTGAATGCCTTCTTCAATCTTTCGAGTCCTTCATATAAGGTTTCCCGCGGACAGGCGAGGTTCATCCGGACGAAGCCTTCACCGCCTTCGCCATATTTCGTTCCTGGTTCCAGGCCCAGTTTTCCTTTCTCCAAAAGCTGATTTTTGATTTCCTCGTCGCTCAAACCAAGCTCGCGGCAGTCGATCCAGAGAAGGTAAGTGGCATCGGCCTTCATTGGTTTGAGTGCTGGCAGATGTTCAGCAATAAAGTCAGTCGTGATTTTCATATTCTCATCAAGGTAGACAAGCAGCTGCTCAAGCCATTCTTCTCCGTACCGGTAGGCCGCTTCCATTCCTGCGATCCCAAAGGTGTTCAATGTGAAAAAGCCCTGCTGCTCCTGTAATTCCTTGAACTTTGCCTTCAGCTCCTTGTTCGGTATCAGGACTGCAGATGCCTGAAGCCCGGCAAGGTTGAAGGTTTTGCTTGGCGCGATGAATGTAGTCGTAATCTCCCTGAATTCTTCCTTGATCGAAGCGATGGGAATATGGACATTTGGCTTGAACACCAAATCTGAATGGATTTCATCGGAAACAATCAGAACATCATGCTTTACGCACAGGTCACCGATTTTCTCCAGTTCATCCTTCGTCCATACCCTTCCACCAGGATTATGCGGGTTGCAGAGGATAAAAAGTTTCATGCCATCCTGCAGCTTGGCTTCAAAGTCGGCAAAGTCCAATTCAAAGCGTCCGTTTTCAACCAATAAATTCGAAGTAACCAGGGTGCGGTCGTTATTTTTAACCATGTTGAAAAATGGTGTGTACACAGGGGAGTGAACGAGCACCTTATCACCTTTTTCCGTATAAGCGCGGATCGCCGTGCTGATCGAAGGGACGACGCCTTCGCTGAAAAGGATGGATGATTTCTTGAATTCACAGTCATGGCGCTTTTTCATCCAGTCCTGGATTGTCTCTGTCACAGACATCGGGACAAAAGTATATCCGAATATTCCGTGGTCAATCCGGTTTTTTAAAGCATCGGTGACCGCCTGGGGAGGGTGGAAATCCATATCTGCAACCCACATTGGCAGGACATCGTCTATGCCAAACACTTTTCCGACAGCATCCCATTTTACTGAATGCGTATTGTTCCGGTCGATTACCTTATCAAAAACTTTATTTTCCATATGTACGCACCGCCTTTTTCCTGAAAATTTATCTGACACTAAACTTATGATAAAATATTTTTAAAAAATAATCAGGTGATTGGATTGGAATCGAGAGAACTTAGCTATAAATTAATAGATGTTTTGAACAAATGGGATCCATTCAAAGTCGGAGAAGGCCAGTTTGATCCGGAAATTGCTGACATTCTCCAGGCTGTTCATGATTATAACGAAGCGAATAAAATCGCCGGAAGGATTCAGTCTGTTTTCGAGTTTTCTTTCGAACAGGTCCTGCCATATGATCAATGCCTGGCAATCGCAAACACTTTACTTGCCATCAAGAATGAAGATGTATGCTCTTTATAAGAGCCACGAACAAAACGGCAGCCATCAGCGGCTGCCGTTTGCTGTTGCTTCTTCAACTATTTCCTCTACAGCAATGAATCGATTGATAAGCTGATGCACATCCTCAGGCCGCTCCTCGGGGACAAGGTGGCCGGTCTCCTTTAAGATGAAAAGCTCGGAATGCTTCAGATCCTTGTTCAGTTTCCTGCCGATTCGCACCGGAACCACTTTATCATGCTCCCCCCATATGAGCAGGCATGGAGCTTCTATTTTTCTCAGTTCTTCGGCAGAAAGATCTCCTTCACGGTGCCTGATCATCATCGTCAACGCTTTGAATATATCATCTTCCAGAAAAGGCGTAAGATACCCATACAGCATTTCATCATTGATCATCGAATGATCATAGACGACGTTCTGCAGGTTTTGCTTCACTCCCGAGCGGGCCAGATGGAACTTTACATAAAGGTGGAAATAAGGAATGTAGCTGGACAGGACCAGTGGCAGACTCGCCTTTTTTAAATAACCTGAACTGCAGAGAAGGATCCCCTTTTTCGCATGATCTGGATGATGCAGCAGGATATTCATGGCGATTTGTCCGCCCATTGAGTGGCCAACGACATTGAACTCATGGATTCCTAAGGATTTCATCAACTCCACTACTGTCGCGGCCAGGTTCTCATAGGAATATTTAAAACTCGATAGCTTGCCGCTTTTTCCAAAAGGAGGAAGGTCGACGGATATGACGTTATAATCTTCTTTCAGCAGCGGGATCAAATGCCTGAAGCTGAAAGAGGAAGAAAGAAAACCATGGAGCAGAACCAGGCTTTCTTTAGCGTCAGGGTTATGATAGTGCTCATAATAAAGATCGATTCCTCTTACTGTCTTATTCCTGGCGAATTCCATCGGCTTTCACTCCTGACATTATGAACGAATTGAGATAGGTATGTTCTTTATTTTCCCCGCGAATCGAAAGTTCACACAAAAAATTGCCCGGAAAACAAAAAAAGATGGACACCATTACTGGTATCCATTAAAAAGGGGGGAATACTAGAAAGCCTTATGTGATTAGGATAGCCAGTTTGGCAGAATCATATACCTTATTGTCTAAAGTTTTTGACAAGAAAAAAATAAGCAGGCATTCATCTTAGCCTGCTCACGTTTCTTTTAATAAACTGGTTGGTTTTTGTCCTAGTTCTGGCGGTGCAGCGTAATAAATGTCTCCCATGAGCACAGATGCTGGGACATCAAGGGCTGTAGAAATCTTCAAAATCGTCTGAGAGTTAGGTGTTTGCTCGCCGCTTTCGTATCTTTGGATTGTTTGGGTACCTACCCTGATTTTTAAAGCGAGCTCCTCCTGGGAAACTCCGGCTCGTTCACGGCACACTTTGATATTCTGTCCAATTGCAGTCATCGCTCTTCACCTCCAAAAATAATACATCTCTTACTATAATTTTATCACTAAATTTTTGAAAATATCGACAATAATGTGAACGTTTTCTTAACTTTAGATTATACCAATCGACTGTAAGAAAACAAAGCCGATTCCAATAGGCACGATGTAGCGAATCAAGAAGTACCATACCTTGAAAAGTACCGGATTGTTACCGGTGCCTTCCTCAAGTTCATTCCTGACCAATTTCCTCGGCAGCACATATCCGACGAAAATGGCGATGAAAAATGCTCCAAGCGGCAGGGCAATATTGCTTGTCAGGAAGTCGGCAAGGTCAAAGAACGTTTTTCCGAAAAACTTCACTTCCGATAGGACACCAAAGGACAGGGCATTTGGTATTCCAGCAACAAACACGAGCATCCCGCCAATCCAGGCAAATTTTTTTCGTTTGGCTTTATCGCCCTTGGAGAGGACGGCAACGATAATTTCAAGGATTGAAAAAGCGGATGTGAGCGTTGCGAATAACAGCAGAACCAGGAAAACCGTCAAGAACAATCCGCCAAAAGCCAATTGATCAAAAACCGCTGGCAGCACGACAAAAGCAAGGCCAGGACCTGCTTCGGGTTCAAAACCAAGCGCGAATACTGCCGGGAAAATTACCAGTCCGGCAAGCAAGGAGATCAGGATATTCAAGCCGACGACTGAAAAAGCTGATTTAGCGAGACTTTCGCCTTTGGGAAGGTAGGAAGCGTATGTCACCATGACAGATAGCCCGACACTCAATGCGAAAAAGGACTGTCCCAGGGCCATCAGGATGGTCTGCCCTGTTACAGCGGACCAATCAGGCTTCAGGAAAAATTCAACCCCGTCCATGGCTCCATCGAGTGTCAATGATCGGATCGCAAGGATGATGAACAGGATGAACAGAGATGGCATCATGTACTTGCTCGCTTTTTCAATCCCCTGTTGGACACCGCCCTGCACAACCCAGATGGTCATCACAAGGAATAATAGCTGAACAGCGACCGCTTCAACAGGATTTGAAATCGTCTGTTCGAACGCGGCTCCGTATTCTGCCTGGGTCAGCCCCGAAAGAGATCCGGTAAAGCTGCGGGCCAGATAGGACAAGATCCAGCCACCAACGACACTATAGAAAGAAAGAATCAGGAAGGAAGCAACAACACCGCCATATCCCAGCAATGGCCACAGGCTTTTCGGCGCGAGATGCTTATAGGACATGACCGCATCCTTTTGGGTATTCCGGCCAATGATGAATTCAGCCAGCAAAATCGGTGCTCCTATGAATATAGTCATCAGAAGGAAGAATACGAGGAAAACTCCGCCTCCATTGGTTCCTGCCATATAAGGAAATTTCCAAATTGCCCCGAGTCCAATGGCCGACCCCGCGGCTGCCAGAATGAACCCGAGCTTAGAAGTCCATTGTTCGTGCTTGTTCATAAGAAAACTCCTTTAATAGTCTGAATATTTATATTGTCTGACAAAATAAAAAAATACCTTTTCATGTTACTATTTTTTCAGGAAAAAGCATAGCATTTTCAGATTTTAAACATTTATTAAGCTTTTTGTTATTTTTTTGAAACAAAAACCTAAATCCGCCGTTTTATAGGTAAAGCATTCACATTGTAACTGCGTGACGCAATCGGCCGCAGCCGTCCCAGAATAACCATGTGAAGCACCTGATTAAAGATACGTAGAAGTTTGGGGGAGCCAAATGAATGATGATGAATTAGTATTCCGGTCCCGGAACGGAAATATGCAGGCGTTTGCGGAGCTGATTGATATCCACACTCCGACCGTCCGCCGCTTTGCTTTCCAGCTCGGAAACAAATATGACGATATAGATGATATCACACAGGAAGTGTTTGTCAGGGTCTATCGTTTCCTCGACCAGTTTTCGCACGCAAAATTCACCACATGGCTTTATAAAATCACCTTGAATGTAACGAGGGATTTTTCCCGGAATAAGCAAAGGCAGATCAAGAAGGTCCTGAAAATCGGCAAGGAAAGGACATATAACGGGAAGACAGCAGAGGAAAGCATCCTCCGCTTTGAAGAGGACAAGGTACTTCATGAGTGCATCCAGAAGCTCGATGAGAAGTATCGCATTCCGATCATTCTCTTTTATTTTCACGATAAAAGCTATGACGATATCGCTGAGATTACCGGCACTTCGCTCGCAAATGTAAAGACCAGGATGATGAGAGGCAAGGAACATTTAAAGAAGCTGCTTACACTGGCTGAGAAGAAGGAAGGTGAAAACCATGGATGATCAATTATTGGAAAAGCGGCTGGACAGCCTGAAAAAAGCATACGACGAGATGCCTGAAGAGGAAAACCGTTCAGCAATCCTGGCGGCCATCAAAAAAGACCAGAAGAAGCATACAAAGCAAAAGTGGTTTCACTTGCCATATGCCGCCAGCTTTATCGGCGTCGGCATGATCGCCGGAGTCCTGATGATGCAATATATCGGGGAGCAGGAACCTTCTGAAGAGAAAACAGAACAGCACCAGGCAGCCCCCGGTGAAAATAGTTCCCGTGAGCTGAAAAAATCAGAGGTGAAAATCGTATTTGATGAGTTGCGGCAATACCATGCAAAAAAAGTTGCCAGGACGAAAGCGGCCCTCGGATTTGGTGCAGGGTTCGAAAAGTACCTTTATCCATCCATTGCTGAGGATATTGAATCAGTCGAAAATGAATATTTGACCTATCTCGAAGACCATGATTCAAAAGATTTGACAGATACGAAGCAGGCTTTAATAAACCAGATTGACGAGTCGTTCATTCTACCATCGGAAATCATTGACCGCATTGAAAAGCAAGACAAGGCTATGAGCGTTGAAGAGGAATTCCCCCTTCTTGCCCAGCTTGATTCATTTAACGGTGCCTATCTTTACGCAATGGTATTTTACGAGTGGGATATCAAAGAGGCCATCGAGAAGGAAGGACTGGAAGTTGTAGTAGAAAAAATGAATGCCGGCGGAAAAGGGCTTGAAAATCAGGATTTGAGAAAGATGGCGGCAGGGGCAGTGGCCAATGGCTATGTATTCCGGGAAGAAGACGGGAAACTGATGCCTTATGTTAACTTTAAGGATATTGCAGACCGCCTCCGCGGCAAGGTTGATGACGACTATGCGATGTATCTTGAATTGAAGAGCAACAGAATCCATGACAGGATGGGGAAAGTGATTTCCTATAAAAATTATGCAGATGTCTTGGTGAAGCTTGAAAAAGCAATTGGCACAATGGAGGATGGAAAAATCAAGGATATCCTGCGTGATGAGGCGCTATCGCTTTATGTCCAGTTTGCGGCAGGTTCGCCAGGAAATTCGATATATGGTGACAACAAGTTTCTCAAAGACGAGGTGAAAGAAGCCTATTTATACCTGATGGATTCCTATCCAGAGACCGACACAGCAACAGCTATGAAAGAAGTTTATGACAAGATGGAAGCAAAGCAGTTCCAGCAGCCAACAGATGAATTGGAAATAAAATTGAATCTGATTTATCCGTTGTATATGAAGATTCCGTCGAATCTGAAGGCAGAGGATATAATTAACAGCAAGATACTGCCGATTCCGGATTCCCTGCTGTCCAGCTACAAGGAATTCGCTGCCAAGAAAAATTTCAATATCCTGAAACATTATGGCCCGTTTGAAATCATGCAATTGTATTTCCATGCTGACCAAGTCGGGGATTATGAGACAAAGTACGCATTATACAGCAGGCAAAGCACCCTCCCGCCAAAAGAACAATATATAAAAGAAAGGGAGGAAGCCGAACCTGGTATGAATCTAAGTAAAATATTGAAAGGGTATCAGTTCGCTTCGCTATACCATCCAGCAGATGATCCGGAAAAAGTCATCGGCATCCAGCTTCATTACTCAGACCGTACAGATGGTCCAGTCTTCCAGATGGTTCAGGAGGATGGCTTCTGGAAAGTACAATATATGCCAATCCAGTAAGAGGGTATGGAAACACTCACATATTGAATTAACTTATTCCTTTTGATAAATGCTACAGAATATGATATAATTTTTAATTGCGTATTAATGGGATAAAATAAAACAATATTTAGGAGTGTTTCCATGTCAGAGAAAATCGAAGTAGGCAGTGTTTTAACAGGTAAAGTAACAGGAATTCAGCCATATGGCGCTTTCGTAGCATTAGATGAAAATACACAAGGTCTTGTGCACATTTCAGAAATCACACACGGGTATGTTAAGGATATTAACGAGCACCTGTCAGTTGGCGACGAAGTGAAAGTGAAAGTATTGTCAATTGATGAAGCTGCTGGAAAAATTGGCTTATCAATCCGTGCAACTGAAGAAGCTCCAGAACAGCCACAACGCGCTAAAAAGCCACGCAGCAAGCGCCCTGCTGCAGTCGTACAGCAGCAAGACGACTCAGCACAAGGCTTCAACACGTTGAAGGATAAGCTTCAAGAGTGGATCAACCAGTCAGATATGGCTAAGAAATAAGCTTCAAAGCAGAAACCGGATATTGCGTCCGGTTTTTTTTTGTTGGTTTGCTTTTTGATGAGGATATATTGTTTGACCTGGGCCAAGCTCGGACAAGGTTTAGAGTGAATTCGGGAAAGCTGTCCGAAGTTGGTGTGACTTCGGACAAGTTTCTAGAGTGAACCCGAAAAGCTGTCCGAACATGGATTGACTTCGGACAAGTTTCAGAGGAAACCCAGAAAAGCTGTCCGAAGTTGGTGTGGCTTCGGACAAGTTTCTAGAGTGAACCCGAAAAGCTGTCCGAACATGGGTTGACTTCGGACAAGTTTCAGAGGAACCCCCGAAAAGCTGTCCGAACATGGCCTGACTTCGGACAAGTTTCAGAGGAAATCCCGAAAAGCTGTCCGAAGTTGGTGTGGCTTCGGACAAGTTTCTAGAGTGAACCCGAAAAGCTGTCCGAACATGGATTGACTTCGGACAAGTTTCAGAGGAAACCCCGAAAATCTGTCCGAAGTTGGTGTGGCTTCGGACAAGTTTCAGAGGAACCCCCGAAAAGCTGTCCGAACCCGGCACGTCTTCGGACAAGAATCATCAGTGAAAACCCCAAGTTGGCATAACCAAAACCGATATTCCGCCTCAATTCTCTTTTAGGGGGTTAAAATGAAAGAGCTTACAGGTTACAATATGATTGTCTAACCAATTTTTTCATTGGAACGGAGGAAGATTCATGACGACAAAAACGAGTTCATTGATTGAACAGACTCAAAAGTATGGTGCGAATAACTATCATCCGCTGCCGATCGTTATTTCGAAGGCAGAAGGAGTTTGGGTAGAGGATCCTGAAGGCAACAAATATATGGACATGCTAAGCGCTTATTCAGCTGTCAACCAGGGGCACCGTCACCCGAAGATCATCCAGGCGTTAAAAGACCAGGCAGATCGCGTGACGCTTACTTCAAGGGCATTTCACAATGACCAGCTTGGACCATGGTATGAGAAGGTCTGCAAGTTGACGAACAAAGAAATGGCCCTGCCGATGAACACTGGAGCTGAGGCAGTGGAAACGGCAGTGAAGGCAGCTCGCCGCTGGGCTTATGATGTAAAAGGAGTCGTGGAAAACCAGGCAGAGATCATCGCATGCGTCGGCAACTTCCACGGCCGCACGATGACAGCTGTTTCGTTATCTTCTGAGGAAGAATATAAGCGCGGTTTCGGGCCAATGCTTCCAGGCATCAAATTGATTCCTTACGGAGACCTTGAAGCCCTGAAGGAAGCCATCACACCAAATACTGCAGCGTTCCTGATTGAGCCGATCCAGGGCGAGGCAGGCATCGTCATCCCTCCTGAAGGCTTTATGAAAGCGGCTTTTGATGTGTGTAAAGAAAACAATGTCCTGTTCATTGCGGACGAAATCCAGGCTGGTCTGGCCAGATCCGGAAAAATGTTTGCATGCGAATGGGAAGGCATTGAGCCTGATATGTATATTCTCGGAAAAGCACTTGGCGGCGGGGTATTCCCGATTTCCTGTGTAGTGGCGGATCATGCTGTGTTAGGAGTTTTCAACCCTGGCTCACACGGATCGACTTTCGGAGGCAATCCAATGGCTTGTGCCGTTTCCATCGCCTCTCTTGATGTGCTGATTGATGAGAAACTTGCTGACCGTTCCCTTGAGCTCGGAGAATATTTTGTCGGCAAGCTTCGCGAAATCGATAATCCAATGATCAAGGATATCCGCGGCCGCGGCCTGTTCATTGGCGTCGAGCTGACAGAACCGGCACGCAAATACTGTGAAGAATTGAAAGAAGAAGGCCTGTTGTGCAAAGAAACGCATGATACAGTCATTCGTTTCGCACCGCCGCTTGTCATCAGCCTTGAAGAACTGGACTGGGCCATCGAGCGAATCAAGAAAGTTTTATCATAAAACGATAAAAAACCCGCCTGTTGGCGGGTTTTTGGTTTTTATCGGGTAGCGCGTGGTTCTGCTGCTCTTTCCTCTCTTTCGCTTGGTGCGAAAAGAAGTCCAATGTTAATTAAGCCAGCAAGTCCGACCAAACCATAGATGATTCTTGACAACGCTGAATCCTGGCCGCCAAAGATTGCTGCTACAAGATCAAATTGGAAGAATCCGATTAAGCCCCAGTTGATGGCCCCGATTATGGTAAGAACAAGTGCTGCACGTTGAATACCGCTCATGGATATTTCCTCCTTAAAATTAAATTTGTTCTTTTATAGAATGTTTCAGCACGGTATGAATTATTCATCCGCCCTATATTTCTTACCTACCCTTCTAAAAAAAGTTGTAACTTTTTGCAGCACATTAGAGAACATTAAGGAGTGTATTTTTTGCAATGCGTTTGGAAAAAGAACATAATAATCCCTAGAGGAAGGTGATTTAAATGGACAACTTTACTTTTTATAATCCAACAAAACTGATTTTTGGCAAAGGCCAGCTTGAGGAACTTAAAAATGAGGTTCCGCAATACGGAAAGAAGGTACTGCTGGTTTATGGCGGCGGTAGCATCAAGCGTAATGGACTTTATGACTCTGTGATGAGCACTCTTAAAGAAATTGGAGCTGAAGTATTCGAGCTTTCCGGTGTGGAACCGAATCCCCGGCTTTCGACTGTCCATAAGGGCGTGAAAATCTGCAAAGAAGAAGGTATTGAATTCCTTCTGGCAGTAGGCGGAGGCAGCGTCATCGACTGCACAAAGGCAATTGCTGCCGGAGCAAAATATGATGGGGATGCATGGGACCTGGTAACCAAGAAAGCTTTTGCTTCTGAAGCTCTACCGTTTGGAACTGTGCTCACCTTGGCAGCAACGGGCTCAGAAATGAATGCCGGTTCTGTCATCACAAATTGGGAAACGAATGAAAAGTACGGCTGGGGAAGCCCGGTAACATTCCCGAAATTCTCGATCCTTGATCCTGTGAACACTTATTCAGTGCCGAAGAACCAGACGATTTATGGTATTGTCGACATGATGTCGCATGTTTTCGAACACTATTTCCATCTGACCGAGAATACGGAATTCCAGGATCGCATGTGCGAATCCCTGCTGTTGACTGTGATGGAAACAGCCCCAAAACTGCTTGATGACCTGGAAAACTATGAGTACCGTGCAACAATCCTTTACGCTGGAACGATGGCCTTGAACGGCATCCTGAATATGGGCTACCGCGGTGATTGGGCTACCCATAATATCGAGCACGCTGTATCTGCAGTATACGATATCCCTCACGGAGGCGGCCTGGCGATCCTGTTCCCGAACTGGATGAAGCATAATCTCAAAGTAAAACCAGAGCGATTCAAGAAAATGGCTGTCAGAGTATTCGGTGTGAATCCTGATGGCAAGACAGACGAAGAAGCTGGACTTGAAGGAATCGAAAAGCTTCGTGAATTCTGGAACAGCATCGGCGCACCATCACGACTCGCTGATTATGACATTGACGACAGCAAACTAGATTTGATGGCCGATAAAGCAATGGCGAACGGTGAATTTGGCAACTTTGCAAAAATGAATAAAGACGACGTAGTGGAAATCTATCGTATGTCATTGTAAAGCTGAAATAGCGAAGGACCCGGAATGATTTCCGGGTCCTTTTTCTATTTTGAAAATAATCTGGAGGGAATTGACATAGGAACAATGGAAAATAAACATCGTTTGGGGGTGCAGGAACCTTCTCTTTTTCATTGTTTAAAACCCTTAAATTAGGAAAAAGATAAAGCGAGTCATAGAAGTTTAAAAATATTTCATAATTGGTCACGCTTTCATACTGTGGTGTTTCTTGATTATTAAGATTCATTTCGATAAAGTGATAGAGAATATAAAATAATGGAGGATCAGACATGACACATGTTCGTTTTGATTACTCAAAGGCGCTTAGCTTTTTTGGTGAACACGAAGTTACATATTTAAGGGATTTTGTAAAAGTAGCACACCATTCATTACATGAAAAAACGGGTGCAGGCAGCGACTTTTTAGGCTGGATCGATCTCCCTGTCGACTATGATAAAGAAGAATTTGCCCGCATCCAGAAGTCAGCAGAAAAGATCAAAAGTGATTCTGATGTCCTGCTAGTTGTCGGGATTGGCGGATCTTATCTTGGAGCACGTGCTGCACTTGAATTTTTACAGCACAGCTTCTATAACGCTCTTCCAAAAGAAAAGCGAAACACTCCGCAGGTTATTTTTATCGGCAACAACATCAGCTCAACTTATATGACTGATGTGATGGATCTTTTGGATGGAAAAGACTTCTCCATCAATGTGATCTCAAAATCCGGTACAACAACCGAGCCAGCGATTGCTTTCCGCATTTTCCGCAAGATGCTTGAGGAGAAGTATGGTGTGGAAGAAGCACGCAAACGCATTTACGCGACTACAGACAAAGCACGCGGTGCATTAAAGACAC
Source organism: Mesobacillus sp. AQ2 (assembly GCF_030122805.1). NCBI lineage: Bacteria > Bacillati > Bacillota > Bacilli > Caryophanales > Bacillaceae > Mesobacillus > Mesobacillus sp. AQ2. The sequence continues at coordinate 4,053,791 of NZ_CP126080.1, read as the reverse complement.
TCGCTGACGAGGAAGGCTATGAATCATTTGTGATTCCTGATGATGTTGGCGGCCGTTATTCTGTATTGACTGCAGTAGGCTTGCTGCCGATCGCTGTCAGCGGTTCAGATATCGAAGCCATGATGAATGGTGCGGCACAGGCAAGGGAAGACTTCGGCAAGTCAGAGCTTGAAGAAAATCCTGCATACCAGTATGCGGCAGTCCGCAACGCGCTTTACAACAAAGGCAAAACAATCGAAATGCTGATCAACTACGAGCCATCCCTTCAGTACTTCTCTGAATGGTGGAAGCAGTTGTTCGGCGAAAGTGAAGGAAAAGACCAGAAGGGAATCTACCCGTCATCAGCTAACTTCTCAACAGATCTTCACTCCCTTGGACAGTATGTGCAGGAAGGACGCCGCGATTTGTTCGAGACGATCATCAAGGTGGAAAAGCCTCGCCATGAGCTGACAATCGAAGAAGCTGCAAGCGATCTTGACGGCCTGAATTATCTTGCCGGCAAGACAGTTGATTTCGTGAATAACAAAGCGTTCCAAGGCACAATGCTTGCCCATACTGATGGAGGCGTACCGAATCTGGTTGTAGAAATTCCTCAGCTTGATGAATACACATTTGGCTACCTTGTGTACTTCTTTGAAAAAGCATGCGCGATGAGCGGCTACCTGCTTGGCGTGAACCCATTCGACCAGCCGGGCGTCGAAGCATACAAAGTGAACATGTTCGCATTGCTTGGAAAACCAGGCTTTGAAGAAAAGAAAGCTGAATTGGAAAAGCGACTTAAATAATGATGAAGAAGGAGTACCCGTAGTGGTGCTCCTTTTTGTTTTGAAATTGGAAAAATAAGGAATAATTTCCAGTTCGCCAATAAATTTTGGATTTTCGCCAATAAACATGTGCAAATCGCCAATAAAAAGAAATTTTCGCCAAAAAAATAGTGGGAATCGCCAATAAAATCATCTTTTCGCCAATAAAGGCACTAATCACAACGCTAATACCCCGAACAAACCCGGATTCTTGGCCAATCCAAACTTTCACCGCTCATTAATTCGCCTGTTTTGGTTAAAACTAAGCAAAAACATTTGGAAAGGCGGACAAACCATTGATTGAGATACAATCTGAGCTTGAGGGCAAACATTTTGATCTTTATAAACTGGAACAGCTGCTTAAACCGTTGGGGTATTCCGTGGGGGGAAACTGGGATTATGACCATGGAGCCTTTGACTATAAAATTGATGACGAGGTGGGCTATCAATTTTTGCGTCTTCCCTTTAAGGCGATTGATGGACAACTCGACTCAAAAGGCTGCACTGTAGCACTTCAGCGTCCATTCCTTCTTTCGCATAAATATCAGCGTGGACTTGATGACCATGCGGAGATTGGAAATGCCAGCGCATCCTTCAACCAGTTCCAGGAACCGGTGGATAAGGATGCGAGTTTTCCAGAAAAGTACATTGAAGTGGGACGTTCACTTGTCCGCGAAGCAGAAATTGCCTTATTGCATCATTAATTGCTTGAAATGGCCAAAAGCTATTCATCATTATCGTTTGAAATGGCAAGAAGTTGATCATCAAATTTAATTTTGATATTTCTTTTGGGGTTGACGATTATGTCATCCCCTCTTTTTATGCCAATCAGGATCGTATTTCGTTCCCTCAGCAAAAAGCTGCTTGCTTCCTGGAAGTGCTTGTCCATCAGAGTGGTTTCAGGCTCAATATAAGACAAGTGTTTGCCGTTTAATTGGCCAAGCAAATCCAATAATGGATTCACAACCTCAGGAGAGGCGATGCTGTTCAAAAGGACTGCGCTGGTCAAAGCATTAGCGGGGATCAGTTCATCTGCCCCTGCCCTTCTGGCGTTATTGACCTGTTCACTCGTTTGGATTTCTGCAATGCAGCGTATATCAGGATTCAGCCCTTTGATCGCAAGCAGTGTAAGAATCGTATTCATATCAGCCTGCAGTTCATCCAGATTTTGATCAGAAGTAATGATCACTTTTCTGGCGGTTGAGATACGGGCATTCAGTAATGTTTCATCCTTGTTCGCACGGCCCCTGATAAAATGCAAATTGTCTTCCTTGATTGGAATCGAACCCAGTGTGTCGTCAATCAGGATAATGGATTCGGATTGAATGAGGGACCTGATAATTGTGCGTGACCTCTCATTCCAGCCGATGATGATGATATGATCGCCCCCTCTATAACCAACTCTCCCCTCCGCGTATGCGTTCTGTTTGGTAACCGTTGCTGCTGACAGGTGAATGAAATAGGATGATAAAAATCCTGTCCCGACCAGGAGCAGGATCATGGCCGTTATTCTTCCTGGAGTAGAAACCGGGTAATAATCACCATATCCCACTGTTGATGCGGTAATGATCGCCCACCAGACACCATCGAAAACGGTCGGAAAGCTTTTGGGCTCAATAAAATGGATGACCGATCCAAAAAGGAAAATCATCAAAGCGGCAATCATCAGGATTCTTGTCAGAATTGGCAGCCTGATGAAGCGCATATACAAAAGGTTAGACATTTTTATTCCTCCTCTTTCATTCTCGCAATATGTATGAAAGCAATAATTACTTTTCCCTTTTTTCCCTATCGAAAAACAGACTTAGGAAAATTTATGTAATTCTATTCTTGTCGAGCAAAATCTTTTTTACACAAAAAAGTCATAATAGTTCATTAGCCCGTACCAATACTTATTCCTGACATATGCTGAATAGGGAAAGGAGGGATTATCAGATGTCATTTAATTGGGGATCGAACATTTTGTTATTTCTCGCCTGTATGGTCGCTGGATGGGCATTGATTCAATATGGTCCAATGCTGTTGACTCTTACGGGAGGCATTTTCGTCATTATAGGTGTCATTGTTATCGTACTTTTCGCTTTCGTCATCATTTTTATCGGCTTGAGGGTACTGCTAAGAGGCGGTTGGCGCAGCTGACGCTTCTCTTTCAAAGAACCTGTCATAATGGCGGGTTCTTTTTCATTGTTTATGAAATTAGAAAATTGTTTAGGTGTGGATAAATATATGTAGTATTCTTAATCTAGCTCCAGCGCCTAGCCCCTCGAGTCGCTTCGGTCCGCCCAATGAAGTCAAAGAACGATTTCACCGGTCGGCCCTCCAGCGCTTGTCGGGGCTGAACGAGGCTCTTACGCTTTTTGTTCTGTTTAGTGAAAAATAGAGATAAACTTGTACATTGTTCAATATATTTTTAAAAGAGAAGATGCAATCGAATTGGAGTGAAAAAAATGCATGCATTCATTATGAATGTTTTGGACTGGCTGTCGAGCCTAGGATACTTAGGAATTGCCCTCGGGTTGATGCTTGAGATCATCCCAAGTGAAATTGTCCTTGGATATGGTGGGTATATGATTTCTGAGGGAACCATTGGGTTTACAGGGGCAGTGGTCGCGGGCACCATCGGCGGGACGATGGCACAGCTTTTTCTTTATTGGCTTGGTTATTTGGGCGGGCGCCCGATGCTTGAGAAGTACGGGAAATACTTATTGATCAACAAACACCATCTTGAAGTATCGGAAAAATGGTTCGATCAATATGGACCAGGGGTTATTTTTTCGGCAAGATTCATTCCGGTCGTGAGGCATGCGATATCGATACCTGCCGGGATTGCTGGCATGTCGGCCATCAAGTTCACGCTGTATACTGTAGCTGCGATGATTCCATGGACGATATTTTTCCTTTATCTCGGCATTGTCCTTGGCGAGAACTGGTCTGGCATCAAGGACGTGGCCAGGCCATACATAATTCCCCTCAGCATCATTGCACTGGGGGCAGGAGCCGTCTATTTATTGGCAGCACGGAAAAAAACTAAGGTTTGATCAGCTCAGGAAACTTCCTGAGCTTTTTTATATGGTTAAAACTCATAAATCATAGGAGTTTAGTAAAAGTTAAGATAAGGAAATAAGCCAACCGCACGGGCAGGGAGTAGATTCAATATGTTAAAGGAAATGCTCAGGCTGTTCAAAAAACAGCAGAAACAACCTCCTCGCTCAGCGGAGAAGCTGGTCGGAGAGCAGTCTGCATTAAAGGATCAGAAGTTCTCAGGGAGACTCGAAGACAATCTGTCGGTGATCAGGAAACTGTACAGTATTCCTGACAACAAGGATGTAAAATTGCGCGAAATGTACCTTGAGGGCTTCGGAAAAAATGCTGCCCTCATCTTCATCAGCACGATCTCAGATGTTAAGAGTATAGAAGAGAACATCCTCAAGCCCCTGGCAGAAAATACATCAGCAAATAAAAAGGTGAAGGATGTAGTTTCCATCCAGATGGTCCATGAAATAAATGTGTTCAAGGATGCCGTAAAGGATTTGAATAAAGGAAACGCCCTGCTCATATTGGATGGGGAAGCATGGGGATATGTTCTTGATTGTCCAGATTTCCAGAGCAGGGCAATCGAAAAGCCGGACAGTGAAATCTTAATCAAGGGACCGAAAGAGGCTTTTAATGAAAAGGTCGTAGTCAATATCTCGCTGCTCAGGAAGAAAATCAAAAATGAGAACTTGATAGTGGAAGCCGTTGAAGTCTCGCAACGTTCACACAATGATGTGTACATCGTTTATATTCGCGGACTTGCCAATGAAAAGCTGGTTGACAACATCAAGGAACGATTGGGGAGCCTTCAGGTGAATGCCATCCAGAACTTATCGCTGCTTGAAGAATATATTGAGGAAAGGAATTATTCATTATTTCCAAGTCTTCTTTCGACAGAGAGGCCTGACAGGGCAGCCTCTTTTTTAGAGGATGGTTATATCGTTCTATTAATGGATAACTCACCAGATAGTCTTGTTCTCCCTGCAACATTTTGGGCTTTTTTTCACACTCCTGAGGATCACTATCTTAGGTTCTTTTATGGAAACTTTACGAGAGCGTTAAGAATGGCAGCTCTTTTTATCACGATTTTCACATCTGCTATTTACATATCGATTACCACTTACCATGCTGAAATGATTCCGCCAGACTTGCTCCTTGCAATTGCCGCTTCACGGGAAAAGGTTCCTTTCCCTGCGGTGATTGAAATTTTGATCATGGAATTGGCCTTTGAATTGATCAGGGAAGCTGGGTTGCGAGTGCCAAGTCCAATAGGGCCGACGATCGGAATAGTTGGAGCACTTATTCTTGGCCAGGCAGCCGTTGAAGCGAATATCATTAGTCCGATTGTCATTATTGTCGTCGCTCTCGGTGGTCTCAGCTCGTTTGCAGTCAGTGATATAAGTTTGAACTTCGCCGTAAGACTGATGCGCTTTCTATTTATCCTGAGTGCGTCGATGATGGGCATTTATGGTATGACTGCAATGTTTGTCGGTGGGCTATTCTATATGGTTTCAATCAAGTCATTTGGTGTGCCGTATTTAGCGCCTATGTCACCAAATTACAAGTCATCGAATGATACAATTTTCCGCAGGCTGACGAAAAATGAAATCTTGAGGCCAGGCTTCTTGAAAAGTGCAGATCTACAAAAAAAGACTAATGGAGAATAGGCGATGAAACAGGATAAGGGGAAAATTGGCATAAAAGAATATTTCGCTATTATCTCGTTGACCATTGGAGCGAAGTTGAGTGATGACACCCCTGCGATTATTTATGAAAATGCCAAAAATGCCGGCTGGATAGCAACGTTGCTGATTGGCCTTCTTTCACTTCTGCCGATCCTTTTTTTAATAAAAGTGTATTCAGCTCATAAAGGTAAAAACCTGCATGAAATTTTATTGCACCTTTTTGGGAAATTTTTAGGGAATATACTATCTCTTCTGTTGATAATTGGCGGGACAGCAGCAGTGATTGCAGACTCAGGTACCTACGTCGACATAATTGGCACGATGTATTTCACGAAAACACCAGCAGTCATTCTTTATATCATTTTAATGGTTATTTGCGCTTATGGAGCAAAGAGGGGCATAGAACAGATAGGCGCTGTATCCTGGCTTTTGCTGCCATACATCAAGATTACCTTGTTCATCGCCCTGATTTTTACTTTTCGCGAAGGAACACTAGGTTATCTTTTCCCTTTGTGGGGTGAAGGGCCGCTCGAAGTTGCAAAATCTTCCGTGAAAAATGTCTCAATATTTGTTGATTTTTTCTTTCTTGCCCTTATTATGCCTGTCGTGACTTCATATAAGGAAATGAAAAAAGGCACACTCATTGGTCTGGGTTTTTTAACAGTAGAAATGAGCCTGGCGCTTGTTGCCTTTGTCGTTTTATTTGATTATACTACTGCAGAAATGCTGAACTATCCTTTCCATGAAACAATCAGATATATTCAAATAGGATTCTTGGCCAACGTAGAAACCTTATTTTTTCCCTTTTGGCTGGTCGCGACTTTTATCCGTTTTTCGTTTTATCTATACCTAATCGCCATATTCCTGGGAGGCGTTCTTAAAATTAATGAGTTTGAATATCTCATTCCTTTGATCGCAACCATCATCTTGCTGATGGGATTGTTACCTGATGCCCCATCGATCACCCTCTACTCGCTGAGGGAAAAAGTACTTGTCGTCTTGAGTCCTGCTTTTATGATGATGCCGCCATTAATGTGGGTAGTGGCGAAAATTCGGGGGGATTTTAAGAATGAAAATTCACTCTATAATCATTAAAGTGGCAATCCTCTCGGCTATCACTTTGAGCCTGGCGGGATGCTGGGATCACAAGGAACTGGATGATAAGGCATATGTCATTGGTATAGGACTTGATAAGCATAAAGCAGAAGGAAAGGTTAGAGTCACATACCTGATTGCAAATCCGGAGGTGGGTTCCCAGCAGACTGCTGGCGGAGCGAATGAGCCGCCGCAGGAAATTGTGACTTTGGTTGCTGATGATTTTATTTCATCGCGCAATACAGCCAATACTGTGGTGGCGAAGGAAATATCCTATGACCTGCTTCAGGTGCTTATCGTTTCAGAAGAATTAGCCAGAGACCCGGATTTTATCAGGGTCATCTACAGTGCAACTAAGGATCGGGAAATTAAGCGAAGCGCGCAATTATTAGTCACCCGGGAGGATGCGGCAGACTTCATCAAATTTAATCAACCAAGAATTGAAACCAGGCCGCATAAATTTTTAGAACTGATGATCGAAAGAGGGCAGGAGACTGGCATGATTCCCGAAGCAGACTTGAATAGTTTTTTCCGGGTCACTGAAAGCGATGCCGATTTATTTCTGGCGATATACGCTACCACCAAAAAAGTGGAAAAAGATGAAATGGAAACGACCGATGATGACCTCATGGCGGGTGAGATTCAAGTAAAAGGCACGACAAATAATGCCCAGTTCATGGGATCTGCTGTATTCAAAGAAGGAATGATGATTGGCAAAATAACCGGGGAAGAGACAAGGATATCAAGTCTATTAGACAATACCTGGACTACCGAGGATATCCTGACCGCAGTCCAAGACCCTTTTGATGAGCGATATAAGCTGAGCTTAAGAATTTCTCAAAAAAAAAGCAATAAATTTAAGCTGATTACCGGAAATGGCCGGCCAACCATTGAAATTGAGGTTCCTTTATTTATAGAAGTATACAGCGACCCAAGCATGACCAATTACGCAAAGAACCGTGACAAGGTCAAGAAGCTTAAAAAATCTCTTACGGCTGCAATAGGAAAAAACTTCACCGATTTTATAGTCTATAGTCAGGAAGAATTAAAAGGAGATACATTCGATTTATCCATACCGATGAGGAAGGAGTTTGCCACCCTCCGGGAATTCCGTGAATTTGACTGGATGCACACCTATCCTGATGCAGCAGTTAAGGTGAATGTCTCCATTCGATTTGGTGAATTTGGACGCCAGACGAAGCTGCCTGACCTTGAAGAAGTGAGGGATTAGATGGTACTGATTATGTGGATCGCCATAGCTTTTATCATATTGTATTATTTATTATTTGGTATAACGCTTTGGCGGCAAAAAAACAAGGTTGGAGCTATTGTTATCGTCCTTTTGTCTTTGTCTTGCATAGCACTCCATTATTTTTCCTATCAATGAATGTGCCAGCCATTTCAGGCTGGTGCAAATTTTTAAATTTTACGAACACTATGATAATATATAATAAAATAATCACGTAAAAATGGGGTGTAGGGATGGGCCTGGTTGGATATAACTTCGGAAAGATACTTAAGTCTTCAAGAGTTTTTAAAGGATTGACTGAGGCACAGTTGGCTGCAGGTATATGTTCTGAAGAGGATATCATTCAATTTGAAAAAGAAGAGAAATATCCAACAATTGATCAATTATATAAGATGGCTTCAAAGCTTGAAGTAGAGCTTAACCATTTTTTCGATATCGCTTCGTCTGATACATACAATTACGCCATCGCTGTCACGGAGTTAATCAAAAAGTATAAAAGAGAGCGTGATTATGCTGCTATTGATGAAATCCTCCAAAAGGAGCAGGATAATCAGCTTTTTAAGCATACGTCTTTCAATCAGTTTCTGGTATGGCACCAGGGGATATGCAGCTATTACCTTGAGGGAGATAGACAGAAATCAATCGGCTTGCTTGGTCAGGCATTGGCCATGACTCATCAGGAACAGGCTAGTATGAGCGAACGTGAAATTGAGATTTTGACCAGTATGGCCATTATTGAAAAGGACAGCGGGAACCTTGACAAGGCAGTGGAGCTTTTTCTGAAGGCCCTGAACCAGCTGACAGAACTGCCTCAAGTCCAGGATTCAAGCATCTGGCTAAGGATTCTTTACGGTCTCGCCCAGGCACTGTCAAAGCTGGAGAGATATGAGGAATCACTCATATACTGCAGCAAAGGAATCGATAATTGTATATATGAAGAAAATATGTATTTATTTGGAGAACTTTATTACCAATCAGGCATGAATTTTATTAAATTGGGTAAAGAAAACAAAGGGAAGGAATATCTCGAAAAAGCAGTCATGATTTTCAGGCTCCAGAAGAATGAGAAGTTTGCCAGTCTAGTAGAAACTGAAATGGAAAAATTATTGAAATATTGCTGATACACCCTTTAACTTTTTAGCCAGAGGCAGAGGAGGATAAAATGAACAGAATAATACTGATGACCATTTTTGCTGCATTTTTTGCTGGTGTATCTGGTTGGGATTCTGAAGATAGGAGCCTGGCCGATTTGCCATCACAACACGCGCCAAGTGGTACAACCATAGCCGGATTGCCATCACAACATTCAGGCGATGGAGTCACCCTGGCAGACCTGCCGTCACAGCATGCACAAGAAGGAACATTGGTAGCAGATCTTCCCTCGCAGCACTCGCAGAACGGGACAATCGTAGCAGACCTGCCATCACAGCACACTCAACAAGGAACATTGGCAGCAGATCTTCCCTCACAGCATTCGCAGAGCGGGACAATTATAGCCGACCTGCCGTCACAGCATAGTCAAGTTGAAGGATTAGTGTAAGAAATGATTTGAGACAGCCTGGACCGATTAGGTCAGGTTGTTTTTTCATGTTGAAGGGGAAACCTTTTTCTTCATGTTTTTATGCAAGGCTCTTTTCTCAAACTATGTTGCTATTGATTACAAAATGGGATTTAATGACCTAGTTTTCTGCATAAAATTAAAGCTTATTATGAGAAAAGAGCTTGCACACTTAAAAACGAACTGCAAAATGGCTTTATAGCACGTTAAAATCGGCTTTAAGATTTTAACAACAATCTTTACGAAAACAACCTTATGCAAAGATTTCAGCTAGAATAGAACAAGTACATAGTGAAAGGCTCTGGATTTCTCCAGAACCTTATTTGATGTGGAATAGCCTCGGTTTTCAGTCTACGATATCCATATGGCTCCCGTTCATCATATTGAAGTTTTTGCTCGGCATGGCACCGTTTGTTCCGTGGCAGTCATTGTACATTTGCTTGACCTCTTCATCGGACAAGCCGGGATGCATTTTTTCGATAAGCGGCTTCATCTGGCCAAAATTGAATACGCCTTTTCCTTCTGTTCCTTCTTCCGCCAAGGCGGCGGTACTGGCTCCAAGGATTATGGCTGCGCTTAATAAACTTAACGACAGTTTTTTCATCTTCAGGTCAGCTCCTTTCGTTTATAAGTAAATTTTAGCCGGACAGTGTGCAAAAACTTAGCAGAAGCAGTGACAAATTATTGTACTTTTTCCGGAGGATAATAAATGGCATTATTAGATACTCTATCTGGACAGCCTGTCTGGATCGCAGTTTTGATCAGTCTGACGGTCAGTATCACAATTTCAATAATGGGGGTGGTCCCGAGCGCATTTGTGACGGCTGCTAATATTCTTTATTTTGGCTTTAGTGGCGGTCTTGTTCTTTCGATCATTGGGGAAGCCGCCGGGGCGATCATCAGCTTTTTTCTTTATCGAAGAGGGGTAAAAAAACTGGCGCAGAAAATCAACGGCACCACCAAACCAATAAAAGGATTGGATCGGCTTAAAGGCACTGCCGGCACAGAGGCATTTGTCCTGGTGATTCTATTGCGGCTTTTCCCATTCGCGCCTTCAGGACTGGTGACGCTTGCTGCTTCTTACAGCAAAATGGGCGCACCTGCATTCATGGTATCAAGTACGATTGGCAAAATCCCTGCACTCTTCATTGAGGCATATTCGGTGCACACCTTGCTGGGCTGGAAAACAGAGTACCAGCTGTCAATGGCGGTCTTTGCGGTTGTGGCGGGTGTCTGCTACTATTATTGGACAAACAGGAAAAGAAATCGGAGGATGTAGAATATGATGGATAGAAACAGGCTAATGTCCGCAGCAATTGTCTTAATGGCACTGGTTTTGACAGGCTGTGCGGACCGGGAGGATAATCAGGCAAAGCAGGAACAACAAGAACAACAGAAACAAGAACAGCAGAAACAAGCTGAAAACCAGCCAAGGATGGAGGGGAACATAACCAGCGATATTCCAGCAGAAAAGTTCATCAGAAAAGCAGCGGAGCAAAAAGTAGACCACGTACATGGAATTGGATATCCAGGTAATGATGAGGGCCTCTATGTTGCATCGCATAATGGCCTGAAAATGTTTATAAAGGGAGAGTGGCTGGAAACTGCCGGACAAAACCATGACTATATGGGTTTTCAGGCAACCCAGGATGGCTTTTTTGCAAGTGGCCATCCCGAAAAAGGGTCAAATTTGAATGATCCTCTGGGCCTTATAAAAAGCACAGATAAGGGCAGGACACTTGAGAAAATCGCTTTTTACGGTGAAAGTGATTTCCACTTCCTTTCCGCTGGCTACCACAATAGCAGCCTGTATTTAATCAATGAAGAACCCAATTTCAGCATGGAAAGAGGCGTCTATTTATCCAGGGACCATGGCGGAAGCTGGGAGCAAATTGACATGGCAGGGATGGAGGCAAAAACACTTGGTATGATTGCGGTTCATCCGGAAAATGGAGGAATATTCGCAATGGCAACAAGGGAAGGTGTCTTCATCACAGATGATTTTGGGAAGAACATGAAGAAAGCAGGAGATTTCGAGATGGTGACAGCAGCGGCATTCTCTAAAGAATCACTGCTTATTTCCCCGGTTCAGGATCAAAAAATCAAAATGTTCAAGCTGGATCTCCAGCAGGAAGGGGCAGCAGAAGAGCTTCCGATTCCGCAACTTAAGGAAGATAATCCGATTACATATATAGCCGCTGACCCTCGGCAGGACGGAAGAATAGCCTTCATCACCATCCTGAATGACCTTTATGAATCAGAGGATGGCGGCCAGACATGGAAGCGGCTTTTGGTGAACGGGAAGATTGAAAAATAATCCGGCATCCATCCAATTGGCAGGTATAACAATAGCCTACATCCCATGGTTGAGCAGAATTTGGTTCCAGAAATTCATTTCTGCCTGCTTTGAATACCTATTTTAATACCAAATAAGCAGGAAGCAGCATCCAAAACAAAATGGTTGCTGTTTTTTTTTATTTTATTTACAATATACGCATAGTTTTTACCGTAGGAGGTATATAAACTAGGGAGATTTTTTTCAGTATGGATTCCGCGAATTCATAAAATACTAAGCTTTAGGAAGGGGGATTACTATGTCAATTTCTGCGGATAAAGTACTGGACGCAAAAGGACTTGCGTGCCCGATGCCGATTGTCAAAACGAAGAAATCCATGAATGAGATGGAACCTGGACAGGTTATTGAAGTGCAGGCGACTGACAAAGGATCTACAACAGACCTGAAAGCATGGGCAGAAAGTACAGGCAATCAATACCTTGGTACAATCACGGATGGAGATGTGCTAAAGCATTATGTCCGTAAAGCGAGTGAAGATGAACTGAACAATGAATCGCCACACCCACATACATCCACACTTGAAGAAGTGCTGGCAAAATTGGAAGGCGAAGAGAAGATAACCATTCTTGACGTAAGGGAATCTGCTGAATATGCTTTTGGCCATATTCCTAATGCAAAATCGATTCCGCTTGGAGAACTGGAGCAGCGGTTCAATGAATTGGATCCTGAAGAGGATGTCTATATCATTTGCCGCTCCGGATCAAGAAGTGATATGGCAGCGAAGAAGCTTGCCGAAAAAGGATTCAAGAAACCTATTAATGTTGTTTCCGGGATGAAGGACTGGACAGGCCCGACGGAAACATCAGTTGAAAAATAAGGAGGAACCAAATAATGAAAGTAGCTATCATCGCCTCTAACGGCGGAATGTTCGACGCATATAAAGTATTCAATATCGCGACTGCGGCAGCAGCAACAGATGCAGAAGTAGGAATTTTCTTCACATTTGAAGGGCTTAACCTGATCCACAAGGAAGCGCATAAGCAACTTCCTATGCCGGCAGGAACAGAGCACTTCCAGGAAGGCTTTGCAAGAGAAAACGTTCCTCCAGTTGAGCAGCTTGTTGAAATGGCAGCTGAAATGGGTGTCAAGATGATTGCCTGCCAGATGACAATGGACGTAATGTCCCTTGAAAAAGACCAGTTCGTTGATGGCATTGACGTGGGTGGAGCAGCTTCATTCCTTCACTTCGCAAGCGATGCAGATATTACATTGACATTCTAGAAATCAAAGCATAACAGGAGGAATGAAATGGTACAGACAATTACAGCAAAAGAATTAGCTCGAAAAGTCATTAACCATGAAGACCTGTTTATCCTTGATACAAGAAATACTGATGACTTCGATGATTGGAAAATCGAAGGCCGGAATGTAAAAGTCCATAATACACCTTATTTTGACCTGCTAGAAGGTGTGGATCCCGTAAAGAATGTCCTGCCGAAAGATCAGGAAATTTACGTTGTATGTGCAAAAGGCGGTTCATCTGAATTTGTAGCTGAACAAATCGAAGAGGCAGGCTATACGAATGTCTACTCCATTGAAGGCGGCATGAAAGCCTGGAGTGAACATTTAGAGCCTGTTAAAATCGGTGACCTGAAAAATGGCGGATCGCTCTATCAATTCGTCAGGATTGGCAAGGGCTGCCTTTCCTATCTTGTCGAATCCAATGGCGAGGCTGCGATCATCGATACAAACCGGATGATTGAGCAGTATGAGGAGTTCATGACTGGCAAGGATTTTAAACTTGTTGCCCTTCTTGATACCCATCTTCATGCTGACCATATTTCCGGCGGTAAGAAGCTTGCAGATAAAGTGGGAGCTAAATATTACCTTCCCCCTAAAGACGCAGAAGAAGTTACCTTCCATTATGAACCACTTCAGGATGGTGATGAAATCAAGGTTGGAAACACTGTCATACAGGCTTTGTACTCTCCTGGTCATACAATTGGAAGTACTTCGTTCATCATAGATGACCAATACTTGCTGACAGGTGACATTCTGTTCATCGACTCAATCGGACGCCCTGACCTTGCTGGATTGGCACAAGACTGGGTGGGTGATCTGAGGAACACGTTGTATAAGCGTTATAAAGAACTTGCCGATGAACTGCTTGTCCTGCCTGCCCACTATATGGGCATCAATGAGATGAATGATGACGGCAGCGTTTCCGAAAAACTTGGCGTGCTTTATGCTGAGAACCATGGTTTGCAAATCGATAGTGAAGAGACGTTCAGGAAAACAGTCACCGAGAATCTTCCGCCTCAGCCTAACTCCTACCAGGAAATCAGGCAGACGAATATGGGCAAAATCAACCCGGATATCGAAGAACAGAGGGAAATGGAAATCGGACCGAACCGATGCGCAGTAAGATAAATAGAAAAGCGCAAGCGCCTTGGTCAGCCCCAACAATCGTTGGAGGGCCGACCATTGAAGTCGTTCTTTGACTTCAAAAGGCGGACCGAAACGATCGAGGGGCTAGGCGCTGGAGCTGGCCAATCAAAGAAGGAGTACCTTATGAAGAGGGTACTCCTTTTTAATAAAGGCTCTTTTCTCAAACTTTGTTGCTATTGACTAAAAAATGGGATTGAATGACCTATTTTTCTTTATAAAATTCAAGCTTGTTATGAGAAAAGAGCTTGCACACTTAAAAACGAACTGCAAAATGGCTTTATAGCACGTTAAAATCGGCTTTAAGATTTTAACAACAATCTTTACGAAAACAGCCTTAATAAACAAGGCTTTTTCCGTAAGCATCATGAAATCAGGACGTTTACGGAAAAAGCTTTTATATGAATTCAAAAAGAATAGTCAGCACCCATAAAGGAGGACCCTATGACCAAGTTGACGATCATCCAGCAGAATGATACACATGGGAGTTTGTATTTGCATGATGAATTATTTTGGAAAAACAACCAACCTGAGCTAAGTAAAACTGGCGGCCTTCCGAGGATTGCAAAATATATCAAAAATCTTAAATCACAAAAAGATAATGTATTATTCCTTGATGGCGGTGATCTTTTTCATGGGACACTCCCATTAGTTGCTTCAAAAGGAGAAGCAATAATACCAGCTTTGCAAAAGATGGAACTGGATGGCTGGGTCCCGGGAAATTGGGATTTCGCCTATGGAAAACAGCAATTATCTTCATTGGCGAATGCCCTTCCTTTCCCTGCTGTCGCATGCAATGTAAAGGAACAGGATTCCAATCAATCTTTCTTAAAGCCTTATATGATAAAAGAGATGAATGGCGTAAAGCTAGGAGTCATTGGACTCACCTATCCATATGTCGACGAGACGATGCCGGAAAGCTTTTCTAAAGGCCTTTCATTCTCAAAAGGGGTGGAAGAGACCCGTCATTGTGTCGAAGAGTTAAAAGAGAAAGTGGACCTGATTGTGCTGCTAAGCCATATGGGCCTCCCGCTCGATGTTGAACTGGCAGCCCTAGTCGAGGGAATTGATATCATCTTATCCGGACACAGCCATGACCGAATTGAAAAACCGATTACCGTAAATGGTGCTCTTGTCGTTCAAGCAGGTTCAAGTGCTTCTTTCCTTGGAAAGCTGGAGATCAATATGGAAGGCGGTAAAATGGCTGATTATCAGTATGAACTGATAGCAATCGATGAGAGTTTTTCTGTAGATGAGGAAATGGAAGGGATCATTGCCGATATCCTGGAGCCTTACAAGAAGGAACGGGACAATGTCGTAGGGAGGACAGAGTCAACCTTGCACAGGATGACCTTGAGTGAAGCGCCAATGGACCAGCTGATTACTGACGCATATCTTCATGCATTTGACGACTGCAACCTGGCGTTTTCTCATGGCTGGCGTTATGGCACACCCGTTCAGCCTGGTGACATAACCGAATACGATCTGCATACCATTATCCCAACAAATCCAGAAATGTTCACGCTGGAAATGAGCGGGAAGCAGCTGATGAATGCCCTTGAGAAAAATTTGGAGAAGGTTTTCTCAAGGGATCCATTCAAGCAGAAAGGCGGATATATACTAAGGTCTTCTGGCCTGTTCATGGCTTTCAAGCCGTACAACCCTGAAGGAAACAGGATCCAGAAGCTGCTCGTTGGCGGTGAGGAGTTCGATTTGAAAAAGACATACAAAGTCGCAGGAGGCGGGAAGCAGCTGTTCAAAGGCGCTGAAGCCAATAAAACATATCAAGGTGTCCATGCCGTTGATGTTATTAAACAATTTTTAAATGAAAAAGGATTATTCAAAGCAAATCAAGAACCGAAGATCTTGAGCATCTAGAAAACTTTTTGACATTTCAAAGGCGGATCCGCGCCAAAATGTCCAAGAAAGAGGATTTAATGGACATTTCGAAGGCGGAGCAGCGTAAAAATGTCTAAGAAAGAAGATTTAATGGACATTTCGCGGGCGAAGTAGCGCCAAAATGTCCAAGAAAGAGGATTTAATGGACATTTCGAAGGCGGATCCGCGCCAAAATGTCCAAGAAAGAGGATTTAATGGACATTTCGAAGGCAGAGCAGCTTCAAAATGTCCAAAAAAGACCTTTCAGTCAGAGCATCACCTACAATATAACCAGAAGACGGACACCTTTGCTGAATGTTTTCTTATTTCTGTCCATCATAGGCTTGATGACGGACACTTTTGCTGTTCGCTTCCTGAATCCTGTCCATCATAAACAAAAAAGTCACGGCCTGAGCCGTGACTTTCTATTATTTTACCCCTGTAAGTTCCTTCATCATTTTTTCATCCATCGGTCCGACAATTTTCTTTGTTATGACGCCTTTTTCATCGAGGATGTAGCTGGTTGGGATGGTGAAGGCCTGATAGGTTGTTCCTGCGTTTCCTGCCTCATCCAAAGGGATGGTAAAGGTTAAGCCATATTCATCAACGAATTTTTGCACTTCTTCGACGCCTTTGTCCATGTTGGTCAAATTGACAGCTAGGATTTCTACGCCCTGATCGTTATATTCTTCATAGAAATTTTGCATATGAGGCATTTCGGCCTTACATGGAGGGCACCAAGTTGCCCAGAAGTTCAGGATCACTCTTTTGCCGCGGTAATCGGACAGCTTGACTGTCTCTCCTCCCAGGGTTTTCAGTTCAAAATCAGGTGCCTCAGCGCCTTCCCTTAATGAAGACAGCTTAGCGCCCGGGATATCTTCAGTTGTTTCTACGGCTTCCTCAGTCGGTGCTGTTGTTTTCTTTTCGCTCTCGGTCGAACCTGGTTTCCAGATATTCACGACCAATATGACGACAGCCAATGCTAAAATCGCGAATGATAAAAGATTTTTATTCAATGCTGTAATTCCTCCTTATTTAAACCCTGAAATACTAGCAAGTAAATTCCAAGTGCAAAGATCAGCAGGTTTTCCGCTGAAAGCAAATTCGAAAAAAGACTGAGAACGAGTGCTTCAAGCATCAAGAATAATATAGCATATTCCTTCGAAAGCTCCATTCTTTTAAAATAAAACACTCCAAAGATCAACGCCATTAGTGCCTGCACTCCAGCAGGGATGAACTCCTCTGAAAATGCGAATAGTCCGGTCCAATAGAGCAAAAAGAAAAGGAAATAAGCCGGAAGATACTCGGTCACTTTGACCATGCTTTCCTTTTTCCTTGCAATCCAAAATAAATAGGCCGCAATGCCTGCAAAAGCAAGGATCTGGCCTTCTGTGCCACCATTAAAATAAAGGAGGGAGAAGGGGGTGTCAAGGAACATCTTGAAATTGAAAACGACATAGCTCAGCTTGTAGATGGCTATGTATATGAAAAAGCTGTTCCAATACCAATCACCTATGCTCTTTTTTTCCCTGGCCCGGTAGATCAGGGCGCCGATAAATATGGCAGCAAACGCCGCGAGCAAATCTGCTGGCACCGTGAATCTGCCAATCGTTATATAATTCAAGCAACATCACCTTTTTTGGGCTGGTCTGACGTGAATTCAATCTGGTATCGGATGTCGATGCTTCCAATGACCGATTGAATCATGCCGCAATTTTTCAGGACAAGGGCGGCAATTTTCTCAGCCTGCTTCGCCTTATCCAATGTGTCGGTCTGCACGGCAACATCGAATGTCAACCGTTCAATCCGGTTTGCCTCTTCTGGATTCCTGACTGCTGATACATTAACGTCGATTCTTTTATAGTCTATTCTCTTCTTGTCCAGAATATTTGCCAGCACCGCAGTACTGCAGCCAGTCAAGGAGGATACGAACAGTTCCATAGGTCTGTATCCCAATTCTGCGTTCGGGGATATTGGAAGGAAACCATATTCCATCTGTCCGATAAGTTTCTCATTATAATAAGTGAATTCCATCAAAATCGCTCCTTTAATTCGAAAACTACTTTTCAGTCCAGTATGTAATCGTATTGTTAAGGATTGATTAAGAAACGGAATGGAGGGGGATTCTGATCCAAAATGAGTGATTATGCCCATCTGTATCAAGGCCAATATGTCCCTGATGGGCATTCATGATACTTTTGGCAATCGCCAGGCCGAGGCCGGCCCCCTCCGCTTTTGTGCTGCGGGATTCTTCAAGCCTGTAAAACCGTTCAAAAATCAGCTCTTTATTATCCGGGTCAATATAGGTACCTTCATGGGAAAAAGTCACTCTGTATTCTGAATCACTACGCTGTCCCACTATGGCAAGATGCCCGCCAGTGTCATAATCGATAATATTTTGCAGCAGATTGGCCAGGACTTGCTTTAAGCCGTCTTTATGGCCAAGAACAGGAGCGTGTTCAATCTGCTGGCTCAATGTCTCGAACCTGCCGGATAGCTTCAAGTGGAACGCTGCAAGTGATTCAGCCAATGCTTGTTTCATATCGATTTCCTCGAATTGTTTTTCGGGTAAATGGGACTCCTGGCTCCATGCATCAAGCTCAGCAATCAAATCAACAATTCTTGTGATCCGTCTGGATTCTTCGAGAAGAGACCCGAAAAGTTCCTGGTCACCTTCCAATACACCGCTGTGAAGAGCTTCTAGATACCCATTGATATTCGTCAGCGGAGTCCTTAATTCATGGGCGATATCCCTTAACATTTCTTCACGCCTTGTTTGGACAACCGATAGGGTTTCGGTCATGGCATTGAAATTTGTTACGAGTTCGCCAAGTTCACCGCCTGCCTGTACATCAATCTTCGAAGGGATTGTTCCTGTTTTCACCTGAATTGCGGCAGCAGCCATCGCCTTAACTGGATTCACAATTCTTTTTACCGAAAAATAATGCAAAAGCCCGGCGGCGATGAAAGCGATGATGCTTACTTTGATCAGGAATGAATTCAGGGTTTCAACGAGCTGCTGCCCGGTCACTTGTTCATGATTGACCAGGAAGCAGGCATAGTCTTTTACAGATATTCCTGCCAGCATGATGACCAGCAGAATGACAATACTGTTGACCGCTACCAACTTCGATAACAACAAGTTCGTGATGCTTTTAATTCGCCGCAAATTTATACCCCATTCCTCTTACTGTCTGAATATAATCCTTCGGCGTTTTTTCTTTGATTTTCTCACGGAGATTCTTGATATGTACATCGATTGTCCGCTCCGTCACGGCCTTTTCGTTATTTTCATAAATGGTATCGAGTATTTGCGTCCGCGAAAGAATTTGTCCAGGATGCTGCATGAACATATGGAGAAGCCTGAACTCAAAATTTGTCAAGTCGAGTGTTTCCCCATCAACCAGCGCCTGGCCTTTTGCTGGTTTGAGGGTAAGACCTGTAAAAGTCAGTTTCCCGCATCTGCTTGCCGTCCTTCGTAACACCGCTTCAATCCGGACCATCAGCTCGGCCGGACTGAATGGTTTTACCACATAGTCGTCAGCGCCAAGCTTAAAGCCTTCAATCCGGCTCTTTTCCGAAGCTTTTGCTGTCAGCATGATGACAGGCATCATGCTTTCCAAATCGTTCCGCAGCCAGCAGCATATTTCTTCTCCGCTTTTGCCGGGAAGCATCAGGTCTAGTATAAGGATGCAAGGGTCATATTTTTCAATCATCTCCTGGGCGTCAATTCCATTGTCCGCTTCGAGAACCTCATAGCCCTCATTCGTTAAATAGATTTTGACAAGCGTCCTTATTTTGGGATCGTCTTCGACTACCAATACACTTTTGCCGATCAGTTCTTTCTTCACAAAAATAAGTCACTCCTTCAGGCATTAAGGTGGATCCTTTTAAAATCAGAATCCAAATAAACTGTAAGCTGACAGCCATGCACTGATTTTCTGCATCTGGCCTGACAGGACCAGAAAGCCCATGCCTACCATAATCATACCATTTACGAGTGCGAGCTTAGACAGATATTTATTGATCTTCTTGATTGCTTTTAATGAATAGGAAATGACGAAAGAAATGACCAGGAAAGGCACGGCCATTCCAAGAGAGTAAGAAGTCAGCAGGTACATTCCCTGATATAAAGTATCGGACGAGCTGGCCAGCAGCAAGATGGATGATAGTGCCAATCCTACACAAGGTGACCATCCGCTTGCAAACGCCATTCCTAGAAAGACAGAACCGAAAGCGCCCTTTGATTTTGTTTCAGAATGGACCTTTTTCTCCATCATCAGGAATTTAATATTCAGCAAACCTGCCATCTGCAATCCGAAAATGATGATCAGTAAACCGGCAATCTGCATGACGATTGTCCTGTAATTTGCGAAAACCTGTCCCAGGAATGATGCCGAAGCCCCCATGACAATAAAAATTATACTAAAACCGATGATAAATCCGAATGAACGGGTGAAAAGTGTTGCCCGGTCGACTGCGACCTTTGACCCCTCAATTTTGCCTCCTGTTAAATGAGTTATGTAAGCAGGGAGGAGAGGGAACACGCATGGTGAGAAAAATGATAAAATCCCGGCGGTAAAAGCAAAAAATAAACCGATATCTGACATATTTATATTCACTCCTTTTCTATAAACTATATTGGGTTGTCTTTGTTAAGGATTAATGAAGAAGAACTCCTTATTATACCCCTGTTGGTATATAACGTAATATATTGTATAATGACTGAGTGTGACTTTCAATTTTTTTCTCTCTCAAATGTAAACCAATTCATAATCCCGCTCGCTTGTTAGTATACTGTCTGGGTAAAAAAAATAAAACCCAGGAGAGCTCCCAGGTTTTATCCTTATGTTTTTTTATCTACACATTTAAACCCTGTGTGGTATAATGCCAATTAATGATTTAAATTTCTTCTAATCCCGAAATAAGTGAACAGTGATACGGTTGATAAAATGACCATCGACGCGATTTCAAATTTTACATCACGATAGCTAATTGAATCGTCTTTTGTGAAGTACATTAAACCAAAAATAAATACAGATAATACGATAACTGTAACGGCGATATCTAATTTCTTCATTTTATTCCCTCCAATCTATTAGTAAAGGGGTGCGATCATATTGAATCTTGAACATCTTAAGACATTCATAGCGGCTGCAAAATATGAAAGCTTCTCCCAGGCGGGGAAGATGCTGAACCTTTCGCAGCCTGCAGTCAGCCATCAAATCAGCCAGCTGGAGACCTACTACAATAAGCAGTTGTTCATAAGGGCCAACCGTAAAATAAGGCTGTCAGAGGCAGGCAAAACCCTGTATGAGCATGGCCAGCAGCTGCTGGCGTTAAATGATAAACTGGAAAGCCTGCTTGCTGAAGGGAATTCAAGCGAAACAATTAAAATTGGCTGCAGCAATACAATTGGTGAATGCCTTATATCCAAAATGATACAGGATATTATAAAATTGAACCCTGATATAGCGAGCCATCAAATCCAGGTCACAATCGGTACTTCGGTTGAAATAACCGATTTGCTTTATGCATCCGAAATTGACCTTGCTCTTGTTGAGGGACAAGCTGGACGCTATGATTTTATTTCCCATGAATTCTATGATGACCTGCTCGTTCTGGGCGTGTCCCCGCAGCTCAGAGTTAATCCGGAAAACCAGGATCCTGAAAGACTAGAAGAAATGACCTGGCTGATCCGCGAACCAGGCTGCGCTATGAGACAGGCTACGCTTGATTTATGGAGATGCCTGAACATCGACCCCAAGTCCGTCCTTGTTTATAACAGCAATACGCTCATCAAGGAAGGGGTGAAGAATGGTCTTGGCGTCGCAATTTTTTCCAAGCTGGCCATCTGTCCGGAGGTTCAATCCAGGCAGCTCATTGTCAGTCATTTTATAGACAGGGACCGTTCCCGTCCATTCTACCTGTTAAGGAAGGATAAACAGTTCAAGTCAAGTCTCCATGAAAGAGTATGGAACTTTATTAGAAATCTAGATGAAAATCCTAATGCTTCTTGTTAAAAGGGCATTAGGATTTTTCTTTTATTTTGGCTGTTTTCGTAAAGATTGTTGTTAAAATCTTAAAGCCGATTTTAACGTGCTATAAGCAATTTTGCAGTTCGTTTTTAAGTGTGCAAGCTCTTTTCTCATAATAAGCTTGAATTTTATAAAGAAAACTAGGTCATTCAATCCAACTTAGTAGTCAATAGCAACAAAGTTTGAGAAAAGAGCCTTTATTTTTTATTTTGTTCGGCTATCTCCAGTTCAAGCTCCGTTTGGATCTTAAGGGCCTTGTGTGCATCAGATGCAAGATAATCGATGATCTGCTGTCTTTGTTCATCTGTCATCTTTGCTCCATTACCAGCCATCCGGTCCACTACAGATGTCCACTGTTCGGCGCCTTTGCTTGAATTCTTCATGATTCGGCCGATATCATGGCACTGCAGGCATGTTCCGAGGAAAGCTTCCTCATTAACATCTTTTGGCTCAGGGAATACAAGGGTAGAAGCTTTTTTGATTCTGTTTGCTTCCTCCTCATTGCCTTTTTGATAAGCCAGAATCTGATCTTTTGGAACATTTGTTTTAAGTGCGATGCCGTTTGGATTCAACCCAACAGGAATTGTCTGTCTGAAATCCTTCTTTTTCGTTAAGTCAATTTTTGTGAGTGTTTTGTCGCCCCAGTTAGATCCAAACATCATGCTTCCGTCCGGGCTCCATGACAGCCAGTGAATATTCTGTACTCCCCAGATTTTCCTGACAATTTTGTAATTATCCTTTGGATCAAGGACTGTCAAGAAGCCAGCACCGTTTTGCGAAGTATACCAGTACCCGTCTGGACCAAGGTATGCAATGTTCGTACCGGCTCCAGTTTTTACTGTCTTGATGAACTTTAGCTTATCAGTATCAATGATTGAAATTGACCCATCATTACGATTGCCTGTAACCAGATCATGCGTATTGCCCATAAAGCTTAAGTTAACTGGTTTAGGGATATCTCCAAATTTCTTTAAAAGCTTTTCTGTTTTAGCGTCATAAACCGCAACTTCATTATCAGCAGTGTTGGCAACTGCAACATATTTTCCGTCATTTGACATATCAAGGCCGGAACCTGTCCCTTTGCCATAGTCTGTTTCTGTCCGTTCAAGATGTCTCATTTCCCCGGTATCAATATCGATAACAGTGATAAATGGTTCTGCCTGCAAGCTGACAAAGAGTTTTTTTCCATCAGGAGTGACGTTCAAATCCCTCGGCTTTTTACCGACGTTTTTAAACACCTTAACGAGTTTAGCTGTTTTTGCATCAATCATTCCGACTGCTTCTACACCATTCAATGAAGTGAAGGCGTATTTGCCGTCATGAGATAAGGTCATGTGCTGTGGCGCAGGAGGCTTTTCGAAGCCAGGGAAATCAATATTATGAGACTCTAAAGTTTCCATATTGATCGCTAAGACGCTAGTTCCATAACGCTGTGTCGCAAATGCCCAAGTCTGGTCCTTGTTCAAATGGATGTGGTGCGGTGTACCTGAGCTTTGGATATATTTTACCGGATTCCCCGTTTTGATGTCAGCAATGGCCACCCCATTACTAACTTCGTTCGCTGAGAGGATCCAGCCTTCTCCATCCCAGTCCTTATTGGAGTCTGCGTTTCCGTTCGGCTGGTCTTTCCACCAGTTAGAAGAATAGTCTTCATGGAGTGGAGGAAGTTCCTTGCTGTTTTTATCATCAAGTGATGTATCTTTAACTGCGGCCTCAGAACATGCGGTAAGTGAGACGGCCAGTAAAGCGAATGCAGATAGTTTTAAAATCTTATTCATATGAATTTTCACCTCGCTTTGAATTTTGATTAGAACCATCCAACAAGCAGGACTAGTACAAGGGCTGCTGTTGTACCCCATGTAATCCATACGCCAGGATGTGTAAGCCATTTTGTTTTATCATCCACACGTGAAATGCCCTGGGCAAGTCCGTATGGGCAGACTTTACAAAAAGAGTTTCTTGCCTTGTAAGATAATGCTGTATATAGAACAGCAGTAGAAGTGACAAGGAAGAAGTATTTATCCATTTTGAAGTTGACGAGTGACTCCCAGATTGTCATTGGGTTGTAGAAGTAACTCACAGTCGAGTAAGCCATGAAGATGCTGACAACCAAAGCGAGCAGAAATGTAACTGCTTTGCCTTTGTCACCTAACTTCGATTCGATTTTGTTCAAAAGCATGCTGAAGGTATTATGCGGGCATGCATACTGGCAAAAAGCCCTGTACACGATCATTGACAGTGCGAGGAAAGCCATCAGGAACAAGAATAAGAAAACGAAAAATAAATAGCCAGCTTCATAGGATAATTGGAAGCCGAACAAGAAAAGCTTTTCGTTGTCGATATCCATCCGGAAACCATTCCACAACGGCAATGTGAAAATAATGATAAAAAATGCCCATCTAGTTATTGTTTTACCCACGTAAATCCTCCTTTCCTTATCTGTAATCCTCTAAGTATTCATATACCTTGTCGATTTCTTTTTCTGTGTAAAGATGTCCGATTGCCGGCATCGTGTTGCGGCCTTTTTTGATGACATTTTTAATGTCCTCTTCCGACATCCTGTCTGTAACACCCTTTAAGTCAGGGGCAGCACCCGTAGCATGGCAATTCAGGCAAGTTCCAGTGAAAATAAGCTCTCCCTTGTTATCCTGTGGAGCCGCCGCAGGCTCGACTGCAAGCTTTCCAGGCATGAAGATCGCATACCCAATCGCCCAGATGGCCACAATATAAAATACAGCTACAAGGAGTTTCGGCACCTTGTTATGTTCAATTTTAATACCGGAGACAATATCCTCATGTTTGCTTTCATGTTGCTGATATTCTTTTTTCATGATTTACACCTGCCTTTTAAAGCTGTTATAGGAACTCATCGCCTTAAATCGCTGGGGTTCAAGGCGATGAGCAATTAATGAATTTTTAATTATTGTCCCTTGATTTTTGCTTCTTCCCGCTCTTTCTGGTACTCTTCCAATCTTTCTTCAGTTGGCTTGAGGCTCATCAAGTAAGCAACAAGGTCGTCCAGTTCCTGATTGGTTAGGTAATCGAAGGATGGCATGATAGAACCAGGGCTTGTTGATTGAGGATCAATCAAGTGCTGGCGCTGCCAGTCTTCGTTATATTTCAAGCCAACCCACATTAAATCCGGGCCAGTACGGTTAGAACCTAAAAGATGTGGTAAATCATATTTGTAGTCGCCGCCCTGGGATACTGGTCCAAGGTTTTGGTTCGTATCGGCAGGCAACGCCCTGACAAATTGTGTATGGCATGTTTGGCAGCCGTTCTGGATATAAACATCTCGTCCTCTTGCTTCAGCAGAATCCTCTGGATAGTTGCGGAGTTCACCGCTTGCAGTCGCAGAGTTGATTTCCTGGTCGAAGAGGGGAAGGATGACCGTTCCGGCTACGCCGAACATCCATAAAATCAATGCAACGATTAATACAGCTGATGGTTTACGTTCCAACGTGTTCCCTCCTCATTAAGCAGTAGCAGCTTGCTGCTGTGCTTGCTGTTTTTTCTCAAGTTTTGCAAGTTTAATAGTCTTATACATATTCCATGCAAGGAAGAACTGGGCTACATACATCATCGTTCCGCCAATTGCGCGGCCTTGTACGTACGGTTCCATCATCAAGACAGTTTGCAGGAATGGTACACCTTCGATCCAGGCGAATCCCTGGACGACACCTGCGATCCATAATGAGAATGCGAAGACAAGGAAACCGACAGTAGAGAACCAGAAGTGTGCTTCCATTGCTCTCTTGCTGAACATTTCGCGGCCAACGATTTTAGGCAGAATGTAATAGATAGCTGCGAACGATGTGAAAGAAAACGCGCCGAATGGTCCCATATGTGCATGCCCGACTGTCCAGTGCGTGAACTTAATGACTGAACTTACGGATGGAAGGGCTTGCAATGGCCCCTGAAGACATGCGAAAAGGTAGAAAATCGTACCGGCCATTGTGAAGCGAAGCGGTACGCTCGTCCTTGTCTGCGACCATGAACCTTTCATCGTACCCCAGAAGTTAGCCAATACGGCCCAAACCGGTATCAATAGAACGATTGAAGGAATGACACCTGCTTTTGAAATCCAGCTTGGAATTGGACCATTCATCAAATGGTGAGGACCATTCCAAACATAGAATGTAGCAATTGCCCAGAATCCAATCATGGAAAGCTGGTGACTGTATAAAGGACGTCCTGTCAGTTTAGGAAGCAGGTAGTAAATCTGTCCGACACCGACTGTCGTCATCCAGAGACCGATTGCGTTATGTCCCAGGAACCAGCCCATCAAACCTTGCTGGACGCCACTTGGAATCCATTGTGCCGGGAAGTTTCCGACAATCCATGTCAATGGCAGCCACAGCAATGAGCCGAGGAAGTACCAAAGGCTGACGTAAAGCATTTTCTCTGTTCTTTGTCCAACCGTCTTGAAAAGGTTATAAGCAACTAGCCCGATTGCGACAAGGAGCTGAACGTCAACCCATAGCGGGAATTCGCCGTACTCGATGACCGATGTCTGTCCGAATAGCAATGCGAAGAAACCTTCTAAAATGACAATGTTATAAAATACTAGTGCGAAGTTTCCCAGCTTTTCGCTGTAAACCTTTGTTTTTGCAAGCTTTGGAATCATGTAGAACATTGATCCTACATATGCCATAGATAACCAAGCATAGATGACGAGCATTACATGCGCAGAGCGAACATGCCCGTATGTTGTCCAGCGATTGTTCAACAATTCTGGCCAGATTTGTTTTGTTGCAGTAAGAAGTCCCATACTCATGCCGATGATGATCCAAAAAACAGCAGCGATGAACCAATTCTTGGAAGAACTCCATTTTTCGTCTGTAAACATTTTGACACTCCCTTGTTCATAAAATAACCACAAATATTTCACATTTTCTTCACAATCTGCTATGTTACATGATACATCTCAACAAGAAATAAAGTTATTCAACTTTTTTATAGTGTTATCCAATTGTTTTATACTTGCTAACTAACTGGTAAAATCACAGCGTTTTTTAACAATTATGGCAAAAAAAAACAGAACGAATTTATTCGCTCTGTTTGGGAAGTTTTAGTTTTGTTCTTCTTTTTTATTATTCTTTTTACGAAGTGTATCAAGGATGAAGATAATCAGGATGGGCACTCCGATGTAATAGAAGAAATCGAAGAAAAAGCCAAGGGATTGATGGTCCATTTTTGTACCTCCTTCATTATTTGACCACATTGTAATCCGATAGATTTTTTTTTACAACCCCTTAAATATACTCTGGACGGTTTATGGAATTTCTGTTAGAGTAATTCGATAGTGATGATGATTTTAAAAAAGGGGGTGTAGGAATGGCACCGGGAGCATGGATTTTACTAATCGTCATGTTCGCATTCACCGCTTCAGCAGGAATCATCTGGGCATGGAGCAAGAAAAACGGACTTTACGATGAAAGTGTTAAATATAGAATGCTTGACGAAGACTAAAAAGCCAGGATCACAATCTTTACAATCTGCTAATTGAAAGATTCTTCACACCGGGCTTTGGTTTTATTTATTTTCCGCATAAATTCCTTCTGATGAACTCACAATCCTTTTCATTTTATACCAGTAAACTAACTTATCTTTATATCAGGAAACTACTTTCTTCTATTAAATAGAAATAATCGGCACAATGAGCTTTTACTTTGTTTTTTCAATATAATCATAGAAACATTAATCAACTTTTGCTGAGTCGTGCATAAGATGAATGTATCCGTGTTGAGAACGGCCATAATTTGCTTGAAGCATTCCTAAAAGAAAAAAAGTCATAAAAAATTCATAATTACGGTTGACAATGGGATGAATCTTTTATATTATATACCCTGTGAGGTATTTAACAACGTTATCACGTTAGAAAACATATTTTATTTTTTGCCGTTTAAAATACCCATTACCGTAATTAAAGAGAGGGAGTTAGATAATGGGAGAACAGAAAAAAACGACAATCATTTTATTCAGTGGAGATTATGACAAAGTCATGGCTGCTTATATCATTGCCAATGGTGCAGCTGCTTATGATCATGAAGTGACAATTTTCCACACTTTCTGGGGATTGAACGCACTGCGTAAAGATGAGCCGATCCAGGCTGACAAAGGTTTCATTGAAAAGATGTTTGCCAAGATGATGCCAAGAGGTGCGAACAAATTGGGATTGTCAAAAATGAACTATGCAGGCTTTGGCCCTAAGATGATTAAGGATGTCATGAAGAAGCATAATGCAATGCCGCTTCCAGACTTGATTGATATGGCTAAAGAACAGGATGTAAAACTTGTTGCCTGCCAGATGACAGTAGACTTATTTGGTCTAAAACAAGAGGAAATCATGGAAGGTGTCGAATTTGCTGGTGTAGCAGCGTATCTGGCTGATGCTGAAAACGGCAACGTCAACCTGTTCATCTAATAGATATTATTAATTGGAGGTCGACAAATGGAAACTGTTAAGACAAATGCTACAGTCGATGCAAAAGGGCTTGCATGCCCAATGCCGATTGTCAGAACGAAAAAAGCAATCAACAATTTGAATCCGGGCGAGGTTTTAGAAGTGCTCGCAACGGATAAAGGTTCAAGGGCAGATATCCAGGCATGGTCTAAAAGCTCTGGCAACCAATACCTTGGAACAATTGAAGAAGGCGATGTTCTAAAGCACTACATCCGCAAAGGCGGTTCAGGTGAAGAACAGGAAGAAACAAAATTCGAGAACATTGTTTCCAACGAAGATGTTCTTAAGAAGCTGGAAGCAAACGAAGATGTTCTTGTACTGGATGTTAGGGAACCAGCTGAATATGCATTTGGACATATTCCAAATGCGGTCTCAGTTCCTTTCGGGGATCTTGAAAACCGGATGGGAGAACTTGATAAATCCAAAACAATCCTTGTAGTTTGCCGCACAGGCAACAGAAGTGATATGGCATCCCAGGCACTAGCTAGCAATGGCTTCAAGAAAGTTTGGAATGTTGTACCAGGCATGTCCGAATGGAACGGGCCAACTGAAACGAAAGTTAATTAATTTTTTTAGAAAAATTCATACCCAGGGAGGTAAAGTACACTATGAAAGCAATGACGTCTAAAGAAGTAACAAAAAAAGTATTCAATAAAGAACCTTTATTTATCCTTGATGTCCGTAACGAGAGCGACTTCAATGATTGGAAAATCGAAGGCGAAAACTTCGAACATTTGAACATCCCTTACTTCGACCTTCTGGATGGAGTAGAAGAAATACTTGATCAGGTGCCAACTGACAAAGAAGTGCTTGTTGTCTGTGCAAAAGAGGGATCTTCTGTAATGGTCGCTGAAATGCTTGACGAGGCTGGCCGCGAAGTTTCATATCTTCAAGGCGGAATGAAAGCATGGAGTGAACACCTTGAGCCAGTTAAGGTTGGAGAGCTTAAAGATGGCGGATCCATGTACCAGTTCGTCCGCATCGGAAAAGGCTGCCTTTCTTACGCGGTCGTTTCAAACGGGGAAGCTGCTTTGATCGACGCAACAAGAATGACAGATGTATATCTTGATTTCGCTAAAGAGCTTGGCGTTGAAATCAAGCATGTATTCGATACACATCTGCACGCAGACCACATTTCTGGCGGCAGAAAAATTGCCGAAGCAACAGGTGCAACATACTGGCTGCCTCCAAAAGATGCTGATGAAGTAACATTCAACTACCAGCCTCTAGAAGATGGCAATAACGTTAAAATCGGTGAAACAAACATCGACATCAACGCTCTTTACACACCTGGCCACACAATTGGTTCCACTTCATTCGTGGTAGATGAAAAATATCTTCTGTCAGGGGATATACTATTCATTGACTCAATTGGTCGTCCGGACTTAGCTGGTAAAGCAGAAGACTGGGTAGCAGATTTAAGAAACTCACTATACAATCGCTACAAGCAGCTTTCTGATGACCTGGTTGTTCTTCCAGCACACTTCATGATCATCGAAGAGCTGAACGAAGATGGCAGTGTATCTGAAAAATTAGGTACTCTTTTCGCGAAAAACCATGGCTTGAACATCGAAGACGAAGCGGAATTCCGCAGACTTGTAACGGAGAACCTGCCACCGCAGCCAAATGCATACCAGGAAATCCGTGAAACAAATATGGGCAAAATCAACCCAGACGATGAGAAACAAAGAGAAATGGAAATCGGACCAAACCGCTGTGCGGTAAGATAAATCTGGCAAGGGGGCTTTGCTCCCCGGCCAGTATTGAAAAATACAACTTTCTAAACAACCAAGGAGGATTTTAACATGAACGTAGCAAAAGTATTAGACGCAAAAGGACTTGCATGTCCAATGCCAATCGTAAAAACAAAGAAGGCCATCACTGACCTTCAATCCGGAGACGTACTCGAAATCCATACAACTGATAAAGGCGCTGTAAAAGATCTAGCAGCTTGGGCACAATCAACTGGAAACGAACTACTGAAGCATGAAGAAGAAAACGGTGTGTTCAAGTTCTGGATGAAGAAGGCCTAATTGAACGAAGGGGGAGCTTGTCTCCCTTTTCTTTTGGTTATAAAAAGGTTATTTTTCGCGACTAACCTATTACAGAAGCATTAAATACGAAACAATGATTCAAATTAAGGAGGAAGCCTGATGGATTTATCATTTTTTATCGTCATATTTTTAATTGGCTTTATCGGTTCTTATATTTCCGGGATGGTTGGAATTGGCGGTTCAATCATTAAATACCCAATGCTATTATACATTCCGCCATTGTTTGGTCTTGCCGCATTCAGCGCACATGAGGTTTCAGGGATCAGTGCTGTCCAGGTTTTCTTCGCGACCATCGGCGGTGTCTGGGCTTACCGTAAAGGCGGATATCTGAACAAAACATTGATCATTTACATGGGCGCATCGATCCTGGTTGGTTCCTTAATCGGAAGTTACGGTTCCCGCTTCATGTCAGAAGGCGGCATCAACCTTGTATACGGTATTCTTGCTTTGATTGCAGCAGTCATGATGTTCATCCCTAAGAAAAACGTCGATGACATCCCGCTTGATCAGGTAACATTCAACAAATGGCTTGCCGCATTTTTCGCCCTGATCGTCGGAATTGGCGCCGGTATCGTCGGCGCAGCTGGAGCATTCCTGCTAGTGCCAATCATGCTCGTCGTCCTGAAAATACCAACAAGGATGACCATCGCCACTTCACTGGCAATCACATTCATTTCATCAATCGGTTCAACAGTAGGTAAGATTGCCACTGGCCAAGTAGATTTCTGGCCGGCACTCATCATGGTTGTAGCAAGTCTGATCGCTTCACCGCTGGGAGCAACCGCTGGTAAAAAAGTAAACACAAAAGTTCTTCAATACATCCTTGCAGTACTGATCCTAGGTACAGCAATCAAAATCTGGATGGATATTCTTTAGAATTCATGTATGGAAAAGACTTCGCCCCCGGCGAAGTCTTTTTGTTGTGTGTTTGGATGGTTATTTTGACAGGTCTCAAGAGTGGAGGCTCGAAGCTGTCAAGAAACCTTCGTTATTTTGACAGGTTTTGAGAGGGGAAGCTCAAAGTTGTCAAGAAACCTTCGTTATTTTGACAGGTTTTGAGAGGGGAAGCTAGAAGTTGTCAAGAAAGCGTGTTAATTTTGACAGGTTTCAAGAGTGGGGGCTCGAAGTTGTCAAGAAAGCGTGTTTATTCTGACAGGTTTCACGAGGGGAGGCTCGAAGCTGTCAAGAAACCATCGTTATTTTGACAGGTTTTAAGAGGGGAAGCTAGAA
The DNA here is from genome assembly GCF_030122805.1 of Mesobacillus sp. AQ2. Classification (NCBI taxonomy): domain Bacteria; kingdom Bacillati; phylum Bacillota; class Bacilli; order Caryophanales; family Bacillaceae; genus Mesobacillus; species Mesobacillus sp. AQ2. The sequence goes on along the minus strand of NZ_CP126080.1, from coordinate 4,021,961 downwards.
GTTGTCAAGAAAGCGTGTTAATTTTGACAGGTTTCAAGAGTGGGGACTCGAAGTTGTCAAGAAAGCGTGTTTATTCTGACAGGTTTCACGTGGAGAGACTCTAAGTTGTCAAGAAACCATCGTTATTTTGACAGGTTTTAAGAGTGGAGGCTCGAAGCTGTCAAGAACCCTTCGTTATTTTGACAGGTTTTAAGAGTGGAGGCTCGAAGCTGTCAAGAACCCTTCGTTATTTTGACAGGTTTTAAGTGGGGAGGCTCGAAGCTGTCAAGAACCCATCGTTATTTTGACAGGTTTTGAGAGGGGAAGCTCAAAGTTGTCAAGAAAGCGTGTTAATTTTGACAGGTTTCACGTGGGGAGGCTCGAAGTTGTCAAGAAATCGTGTTTATTCTGACAGGTTTCAAGAGTGGAGGCTCGAAGCTGTCAAGAAACCATCGTTATTTTGACAGTTTTTAAGAGGGGAAGCTAGAAGTTGTCAAGAAAGCGTGTTAATCTTGACAGGTTTCAAGAGTGGGGGCTCGAAGTTGTCAAGAAACCATTGTTACTTTGACAGGTTTTAAGAGGGAAGGCACAAAGCTGTCAAGAACCCTGTTGTAATTTGATAGCTTTCGGAGAGAAAAGAAAAGAGTCATAATAGAAAAACGATAAGAAGCTCTCTTAGCCAGATTTTTTCTGAATATTATTAATGGATTATTATGGAAGAATAATAATGACTTATATGGTGGATCTGGAAATTAAGCCTTTCGGCACATCGGAAAACCTATCAAATAAGCCGTTATCCCTATTTAGAATATACTGAATATTTTATATTATTTAGGAAATAGAAACATTCTGATAGGGAGTGAGTGAATTGTTAAAGGTCCTTTCAACTTCGGCGTTATCCCTTGCTTTGGCAGGAAGCGCAGTTTTTGCGGGAGTCAGTGCAAATGATTCCGCGGTTAAGCCGCAAAGTAAATATGAACTAAGTCTTGCTCACCATGTAGGTGCAGCTCCTGAGCTTGTTGATAGAGCTAAGGAATTAGGGATTGATATTTCCAAGGTTGATCCTGCAGAGAAAATTGCCCAGACTGGAGCAAAGTTCCAGCAGCCTGGTGACAATCATGTTGCATATAAGGAAGCAACTGGTGATATCCCGGTACTGGTTATTTTGGCTAAGTACAAAGATGGAGATGAGCCGGTTGGCGATATGAAGGGTCAAGTCCCAGCTCATTACTATGAAGATTTAATTTTTGGAAGCGAATATAATCCTTATGAGCTGCCGCAATTCCAAAAGTATGATGGCCCAGATGTTCCAAAAGACCGTACGATGCAAAATGCTTACAAGGAATCAAGTTACGGAAAAACCAACCTTATCCGCAAAGAGAACACTGAATTTGTATGGGTTGAGCTGCCAAGGGGAGCTTCTTACTATCTTGACCAGGAAGGCACATACGCTGAAGGCGGAGTGTACAAGCTTGGAAACGTAAACGGTGACGCTCATACTGGCGAATTCATTCGTGACCTGTTAAAAGCAGCAGATGATCAAGTGGATTTCTCTAAATACGCTAATGAAGATGGCGAAGTTCCAAATGTATTCGTCGTCCATGAAGGTACTGGCGCTGAATACAGCCGTGACCCGGCGCAATTCTGGTCTCATAAGTGGAGCTTGCTAAGTGCATTGTACTATGGAAAGTATTATGAAACTGGCAAGACTGCACCTCAGTACGAAGGAATCAGCCAGGGAGCATGGATTGACAGAACAGTCAAAGAAGACATGACCTACGATGGAGTAGTCGTTAACAACTACAACATCCAGCCAGGTATCGGCGGTAACGTAGCTGGTTTCGATGCTGCGACTAACACGTATAAAGAAGAATCGAAAACAGGACCATTCCCAGTACAAACTGGTGTTTATGCTCACGAATTTGGACATGCTTTAGGATTGCCTGATTTCTACGACACACTTTACTCATCAGAAGGTGTAGGAAACTATTCCATGATGGCAGGCGGCTCATGGATGCGCTATCCGAATAAAGCTGAGTACGGCGGCAACTCACCAACACACTTCGATCCATTCTCAAAGGTTTTCCTAGGATGGGCAAATCCAATCGAAGTCAAGCCAGGTGAAGTAAGAGAAATAACATTGCCTGCAGCAAACAAAGCTAAGGCAGACAACGGAATCGTGAAAATGGAAGTTCCGGGTTCAAATGGCACTGAATACTTCCTGTTTGAAAACATGCAACAGGATGGTTTTAACAAAGGTATGATCCGTCAGGGTGAAAACGCCCATGGTCTAGTTGCATGGCATGTGGATGAAAATGTCATTAACTTATACCAGACAGCTGGGTTCCGTCCGAATAATGTTGAAAACTGGATGAACAAGCGCTTCCAGTACAACCAGTCACAGACGGCAAGCAATGGCGATGTGGTAACGCACTATGGATTATCCGTCCTTCAGGCAGATGGTTTGTATAACCTTGAGAAGAACATGAATCGCGGCGATGCTGGTGACTTCTTCAAGACTGGCAGCAAGATCACTCCTGTTTCTGGAAATGTACACTCTGGTTCTTACTACTTCTGGAAAGGCTTAAGTGATACACCTGCTGATTCTGGAATCCACGTGACGAACATCAAGGAAAACAAAGATGGATCAATCACGGCTAAATTTTTCTATAACTTTAATTCAAGCGTGAAATAAGGCTGAAAAAACCTGAGCAAGGAGTGATCCCTGCTCAGGTTTTTTTAATGACCGGTACAAAAATATTCAGATGTCCTGGAAGAACTTTTGCACTGAATGGAAGCGGCTCGCCTTCTTCTCCGTCGATGTTGACCACATGAGGTTTGTTGGAGGATACATTCAGATAGGAGGTGCGTATATATTCGACCTCCTTGCTTTCTTCCAATTCTCCTCTCAAAAGTGAAGGGATTAGGGTTGCAATTTTTGGGATGGATAACTTTTTTATGATAAAAGTGTGGAATTTACCATCATTCACGTCTGCCTCAGGGGCAAGTGCCTCAAATCCGCCAACAGAATTTGTGAGGGCAGTAAGCAAAAGGAAAGTCTCGCCTTCCCATTTCCCTCCTTCGTGTTCAACACTAATTTTAATAGCTTCGCCATTCAGGAAGGATTTTGTACCTTCCATAAAATAAGCCAGTGGGCCAAGTTTGGTTTTTTGCTCGGCGCTTACGTTGTAAGATGCTTCTGCGATCGCCCCAACTGCAAGAACATTGGCAAAATAAGACTCATTGACCTTTCCGACATCAACAGGACGAAGATATTGCTCTTCTAAAATAGAGATGGCCTCATAAGGTTCCAGCGGAATATTGAGTGCCCTGGCAAAATCATTGACTGTCCCAAGCGGTATTATGCCGAGAGCGGGCCGGTGTGCCTGTTCGGCCAGTCCATTGATGGCCTCATTGATGGTTCCGTCACCGCCCATAGCGATGACCGCATCATATAAAGCAACGCATGCTTCGGTGGCAAATGCAGCGGCATCTCCCTCTTTTTCCGTTCTTCTGATCTCTATGTCCTCATAATTGTTTCGCAATGTTTCTTCAATTTTTTCTGCATAATCATTCGCTTTTTCTTTACCTGAAGAAGGATTCACTATAACCATCGCTTTCATCCGCAACAACCTCCAAACTGTTTTGACTTATTATTTACCTTTAATTCCCCGGCTATAAACCGCGTACAGGTGTGGAGAAAGGTGTTAATGAGTTAACAGAAGTGTAAAACAAAGAAAAACAGCGATTCAGTGAGAAAGTCCTTGATTTCATGTCATTATTGGGAAGAAATGAATAAAATAAGTCATTTTTGCGTTCCTTTTCATGTTTACAACCGAAATCCGGAGGAGTATGATTACAACAGTTTCAGATTTCTGGAACAAAAAACTGAATGAGTTTCATATTTCTAAATCGCTGAATCCGGCAGGAGCGGGGGAACCAATATTGTGGATGCGTCCACTTGGGGTGAAGCCTTTTCAAAAGGCAGGGCTATTCTGAGTCCTAATCCGACAGCTAACTTCGCAAGCGTTACAGAAGAGGAAGATGAAGCTTGTGTGACGACTATTCAAAAGTCCACAAGGCTGAAATCTTTTAGCCTCCGGGGGCTTTTTTGTTTTGCGTGATTTTAGATATGCCGGCTATATCTTGAACCAGTTAAACATAACTCCCTGCCAGGAAATATTAGACGCGTAATTCCTCATACTAAGGAAAGAAGGAAAACACCATGCGTAGGAGATTGTTTATTGAGCTGGACCCTCCAAAGATACTCGTCTTAGGTTTTGGGACGATTATCCTGCTGGGGGCATTGCTGCTGTCACTGCCCTCTGCTACAACTGATGGTAAGGGGCTTCCGCTGCTTGATGCATTTTTCACTGCAACATCGGCTACATGTGTGACAGGGCTGGTTGTCGTGGATACCGGTGACACCTTTACTGCCTTTGGAGAAGTGGTCATCCTGTCGATGATCCAGGTCGGCGGTTTAGGATTTATGAGCTTTGCTACATTGCTCGCATTCATCTTGGGGAAAAGAATCTCATTAAAAGAAAGATTGATCATCCAGGAGTCTTTCAACAACGAGAACGTTGAAGGAGTCGTAAGGCTTGTAAAAAGAATCCTGATTTTCACAGCAACTGCCGAGATTGTCGGCGGAATCCTGTTATCATTCAGGTTTTCGCAGGATATGGCTGCGGGAAAAGCTATTTATTTCGGCTTCTTCCACGCAGTGTCAAACTTTAATAATGCCGGATTTGACTTGATGGGAGGTTTCAGGGGCCTTACTGCCTATGCTGAAGACCCGATCGTCAATCTTACGGTGACGTCACTGATCAGCCTGGGAGGCATCGGGTTCATTGTAATGAATGAACTATTCGAGTATCGAAGCACTCGCCGCTTGTCCCTGCATTCGAAAATGGCACTATCTGTTTCAAGTATTCTGGTAGTTGGCGGGGCTCTCCTGATTTTTATCCTGGAGTATAATAACCCTGCTACCCTGAAGCCTTTATCAGCGGCTGGTAAAATTTTCGGGGCATTTTATCAGGCTGTCACTCCAAGGACTGCGGGTTCAAATACCTTAAGCATTCCTGATTTAAAACAATCAACCTTGTTTTTGATCATCTTCCTGATGTTTATTGGCGCTTCTCCCGGATCAACAGGAGGGGGGATCAAGACTACCACATTTGCCGTCTTGATCGGTGCTGTCAAATCGCAAATCCGCGGCAGGGAAGATGTGACCTTCTTTGGAAGGAGGATGGATTTCTCCATCGTTTCCAAGTCTTTGACGGTTACACTTATTGCTATTTTCTTAGTGATATCCATGACGATGGTGTTAACTATCACAGAACCGGGAAAAGATTTTCTTATGATTTTTTTTGAAGTGGTGTCAGCCTTTTCGACTGTAGGACTTTCAATGGGCTTGACCCCTGAGCTGTCCTCATTCGGGAAAATTTTAATACTTATTACGATGTTTGCGGGCCGGGTTGGTCCATTGACACTTGCTTATGCAGTGGCAAAAAAAAGAAAAGAGGATCACTATCGATATCCAGCTGGAAAAGTGATGATTGGGTAGGAGGAGTATATTATGGCAAAGCAATACGCAGTAATCGGGATGGGGCGTTTTGGGTCCAGTGTAGCGACAACACTGTATTATGAAGGAAATGAAGTGCTGGCGATTGATAAGAGCGAGCAGCATATTGAGGAATATAAAGAGTTTGTTACACATGCGGTAATCGGAGACTCAACTGATGAGCAAACCTTGAAGGCTGTGGGGATCAGGAACTTCGAGACGGTCATCGTGGCAATTGGCGATGATATCCAGGCAAGTATCCTTACCGTTCTGATTTTAAAAGAAATGGGCGTTTCCAATGTCGTGGCCAAAGCGCTCAACAAACACCATGCACAAGTATTATTCAAGGTTGGCGCTGACAAAGTCATCTTCCCTGAACGGGACATGGGGGAACGTGTTGCCCATCAACTGATGGCGTCCCCGAATGTATTGAATTTCATCGAGCTTTCAGATGATTACAGTATTGAGGAAATCAAGCTGCCAATGAGCATGGCAGGCAAAAACCTGATTGAAATCAATCTCCGTGCAAAATACAATATTACCGTAATCGGCGTCAAAACAGCAAATAAGGTCGATATTTCTCCAGATCCTGAAAAGACACTTCGAGCAGAAGATATTCTGATCGTCCTGGGAGAAAATGGCGACTTGCATAAATTCGCGAAAATTAAATAATGACAGTATGAGGCAGGCTGGGAAGAAGACAGCCTGCTTTTTTATTCGTTCACTATTTTGAAAATTTACAAAAAATAGACTTTCTGTTCTGGCATTAATAAAAATAGACGGTGGCCGATGAAATAAATATAAATTTACTTGAAAAGGGAGCAGGACATCAAGATGAAACGAATTATGTATATATTTTTTATCGCAGTTTTACTCGCAGGGGGACTTGCTGGCTGCGCCAACACAGAGTTGAAGGCGAAGGAAAGGGTTAAAATTGGCATCATGTTGTCTGACGTCGGACTTGGCGATCAATCTTTTAGTGATGCAGCGTTTGCCGGACTGACAAAAGCAAGGGATGAATTGGATATTCTTTTTGATTATCGTGAGCTGCAGGAAGCAGGCAGCTATGAAAAGGGGTTTACTGAGCTGGTGGAAGACGGAAATGATCTTGTCATCGGGCTTGGTTTCATGGTTCTTGAGGATTTGGAAAAAGTCGCAAAGAAATATCCGGAACAACAGTTTATACTGGTGGATTCGGTATCAGAAATGGAGAATATCACATCGATTACTTTTAAAGAAGAACAGGGCAGCTTCCTGGCCGGTGCGGTTGCCGGGATGACCACCAAATCAAAGGTCGTCGGATTTGTGGGCGGTGCGGATGTGCCGCTGATCCGCAAATTCAAATCGGGATTTGAGCAGGGTGTGAAAGCAGTCAAGCCGGATGCTGAGATAAAGGTCGCTTACTCTGAGGATTTTGGCAATGCTGACCTTGGAGGAAAGATTGCTGCAGGAATGATCGATGAAGGTGCTGATGTTCTTTATGCTGCCGCTGGTTTTACCGGAGTAGGTGTATTGAAGGAAGCGCAAGCCAGGAAAAAGTTTGCGATTGGTGTAGATAGCGACCAATACTTTTTTGCCGAAAAGGCCATTATTACTTCCATGCTGAAGAATGTGGATATCGCACTATATGAAGCAGTTAAGGAGTTCCAATCCGAGAAGAAGCTTAAATCAAGGCAAATCGAACTGGGCATTAATGAAAAAGGTGTCGGGCTTGCACCAATCCGGGTCATCAAGCTGAGTCCAGAGCAGGAAAAAACCTTGAAAGACTTGGAAGAGAAATTATCAACAAATGAAGTTTCAATTCAGCTAGATTAACAGCTGCAACTGGGGGAACAGACATGACAATAAAAAAGAAATTACTATTGAATTTATTGCTCGCCATTGGCTTATCGATTGTGATGATTTCTTTTATCATTTACAGAATGCTGATGGTCCAGGCATCTAATCAAGATTATGTACAGGTACTGCTGACCGTTCAGAACCTGGAGGCTGAAACATCGGCAACCAAACAATCGCTAAGCAATTTTTCCTTCAGTCCGACCGAAGGGAACAGGCAGGATGCATTAGCGAAAATGGAGAAGACCTCTAAAATTTTTGCTCAGGCAGAAGGATTGATTCAGCAGGAAAACAGCAAGAAAGTGTTGGACAAAGCTTTTGAAAAGTTTAATGCACTCAAATCCGAAGCTGAGAAGGCACTTGATGATAAAATCAGTGCCGAAGTGAAGCGGCAATCGCTGCGCAGTGAGGGCGTCCTAAATGATCTGTACCTCTTGAATATCCAGGTAAATGATTATTACGATTATCTTCAGGAGGATTTGAAGAACCAGATTCAATTCATAATCCTCTCGGCAATCATCGGCAGCATCCTGCTTGTTGTTGTTGCCGGGGGAATCGGGATCAGGCTGACGAGTTCGATTACAAGGCCATTGAAGCAGATTGCCATCAATGCCCAGGAAATCGCCAAAGGAAACCTGATGATTGAAAAAGTCCCATACAAGCATAAGGATGAGCTGGGGACTTTGAATGAGTCCTTCGACATGATGGCATCTCAATTGACTTCCTTGCTGCAAAAGGTGAATAGGACAAGCAAAGAAGTGGAAGAGTTTGCAGCGGAAATTGAACAGGAAAATGTATCGCTGACAGAGATTTCTAATCAGGTAGCTGTATCAACGGATGAGCTTTCAGCAGGTGCCCAAACTGTTTCGGAAGATCTGCAGCAATCCGTCGAACTGATTGACGACATGGATAAGGAAATCATGCTGAATCTGGACTACAGCCAGGAGTCATCCTCATATAGCCAGGAAGCAGTGGAAGCAATCGGAGAAGGCAGAAAAGCAATAGAAGGGCAAAAAGTGTTAATTACAGAAAACAAAGCGGCATCCTATTCCATCCAGACAGCAACGGGCAAGTTTGTTGGTTATGCCGCTAAAATTGAAGACATGGCCAAATCTGTTTCGGCAATCGCAGCCCAGACCAATCTGCTTGCGTTGAATGCAGCGATCGAAGCTGCAAGGGCTGGAGAGGCTGGCAAAGGATTTGCGGTCGTTGCGTCCGAGGTCAGGAAGCTGGCTGAAGAGTCAAACCTCGCAACAACGCAAATTTTCGATATGGTCAATCTGTTGAAGACTGGACTAGATGAAATCGGAGAAGCTGTGAACAAAGGCGGCGCCATCGCTGATGAGCAAATGGATTCGATGAACCTGACAATGTCAGCTTTTGAAAATATCGAAGCCAGAGTCAGCGGCATCTCTGAAAAAATCACCCAGCTTGTAAGCGGAATGGAAGCCTCCAAGGAACTGGGAGCCAAGGTCCTGCACAATGTTGAATCCATCAGTGCCGTCGTCGAAGAAACAGCAGCTGGAAGTGAAGAAATTTCAGCCTCCACAACGGAACAATTATCGGCATTCGGCAACCTTTCGAAAAAGGTAACAGACTTAAGGAAACTGACCAATGAGTTGAATGAATCTGTTTCTATCTTTAAGTTTAATAAATGATTATAAGAGTATCATGGCCTGGAGCTGTGGTACTTTTTTTATGGAGCAAAATGGACACTTGGTCGAATTATTTGAAAAAGTGGTCGAAATAATCCAAAATGTGGTCGATATATCCGGAAATTTGGTCGAAATAATCTAAAAAGTGTTCGAAAAAATGAAAAAATCGCCAAAATAATGAGTTGCGCAGTAAATCAGTGCATATAAAATGGCGGAAATTATGATAAATGATTCCCGACGGTGATATGATCCCTTTAATTTACATGCAGTTTCCAATATATGAGTCTATAATAAAATAAAAGAAATAAGAATTATAGAAAGAGACTGCATAGGGCTAAAAACAGAAGAGAAGGTGAAGTGTTGAAACAAAAAGATTTATTCCTGGCATTTTTCCGCGTGGGAATCCTTGGCTATGGCGGCGGGCCGTCATCGATTCCGCTCGTACATAAGGAAGTGGTAGATAAGTATAAATGGATGGACTCTGATGAGTTCGGTGATATTCTGGCTTTGGGAAATGCGCTCCCCGGTCCGATCGCGACGAAAATGGCAGGGTATATCGGCTATCGTGTGGGCGGGATCCTGGGCATGGTCAATGCCCTGGCCGCAACGATGATTCCGACGATTATCCTGATGATTATCCTGCTTACGACTCTGAACTCATACAAGGATCAGCCGTGGGTAAAAGGAATGGCAGATGCTGTTGTACCGGTTGTTGCCGTCATGCTCGCTGTCCTGACATGGGACTTCATTAAGAAATCGGGTAAATCGAAGCTTGGCTGGGCCAGGACAGCTATTGCGCTGATTGCCAGCCTGGTGCTCCTCCAGATCTTGAATATACATCCGGCAATCTTGATTTTCATTTTGCTGCTTGGCGCTTTAATAAAAAAAGACTCTTCTCCAATTGAAAAGAAACAAATGGGAGGGGAGCAGAAATGATTTATTTCCAAATATTTTTGGCCTTTTTCATTCCTGGTATTTTAGGCTATGGCGGAGGGCCGGCCTCGATCCCGTTGATTGAAAATGAAGTCGTCGACCGATATGACTGGATGACGGTCAATGAATTCAGTGAAGTCCTGGCGATGGGCAATGCACTCCCGGGGCCGATTGCGACGAAGATGGCCGGGTATATCGGCTATTCAGAAGGCGGAATCCTCGGCGCCATTGTCGGTGTGTTTGCAGCCGTGGCACCATCGCTGATTCTGATGATCGGTCTGCTAGGACTGTTGATGAAATTCAAGGATTCTCCTCGTGTCAAAAGGCTGACAATCGTTGTCCGGCCAGTCATTGCGGTGCTCCTGGGAGTCATGACCTATGATTTCTTTTTTTCCTCCTATGAAGGTGTCGGTTTGACACAGACCATCCTGATTGGCGGCATCAGCTTCGTCCTGATGGAAAAACTGAAGGTACACCCGGCGTATGTCATAGCCGGTGCCCTCGTCTATGGTGCCCTTGTTTTAGCGTAAACAAGGGTTTTTCTTTTTGAAAATAAATTCTCTTACAGCCCCAATGATGTAAGCGATTACAACCTGAAAAAGACTAAAAAACTCTGTTGACAAATATTTCAGAGAGTTTTAATATTTCAATTATCAAAATGAATTTAATAAGTTACTTATCAAGAGAGACTGAGGGATTAGGCCCGATGACGTCCGGCAACCTCCTTTATGGAAAGGTGCCACTTCCTACAGAATGGTTTCATTCTGAAAGATAAGTCGTATAGATATTTACGATGCCTCTTTCTTTGAATGAAAGAGGCTTTTTTTATTGAGTGAAAATGGGGGTGCAAAAATGATTGAAGTGAAGAATCTGGTCAAGGTATATGACACGAAAAAGGGATCGGTGACAGGCGTTGACGATGTTTCGTTAAAAGTAGAAAAGGGCGAAATTTACGGGATTGTCGGATACAGCGGCGCAGGCAAAAGTTCTTTGCTTAGATGCCTGAACCTCCTTGAGAAGCCGACATCGGGAGAGGTTTTTATTGAGGGTGTGGAGCTAACCTCTTTAGGCAAGGGCGATTTAAGGAAATCCCGGTTGAAAATCGGGATGATTTTTCAGCATTTCCATCTTGTAAGTGCAAAGACAGTCAGCGAAAATATCACTTTTGCGCTAAAAGCTGCCGGCACTCCGAAAACAGAGATAAATGAGAGAGTGCTAGAGCTTTTACATATGGTGGGCCTTTCCGACAAGAAAGACGTCTATCCTGCACAGCTGTCCGGCGGCCAGAAACAGCGTGTTGGCATAGCCAGGGCGCTGGCGAATAATCCATCCGTCCTGCTCTGCGATGAAGCAACCTCTGCTCTTGACCCAAGCACGACCCGCTCTATTTTATCTTTACTAAAAAAGATTAATAGAGAGTTAGGAATCACAATCGTGCTTATAACGCATGAAATGGAAGTGGTCAAGACGATTTGTGACCGAATGGCTGTGATGCAAGATGGAAAAATCATTGAAGAGGGAAATGTCTACGATGTTTTTGCCAATCCACAGGAGCCGCTGACAAAGGATTTCGTCAACTCCATCCTACAATTCGAATTGCCGGAAAGACTGATGAAGGAGCGGGAAGGCAAATTGATCAAGATTTATTTCCAGGGCGAGATTGCCGAGCAGGGGGTCATCTCGGATGTATTCCAGAAATTCAAGGTGAGGGGAAACATCCTTCACGGCAAAATCGAGTATATTCAGGAAATCCCACTAGGGATTTTCATTATGGAAGTTTCGGGCGAGACACTTGAAATCGACCGGGCCATTGAATACATCGCAGCAAGGACAAGAAATCTGGAGGTGATTGAAGATGCTGCTTGATAACCTGATCGCACTGCTGCCGGAACTGAATAAAGCATTCTTTGAAACAATTTATATGGTCGGCATCTCCATCCTTGTCTCGATCATTGTTGGGCTGCCGACAGGTGTTCTTCTTTTTGTCACCGATAAAGGCCTGTTCCTGGAGAACCAGCTTTTTAAAACTATTGCTGGTTTTATCGTCAATATGATCCGCTCGGTTCCGTTCATCATCCTGTTGATCGCACTGCTGCCGCTGGCGAATTTAATCGCCGGCACGACAATCGGGCCGACTGCGGCATCTGTTTCATTATCTGTCGCGGCGATTCCGTTCTTTGCGAGAATCGTAGAGCAAAGCTTGCGCGAAATTGATAAAGGGGTCATCGAGGCAGCGGTGGCCACCGGAGCGACTCCGTGGATGATCATCAAGGATGTCCTCATTCCAGAGGCAAAGCCTGGAATCGTCCAGGGTATCACCATCACGATCATCAGCCTTGTAGCATACTCGGCAATGGCCGGGATCGTTGGCGGCGGCGGAGTCGGTGACCTGGCAATCCGCTTCGGTTATTACCGGTACGACAATACCATCATGATTACGACGGTTATTATCCTGATATGCCTTGTCCAGCTGATTCAGTTTGGCGGCGACAGGATTGCTAAATTAGTAGACAAAAGATAAAAATTGGGGGTTATTTTAAAATGAAGAAATTATTATTCTCTTTACTGTTACTTCTATCAATCAGCTTGTTGGCTGCATGCGGCAGTGACTCAGCCTCAGGCGGCGATGCGAAGGCTGACAAAAAGCAGGTAACATTCGGAGCGACATCCGGACCGTACAGTGATATGGTCACAAAAGGCATCAAGCCTCTGCTTGAGAAAAAAGGCTATGAAGTGAAAGTGGTCGAATTCAGCGATTACATCCAGCCTAATCTGGCTTTGTCAAAAGGAGACCTTGATGCCAACCTGTTCCAGCACAAGGTGTACATGGAGAATTTTGCAAAAGAACACGATCTTGAACTGTCTGAAGTAATTGTTGTACCAACAGCGCCAATGGGGATCTACTCCAAGAAGTTCAATTCACTGGATGAAGTCGCAGAGGGTTCAGACATCGCGATTCCAAACGATCCAACAAATGCTGCGCGTGCCTTCCTGATCCTTGAGGATGCCGGCCTGATTACACTCGATCCTAATGCTGATCCGCTGACTGTTTCTGAAAAAGATGTAAAAGATAATGTCAAGAACCTGCAGTTCAAGCCAATCGAAGCAGCTCAGCTTCCAAGGGCTGTTGAGAGCGTCGACCTGTCAGCGGTACCCGGCAACTTTGCCCTCGCAGCAAAAATGGATCTGTTGACTGCGCTTCAGCTTGAAAACATGCCGGACCAGTATCGCAACCGTGTCGTCATTAACACAAAGGACCAGGATGCCCAATTTGCAGAGGACATCAAGGAAGTCGTCGAGTCTGATGAGTTTGAAAAAATCATCGATAATGATTTCAAAGGTTTTGGAAAGCCAGAATGGATGAAGTAAGAGTATGATGTAAGGAAGTCCCAGCAGCCGATGCTCCTGGGACTTTTCCTTTTTTATAGCTTTCTCCCCTATAAATTGGGTAAAATATTGAAGAGACTTTTTTTCCGAAATTCACATTGGGGGCTCCAGAACTAGAAACATTACACAAATTTCAATCAAACAGTAACAGAGGGAGATATATGGAAAAACGAAATAATAGATCTAGACATTTAGCGGCTATTTCGCTGGCGATTATGGGAGCGGGGTTCCTTGCGATGATTCCTTTCCAGGACTCGCTGATCGGGAAACTGCTGATGGGCGGCTTTGAAGCCGGTCTGGTCGGCGGACTCGCTGACTGGTTTGCTGTGACGGCGTTGTTCAGGCATCCGCTCGGCATTCCGATTCCGCATACGGCACTTTTGCCGAAAAATCGTGATAAAGTAACACGCGCATTAATCAATATGCTTGAGAATGACTGGCTCACAAAAGAAAGCATCATGGAAAAGTTCAAGCAGATTCATATTTTGGATAAAATTTTTGAAACAGTTGAGAAGGAGCTTCACTCTGAATCTGTTAAAAACAGCCTCCAGGCATTCAGCCTGGATGTGGCTAGGAAAGTGGACGTTGAAAGATTTGCGCCAACAATCGAAAAAGAAATCAAAGGCTTCCTGCTCTCAGCTGATTCTTCCGAGTTTTTGCAAAAGGCCTCAAGCCATATCCTGGCGAAGGAATATGATTCAGCTGCATTTGACTATGTCCTGCAAGAGACAGAAAAATGGGCATCACAGGCTGAAGCGAAAATGGTCCTTGGCAAGCTTGGAAAACAGGCAATTGATACAACCGAAGCGGATGGTCTCCTGAAATTCGCAATTCAATCTTTCAGCAATATGATCACCGAAGAAAAGGTCGGCAACATCTTGCAATCATTTATTTTAAAAAGAATGAAAAACCTGCAGCAGGAGGATAACCGATACCGCCATATGATTCTTGAAAAGATCCAAAAAGAACTGGGAAGTATCAATGAGCGCGAAGCCCTCATGTCGGAAATCCAATCCTGGAAAAATAAAATGGTCGAAGAAATGGATTTGACCGGACAAATCAAAGGAGTCCTGGCTAAGTCTAAGGATCGCTTGATGGCTTTTATCGAAAAGGACAGTTTTGTGGATGACACGGTGATTCCCGTAGTGAAAAAATTCATTGATGAAATCAAAGCAGACGATGAAAAAGTTTCAGCGACCGAAACATGGCTTCATGCTAAAATAGCTGGGCTGATTGAAAGAAACCATTCAAAAATCGGGAAGCTTGTCAGAGAAAACCTGGATAAGCTTGATACAGAAACACTGATTGACATGATGGAAAACAATGTTGGAAAAGACCTGCAATGGATCAGGGTGAACGGCGCGGTATGCGGTTTCCTGATCGGGCTGGGCTTAACCATCTTCAAACTCATTGTCATGTGAGCTTGAGACCAATTCGTTATCGGATTGGTCTTTTTACTATATTCGGGAATAAGAAATAAATGGTAGTATAATGGCGGGGAGGGGGATGTATGGTTAAAAACGGATTGCTTTTGAAACTGGGGTTGCTAATTGTGTTCATGACTGCTTTAACGGTGTATGGAGCTTATCACTGCAAAATTGTGAATGGACCGTACGATAAGCTGACAATCAGTAACATGGATGGCATCATTCACGTGATTGAGGACAAGGGTGAAATCGAAAAGATCGTATCCAAAATCAATGAAGGCAAACGTTCATTCAACTATAATGCTGGCTTTACATACGATTTTTTACCCCATGGCATCCTGAGCTTTGAAAATGAAGCGGAAAAAGTCCAAATAGGATACATAGTAACAACCGGGAATACGGTAACAAAATTTTGGGAGATAGAGACGGATTTTCTATTTGAAACTCTTCCGAATGCAACATCTAAAAAGGAGTGATTAAGCTGAAAAAGGTTAATATCAGTGAAAAGTTTTCGCTTTTTAATGACTATTGGAGCCCGAAAATAGCGGGGGAAATCAATGATATGCATGTGAAATTCGCCAAGCTGAAGGGGGAATTCATCTGGCATATGCATGAACATGAGGATGAGATGTTCCTAGTTATGAAAGGAAAGCTCTTGCTCAAGTTTCGGTATAAAGATGTGCATTTGAATGAGGGAGAATTTATCATTGTGCCAAAAGGCGTAGAGCACCTTCCAATTGCCGAGGAGGAAGCAGATGTCATCTTTTTTGAGCCAAAGTCCACCTTGAATACCGGTAATGAACAAAATGACCGAACGGTGTCTGATCTTCAATCGATATAAATGGCTATATGACAAAAGCCTCCTGAGTTGACTCAGGAGGCTAGCGTAATTCATTTAGCTGCCGCTTTGTTCCTAAGGATTGTTTTTCGGATGAATGGGATCACCCAGCGGTCCAGCCCATATCTTCCTGCGTTATATCCGGCGAAAAGGAGGATGAAGCCAAAGAAGATATCTGTTGGGTTATGTGATACGGTTCCGGCAAGGAAGAAACTGAAGTTCATGATCAATCCGAAGAACATTGCTGCTGTTGTCAGACAGCCAAGAATGAGTCCCAATCCAACGAGGAATTCACCGACAGGAACGATAAAGTTGAAAAGCTCAATATTTGGAAGTGCGAAATTTTCCAGAAAAGATACATACCATCCATAAACAATTCCATCAGGGCCTTTGACAGGGTTGGCAATGGCATTGGTCAAATACCCTGTTGCATCAAATCCCTCTCCGGTCAATTTTCCCCATCCGGCAGTCATCCAGTTATAGCCTAGCCAGATCCGAATGAATGTCAGCAGGCCAGCTGCCACATTGTTTTCCCTTAACCATTTTGCGAACATATGAATCGCATCCCTTCAAAATGAATGATTATTTGATTACACTACAATATATTGGTTTTCGGCCTTTTGATGCGGGCCAGAGAACGCTGTTCACAAAATAGCAATAACATATTGTCAAGAATTTGAACGAGCGATAATCTGCAAGGAAATGAAAAAGAGCCTGCAGAAAACAGGCTCTTTAAGGTCTTTAATGTTAAACGGTTTTATGTGCGGCTTCCGGTTCTCTCTTTAAAACAGTCTTGCGGATGAAAGGAACTACCCAGCGGTCTAAACCGTATTTGCCAGCATTGTAGCCAGCGAACAGAATGATGAAGCCGAAGAAGATGTCAGTTGGGTTATGAGATACAGTGCCGGCAAGGAAGAAACTGAAGTTCATCACAAGTCCGAAGAACATCGCAGCAGTTGTCAAACAACCTAGGATCAATCCAAGACCGATAAGGAATTCACCAAGCGGCACGATGAAGTTGAATAGGTCGACGTTTGGAATCGCGAAGTTTTCAAGGAAATTCACATACCATCCATAAACCATGTGTCCATCCGGGCCTTTCACTGGATTGGCAACTGCATTTTTCAGATATCCGGTAGCATCGAATCCTTCACCAGTCAATTTACCCCATCCAGCAGTCATCCAGTTATATCCGAGCCATACCCTGATGACAGTCAACAGGCCAGCAGCAACATTGTTTTCTCTTAACCATTTCGCTAACATCTAAATCGCTTCCCTTCAAAAATTAGTAATTATTGATTACACTTACAATATATCAAAATCCGAAATAAAAATGAGTTATCTGTGAAGTTGTTCACAAAAACGCAACAACAAATTGACGGAATATTGAACATGATCCTTTTTTAAAGGAAAGGTGGCGACAGTGCCTTTTCAATTCAGTCAGAAAGGAAGAAAGCATATGGATCAATCAGCAAGAGAAGCTCAGCAAAATCAGGGCACTGAGAAAATTTGGAGCAAGGATTTCCTGTTTATATTCCTGGCGAATTTCTTCATATTCCTCGGGTTTCAAATGACCTTGCCTACCATCCCGCTATTCGTGGAGCATTTGGGCGGAAATGACCAATTGATCGGTTTTGTCGTAGGAATTTTCACCTTTTCGGCATTGCTCGTGCGCCCATTCGCCGGCCGGATGCTGGAAACGAAAGGGAGAGGCTTCATTTACCTCACAGGTCTGGCAATCTTTGTGTTCTCAGTAGGTTCATTTGGATTCGCATCTGGAATTGCCTTCTTGTTTCTAATGCGAATTATCCAGGGGGTTGGCTGGGGATTTTCGACAACAGCATCTGGCACGATCGCAACGGATTTAATCCCGCCGAGGCGCAGGGGAGAAGGAATGGGATACTTCGGGCTCTCCGGAAACGTTGCTCTCGCGATGGGACCTACGCTTGGACTTGCTTTGGCTGCTGCCATTACCTTCAAACAATTATTTCTAATCAGTGCCGCTCTGGGCATTGCTGCATTTCTCCTTGCATCACGTATCACCTATAAAAAGGTGGAACAGTCCGAAGAGAAAACAGTGAAGCGAAGGTGGGATGTATATGAAAGATCTGCCCTGCAGCCGTCCTTGCTATTATTGTTCATTACGATCACCTTTGGAGGAATCGCTTCATTCCTGCCGCTCTACTCAGCGCAGAAGGGAATCGCAGGGATCGAGTGGTACTTTTTTATTTTTGCGTTGACGCTGATGCTCTCCAGGTCATTCGCAGGCCAACTTTATGATAAAAAAGGACATGGTGCTGTCTTCCTGCCAGGAACATTTTTAATCATGATCGCTATGATCCTTTTGGCGTGGCTGCCTAACAGCCTTGTGATGTTCATTGCAGCCGGCCTGTATGGATTCGGTTTTGGCTCCGTCCAGCCCGCATTACAGGCTTGGGCTGTCCAGGATGCTCCGATGAACAGGAAAGGGATGGCGAATGCCACTTTCTTCTCCTTTTTCGATTTAGGTGTTGGAGTCGGGGCGATGGCTTTCGGCCAGATTGGCCACTGGCTTGGATATGGAAGCATCTACATTGCTTCCGCCATTTCCGTTTTTGCTTCAATTCTTCTCTATATTTTAATGATGAAAAAGACCCCAAGAACCTAGACCTGCTTCCGGCTTTGGAGCAGGTTCTTTTTATTTGAAGTAGAAATTTTAATAGAGTAAAATACTTGTGTAGGTATATTTTGGAATTAGAGCAGCACCCGGCACCGGGGTTTTTTACTTTTAAAAAATATGGTGTGGGGTATAAAAGAATGAACTCTTCATAAACCTATTAAAAATGAAGGAGGAATTCATATGTATTTCAAATCATTTTTTGATGACCAGCTAGCACATATGTCGTACTTGATCGGCTGCCAGAGGACGGGCGAGGCGCTTGTCATCGACCCGGCAAGGAATATCCAGCCTTATCTGGATATCGCAAAAAAAGAAGGATTCAATATTTCAGCCGCAACCGAAACCCATATTCATGCGGATTATCTGTCAGGAGCAAGGGAACTTGCTCACCACCATGGCGCCAAGCTGTATGTATCAGATGAAGGGGATAAGGACTGGAAATATCAATATGTCGACCAGTATGAGCATGAATTGCTGACTGAGGGCTCGACTTTCAATATTGGGAATATTTATTTTGAAGTGATCCACACGCCAGGACATACGCCGGAAAGCATCTCATTCCTGCTGACGGATAAGGGCGGCGGTGCCAATGAACCAATGGGCATCTTTACGGGCGACTTCCTGTTTGTAGGCGATGTCGGCCGTCCTGACCTTCTCGAAAAAGCAGCTGGCATCAAGGATACATCGGAAGCAGGCGCCCGCCAGATGTACGAATCGCTCCGCAAAGTGGAAAACCTGTCTGACTTCCTGCAAATATGGCCAGCACACGGAGCAGGAAGCGCCTGTGGAAAATCCCTAGGCGCGGTGCCAATGTCGACATTAGGCTATGAAAAAAAATTCAACTGGGCTTTCCAGATCAAAGAAGAGGACCAATTTGTTCAGGAGCTGCTAGCCGGACAACCAGAGCCTCCGAAATACTTCGCTCAGATGAAAAAGCTGAACAAGGAAGGCCCTGAATTGCTCAGACGCGAGGAAACCCCTGAAGTGTCATTGTCCGACACAGGGAATGCTGCAGTCGTAGATACCCGGCAGGCAAGTGACTATGCCGCGGGGCATGCAGAAGGAACGATCAACATTCCATACAATAAATCCTTCGCAAACTGGGCAGGATGGCTATTAAGCTATGACCAGGACATCGTATTGATCGCAGAACCGGAAAAACTGCCTGATGTGAAAAAATCCCTGCAATCAATCGGTCTTGACCAGGTAACCGGGTATGTTGATTCGGAAGAGCTCGGAGGAAGCCACGAGGAATATAAGTCTGTAACTGCCAGCGAGGCAAAAGAGCTAATGGAAGACGAAAACTACTTTGTCATCGACGTCCGCAACCAGAGCGAATGGGACAGCGGCCATATCCCCGGTGCCCATCATATGATGCTCGGCAACCTGACCGACAAGATTGACGAAGTGCCAAAAGACAAGAAAATCATCGCCCATTGCCAATCAGGAGCACGCTCTGCCATCGGAACAAGCCTGCTGCTGAAAAATGGCTTCAAGGATGTATTAAACCTCGAAGGCGGCTTCTCCGCATGGGAACAAGAAGGATTGCCTGTTAAAAAAAATTAATACCAGAGCCAGCTCATTCTGTGAGCTGGCTTCTTTTTTTTACAAGAGTTAGTGCTGATGCATGTGAATTTGAAAAAGCAAAGCTCCCTTGTTTGTAAGAATATAATAGTTGTCACCAATAGAGGTTATTGGAGCCTTGATTTGTAAGAATATAGGAGAACTGGGTCACCTATAGAGCCTATTGGGACCTTGATTTGTAAGAATATAGGAGAATTGGGCTACCAATAGAGCGTATTGGGGCCTTGATTTGTAAGAATATAGGAGAATCGTGTCACCAATAGAGCGTATTGGGGCCTTGATTTGTAAGAATATAGGAGAATTGTGTCACCAATAGAGCGTATTGAGGCCTTGATTTGTAAGAATATAGGAGAACTGTGACGCCAATAGAGTGTATTGGGACTTTGATTTGTAACAATATAGGAGAATCTTGTCACCAATAGGGCGTATTGGAGCTGTGATTTGTAAGAATATAGTAGGGTCGTGGCATCAATACAGCTTATAGGAACCCTAATTTTTAAAGTGGCTAGGAAAAAGAGGTAACTGTCCCTTTTAATCATGAACAAACTATGTCCAATCCATTAAATAATCTGTAACATTACCCTAATCAGTTGATTATGTTCCTGTTGCGCTATAATTTAGAGATAACAGATTTCGTGATAGAGGGGATTGCCGTGAAAATATTAGTGATTGAGGATAATGAGAGTGTGTGCGCGATGATTGAGATGTTTTTTTCGAAAGAGGGCATTGAAGGCAGGTTTGTGAATGATGGCCTAGAGGGTTATGAGGCTTATAAAAATGAGGATTGGGATTTAATGATTGTCGACTGGATGCTGCCGGGGATGGATGGTGTCACCTTATGCAGGAAGATCAGGCAGGAGGGCAGTGATATTCCCATTATCATGCTGACGGCAAAGGACAGTGAGTCGGACCAGGTTCTTGGGCTTGAAATGGGGGCGGATGATTATGTGACGAAGCCGTTCAGTCCGCTGGCTTTGATGGCGAGGATCAAGGCTGTGGCACGCCGTTACCAAAAACAGAAGCCTGACGAGAACAGCGATGTCGGGACAAGCCGGCTGAAAATCAACAAAGAAACACGTGAGGTGAGCCTGGACGGCAAGCCAGTGACGAATTTGACACCAAAAGAGTTTGACCTGCTCCTGCTTTTCGCCCAGCATCCGCGTCAGGTGTTTACGAGGGAACAGCTTCTCGAGCGTGTCTGGGGTTATCAGTTTTACGGAGATGAGCGTACGGTCGATGTCCATATCAAGCGTTTAAGGAAGAAGCTTGGCACAGCTGAACAGCCATTCTTCCACACTGTATGGGGAGTCGGCTATAAATTCGACGAATGTGTTGATGGGCATGAAGGTTAAGTATATCTACCAGCAATTCCTCAGCCATATCAGCATTATCATTGTCGCTTTCCTCATCCTTAGTCTTGTTTTCACACAATATGTTGAAACACTGGTCTATAAAAACAAGACGGAGGAGCTGGTTTCCTATGGTGAGAATATCCTGCGGGATCTCGACCGGGGTAGGGAACAGCCGGACCAGGTGATCAACCAGTATGCCCGCGTCCTGTTTGGACGTGATATCCAATTCAGTGTGTTTGATGAAAATATCCAGCTGCTGAATCCCATCCGGTGGAGAGGGCCGGCGATTGAATTATCGGAAAAAGAGTGGAGCCAGCTTACAAACGGAAAACCGATTGTGAAAAATTATGACCTTGAAAGGTATGACCGTGCTGTGACCTTGGTTGTTTTGCCATATTTGGACCGCGGGAATTTCGTTGGCGGCATTCTCCTTACCTCTCCAATCAGCGGGACACGGGAAATGATTACCGAAATCAATAAGTATTTGTTTTATACGATGCTGATTGGCCTTGGCGTTTCGTTTTTGCTGAGCTGGGTGTTATCGCGAATTCACGTCAACAGGATCAAAAAGCTCCAGGAAGCAACATCGGCCGTCTCAGCTGGGGACTATACTGTAAAAGTACCAAGTTCGGATTTTGATGAGATTGGCGAGTTGGCAAATGATTTTAACGGCATGGTCGACAGGCTGAATGAATCAAAATCCGAAATCGAGAACCTGGAGAACCGGCGGCGCCAGTTTATGTCCGATGTGTCACATGAATTGAGGACGCCGCTCACGACCATCAGCGGGATCATCGAAGGCCTGAGGAATAATATGATTCCCGAGGCGGAAAAAGAGCGGGGAATCAACCTGGTCAGCCAGGAAACGAAGCGGCTGATCAGACTCGTCAATGAGAATCTTGATTATGATAAGATCCGTTCAAACCAGGTTCAGCTTGTAAAAGAAGATATTGAACTGATCGAAGTGCTCGAAATCATCCAGGATCAGCTCGGATTGCAGGCAGAGGAACGCAATAATAGAATCGAGATCGAGGCAGAGGAAGCGGCGATGGTCCATGCTGATTATGACCGTCTCGTCCAGATTTTGATCAATATTACGAAAAACAGCATCCAGTTCACGGATAACGGAACAGTCTGGCTCCGTGGCAGGATGAAAGGCAGCACAACGGTGATTGAGATAGAGGACACTGGCATCGGTATTGAACCGGCCGAAATTGAAAAAATCTGGCATCGTTTTTACAAAGCCGATATCTCGAGGACGAGCAATCCGTTTGGGGAATTCGGTCTCGGTTTGTCCATCGTCAAACAGCTGGTGCAGATGCATGCCGGGAAGATTTCTGTGGAAAGCGAGCATGGAAAAGGGACCAGGTTTGTGATTGAGCTCCCTTTTCGCTAAGATAATAAAGAAGCTGTGGGCATTGCCCCCGGCTTTTGCTATTGGAAAGGGTGAACCGACATGGTGCGTTTCGGAGTGGTAGGAACAAATTGGATTACGGAAGCGTTTATTAAAGGAGCACGCCATCAGAAGGATTTTAAGCTGGCTGCAGTATATTCCCGTTCAGAGGACCGTGCTGCGGACTTTGCAGGGAAGTTCGGAGTGGATACCGTTTTTACAGACCTGGAAGAGATGGCGAAAAGCGATGCCATTGATGCTGTCTACCTTGCCAGCCCAAATTCTTTGCATGCCAGCCAGGCGATCATGCTAATGGAAAATGGCAAGCATGTTCTTTGTGAAAAAGCGATCGCGTCTAACAGCCGCGAACTGAACGATATGATCCGAGCGGCAAAAGAAAATCAAGTTGTTTTGATGGAGGCGCTGAAATCGACCTTGATGCCGAACTTCAAGGCAGTCCAGCAAAACCTGGGCAAAATTGGCACAATCAGAAGGTACTTCGCAAGCTATTGCCAGTATTCTTCCCGCTATGACAAATATAAAGAAGGTACCGTCCTGAACGCATTTAACCCGGAATTCTCGGCAGGTTCGCTGATGGATATCGGTATTTACTGCATTTATCCGCTCGTTGTCTTGTTTGGAGAGCCAAAGTCTATCCAGGCAAATGGCTACATACTTGAGTCAGGAGTTGATGGGGAAGGAAGCCTGATTTTGAAGTATGATGAAATGGATGCTGTCATCATGTTTTCGAAAATCACTGATTCAACACTCCCTTCTGAAATACACGGTGAGAACGGCTGCATCAGGATTGATAAAATCAGCACTCCTACAAAAGTAGAAATCCTTTACCGTGATGGAAGCAGTGAAGATCTGTCAGTAAAACAGCTTGAGGATAATATGTTTTATGAAGCAGAGGAATTCATTACATTGATCCAGCAAGGAAAACTGGAGTCGGTAAACAATTCGCTTGAAAACTCAAGGATCACCATGAAAATCCTTGATGAAGCCAGATTGCAAATGGGTGTCAGCTTCCCGAGCGACAAATAGAAAACAGGCAGGTGCTGCTAAGTGCACCTGCCTGTTTTTCATGGTATCGGCTGTTTATGGAACGATCCTTAGTAATGTAAAAATTTTACGCAGACAGGGTCCGGGACTTGCACATCAGACTGTAATAATGTCAATCTGCCTGTTTCTGTGTTACGAGAATAAAGCGTGACATTGCTGGAATTCTGGTTGGCGGCAATCAGGAATTTCTCGCTTGGGTCAAGCATAAAATCCCTTGGCCAATTGCCTTCAGTTGAAGTGTGTTCAACAAAGGTGAGCTTGAAGCTTTCTGGATCCACCTTGAAAACGGCAATACTGTCATGGCCGCGATTGGCAGCGTAGATGTAGTTTCCGTCAGAAGAAATATGGATGGCACTTCCCTGATTGTTTTCGGTGAAGTCTGCTGGCAAGGTTGTGATTGTCTGAAGTTGTTCAAAGCTTCCATCTTCAACATTGTATTTTAAGACAAGCACCTCAGAGCTGAATTCTGTCATCAGATAGGCAATTGTGTTGTTTGGATGGAAAACAAGATGTCTTGGACCGCTTCCTGGTGCAATATTCAATACACTCTTTTCAATCAGCTGACCGTTGTCCAGGGTGTAGGTGATCAGTTGGTCGATGCCAAGGTCGATCACTGCCGCATATTTCCCGTCAGGAGTGAAGCCGGCATAATGCGTGTGCGCTTTTTCCTGCCGCTCATCCGGTCCTGAACCCTCATGGACCACGCTTGATAACACATTTTCAATACTGCCGGTTTCAGCGTTCAGCAGATAAGAATCTGCAGTCCCTTTATGGTAATTAGCGGATAAAAGCAGAGTGTTTTCCGGGTTCACGCTCACATGGCAGGGAGATGCTCCTGGAGCAAGCTGTGAATCGATGAAAGATAATTTTCCGGAGTCAAGAATGTTGAAGCCTGCAACTCCTCCGGAATCACCTTCTTTTGCGACTGCATAAAGGAAGCGGTTGTCATCGCTGATTGTCAGGTAAGTAGGGTTTTCCAGAGCTGCAGCTGGTTCCACATCAAGGATTTTTCCATTTGCCGCATCCAATGTGAAAGAATAGATCCCCTCGCTGTTGCCTTTTGTATAGGTACCGAAATAGCCTTTGAACTTTTCATGGGTTGCCATTATGAATGCCTCCAATTTAATTCGCGTTAATACTATGGTTTATAGTCTAGCAAAAAAATCATGGCAGACAAAATGTTACGTCCACCATGGTAATGGGTAAAATAAACATGAGCATTTTTGGTATTGGGATGTTAGGTTTTCTGACGAAAATCTGGACTTTGGACTTTAGAAGGGATATGCTCTTTTTTGAATAGTTTTTCGTGAATTAGGAGGGTTATCATGAGCTTGCAAAAGCAGATAATTGAAGATTTGAATGTGCAGCCGCAAATTGATCCCCAGCAAGAAATCAGGAAAAGAATCGATTTTTTAAAGGAATATTTGCTTACATCAAGGGCGAAAGGGTTCGTTCTAGGCATCAGCGGCGGCCAGGATTCCACTCTGGCGGGGAAACTTGCGCAAATGGCTGCGGAGGAATTGCGGTCAGAAGGCAAGGATGCCAAATTCGTCGCTGTCAGACTTCCTTATGCGGTGCAAAAAGATGAGGATGATGCTCAGAAAGCACTGGAATTCATCAAGCCGGATCAAACGATCACCTTCAATATCCAGCCTGCTGTCGACACCTTCAATACCCAGTTCGAGGAAGCGATTGGCGAGAAGATGACAGACTTTAACAAAGGAAATGCAAAGGCAAGGATCCGGATGATCACCCAATATGCTATCGGCGGGCAGGACGGCTTGCTGGTGATTGGGACAGACCATGCTGCTGAAGCAGTAACCGGATTTTTCACAAAATACGGGGATGGAGGAGCTGACCTGCTGCCGCTTACCGGCTTGAACAAGCGCCAGGGCAGGGAACTGCTCAAAGCATTGAATGCAGAATCAAGACTGTATCTGAAAGAGCCTACCGCTGACCTTTTAGACAACAAGCCGCTTCAATCGGATGAAACCGAACTTGGCGTCAGCTATGAAGTAATCGATGATTATCTTGAAGGAAAGCAGATTGATGAAGCAGCAGCAGCCAAAATTGAGGGCAGATATCTTGCTTCAGAGCATAAACGGCATGTTCCAGCGTCCATGTTTGATTCATGGTGGAAGGAATAAGCACAAAAAAGGCCTGGCTAAGATTTTCGATCAAAAGCCAGGCTTTCCTTTTTATTCAGTTTGCGCAATAGCTAACTGTGGCGCATCCTCTTTGTCTGTCACTTTGTCGATTTTATCGGTGAACATCTGGAAGACCCGCTTTTTTTCTTCCAACTCCTTGATATACTCTTTCAAATCATTGAATTTCTCCTCAAATGGCTGATGATACAATTCGCGAATCTTCCTGTTCAGGTCCGGATTCACTGTCGACTGGACAACCTGCTTCGTGATGTTAAATTTATATGTATACACTTTAAGCTCATTTTTTACTTCGTCATACTCCGCATCTATTTCTTTAAGAATCTCTTCAATTTCTGCTTTCCATTCATCTAGCGACTTTTTAACATGCTGTTCCATAAGGATCCTCCTGCCATTCGCCTGTAATAAAGCTTCTTCCTTTTATTCTAGCAACTGAACTTTACATAGAGATTGCTGGGATATTACATTGTGAAAACAATGCGCTAATCAAAGTTGGCGCCTGAAAGGGTTGTCTATCTTTCATGCGCTCACAAAGTTATAGGAAATTAGACTCATCTTTGTAATTAATTGGCGAATTTTGTTGAAAGTATGGTTCTAAAGTTTTATATTTTAAGTAGAACTGAAAAAGGCAAACTTATCGAAAGGTGAGGACGCAAAGCCACGAGTCTAAGGCCATGCTGCTAGGATAGTCGGGTTGCCAATAAAAGATCGGATGAGTATAGAACATATCGGTGAATGGTATTGGTTGACTGTTTGCCAAAGGAAATCCGCCGTCTTTTTTGGAGGATTTTTTTTATTCTTCCTGGTCCATTCTGCACAATCATGCAAAAAGAACTGAATTTCACGTTTGCCGAGTGTGAGAAAGGATAAATAAAACTTAAGTATCTTGACAGGACGAGTGAAAATAATCCTTTTGGCAGGTTTTGTTTTTAGGAAAAAGGATTTTTGAAAAATAGAATGGAAGGTGGAGGAAACGTTGACTGTATTGTTTGGGACGGTAGAGTACTTTGAACGGGAGATAGAGTTTCATTTAACAGATGTTGAAAAAAGGGAAAGGTTCCAGGAAGAAATTCAGCAGATACAAATGAAGCTGGAAGAAGAGCTTCGGAATGATTTCATCTGTGACGAGAGGCTAAGAAGGGAATGCCTTGAGAATCTATCAAATGCATGCAGTAAATTAACTGAAGATTATGTAGTTTGATAACTGCTAAAATATGAAAGCCTGTGGTGCGGACCACAGGCTTTTTCTATTGATTAAACATTTTCGATGATCGTTGCGACACCCATTCCGCCGCCTATGCAGAGGGTGGCCAGTCCGTATTTTTGTTCTCGTTTCTTAAGTTCGTGGATGAGTGTGACTAGAATTCTTGCTCCGCTTGCTCCAATTGGGTGGCCAAGCGCAATGGCACCGCCGTTGACATTTACATTCTCCTCGCTCATGCCAAGTTCCTTCATGACGGAAAGAGCCTGTGCCGCAAATGCCTCATTCGCCTCTACTAAATCGATATCCGTTAACTCCATTTCCGCTTTCTTAAGGGCTTTCTTAACAGCGCTAACAGGCCCAATACCCATGATGGATGGATCAACGCCCGCAGAAGCATTCGCCTTGATGGTTACAAGTGGAGTAACTCCTAGTTCTTTTGCTTTTTTGCCACTCATCACCACAACTGCAGCTGCGCCATCATTGATTCCAGAAGCATTGGCTGCGGTTACGGTTCCGTCTTTCTTGAATGCAGGCCGTAACTTGCCAATCTTTTCAAGAGTGCTGCCGAATTTAGGATGCTCATCCTGATCGACAATAATAGGATCGCCTTTACGCTGTTTCACTTCTACAGGGACGATTTCATCCTTGAAACGTCCAGAAGTGATCGCTGCTTCTGCCCGGTTCTGGCTTTTGACTGCGAAAGCGTCCTGTTCATTGCGCGAGATTTCATATTTTTCGGCAAGGTTTTCGGCAGTAATACCCATATGGTAGTCATTAAATGCACATACGAGTCCATCGCCAAGCAATGTATCAACGAGTTTTTGGTCGCCCATTTTGAAGCCTTCTCGCGCACCTTTGAGAACGAAAGGCGCCTGGCTCATATTCTCCATTCCGCCAGCGACAACGATATCGGCTTCACCTGCTGCAATTGCTTGATATGCCAGGTGAACGGCCTTCAAACCTGAGCCGCATAGTTTATTGATTGTCATGGATGGGCATGTCTCTGGAAGTCCTGCTCTCATGGCAGCCTGGCGTGCCGGATTTTGACCAAGCCCGGCTTGAAGGACATTTCCCATGATGACTTCATCGACGGAATCAGCACTAATATTTGCTTTTTCCAATGCAGCCTTAATAGCGGCCGCTCCAAGATCAACTGCAGATACCTTTGAAAAAGCTCCGCCAAAAGCTCCTGTAGCGGTCCTGACCGCACTTGCAATCACAATTGAATTTTCCATTTTTACTGCCCCTTCCGAATTAAAGTTAAGAAAGGGGGAATTGCTCCCCCTTTGTTGTTATTATTATACTAGTCCAGTTAACTTGTAGACTGCAATAATGAAGAATACAGCCAATGTTTTTATTACAGTAATAGCAAAAATATCTTTATAAGATTGTTTATGAGTTAATCCGGTAACAGCAAGCAAAGTAATAACTGCACCGTTGTGAGGAAGTGTATCCATTCCGCCTGATGCCATCGAGATGACACGGTGCATGACTTCTGGCGGGATATTGAATTCTGTGATTGCCTTCATGTAAGTATCAGCCATTGCACTCAAAGCAATCCCCATACCGCCTGAAGCAGATCCAGTCACACCTGCAAGAGTTGTAGTCGTTACTGCTCCATTGATGAGCGGATCTGTGAATGTTGTTGAAATTCCTTTACTCACAACAGAGAATCCTGGAAGAGAGGAAATGACTCCGCCAAAACCGTATTCAGCCCCAGTATTCATCGATGCAAGCAAGGCACCGCCTATTGCAGTGTTGACTCCAACTTTAAATCCTCCGGTAACCTTCTTCCAGTCATATAAAAGAGTAGCCAGGATGCCAAGAATCAACGCCAGTTCAACGGACCAGATTCCAACTACTCCAGCCATCTGGACCGTACCATAGGATTCAAGACCAATCTTTGAAAAATCAAACCCATTCGGATACCATTTTGGCAGATTCACTGTGAAGAATTTGTTAGCTACACCAACAAGCACTAATGGTACGAATGCAAGTACAGCTCTTATTGTGCTCGTTTTAGCAGTCATGTCAATGTTGCTGACACCTTCATCTAGTGCCTCAGCTTCTGCTGCAGCAGCGGATTCTGCATTATCAAATCCGTAGAAACCTTCGCCGCGTTTTGCAGCTCTCTTTCTAAGAGTTTCAAGATAAAGCATGCCTAATGTGAAAACAAGGATTGCACCAATGATCCCGAGGGCAGGTGCCGCGTAAATATCAGTCCCGAAGAAGCTTGTTGGAATAACGTTTTGGATCTGGGGCGTGCCTGGAAGTGCGTCCATCGTGAATGTGAACGCTCCAAGGGCAATCGTTCCCGGAATAAGCCTTTTAGGAATGTTCGCTTCTCTGAATAAGTTTTTAGCAAAAGGATAGATGGCAAATACCACAACGAACAAGCTAACCCCGCTGTATGTTAATATAGCGCCCATCAACACGATTGCTAGAATGGCACGGGTGCCGCCAACCAATTTAATGATGGACTTAGCGATGGATTCGGCAATCCCAGACATTTCGACTACCTTACCGAAAATTGCACCAAGCAGGAAAACTGGAAAATAGTTTTTGATGAATCCGACCATCTTTTCCATGAAGATGTTGCTGAAAAAGGGCAGTACGTGGCTTGGGTCCGTCAGCAGCACAGCCAAAAGGGCAGCGATTGGTGCAAAAAGGATGACTGAATACCCTTTGTAAGCTGTGAACATCAATAATCCAAGGGCTAATAGTATAATGAATAGCTCCATATGGGGAACTCCTTTCTAAAACACAAGTTTTGATGGATCAGATTGCTGCAATATTTCGTAAGCCAGGAGTTTTTTTATCCTTTAAACCCATAGGTTCATCCATGAAAATCCTGCTGTCCATTAATTTTAAGTCTTTGGCAATCAATGGCCTGAAATTCATCTGGGAAAGGATATCTCTTTCTAAATTGATGCCAGGGGCAATCTCTGTAAGCGTCAATCCCTCAGGCAAAAGTTCAAAAACGGCTCGTTCGGTAATATAGATGATTCTTTTATTATTTTCACGTGCCACATCACCACTGAAAGTGATTTGCTCTACATTTTCGATGAATTTTTTTGCTTTGCCCTCCTGGAGGATTTCAAGCTTCCCTTTGCCGGTCCCTACCTTTAAGCCACCGGCAGTGAATGTTCCGCAAAAAGCGATTTGCCTGGCGTTTTGGGTAATATTGATGAATCCGCCGCATCCGGCAATTTTAGGGCCGAACTTTGAAACATTAATATTTCCTTTAGTATCACATTGAGCCAGGCCAAGGAATGCTGCATCAATTCCGCCGCCATCGTAATAGTCAAACATATATGGTTGATCAATGATCGCCTGTGGCCCGATTGAGCAGCCAAAATCCAGCCCGCCTGCTGCTGTGCCGCCAATTGCACCAGGCTCAAGAGTTGGAGTGAATTGGTCATTCATTCCTTCCTCCTGGAGGACATGTGCGATAATTTCAGGCACTCCGATTCCATAATTCAGTACTTTGATATCCTCGTTCAATAGCATGGCTGCACGGCGCGCGATCACCTTGCGTTCGTTAAGGGGATATTTTTTATCGGATTGCTTATGAACAACATCGCTCCGGTAAAAATCTTCATTGTGCTGTGTTCCGAATGTCTGCATATGGTTGGCCGGGTTTTCAACAACAACCACATAATCGACGAGTATTCCCGGTATAGCCACAAGCTTAGGATCTATTGAACCGTTTTTGACAATCTTTTCTACCTGGACAATCACCTTGCCTCCGCTATTGCGTGCATTCATGGCGATGGATAGGATTTCTAGTGTAAGCGGTTCCTTTTCGAAGCTGATGTTACCGTTTTCATCGGAAACCGAACCTTTCAGCAGAGCAAAATCAAGCTTCTGTGTTCTATAGGCAAGATAAGATTTGCCGTCAAAGTTTACTTTTTCAACGATTTCCTCTTTTGTAGCTTGATTCAGCTTGCCGCCGTCAATATCCGGGTCGACAAATGTTCCTAATCCTACATGTGTGACCGTGCGCGGTTTACCAGCTGCTCCATCACGAAACATCTGTGAAATGACACCCTGCGGCAGGTTATAGGCTTCAATTTTGTCATTGACCACCAATGGCTGGAATTTTGGCGCAAGTCCCATATGACCGCCGATGATTCGCTTCACAAGTCCTTCATGAGCGTAATGGTTCATGCCTCGGTCAACACCATCACCGTTTCCTGCTGCATACATAAGGGTTAGGTTTCTTGGAGACTGGCTTTCAAGGAATCTCTTTTCTACCTCGATATATATTTCTTCTGCAACGCCAACGCCAATAAAACCGCCCAGGCCCACAATCGTGTTGTCGGTGATCAAATTTGCTGCTTTCTGTGATGAAATGATTTTTACAGAAGACATAGTCAACACCTCATTGTCATTTTCTATTTCAGTCCAGGGGTCGGATTAAAGTCTTAATCCACCGGTCACTTCCAGGACATGCCCATTGACATAACTTGACTCGTCGCTTGCAAGGAATAATACTGCGTTTGCAATTTCCTGCGGCTGACCAAGGCGCCCAAGCGGGGTTTTCTCTCTGATTGGCTGGAGGACTTTATCAGGTACAGTTGCCATCATTTCTGTTTCAACATAAGCCGGGGCAATAGCATTTGAGCGTACTGCAGCCCCTTTGCGAGTGAACTCTTTCGCCCAGGTATAGGTCATGCCAATGACACCTGCTTTTGTTGCTGCATAGTTTGTCTGTCCAACATTTCCATATACGCCAACAACAGAAGAGATACTGACAATTGAGCCCTTTCCATTTTCCATCATGATTGGCGCCACAGCTTGAGTCAGGTTGAATACTCCTTTAAGATTTACATCTATTACTGCATCCCACATATCTTCAGTCATTTTCTGAATCAAAGCATCACGGGTAATTCCGGCGTTGTTGACAAGGACATCGATTTTTTCGAACTCAGTTTTCACGTCTTCAACAAATTTCGCAACCTGGTCGCGATTCGTCACATTTAACTGCACATGGCGTACATTTGGCAATTGATATTCTCCGACTCCCATATCGAGAGAATAGACAATCGCAGCACCCTCTTGCGCAAGCGTTTCCACTATTTGGCGGCCGATTCCACGTGCTCCTCCTGTTACAATAGCCACTTTACCTTCCATTCTATTCATAATGTAAGCCCCCTACACGATATTAAATGATTACACTAATAATGTAAGCGGTATCAATATTAAAATAAAATACATATAAATCATGATTGTTATAACTTTAAGTTATGGAATAAAAAAAGCAGGAGTACAAGGTAATTGCCTCGTACTCCTGCCATTTTGTCTGGACAATGCTAAATTCGAAAAAAAGTTATTTAATATGTTCTCGGATGTATTCGATGAATTTCTTCGCAGCAAAAGAGATGTATCTGTTTTTTTTCAGGATGATTGCAATCCGCCATTTCATTTCCGGATGATCAATCGGGATTTGCTTAATGCTATTGCTGTTGAATCTGGCCAGGATTGGACGCGGTAAAATCGAAATCCCCTGGTTAAGACAGACCAATTCAGTTAGGAAGTCCCATTGGGAGCTCTTAAAATAAACATTTGGTTCAAAGCCAGCTTCACGGCAAGCCTTGAGGACATGGTGATGGAGAAGGAAGGTTTCATTGAGGAGTGCAAACGATTCGTCCTTTAAGTCTTCGAATGTAACTTTCTCCCTTTCAGCCAGCGGATGGTCGTTATGGACGATTAAGACCACTTCGTCTTCCGTTACTGGAATGTACTCAATTCGATCAGAAAGCTCAGGCAATATAACCAGCCCAAGGTCGACGAACCCCTTTTCGACCATTTCATAGACTGTGACAGCTCCATTTTCAATAATTGAAAGGTTAATTCCTGGGTAATCTTGCCGGAAATTAGCAATAAGAGGAGGGAAGTAGCTTGTCCCTATTACAGGCGGGATTCCCACGCTTACATTTCCAGTCCTTAAATTTTTTGTATCCTGAATCGCTTCTGTGATCGAGTCCATCTCCAACAGAATTTTTTGCCCCTCTTCGAATAGTTTTTCTCCTGCATCAGTCAAAGTCATTTTATGCTCGGACCGGTCAAAGAGCTGGACACCGAGATCTTCTTCCAGTTTTTTAATCATTTTGCTTAAAGCAGGCTGAGAGAGATGGAGATTCCTCGCTGCGACTGTAAAACTATTATCTTTTGCAACCTGGACAAAATACGCTAACTGACGTGTATCCATCATTATTCCTCCGTATTAATCCCATAAGTACCGCTATTGTAACATAGGCTGACCATAGAAAAATAATGGTTTAGAAGCACTACTTAATGAGGCAAGCAGGATGATTGCCATGTATTATAAGAAAATGCGTTTGAACACATAGATTTAAGGTTATGTTTATCAGTAAGACAGCAAAAGGGGAATCGTCATGGAAAAAAAAGAATACAACAAACTCGTAAGGGACTTTTTTCCGGATTTGATGAAGGATAAAGGCAAGAAAATTGAATATGAAATCTTGGAAGGCAGTGCATATAGTGAAAAGCTAATGGAAAAATTCAATGAGGAAGTTGAAAAATTCCGGAATGCCGGAACCGATAGGCTGCTGAGTGAAATAGTGGACTTGCTTGAGGTGGTCTATGCGATTGCGGAACATCGAGGAATCACCGAATCGGAAGTGGAGTTCATGCGCCAGCTGAAGAAGAACCGAAGCGGCGGCTTCCGCAAAAAAATCCTTCTCAAATCAGTAGATGAACGTTCAAAATAAAAATAAGCCCTCTGCCATAGTTGGCGGAGGGCTTTATCTATATCATGTTAAGCAGTTTTATGCACAGTTTCCGGTGCCTGTTTGAAAACAGTTTTGCGGATGAAAGGAACCACCCAGCGGTCTAAACCGTATTTGCCAGCATTGAAACCGGCAAACAGAATGATGAAACCGAAGAAGATGTCAGTTGGGTTGTGGGATACAGTGCCGGCAAGGAAGAAACTGAAGTTCATGACAAGGCCGAAGAACATGGCAGCAGTAGTCAAGCATCCAAGAATCAAACCAAGGCCGATAAGGAATTCACCAAGCGGAACGATGAAGTTGAACAGATCCACATTAGGAATCGCAAAGCTTTCAAGGAAGTTTACATACCATCCATACACCATATGTCCGTCTGGACCTTTTACAGGATTGGCAGCAGCATTTTTTAAAAATCCAGTTGCGTCAAAACCGTCACCCGTCAACTTTCCCCACCCAGCAGTCATCCAGTTGTAACCAAGCCATACACGAATCACTGTCAACAGGCCAGCAGCAATATTGTTTTCCCTTAACCATTTAGCGAACATCTAAATCGCTTCCCTTCAAAAAATATAATGATTACACTAATAAAATATCAAAGAAAAATATGGAAATCTGTGAATAAAGTGTGAAGACACATATCAGCCATAATGTTTTGAACAATTTTTGACAGAGAGTTCCTTTTATGGATAATATACCCTTATAGGTATAATGATATTTCTTTTCCTTGTCACATATGTTGGAAATATATAGAATAAACATAAGGAGATAACAAGCAGGAAAGGGGAATGAAGTAATGAGCGAGCTATTGTTTAAACACTTTGAATTAACAAGAGGGAATTTTATAAAAGATATTGAGGGATTGGATCCTAAGCAGGCGAGTTTTCAGCCCGAGGGCTTTAATAATAACATCCACTGGCAAATCGGACATGTGTTGACGGTCGCAGAACAATTCATGCTGGGTTATCCTAAAAAATCAAGTCATCTTCCAGAGAATTACATAGAGCTATTTGGGAATGGTACGCGCCCATCTGATTGGTCGGGCGATGTTCCTTCTGTCGAGCTATTGACTGAACAATTAAAAACGCAGCTTGGAAGAATCAAAGAGGTCCCGGCTTCGATGCTGGACGAGAAGCTGAAAAAGCCTTTTCTCGGACTGGAGACGTTTGGGGAACTTGCCAATATGGCCTTGTTCCACGAATCCTACCATCTTGGCCAAATCCATGCGATGAAAAAATTAGCGAAGTAATGACAGATATGGCAGTGACCATTTGGCCACTGCTTTTTATAATTGCAGGCATCGGCCTAAATTAGACCATGCGAGAAATGGAGGCTGCCAATGTACCAGGAGACTTGTCCATATTGCAATATACATGCGGATGAGGAGCAGAATGTCGTTTTTGAAAATGAAACCTGTTATTTTATCCAAAAGGAATCAGAGCAGCAAATCCTGCAGGGGAGCGGACTGATCATCCCGAAACAACATAAGCAGAATGTATTTGAGCTGTCAGATCAAGAGTGGATGGATTCAAGGGAATTGCTGGCCGCAGCAAAGGAACGGCTCGACACAAAGTACTCGCCAGATGGATACAGCGTAGGCTGGAATACTGGCAGAGCAGGCGGCCAATCGATCTTCCATGCTCATTTGCATGTCATTCCGCGTTTTAAAGATGAGCCTCTCGCCGGGCGGGGAATCAGATACTGGATCAAGCAGGAAGCAAATAGGAGGAACTAGTTAGATTGGCACAAAAAAATGGCTCTGCAAATGCAGGGCCATTTTTAGGTTGTGCTCTCATACCAATCTGAGTATAATCCGCTTCCGTTGCAGCCGGGACATTCGTATGGTGCCGCGTAATAAACAAATTCATTCGCGGAAAAAGCGTAGTAACCCCTGCCATGGCAGTCAGGGCATTTATTTTGATCCTTCATATTGGCAAGGTGGTTTTCGTATCTTGCATTTCTCCATTGATTAAGCGCATTGAATAAACCCAAAATCATACACCTCCAGTTCTATGCATAGTTTGGAGAAATTCACATGTTTTTATGTATAGTTTATGGAGAAATTTGGTTTTTGCCCCTGGTACGAGCACATACCATAATTGAAAGTTGACATTAATGTGAACAATCCATCATTAACAAACCTTACTGGATAATCTTGGACTATAATGAACCTGAATAAAAAATCCAGGAGGAATTCATGATGAAAAATGAATTGACACAAATGGTCAACCAGCAAATTGCAAACTGTACAGTCCTTTACATCAAACTCCATAACTACCACTGGTATGTAACGGGACCAGAATTCTTCACTCTGCATGCGAAATTCGAAGAACTGTACAATGAAGCTGCATTGCATATTGATGAATTAGCCGAAAGATTGCTGGCGATGGGGGACAAGCCGGTGGCAACGATGACTGGTGCGCTCGAGCTTGCTTCGGTAAAAGAAGCCGCAGGAAATGAGTCCGCTTCAGAAATGGTTGCAAGCATTGTTCATGACTATTCAACCATGATCGAAGAATTAAAGCGGGGAATGGAACTGGCTGGAGAAGTACACGATGAAACAACAAGCGATCTTCTTTTGTCGATTCATTCAGGGCTGGAAAAACATGTTTGGATGCTGAATTCATTTTTAGGCAGATAAGAGAGGAAATGAAAGAGACGTATGCCGATGCATACGTCTCTTTTTTATCCTAATCCTTTTAGGCTCTGTTGGTGTACTTTGTTAGTTTTTCAGTCTTTCAGCCAGCTCTGGGACCAATCTTCAATTTTCCCCATAAGAGGTTCAAGTGCCTCGCCTTTATCGGTCAGAGAGTATTCAATCCGCACAGGAGTCTCTGGGTAGACTTTTCTTTTAACAATCCCTTCATTCTCCAAATCCTTTAAGCGTTCAGAAAGAACCCTGCCGCTGATCCCGATTGCAGACTCGATGCTGCAGAATCGTTGTGGACCAGATAGGAGCTGGTAAATGATCAGCCCGGTCCATCTTAAGCTCAGGATGGTCATGGCTTTTTCAAATCTAGGACAAATAATCTTATCCATTCTAATCACTCCTTACTTAATATTATAATCATATTAAATTAAAAATAAATTACTTTTAACAAAAAGATTACTTGACGTATATAGTTAACTAAAATATAATTACTTACATAAAGTAACCTACTAACGATATTGTAACTGCAGTGCTGTTTTCGTTAAAGTAAATGAAAAAGGAGAATAATACAAATGATAAAGATGAATGAAGTTGGAGCAACAATTTTAAGAATTGTTTTAGGAGCAACTTTCCTGATCCATGGCGCGGCCAAGTTCCAGGGTGGTATCGAAAACACAGTGGGTTTCTTTGAAAGTCTTGGCCTGCCAGGTTTTTCGGCATACCTTGTAGCTTTAATAGAATTAGTAGGCGGTATCGCGATGATACTGGGAGTTGGGACAAGGATTGTTTCGATTTTGTTTGCGGTTGTTTTGGCCGTAGCGGTCATTAAAGTAAAGCTCGCCGGAGGATTCCTTGGAAACGGCCAGATGGCGGGATATGAACTTGACCTTGCGTTAATGGCCATCTCAATTTATCTGGCAATCACTAATAAATCACTCTTCGCTATTGATAATGTCATTTTTCAAACTAAAAACGCCTAAAGGAGGAAATCCAATGAATTTTCATCAGCCTCCGGTTACTTTTGTGGGCCGGGTGGATTTAAAGGTGCAAGATCTTGAGCGTTCGGTTGCTTTTTATCAAGATGTGATCGGTTTTAAACTATTTGAAAAAACGCAGAAATCAGCAAAGTTTACGGTGGATGGCAATAATGTGCTGCTGTCAATTGAACAGCCAGAGGATGTAATGCCAAAGCAGAGAAGAACCACTGGACTTTATCATTTTGCCATTTTATTGCCTCATCGCGCCGATTTAGCCAACATACTGAAACATTTTGTACAGTTAAGGCTTCCGCTTCAGGGAGCATCAGACCACCTGGTGAGTGAGGCACTTTACCTTGCCGATCCAGATGGAAATGGAATTGAGATCTATATAGACCGGCCAGCTTCAGACTGGACATGGAATGAGTCTCAAGTTGTCATGACCACGGAGCCGTTGGATGCAGAAGGTCTGCTTGAGGAGGACAAAAGAGGGACATGGAATGGTCTGCCTGCAGGCACTGTAATGGGACATATCCATCTGCATGTTTCTGAATTAGACAAAACGGAAGAGTTTTACACAAAGGGACTTGGCTTTAATGTAGTTTCTCGATATGGGCCTCAGGCTCTGTTCATTTCAACAGGGAAATATCATCACCATATTGGACTGAACACCTGGAATGGAGTTGGAGCTCCGAAACCAGCGGAAAACAGTGTGGGACTCAGATCATTCAGTTTGGTACTGCCAGATGAAGAGTCGGTAAAAGAAACGATTTCCCGGCTGATCAGCGTTGGTGCTGAAGTTACAGAAGAAAATGGTGTTATTGTTACAGTTGACCCTTCGGGGAACAGGATCAAGTTAGAAACAGCATGATAGAAAAAGATAACAGGCGGTGGAGAGAATGGGTCTATTAAACAAACTATTTGGGAACAAAACGAAGGAGGGAAAAATCATGACTGCAGAAAAAATGAATATCGGGATTATTTTAGGAAGCACAAGACAGGGCCGTGTGAGCCCGCAAGTTGGCGAATGGGTTAAGGAACTGGCTGACAAGCGCGGGGACGCAAATTATGAAATCGTCGATATAGCTGACTTCGATCTGCCATTTTTGGGAACAACGGATGGAACTGAGCCGGGGATTGCTGCCTGGAATGAAAAGCTTTCAAACCTCGATGGTTTCGTGTTCATTGTTCAGGAATACAATCACAGTATTACCGGAGCATTGAAAAACGCGCTTGATTTTGCACGCGAGGCATGGAATAACAAAGCAGCCGGAATCGTCAGCTATGGTTCAACAGGCGGCGCAAGAGCAGCTGAACATTTAAGAGGAATCTGCGGAGAATTAAAAATAGCCGATGTCCGAACACATCCAACATTATCTCTATTTACTGACTTTGAAAACGGAACAGAATTTAAGCCGCAAGCCCTTCATGGTGATAATGTAAATGCAATGCTGGATGAAGTAGTGGCATGGAGCGGAGCATTAAAGACTTTAAGATAGAATGAGCAAATTAATTGACCTGCTTTTTTAAACGGGGTAATATCTCGAAGTAAGCTATTTTTACTTCGAGATTTTTCATGAAAATAGCTTGGAGAATAAAAAAGGAATAGGTGGAATCACATCATGGCAAAAGTTTTATATATCACAGCACACCCACTTACTGAAGAACAGTCATTCAGTTTGTCAGCAGGAAAAGCCTTCATTGACACATACCAGGAGCAAAACCAGAACGATGAAGTCATTCATCTGGATCTATTCAAAGAAAACATCCCACACATCGATGCCGATGTATTAGGCGGCTGGGGAAAACTGCAGAAAGGCACTGGATTTTCAGCCCTAACTGCAGAAGAACAGGCAAAAATCGGACGTCTTGCAGAGCTTGTTGACCAGTTCACAGCAGCAGACAAATTCGTTTTCGTGACACCGCTTTGGAACTTCTCATTCCCGCCAGTCATGAAAGCATACCTGGATTCCGTAGCAGTCGCAGGCAAGACATTCAAATATACACAAGAAGGCCCTGTTGGTTTAATGACCGATAAAAAAGCCCTGCACATCCAGGCTCGCGGCGGATACTATTCAGAAGGACCAGCAGCAAGCATGGAAATGGGAAATCGCTACATCGAAACAATCATGAACTTCTTCGGAGTACCTTCATTTGAATCCCTTGTTCTTGAAGGTCATAACGCAACCCCAGAAAAAGCACAGGAAATCAAAGAAAACGGAATCGCCCGTGCGAAGGATCTGGCACATACATTCTAATAGAAGATTTAACAAGAACAAGCAGGTCAGAGATGGCCTGCTTTTCTATTTATTAGAGGGATTCCTGAAGTTAATTGATGTGTGATTGTTTGATAGAGTTCGTGTAAGGGGCACTTTTTGGGAAAAGCGTCGTGAGCTTGTCCGATAGAGGTCTTGTAACGGACACTTTTCGGGAAAATCACCATGAATATGTCCGATAGGGCCCTTCTAGAGAATGTCCGATAGAGGTCTTGTAACGGACACTTTTCGGGAAAATTATCATGAATTTGTCCGATAGGGCTCTTCTAACGGACGCTTTTTCAGGAAATAATCCTGAGTTTGTCCAAAAAGAACCATTCAAAGGCCATTTGCTTATTTATGATAAAACGGATGCCCAATATAGGACATCCGTTTTATCATACCTTTTAAACTTCCTGTGGCACCTGCAGTCCCAATCCTTGCGCGATACGGGTTCCGTACTCAGAATCTGCCTTATAGAAGTGGCCGATCTGGCGGAGTTTGATATCATCGCGTTCAACTGGCTTCATTGCTGTGACGATATTAGCAACCAGGCGAGCTCGTTCTTCTTCGCTCATCAGGCGGTACAGGTCACCGGCTTGTGTGTAATGGTCATGGTGATCATAGCCCGCGTTTTCGGCCACACCGCTGACAGGAAATGCTGCCTGTTTTTGCTCATTCACTTCTGTTGGTCCTCCGAAACTATTAGGCTCGTAGTTTACAGATTTGCCGCCATTTCCATCAAAGCGCATCTGGCCGTCACGCTGGTAGGAATTGACTTCTGTTCTAGCCCTGTTGATCGGCAAATGATTGTGATTTGCGCCTACACGGTATCGGTGCGCATCAGCATAAGCGAACAGGCGGCCCTGTAGCATTTTGTCTGGCGATACATCGATACCAGGTACCAGCGTTCCAGGAGAGAAGGTTGCCTGCTCAACTTCCGCAAAGTAATTTTCCGGGTTACGGTCCAAGACCATGCGGCCCACTTCAATTAATGGGTAGTCTTTTTGTGACCAAACCTTTGTAACATCGAATGGATCAAAACGGTACGTATTCGCATCCTCCAATGGCATGATCTGGACATAAAGCTTCCAGGCAGGGAAGTCTCCCGCTTCGATGGCATTGAATAAATCTTCTGTATGGAAATCCGGGTTTTCGCCGGCGATTTGTGCCGCTACATCGGCAGTCAGGTTCTTCACGCCTTGCTCTGTCTTGAAGTGGTACTTGATCCAGACGCCATCTCCTTCAGCATTAGTCCATTTGAATGTATGGCTGCCAAAACCATGCATATGGCGGATAGTAGCCGGAATGCCGCGGTCAGACATCAGGATCGTTACCTGATGCAACGCCTCAGGTGACAGTGACCAGAAATCCCACACTGCATTTGGATCCTTCAGGTGAGTCTGAGGGTTCCTTTTTTGTGTATGGATGAAGTCAGGGAACTTTATCGCATCACGGATGAAGAATACCGGCGTATTGTTGCCGACAATATCATAGTTTCCTTCCTCTGTATAAAACTTTACGGCAAATCCGCGTGGGTCACGCACTGTATCAGCTGATCCCAGTTCACCAGCAACCGTTGAGAAACGGACGAATAAAGGTGTTTTCTTTCCTGCCTCTGAAAGAAATGCTGCCTTCGTATATTTGGTTACATCATTTGTCACTTCAAAATATCCATGTGCTCCGGCACCTTTTGCATGCACAACACGCTCAGGCACACGCTCGCGGTTAAAGTGCGCCAATTTTTCCAAAAGGTGAACGTCCTGCAGTAAAGTTGGACCTCTTTGGCCAGCTGTCATGGAGTTCTGGTTGTCCCCAACCGGTGCTCCCCAGCTTGTAGTCAGATTCTTCTTTTGATCATTACTCATTCTTCATCCCGCCTTTTTAAAATTTGTTGTTGACTAAATGATAACATCTTTCAATTAAAAATCAATATTAATTTATAATTATTTTAAATAAGGAGGTGATACATTAAAATAATTACTATAAATATGGCCCTGTCACAAAATATGGTAGATAAAAAAAGACTGAAAAGCTGTCGACATTTTTGAATCTCTCCAATCCAACTGAATATGCCTCTGACAAAGTTACAAACCTGTAACACTATGTAAAAAATGAACCGGATCCTTACAGTGCTGGCTATTGAAGGAAGGGGAAGAAGAATGGTATAAACTGCTAGGTTTATAAAGACTCAAGCGTTATCAATAGATTGAGAAGGTTTATCCTGATTGGCACTTATTGGACGATGAATCCATATGTTACAACTGCTAGCCTTATTAGTAGAGAAAAAGAGCAACTCTACTGGAGGTTTGGAAAATGAAAAAGATGAAAAAGACTTTGGCAGCACTCACAGCTGCAGTATCTCTATCTGTATTTTCAATGGGTGCGGCTGCAGAAGCGGCAACTTACCAGGTGAAAACAGGAGATACACTTTGGGGAATTGCGAGTAAAAATGCAGTGCCTGTGAATCAATTGAAAAAGGCCAATAACCGGACTAGCAATCTACTATATCCAGGACAAAAGTTGACGATTCCTGCCTCGCCGGTATCTGCGGCAGATCAGGACTTGCTTGCAAGACTGGTCCACGCTGAGGCAAAAGGCGAGCCATATGCTGGGAAAGTAGCAGTAGCGACTGTTGTCTTGAATAGAGTAGCAAGCTCTGAATTCCCTAATACAATCAAGGGAGTCATTTATCAAAAATCAAACGGCTATTATGCATTCACACCCGTGAAAAATGGCGCCATCAACAAGGCAGCGGATGCAGAGTCCAAGAAAGCCGTTAAAGAAGCCATTGCATTCAGGGGACAGGGGAATGGATCATTATTCTTCTTTAATCCGAAAACCGCAGTAAGCAAATGGGTGTTTTCAAGAGAAGCAACCGTGACAATCGGAAATCATAGATTTGCGAAGTGACTCAAAAAAGCTGTGCAGATTCTCATTCTGCCCAGCTTTTTCTCAATTAGGCTGCTTTTCTAAAGCCAAAAAACAAAGTGATAAAAAACCTTGTTAAATAATCGAATAAAACATACTATTTAATTGCAATACATAACGAATGGAGGAATGTTCTTTGATAGTTAAATCGCGTGTTGAATCGTTGGAACTACAGATTCTGAGAAAGCTGAATTCAAGAATGAAATTGTCTACGAAGGAACATAGTAACTATCTGTACCTGGAAAAAGGATATGAAGGCGAAGTGATTTTTGATCATTGGATGGGGGAGGTAGAAAAAGGCTTTCTGGTTTTGAACGATTTGCTGCTGGAACATGGAAATACGAAATTCCAAGTCGATTCCCTATTCCTGTCCCAGATAATCCACATGTTCGAAGTGAAGAATCTCGAGGGAGATTATTATATCGAAGGCGATAGGTGGTACACCCATAATGGAGTAGAAATTAAAAATCCTCTGATACAAATGGAAAGGGCAGAGTCTCTCCTGCGAAGGATGGTGCGAGACCTTGGGTACAACATAAATATTGAATCAACACTGGTCTTTGTGAACAACAATTTTTACCTCTATCAAGCTCCGCGTAATTTACCAATTATCTTTCCGAACCAGATTCCAAGACTTCTTAAAAACCTGCAAAAACAATTTTCTCCAATAAAAAATACCCACACAAACCTAGCCGAACGTCTGCATTCCCTGCATACTCAAGATTCGCCATACTCCCGGCTGCCTCAATATAGTTTCGACAAATTGAAGAAGGGAATAACCTGTTCCCATTGTCATAGCATGAATACAATCGTGACTCGAAAAACACTAATATGCACCAGTTGCGGGAAACGGGAAACTTTACATGAAGCAGTATTGAGAAGTGTTAGAGATATTCAATTACTTTTTCCGGAAGAAGCTTTAACAGTCAATACGGTCCATGAATGGTGCAAGTCTGTCAAAACAAAGAAAGCCATTAGGAACATTCTTTCAGAAAACTATACATTGGAGGGCCATGGCCCATCTTCCCGCTATATAACTGTTGATAAATGATTCTTGAAGGAGAATGATACCCTTATACAAGCGAAACTGTCCACATAAGGGTACCACTCAAGCGGAAAAACACCCTTATGCAGGCGAAACTGTCCACATAAGAGCACCATTCAAGCGGAAAGACACCCTTATGCAAGTGAAACTGTCCACATAAGGGCACCATTCAAGCCAAAAGACACCCTTATGCAGGCAAAACTATCCACATAAGGGTACCACTCAAGCGGAAAGACACCCTTATACAGGCGAAACTATCCACATAAGGGTACCATTCAAGTCGAAAGATACCCTTATGCAGGCAAAACTGTCCACATTAGGGTACCACTCAAGCGGAAAAACACCCTTATGAAGACCAAACCATCCACATAAGGGTACCATTCAAGCGGAAAGACACCCTTATACAGGCGAAACTATCCACATAAGGGTACCATTCAAGTCGAAAGATACCCTTATGTAGGCAAAACTGTCCACATTAGGGTACCACTCAAGCGGAAAAACACCCTTATGCAGTCGAAACTGTCCACATAAGGGCACCATTCAAGCGGAAAGACACCCTTATGCAGGTGAAACTGTCCACATAAGGGCACCATTCCGATCGAGAGACACCCTTATGCAGGCAAAACTGTTCACATAAGGGTACCATTCAAGCGGAAAGGCACCCTTATGCAGGCGAAACTGTCCACATAAGGGCACCATTCCGATCGAGAGACACCCTTATGCAGGCGAAACTGTCCACATAAGGGCACCATTCAAGCCAAAAGACACCCTTATGCAGGCAAAACTATCCACATAAGGGTACCACTCAAGCGGAAAGACACCCTTATACAGGCGAAACTGTCCACATAAGGACACCATTCAAGCCAAAAGACACCCTTATACAGGCGAAACTGTCCACATAAGGGCACCATTCAAGCGGAAAGACATCCTTATACAAGCAAAACCATCCACATAAGGGTACCATTCTAGCCGAAACACCCTTATGAAGACCAAACTATCCACATAAGGG
Organism: Mesobacillus sp. AQ2; assembly: GCF_030122805.1. Taxonomy (NCBI): domain Bacteria; kingdom Bacillati; phylum Bacillota; class Bacilli; order Caryophanales; family Bacillaceae; genus Mesobacillus; species Mesobacillus sp. AQ2. The sequence continues at coordinate 3,977,302 of NZ_CP126080.1, read as the reverse complement.
TATCATTCAAGCTTCAGTCATTGTCTTGAAAGTATTCTAACGATTTGATCCTCAACATTCCTGCCATCCCTGTCATCCAGCAGGTTATTCAGCATTATCGTAAAAATTAGTGTCTCGCCGCCGGGCTTTTCCACATATCCTGCGAGGGTGCTTACTCCAGTCAGCGAGCCTGTTTTGGCCTGAACGGTAACGAACTTCGCCTCTTCTTTCAGTCTGTTTCGCATCGTCCCGCCAACCATCCTATCCTTTGCTCCGGCCACGGGAAGGGAATTCTTGAAAACAGGAAACCATTCCTCTCCTTGCACTTCATAAAGAATTTTTGTGATTTCATTTGCCGGAACGAGGTTCGCATGGGATAGACCAGAGCCATCACGGAGGATGATTTTACTTGTATCGACACCGATACTCTCCAACTCATCCAACATTCCCTCAATACCCTTGTCCCAGCTGCCGTCACCGTGGACGGCTTTGCCTATTTCTTTCACTAGTACTTCTGCATGGCCATTATTGCTGAGCTTCATGAATGGAATCATCAGGTCAGCAAGGGGAATGGATTTATGAAAAATTAATACCGGCATGGCATCTGCAGCCTTGCCATTTTTTATTTTCCCAACAATCTCGATGCCCTGGTCTTCCAGGGCTTTCTTAAAAAGGGTTCCGGCATATTGCGCTGGATTCCAGACGGCGACCCATTCCCTTACCAGTTGTGAATCCGCAGGAATCGACCCTTTCACGACAATAGCATTTGTGCCATGCTCCCGTTTGATTTGGATATCTTGCTTTCCTTTAGGTTCGATTGTTTTAGTTTCATTAACGACTGTGACGAAATCTGTATCCGGCTCAAGCGAAATCTTGGCTGCTTTGCCTTTTTTGCCGGGGGAAATGGAGACTATTACTGTTCCGGCATCATAGTCCAGATTCGGTGATGCTGTCAGTGCCGATATTTGCGCTCCATAATATTGATGCTCATCATTCCAGGATAGGTCCTCTGAATACCTGACATCATCATACCAGCTGTCATCGGTGATAATATCACCATCAATCTTGGAGATTCCTTTATTCTTCAATTTTTTTGCTATTTCAGCAAAATCAGCTGGAAGGAGTGTTGGATCTCCTTTGCCTTTTAAATAAAGATCTCCTGATAGAGTGCCGCCTGCTATTTTACCAGTCGTCAAAACTTCGGTTGTAAAACGATAATCTTCCCCTAAAACTGACAGTGATGCGGCGGCAGTGAACATCTTCAGTATAGAAGCCGGCTGCATTCGAATCTCTCCGTTATGCTCATACAGCAGCTTTCCGTGATCTGCTGACCTGATGCTGATACCCGCCAGCGCACCATCAAGAATCGGTTCGTTTTCAATGAATTCATTGATTTCCTCTGACAGATCAACACTGGTTGAAACAGCCTGTGCAGGAGGTTCATCCGTATAGAAAAGCGGAATGATGGCTAAAATGCTAATAAACATGAACAGGACGATGAATGTAGTTTTTTGTTTCAATTTTTCGTTCATTCCCTTCATAACTCTTCTGTTTTCGACAGGAATTTTCCCAATAAACAACTAGTAGAGTCTATGATAATGTTTAAATTAATAGAAGGTTGAGGAGGAAAAATATGTACCGATACGTTTGGAATACTTTATTCATTGTAGCCATCGGAGCAGGATTTTACTTCTATGTCCAACTGATTTTTTCCAAGGTGACAGATCCGTTGTACGGGACATTGGCACTTCTCGTAGGCTGCCTGTTCGCAGCCGGGATTTCAAGGGAGATGCTGTTGCTTTTGCAAAATAGAAATGAAAATAGCCAGGTTTAACTTAAAAAATACTCCTTATTGATCTTCTTTAGATTTGGAAGCTCAATAGGAGTATTTTGTTTGGTTGAAATCAAGTTTATTCTATGATTCCATGTCCGACAATTTCTACAACGACTTTTGGAGTTATGACCACGTTTGGATATTCCTTTATCCAATCCACATGCTTCCAATAGTCGGGGTATTGCGCAATCAGTCTTCTGCCAATCCCTAAACTATCACTATTTGCTTCCTGAAGAGTTTTAATAGTGGCTGCTGCATCATTGGTCAGCATCTCAGATAGTTTATTGTTCAATTTTGTAATTTCCTGCTTATTGTATAAATGGTTCTTAACGTAGTCGGTGATATCAATTTTTAACTTTAAATGTATATTCGCAATAGCCCGATTGTTCTTCACTTTTACCTCTAATGTTTCCTTTGCTTTTTTTACGGTAAAAGAAACAAAATGTGGCGGCTTGAAACTTTCACCTTCAGATATTCTTTTTGTGAATTTTGGTGACTTTCCTGAATTGCCGTCAAGCAATAGGAAAATAACCGCCTCGTCCCCGGTAAGTACCCGACCAGTGAATTTCCTATCGTTAAATAAGGCGATACCCTCAACACTGGCGGCTTTCCTGTCTTCTGATGGACGAAGGAAAGGCAAAACGAAATCTTCTCCTGGATCAAACATCTCCGCGCAGATCGATTGAATGTTTTCGGCTGGAATGAGGGAAGCGATTTCCTGGCTCTCTAATAAATCATAGAAATATGAACTGGCCTTCTCCTCTTCAATATTTATTCGCAGCAAATCCTTACCCATCCCCTCGGCTACGACTACTTTGGCGCTTAGAGCACTCTTGGGATCCCGATAGAATAAATCAAGTACAGAATAGATATCCTTTTTTGCGAGCTCATTCCCTATGATTAACACCCTTAGTTTGGATGCATCAAAGACCTTTTCCGATTTTCTGTCTATGTCCGCCCGTGCCTCTCTTGGTGTATTTCCGAGGCCAGAACTGATGGTATATCCGCTGACCCCTCCTCCCTCTTGATTCTTTTTTATGATTGGGGAAGTAAGCTCATCGAGTATTTTTCCGTCAGGAGTCAAATCGAAGCTGGCCGCCATGAATAATTTTACATCCTTCAATAAATGCTGATCCCAGCAGGCACTAAGCAACAGAAGGGTGACAATAGCAAGAATGCCTGTTTTAAGAATTCGGGTCATTGGCCTTACCTCCATGCTCGGATTTTTTGAACAGGAATGAAACGGTGAGTAAAAAGGCAGGGAAAAGGATGAAAATAAAACCGGCCTTCGGGATATTGCTACTCATGATATCTAAATATTTGATGTCAATTTCAGGTAAAAAAGAAAAGCCATAAATGATAAGCGCCATACAATACACAAGTTTCCGTCGATCCCTTTTATAAAAAATTTTAGCGGCTGAGTCAGCGGCCAGAAACAGGTAACTGCAGAAAGAAGTGAATACAAGGAATATCCAGATTGACAGAAATAGTAAATCCGTTCGTTCAATGAGTTTGAACGTATAAGATTTTAAGATATACAAAAGCGGTTCTGGCAATATTTTTATTTCAGCCGGGCTGAAGTAAATGAAACTGATGATAACCACATAGGCATAAAGTATGGTACTGAACAGGTTAGCAAAAGATACTGCCTTGAATTTTTGAAGTGTCGTTCCTGATACCATTGGAAAAGTGAGAAGGATGATTTCAAACCCCAGCATGGAAAGGATCGCGTCTTTACTGCCAATGACAATATCTTTGATGCCAGCCTGTCCTATCGGTAACATATAATAAATGTTCGCATCCTTCAACGTGTAGGAAACAAGCAGCAAGAGCAAAAGGATAAGCGGTGTGACCAATGTGTAAAAACGGGCCAGGACTTTCAATCCGCCAACACTTAAATAGATTCCGGACAGCAAAAGCAAACCGCCGATTACCCAATTTGGAGTATAGGGAAGGATCCAGCGATCGATAATTCTGACATAGAGCACAAGAATCAGACTCCCGACACTGATGAAATATAGCATATAGAAAAGAGAAATTAGTTTACCAATCTTCCTGCCTAACACAAACGCTGAAATATCAAGGATGTTTTTAGACTTGAATTTTTTAAAAAGCATGAAATACATTAATAAGACCCCTTGAAGCAAAAGGCCGGCCAGAAGTATCGAAATCCATCCATCTGACTGCGCAGATTTATGCATTTCATATGGGAGAGACAGGGCACCTACACCCAACTGTGTCTGGATGATCAAAAAGAAAAATTGCTGATGGGTAATCGTATCTTTATCTCGGTTCATTTGTTTTCCATCCTCTAGAGTCCCGCTGTCTCTTGGTGTTTACCGCATGTGAATTGCGCGGACGCTCATCCATTTTCCAAAGAGGCATTCTCAAAAATGTGTCCTTAAGATCCTTGACCTGCAATGGAGCCAATGGCGAAAAATATGGCACTCCGAAAGATTCGAGCTTGCACAGTTTAATGAAGACGAATATCAGGCCAAAAGTCAGTCCCACGAAACCTAATATTGAAGCCGCAACCATTAGGGGAAACCTGATCAGCCGGACGGTCGTACTCATTTCATTGGAAGGGACGACAAACGCAGATATCGCAGTGACAGCGACGATGACAATCATGATATTAGAAATCAATCCTGCGCTTACAACGGCATCACCAATGACAAGACCTCCAACAATTCCGATGGTTTGTCCAATCGGTCTCGGAAGCCTGATCCCAGCTTCCCTGATCAATTCAATCGTTATCTCCATGAAGAAAGCCTCCAAAAGCGGAGGATATGGGATTCCTTCTACAGATCCCTTTAATGGGAGAATTAACTCATGAGGGATGACTTCAAGGTGAAAAGCAATAATCGCAATGTAAAAGGCCGGCAATGTGATGGCGATAAGAAAGCTGACATACCTGAGCAATCGGATGAATGACGAAGGAATCCACCGGCTGTTATAATCATCCGAAGACTGATAGAATGCAAAAAAAGTAATTGGCAATATCAAGGCTGTCGGACTGCCATCACCAATGATGGTGATCCTGCCTTCCATCAGATTCGCGATCACCCTGTCCGGCCTCTCGGTGTTGATGAGCTGTGGAAACAAAGAGAATGGATCATCCTCAATGAACTCCTCTATATAGCCTGGACTTAAAACCATGTCAGTCGAAATATAGGAAAGCCTTCTTTCAACTTCATCAACGATTTTCTGGTCAGCAATCCCTTTCATAAAAATGACAGCTACTTTGGTTTTTGTCTTATCGCCTAACTCATGGTAGTTAACCGTGAATTCTGGATTTTTAATTCTAAGCCTTAGCTGGCTGATATTTGTTTCAAGTTTTTCAACGAAGCCATCATGTGCGCCGCGAACCACTGCTTCATTTATCGGTTCCTGTATGGCACGTTGGATATCCTTAGGGAATGTGAATAACCAGGCTTCGTCCCGTTCGCATATGAACAAAACATATCCACCGCTGAGGATGCCGCTGATCATTTCCTCTTGTGTATTCACCGGTGCACCATTTAACGACTTAAGCTCAGCGGGTGTAATCTTCGAATCTTCCATCAATAAAGGAATCAATAATAGTTCCTTGAATTTGTCGGGCGACACCATGGTTTCAAGGAAACAAAAACGCAATGTGCAATTTCCTCTTTTAAATTCAGACTCTTTAAAGTCTGCAGTCTGCTGAAAGATTGCTTTAAGTTTTTCATATCCACTGCAATGAACTTCTTTTTTCTCGCTAATGGATGCAGGAAGCCGGAACTTTTTCATCATCACACCACTTTTTTGCTTAATAGAAACTTTATTAATATATTCGTTAAAAATAGTTATCCCTTTTAAAACGTTTTATATGTAAAAGTTGATTGTGAATTTGCGATTATTTACTGTGTAGGGGTATGATAAAATATAATTAAAGATGTAAAAGGGGGTTTTTAGATGGACATTTTAGAGCCCGAAGTACACCCGGCTGAATGTGGTGACAGCTGCTGCTCTTCAGAGCGCAAAAGCCACCATTCTGAAAAAACGAAAAAGAATCTCGTCACGAGATTGAATCGGATAGAAGGACAAATACGCGGCATAAAAGGACTTATTGAAAGAGATACGTATTGTGATGACGTGATCACACAAATTTCTGCGACTCAGGCGGCATTGAACAGCGTGGCTAAGCTGCTGCTTGAAGGCCATATGAAATCATGTATCGTTGAACGGATTCAGGAAGGTGATAACGAAGTGATCGATGAACTGTTGACGACGATTGAGAAACTGATGAAAAAATAAAAGGTCATTTTGTTTTCTATTTATGAACATGTTCTGTATAATGTCACTAACTTAATATATTCCTTCGGGGTCGGGTGAAATTCCCAACCGGCGGTGATGAAGCATGTGCTTCTTAGTCCGTGACCCGGTTAACATTTGTTAAGCGGTGGATCTGGTGAAACTCCAGGGCCGACAGTTAAAGTCTGGATGGGAGAAGGAAAAAACGAGGATTAGAAACAAGGGAGCAGTATACCCTTTTTTTACCCTCTAGTTTGACATTGTCTTTTTTAGGACCCCGAAGCGCTTATGTTTCGGGGTCTTTTTATATTTTTTAAAAGAGGGAGGGATGAAAGTGAAGAATCAGGACTATATGGCCCTTGCCATCAATCTTGCAAAAGCAGCGGAAGGTCAGACCTCCCCGAACCCTCAGGTTGGCGCTGTGGTTGTAAAAGAAGGGCAGGTTGTTGGCATGGGCGCGCATTTGAAGGCAGGTGAGCCGCATGCCGAGGTCCATGCCATCCGGATGGCAGGAGAGAAAGCGGATGGGGCGAGTCTTTACGTGACACTTGAGCCGTGCAGCCATTTCGGGAAGACTCCGCCATGTTCGAATCTTGTCATAGAGTCGGGCATCAAAAAGGTGTTTGTGGCTTCGGTTGACCCTAACCCGCTCGTTGGCGGAGCAGGAATCAAAAAGATGCGTGAGTCGGGAATTGAGGTAGAGGTTGGATTATTGGAGGAAGAAGCTATTGCTCTTAATAAGGTGTTTTTTCATTACATAAGCACAGGGCTTCCATATGTAACCTTGAAGTCAGCCACAAGCCTTGATGGCAAAGTCGCAACAGTGACCGGGGAGAGTAAATGGATCACCGGGGAGGAAGCGCGTAAGGATGTCCATCACTTCCGCCATACACAGGATGCCATTCTGGTTGGTGTCAACACCGTCATAACAGATAACCCAAGCCTTACGACCAGACTTGAATCTGGCGGGAAAAATCCCATCCGGGTGATTCTGGATTCCACCCTCAGGACCCCTTTCGATTCAGGGGTGATCCATGATCAAGCAGCTAAGACAATCATCGTGACAGGAGCGGGTGCTGAGCCTGAAAGGGCAAAACAATTTGAAGAACAAGGCATCGAAATCATCAAGCTTGAGACTGAGAAAGTCGGAATTAAAGAAATGCTGGAAAAACTGGGGGAGCGCGGCATTACTTCACTGTATGTTGAAGGCGGTGCCGAAGTCCACGGCAGTTTTTTAAGGGAGAAGGCTTTTCAGCGGGTGATTACCTATATTGCACCAAAGCTGATCGGCGGCAGAAATGCCCCGTCAGCATACGGAGGCGAAGGCATTGCCCGTCTGGAGGAAACAGTTCCCTTGAAGGTCATTGATGTAAAGCAAATCGGCCAGGATATCCGGATCATTGCTGAGCCGGTCTAGAGGGAGGTTAATATGTTTACAGGGATTATTGAGGAAATCGGGACCGTTGCAAATATCCAGCACAGCGGGGAATCTTTTGTGCTGACAATTGACGCGAAAAAAGTCCTGACAGATGTCCATCTTGGTGACAGTATTGCTGTCAACGGAGTATGCCTCACTGTCACGTCTTTTACAGAAAACAGATTTTCGGTAGATGTGATGCCGGAGACGGTAAAAGCCTCGAGCCTTAAAACCGTCAGGAGAGGCTCAAAGGTGAACCTGGAAAGAGCGATGGCAGCCGGAGGCCGGTTCGGCGGGCATTTTGTTGCCGGCCATGTGGATGGAGTCGGGGTCATCAAAGGGAAAACCCAAGTTGAAAACGCAGTGTATTATGAAATCCAGCTTGATCCCGAATTGCTGAAATACGTAATCATGAAAGGCTCCGTCGCAGTTGATGGTACAAGCCTGACTGTTTTCGGGATATCGGAAGACAGCCTGACATTGTCGCTGATACCGCTGACACTTTCTGACACAGTGCTTGGCTTCAAGGATAAAGGCGATATCGTCAATATAGAATGTGACATGATCGGCAAATATGTAGGTCACTTCTTGAGTAACCAGGTTCCAGCAGCTTCAAAAAGAGGAAGTAATATTACAGCCCAATTCTTAGAGGATAACGGGTTTATGTGAGGGTGATGAAAATGTTTGATCCGATTGAAGAGGCTATATATGAACTCATGCAAGGCAAAGTAGTCATCGTTTGTGATGATGAGGACAGGGAGAATGAAGGGGATTTTATCGCGCTGGCTGAGAAGGCAACGCCGGATGTCATCAACTTCATGGCGACGCATGGCCGGGGTTTGATCTGTGTTCCAATTGAAACAGAACTGGCACAAAGCCTTGACCTGATACCGATGGTTTCTCGCAACACTGATCCGCATGGTACTGCCTTTACCGTTAGTATCGACCATAAGTTCTCTACAACAGGGATTTCTGCGTTTGAGCGCTCGGCAACAGTACTCAGCATGCTTGATCCAGAGTCTAAGGCTGCCGATTTTAAACGTCCGGGCCACGTCTTTCCGCTTGTCGCCAAAAAAGGCGGCGTGTTAAGACGGGCTGGCCATACGGAGGCAGCGGTTGATCTGGCAAAAATGTGCGGCGCCAAGCCGGCTGGCGTTATTTGTGAAATCATGAATGAAGACGGCACCATGGCACGAGTGCCGCAGCTTCGCAAGATTGCTGACCAGTTCGATTTAAAAATGATCACCATCAAGGATCTTATTCAATACCGCAACCGTAAGGACAATCTGATTCAAAGAGAGGTTGAAATCAATCTCCCGACTGAATTCGGGATGTTCAAGGCTGTCGGTTATTCGAACGTCGTGGATGACAAGGAACATATTGCCCTTGTGAAAGGTGACATTGACCCGGATGAGCCGGTATTGGTCAGGGTCCACTCTGAGTGCCTGACCGGAGATGTATTCGGTTCGTACCGCTGTGACTGCGGGCCGCAGCTGCATGCCGCATTAACACAGATAAACGAAGAGGGGCGCGGCGTCCTTTTGTATTTGCGCCAGGAAGGCAGGGGCATTGGCCTGATGAATAAGCTGCGGGCCTATAAGCTGCAGGAAGAGGGCTACGATACTGTAGAGGCCAATGAAAAACTCGGCTTCGGTGCTGACCTTCGCGAATACGGGATCGGAGCACAGATTTTAAAAGACCTTGGCATCAAGCAAATGAAACTGCTCACGAACAATCCGCGGAAAATAAGAGGACTTAAGGGTTATGGCCTTGAAGTCGTCGACCGGGTGCCTATCCAGATGCCAGCAAGGGAAGAAAACGAAAACTACTTAAAAACAAAATATAGTAAATTAGGTCATTTACTAAAATTTTAAATCGGAAAAAAACTAAATAACATCTATAAATGGAGGAATAGTCATGAATAGAACTTTTGAAGGTAATTTAGTAGGAACGGGTCTTAAAATCGGAATCGTTGTTGGCCGATTCAACGAGTTCATTACAAGCAAGCTTTTGGGCGGTGCACAGGATGCACTGAAGAGACATGGTGTGGACGAAAGCAATGTCGATGTTGCCTGGGTTCCTGGTGCATTCGAAATTCCATTGGTAGCGCAAAAAATGGCAAAGAGCAATAAATATGATGCAGTCATCACTTTAGGAACCGTCATCCGGGGCTCCACTCCGCATTTTGACTATGTTTGCAATGAAGCTGCCAAAGGGGTATCAGCCGCGGCGATGAACTCAGGAGTCCCTGTCATCTTCGGTGTCCTGACGACCGATACAATCGAGCAGGCAATTGAACGCGCCGGAACGAAAGCAGGCAATAAAGGCTGGGACGCAGCGGCTTCGGCAATCGAAATGGCAAATTTGATGAAAAATATTGAAATGTAATCTTTTAAAGAAGCTGCAGGCTACCATGTCTGCAGCTTTTTTATGTGGCCACGACTAGCAAAGTCTTCCCAAACTTTTAAAATCCTCGCCTTAGTTTGTTAATAATTTGTTCATAATTTCTGGTTATGATGAAAACAAGTTAACAAACGAGGAGGAAATACCATGAAAGAGTTTGAGCAGCAATCCCGTTATGATGAATCGGAACCAGTCAACGAGCAGGAATCCCGGTACCATGAACCGGAACCGGTCAAGGAGCAGCAATCCAAGTATCATGAATCGGTAGCGGTCAAGGAGCAGGGATCCCGCTACCATGAATCGAAATCGGTCAACGAGCAGGAGTCCCGGTACCATGAACCCAAACCGGCCAATGATCAGCAACCCCGGTACCCTGTATCGGAACCGGTCAAAAAGTCCAATAAGTTCAAAAGCATTTTATCAACTGTCATGGCTGGAGTGGTCGGTTCGGCTATAACGCTTGCGGCTGTTAATTTTACCGAAACAGATGCTGGGCAAAAGGAGCAGGCCCAGACGGAAACAGCAGCAGAAAGCAGTTCAAATATTGTGACGACCCCTACATCTGCAAAAAGCTCAGGATCGATTGCCGATATCATTGAGGATTCCTCTAAATCGATTGTCGGTATCACCAATATTCAGCAGCAAAGCAATCCTTTTTCCCGCAGCCAGGGCAATGTTGAAACCGGTTCTGGTTCTGGGGTGATTTTCAAGAAAGAAGGGAATAATGCCTTTATCGTTACGAATAACCATGTCATTGAGGGTGCATCCAAGGTGGAGGTTTCCCTGTATAATGGCGAGAAGGTTGATGCGCAAGTGGTCGGAGCAGACGCGTTAACTGATTTGGCGGTTATTAAAATCGAGGCAGCCAAGGCGGCGGATGTCATCGAATTCGGTGATTCTTCAGCCTTAAGACCTGGCGACCAGGTACTGGCCATCGGAAACCCGCTCGGCCTGGACTTATCACGGACTGTCACTCAAGGAATCGTCAGTGCGGTTGACCGGTCCATCTCAGTGCCGACTTCTGCCGGGGAATGGGAAATGAATGTCATCCAGACCGACGCAGCAATTAACCCGGGGAACAGCGGCGGCGCATTGATCAATACAGATGGAAAAGTAATTGGAATCAATAGTTTAAAAATCTCGCAAAATGGAGTGGAAGGCCTTGGCTTTGCGATTCCGAGCCAGGAGGCACTGCCAATCGTCAACCAGCTGATTGAAACAGGAAAAGTTGAACGCCCTTATTTAGGTGTAAGTCTTGCTGATTTGGAGCAGATCCCTGAAATGTATCTCAAAAATCTGCCAGACAATGTGGACTCCGGTACGATGGTTACCAGCGTCGATCCAAATTCCGCAGCAGCCAAAGCAGGCCTTCAGGAACAAGATATCATCGTCGGCATCAATGATGCACAAGTGAAAAGTGCGAGTGACCTAAGGAGATATATGTATACCAAGCTTAAAAAGGGTGACAGTGCACAGGTGAAAATTTACCGTGACGGCAAACAGCAAACTTTGAAAGTTGTGTTGTCTGCTTCAAGTGTTGAATAATGGAGGGAAATAATGATTGCTTATATGAAAAAGAATAAATTGATGCTGACTTTTGCCGTAATTACCTTAGCACTTCTCTTGATTTTTGCGACAGCTTTTTCAAAAACAGAGACAGCAGCGAGCGTCAACGGTGAAAAAATCACAAAGGATGAATTGAACACAAAATTAACTGAGATGTATGGCGCCGATACTTTGGATTCACTGATCACCAATAAAGTGATTGAAATGGAAGCTGATAAGCAAAAGGTAAAAGTAACGGGAAATGAAATAGATGAAGAGCTGACAAAACTCCAAGACTCTTATGGCGGTGAAGAAGCTTTTGCAGCGGCACTTGAACAGAACAAAGTGTCAATCGACAGGATCAGGGAGGACATTCAAATGTATCTCCTTGCTGAAAAAATGATTAAACCTTCTATCAAAGTGACGGAAGAAGAAATGAAAACATACTTCGAGGAAAATAAAGAAAGTTTTGATCAAAAAGAACAAGTAAAAGCAAGCCATATCTTAGTCGAAGATGAGGCAACGGCAAAGAAAGTCAAGAAAGAGCTGGACAGTGGCAAAGACTTTGCTGAATTAGCCAAAGAATATTCCACGGATGCAAGCAATGCAGCTAAAGGAGGAGACCTCGGCTATTTCGGAAAGGGAGAGATGGCGAAAGAATTCGAGGAAGCAGCCTTCGGAATGAAAGTGGGGGAAGTCAGTGCCCCGATAAAAACAGACTTTGGCTACCATATCATTAAAGTTGCCGATAAAAAAGCGGCAAAGACGGCGGTATTCGAGGATCATAAGAAAGAAATCAAGGAATCTTTATTCGACCAAAAAATCCAGACTGAATATCCAAACTGGCTTGAAAAGAAAAAGGCAGATTACAAAATTAAAAGAAATCTATAGTTTTGAAGGAACCTCTGCAGCTTTGCAGGGGTTTTTGTATTTTATTCTTGCAGAAGGAGTTTCTTATACGATAAAATGTTTACTTAAGGAAACTTTTTAGGGTAAATGCATATATTGTTAGGGTAAAGGGATTCTTGCATCTTGAAAGTTTACCAAAGGAAACATTTTAGTGTAAGACTATTTTTCGAACTGTTGAATGGATTCATTCAGGTAACAGACATAGACGATGAATTCCCGTTGGGTCAGCACAAATATCGATTTTAAAAGGAGAATATCAATGACAGAGGAGATTTTATCTGCTTTCGGTTTGACATTATTTGCAGGCCTTGCCACAGGAATTGGCAGTGTCCTTGCTTTTTTTACATCACGGACGAATACAAAATTCCTTTCGCTGGCTCTTGGATTTTCAGCCGGGGTCATGATCTATGTATCGATGATTGAAATCTTTGTCAAAGCCAAGGATGCTCTCGTTTCGGCGATGGGCGTGCAATTGGGAAACTGGGCGACCGTGGGAGGTTTTTTCGCCGGAATAGTATTGATTGCCTTAATAGATAAGTTCATACCGAAACAGGGAAATCCCCATGAACTGAAGAAAGTCGAGGATATGAACATCTCCAAGAAACCAGCCAACGACGCAGCTTTATTGAAAATGGGTACATTCACTGCGCTTGCGATTGGAATTCACAATTTTCCGGAGGGAATTGCAACCTTCACCTCAGCAATCCAGGATCCCGCATTAGGTGTTGCCATTGCGATTGCCATTGCCATCCATAACATTCCGGAGGGAATCGCCGTTTCCGTGCCAGTCTATTTCGCGACCGGAGATAAAAAGAAAGCTTTCAAGCTATCATTTTTGTCCGGGTTATCAGAGCCGATCGGCGCACTGGCGGCTTACCTGTTCCTGATGCCTTTCCTGAACGATATCATGTTCGGCGTCATTTTTGCCGCGGTTGCCGGAATCATGGTCTTCATTTCACTTGATGAACTGTTGCCCGCCGCGAAAAAATACGATGAATCACACCTCGCGATTTATGGGTTGGTAGCCGGTATGGCGGTCATGGCTGTGAGTTTGTTGTTGTTTATATAAATTTGCAAGGGGATAATTTACTATTATTTTCCATTTGGAAAGAGTGGCTTGTAGCAAAAAGGCCACTCTTTTTAGTTCTTTCGATATTGGGAAAATTCAAAAATAGAACTTTGTGCATGAGACTTTTGTGTAAACGTGTATTTTTACCTGATTCGAAAGTCTCAAAAATGAATAGTTTAGCATATTGTTGTTATCAGAATATTTTAAATATAATAGATTTTGTAAAACCAGCAACACCATAAAATGCAGAGGAGTGGTTAGATGAAAAGAAGGAAAGCACTTGGAGCGGCACTACTAAGCATGACAATGGGCTTATCTTTATTCACGGCCGGGGCATTTGGCCAGGCACCAGAGGCACAGGATTCATACCGGGTATTAGTTCAGGGTCCTGCAGCTGAAAAGGCTAAGGCAAAAGATCAATACGGTACCAGATGGGATTTTGGGGCGAATGGTTTTACAACAACGGTTAATGCCAAGCAATACCAGGCACTTTTGAAAAATAAGAATCTAAAAGTAGAGACAGTTCAACAATTGCAGCTGGAAGCGAAGCCTGGCGCTGTGGCGCAAGCGTCACCTTCCGATCGGACTCCATGGGGAATGGAAGCAATCTATAATGATAGTAATCTTCAGGCTACATCTGGCGGCAATGGAATTAAGGTTGCAGTACTGGATACAGGAGTTAATATTAACCATAGTGATTTAACTGGAAGTGCAGAACAATGTAAGGATTTCACCAACCGAAGGACTGCCCTCGTGGATGGTTCTTGTACGGATAAGAACGGGCATGGTACCCATGTTGCCGGTACAGTACTTGCCCACGGTGGAACTGGCCTGGGAATTTACGGGGTAGCGCCTGAAGCAGACCTTTGGGCTTATAAGGTTCTGAATGACCAGGGCTCAGGCTATTCCGATGATATCGCAGGTGCGATTCAGCATGCTGCAGATCAAGCAGTCAGTACAAATTCAAAAGTTGTCATTTCGATGTCACTTGGATCCAGCAGCAAGAGCACACTAATTGCAGACGCTGTTGACTATGCATATGGAAAAGGTGTCCTGGTTGTTGCAGCAGCTGGAAACAGCGGCCCTAATGCAGATACAATCGGCTATCCGGGTGCCCTTGTTAACGCAGTTGCAGTCGCCGCACTTGAAAATGTCCAGGAAAACGGTACATACCGTGTCGCTGACTTCTCATCCCGCGGAAACCCTGCTACAGATGGTGACTTTGTCATCCAGGAGCGCGATGTAGAAGTTTCTGCTCCAGGAAGAGCAATTGAATCCACATGGTTTGATGGAACGTATAACACAATCAGCGGAACATCAATGGCGACTCCGCACGTTTCCGGATTGGCTGCGAAAATCTGGGCTGCTAACCCAAGCATGACTCACAAACAGCTTCGCGCTGAACTGCAGAACCGTGCCAAAGCGAATGATATCCTTGGTGGATCAGGTGCAGCATCAGGTGATGACTATGCATCAGGATTTGGATTCCCGCGTGTGAAGTAAATATATTGTGAAAAAACCGCTTAATCAGTGAGTTGATTGAGCGGTTTTTTTGTGTAAATTGGAAGAAAATGCCCGGAATTTCCAGTTCGCCAATAAAATTAGATTTTCGCCAATAAATTAGTGGATTTCGTCAATAAAAAAATATTTTCGCCAATAAAATTTGAAAATCGCCAATAAAGTTGTGAAAACCGCCAATAAAATGATTCAAGCATGAAAAAGCGCCTGACATTGTATTGAAAATCAGTCTAAATCATGCCTCTTCATACGAAAAAAACGATATCGCAGGGACAATTTTTATTTATATAGCTAGTTTCTGATTAATATAGCGACTTTTTTATTTATATAGCGACTTTCCGATTAATATAGCGACTTTTTCATTTATATAGCGAAAAATTCATTTTTATAGCGAATTGGAAATTATCCGCGACTTTTTCCAGCCAGCTGTATTACTTTATGACACGTTTTTAAAACTTCCTCTTACTATAAAAGTTCTCTGTAAAATAAGGTTCATGCTTCGGGCCGAATGCGACGCCGACGCCTAGCAGCTTGAAGTCTGGTTTCAGGATATTCTCACGGTGCCCGAGTGAGTTCATCAAGCCTTCATGGGCGAAGATGCTGCTGAATTGGCCGTATGCGAGATTTTCCCCGGCGACGGAAAAGGCAATATCGTCTTCAGCCATTCTGTCAAAAGGCGACTGGCCTTCGGGATTCGTGTGGCTGAAATATGAGTTTTCCGCCATATCGGCACTGTGCTTGCGGGCCGTCACCCTGACCGGATCGTCCCATGTCAGGATGCCTAAACCATGAACGACCCTGGATGCATTCGTCAAATCGAACAACTGGTATTCAAAACCTTCCTTCAACGCATCACTCGCTTCCGTATAAAACCCTGCCTTACTTTGTTCCAGCTTTTCGCTGATAATCTGGATGGCTGTTACGGTATTATTCCTGTGTTTATCATAAAAAACAGTCACATAGCTGTCATCGATATTGTACACGTCATAGTCCTGATCCTTCTGGAACTGGTAATAGACAAGCCCTTTCCTGATTTCACCCAGTGGTTCCCCAAGTGTCTGGCGGACGGTTTCTTTTGGAACTCCATATTTGATGTCATTATTGGCCGCAATCAGGTCCTGGTTTGTAAACAGAGCATTCACTGTTCCGTCATTGCTGTAGGAAACCATGGTGAAGTTTTGAAAATTTTCATGATAGGCATGCCACTCTGTTCCGTACTCATTCACGGAAACCCGTTTCGGAGCGCCGAGCTGTTTTTCAACTTCTCCCTTTACATCACCAACTCCAATATTGTGGATTGTGAATGTTACCTCAGAAGGTGTTGCCAGCTCTGGCTTAGATACTTCAGGCAAAATCTTCTCATCCTGTGTCAGTTCTTCTTTTTTCTCATTAACCTGCCAGATCAGCTGATTAATTCCACTATTGAGTTTCTCCAGCGCAGAAGCAAACTCCGGGTTTTCCTTTAGATTCTCTATTTCGTTTTTTATAGTCTCTTTATTTTCAGTAAGATATGGCCAAGAAAAATAAGCCAAAGCCCCGATAATCAGAAGCGAAAATAATCGTCTCAAAGCCAATCGTCACCATCCTTTATTCCTTATCCCCAATATACCCATTAATCCATAATTAAAAAGCATAACGGCAAAGGGAAATGGGAAACTTAATTAATTCTAACTGATCAGAATGACCTATTTGTGAATAATTTCACAAAATGTTCATAACTCTGATGATCAAATCTGTAACTCAGACTGTATTATTACTATATCGATAGTGTTTACATTGCCACAGGAGGTTTTACTCATGAAAAAACTATTACAAATCATCATCGGGTTAGGATTCATTCTAACACCTTTATATACAAATGCTCACGTAAAATGGTTCACTGAGGTAGCACCAAAGAAAGAAACCATTGAAAATATTTTATCACCATTATTCATGGGACTAGCCTTATTGGCAGCAGTCGTCCTCGCATCTTTGACTCTGATCATCCCCAAAATGGCCCAATGGCCGCTAATCAAAAAGTGGGATGATTTCCTTTCTGGTTTCAGGAAGTATTCACGATATATTTTAAAATACGGAACGGCAGCAGCATTGATCATCCAGGTCACTAATGGCACCCTTTTCGCACCTGAATTCCATATTGACAGCACATTGATGACGATTTTAGTATGGGCGGCAATTGGCCTTCTTCTTGTGCCCCATCATATTGCAACAAAGTTCGGAGCATCACTTTTACTCATTTTATTCGTCATGGTCACTGTTAATCATGGCATTTTCTATATGCTTGACTACGGCTTTTATTTAGCGATCATTGGCGTGTTGCTTGTTGGCAAAACGAAGCTGGAAAAGGTAGGTTTCCCATTTTTGTATTTAGGCACAGGCCTCTCTCTTTGCTGGGTAGCTGTTGAAAAATGGGTGTACCCAACGATGTCGCTGGATATCGTCGCGAACCACCATGTGCCTACTTTTGGATTCGAACCAGCGGCCTTCATTGTCATGGCCGCCTTTGTCGAATTCGTCGTCGGTTATTTGCTGGTCGTCGGAATCCTGAACCGAGTTCTCGGATTTGTTGTCACTACCATCTTTATCCTGACAACTATGCTATTCGGATTCACAGAAGTCATCGGCCACTTCATGATCCATATCGTCCTGATCATTTTCATCATCGAAGGCGTTTCCTTCTACAATCCGCCAATCAAGCTGCACAAGACAAAAGTGGATCAATTTGTGTTTATATTCTTGAACTTCATTTTTGTTTTATCGGCATTTGTGCTGATTTATTATCGATTTGCTTAAGGACATGAAACAGCCGCAGAAATTGAGGCTGTTTTTCTTTTTGGGAATTATCAGACCATTTGTTGACGCTTGCTTCTGTTCTTTGTTACGATTTCTCTAGTTGCAAATGGGATGGGAGAGATGACGATGAGATCTTATGCTTTTGAACCTGGTGCACAATTTGCTGCACAGCTTGACAGCGGTGATTTACTAGCTCGTTTTCGAGATGAGTTTTACCTGAAGCCAGGTTCGATTTACCTTGACGGGAATTCGCTTGGGCTTTTATCAAAGCGGGCTGAACAAACTTTGCTGGAATCATTGGCTGACTGGCGCGAGCTTGGGATTGATGGCTGGATGGATGGTAAGCATCCGTGGTTCTATTTATCTGAAAAACTAGGAGAATTGACGGCTCCGCTTGTCGGTGCTTCAGCAGAAGAGGTAATTGTAAGCGGATCCACAACGATCAATTTGCATCAGCTGGTTGCTACTTTTTATAAACCTGAGGGTAAAAGAACGAAGATCCTCGCTGACGAATTGAATTTCCCTTCTGATATCTATGCGCTGCAAAGCCAGCTCAGGATCCATGGCTTTGATCCGGATACACATTTAATCAGAGTGAAAAGCAGGGATGGAAGATTCCTCGATGAGGACGATATCATTGAGGCGATGACGGAGGATATTGCGCTTGTTGTTCTGCCGACGGTTTTATACCGAAGTGGTCAAATCCTGGATATGGAAAGATTGACGAGAGCTGCACATGAACGAGGTATCCTGATCGGTTTCGATGGCTGCCATTCCATCGGTGCCATTCCGCATTCATTCTCGGATTGGGGAGTTGACTTTGCCTACTGGTGCAATTATAAGCATCTGAATGGAGGTCCCGGGGCAGTTGCCGGTCTTTTTGTGAATTCGAAGCATTTTGGAACAAAGCCGGGACTTGCTGGCTGGTTCGGTTCGAGGAAGGACAAACAATTTGATATGGAACATGTCCTGACTCCTGCTGAGAATGCGGGCGCCTACCAGATTGGGACGCCACATGTATTGAGCCTGGCACCTTTACTTGGTTCACTTGAAATGTTCGCCGAGGCTGGCATCGAGAATGTTCGTGAAAAATCATTAAAGATCAATCAATATCTTATGGATTTGATTCAGCATGAGCTGGGCGACGAAGGTTTTAATATTGGCAGTCCAGCAGAGGATTTCAAAAGAGGTGGCCACGTCAGCCTGGAGCACAAAGAAGCTGCCAGGATTTGCAAAGCTTTGAAGGAAAAAGGAATCATACCCGATTTCCGCGCTCCGAACATTGTCCGCCTCGCACCTGTGGCATTATATACTTCTTATAGTGACGTCTGGAATGCCGTCCAAATCTTAAAAGAAATTATGGATCATAAATTGTACGAGAAATTCAGCAATGAGCGCGGAGTCGTAGCCTAAGGGGGAAGCCGGGAAATGAAGGAAGAACAGAAAACTCCACACGAAATCCATACTGATTTTTCAAAAGAGTTGTCCTATGGGAGCTACCTGCAATTGGATAAAATCTTATCCAGTCAGCAGCGTTTGTCGGATCACCACGATGAAATGCTCTTCATCGTTATCCATCAGGCAAGTGAGCTGTGGATGAAGCTGATTTTACATGAAGTGAACGCGGCGATTGACTGCATCCGAAAAAATGATCTGGAGCCGTCTTTCAAGATGCTGTCTAGGGTGTCGCGGATTCAGGAACAGCTGATTCAATCATGGAGTGTGCTGTCGACGCTGACTCCGGCAGAATATATGGAGTTTCGTGACAAGCTTGGGCATTCATCCGGATTCCAATCCTATCAAAACCGGCTGATTGAATTCGCTCTTGGGCAGAAGCAGGCACATGTTTTATCCGTCTATAAGCATGATGCGGAACTGCACAAAACCATGGAGGATGCACTGCACGAACGCTCGATTTATGATGCCGCCATCCAGGCATTGTCAATGCGCGGACTTCAGATCGATGACGCCGCGCTGAACCGTGACTGGTCGCAGCCGTACGAACCAAATGCAAGCGTCGAGGAAGCGTGGCTGACGGTTTACCGCAATGTCGACCAGTACTGGGATCTTTATGAGCTTGCAGAAAAGCTTGTCGATATCGGCAGCAAGCAGCAGCTCTGGCGTTTCAACCATATGAGCACAGTCGAACGGATTATCGGCCACAAAGCTGGAACTGGTGGATCCGCCGGTGTATCCTATTTGAAAAAGGTCGTCGACCATCGGTTTTTCCCTGAGCTGTGGAGCTTGAGGACAAAACTATAGCAAGAAAAGGAGGAAGACACCCTTTCGCTTGGTAAATTGAGAACGGAAGAGGATCTGGAGTGTGAGGGGAAATCTATATTTGAAAGAAGGAAAATGTATGGGAGACTGGATTGATATTTCACAGGTTTTAAACGATAAAATTCCTGTCTGGCCTGGCGACACGCCATTTGAATATAAAGTGAGCTGGGGAATGGAAGAGAGTGGTTCGGTGAATGTTGGACAGGTGACGATGAGCACCCATACCGGCACACATATCGATGCCCCTTTTCATTTCGAAAGCGATGGAAAAAAGGTAATTGATTTAGACTTCAATCTCTATATTGGACCTGCGCTTGTAATCCATGTGGCTAAGCCAGCCAGTATCGGGCTTAAAGAGCTTGAAGAGGTGGATTTAAAGGGAGTCCAGCGCCTGCTGATCCGTACCGATGCATGGCAGGATAAAACGGCATTCCCGGAATCGATTCCGTATATTGAGCCGGAATTGGCTGCTTACCTGGCTGAGCATGGAGTAAAATTACTTGGGCTCGATCTGCCATCCGTCGACCCACTGGACAGCAAGGAACTCAGTGCGCATCATGAATTGAACAATCATGGAATCCATATCCTTGAAGGCCTGGTGCTGGACCGGATTGAACCTGGGGAATATGAGCTCGCCGCCCTGCCGCTGCCGTTGGATCAGGCAGACGGCAGCCCGGTCAGAGCTGTAATCCGGAAAATGAAATAAAAATAAAGAGACTGCCAATTTGGCGGTCTCTTTGTTTGTTTATGTCGAGAAATTTACTATGATTATCATTGACCGCAGTGGTCAATGAGGAATACAATGATATTGACCACTGCGGTCAATTAACATTAAGGAGGGCAAGATGACTTCGAAATTGTTAAGTTTGAACCCCGAAAAACAGGAACGAATCCTGAACGCTGCTCTCAAGGAATTTGCCCAAAAGGGATACGAGAACGCTTCTACGAATGAGATCGTTAAATCAGCAGGTATTTCAAAAGGACTCTTGTTTCACTATTTTAAAAATAAAAAAGAGCTTTACTTGTTCCTTTACGACCACTTTGCAGATGTTTTGTCGGAGGAATTCTTTCAGGAACTGAACTTTGCCCAACGAGATATCTTTGAGCGGCTGAAGGACCTGATGATCCTTAAAAACAGGCTGATAGCCAGGCATCCGGAGATATTCGACTTTATGATGTCTGCCTCATTGGAATCCTCGGTAGATGTAAAAGAGAGCCTGAATAACACCACCACAGAACTGATGCACGACAGCTATAGCAAACTATTCGAAAATATCGACCTTTCCCAGTTCCGTGAAGGGACGGACATCCACAGAACAATCAACATCATCATGTGGACACTCCAGGGCTTCAGTAACCAGGAACTCGAAAAAGCCAAAAGGCTGAACAAAGGAATTGATGATTTCGATGAAGCATTCCAAGAAGCAGAAGTGTATATCGATATGATGAAGAAGGCCTTTTATAGAAGCGAGTAGCGAAATATCGAATGCCGAGTAGAACAGTGCATCTGGGATTATAGGCGGATCAAGCGTAATGATAATTAGCTTAACCGTAGATAAAAACAGCCCAACCGAAAATAAAGACAGCTTAACCGTAAATAAAAATAGCCCAACCGTAAATAAAAATAGCCCAACCGTAAATAAAAAATGCTTAACCGTAAATAAAAACAGTCCAACCGTAAATAAAAAAGACTTAATCGTAAATATAAATAGATTTACCAAAAAAAGGTGTGCGTCCGGAGGAAAACGCTGCAACTGATCAAGAAATTCGAAAAAACAGTCCAGCAAGTGCAATATTGGAACAGAGAAATAGAGGGAGGGTCTGGCATGAACGTGATTGAGATTAAGAATCTGACGAAAATGTACGGCAAATCCAGGGGGATTGAGAATGTAAGCTTTAATGTGGAAGAAGGGGAGATTTTCGGTTTCATCGGCCCGAATGGTGCGGGAAAATCGACGACAATCCGGACATTGCTGTCACTGATCTATCCGACAAGCGGCAGCGCAACGATTTTTGGCAAGGACATCATTACAGCCGCACCTGAAATTAAGAAGGATATTGGCTACCTTCCTTCTGAAGTATTTTATTATGACAATATGAAGGTCATGGATCTGCTCAAGTACTCTGCAAGTTTTTACAAAAAGAATTGTACAGGGCGGATCAAGGAGCTTGCCGAGATCATGGAGCTGGACCTGACCAAGAAAATCGATGATCTTTCGCTTGGGAACAAAAAGAAGGTCGGCATCGTGCAGGGGCTGCTTCATGAACCGAAGCTGATCATCCTCGATGAACCGACAAGCGGCCTCGATCCGCTCATGCAGCAGAAGTTTTTCGACCTTCTTGAAAAAGAAAATAAGAAAGGCGCGACGATCCTGTTTTCTTCCCATATTCTCAGCGAGGTGCAGAGGCTGTGTGACAGGGTGGCCATCATCAAGGACGGCCGGATTGTCACGGTCGAGAAAATCAGCACGCTAAAAGAGAATACGTACAAGAAATTCAAAATAGAATCAAACGCCGCGATTAATAAAGAGCTTTTCAATATCGAAGGTGTGAACCAGCTGCAGCAGGACGGCCCTATCATCAGCTTTTTATTCAGGGGAAATGTCAATTCCATTATGAAAAAAATTGCTGAAATTGAGATTGCGAATCTCTGGGTGGAGGAGCCTGACCTTGAAGAGATCTTCATGCACTATTATGAAAAGGAGGAATAGAACATGAATATGTTCCTTCATGAACTGAAGGCCTGCCGGAAATCGACTGTCATCTGGACCTTGTCCCTGGTGGCGCTGGTGGTATTGTTTTTATCGATGTTCCCTTCCTTTTCAAAGGATGCAGAAGAGTTCAAAAAACTGCTTGAGGGATTTCCAGTAGAGTTGAGGAAAGCAATTGGATTGTCAGTGGACAGCATTGCAACATTGATCGGGTTCTTCTCGTATGCGTTCCTTTACCTGAAGCTTGCGGGCGCCATTCAGGCTATGAATCTGGGAACCTCGATTTTATCGAAGGAAACACGCGAAAAGACGGCGGACTTTCTGTTGACAAAGCCGGTGACCAGGGGGCAGGTCGTCACATCTAAACTGCTGGCTGCATTCGTTTCCCTTGTCATTACCAATATCATGTTTATCACAGCGATATTTGTGATGGCATCCATTGTCTCGGAGGACGCTTTTAACAAGGAGGCTTTATTCCTGATTGCCATTTCCCTATTCTTTCTCCAGCTGATGTTCATGGCGCTGGGAATCGTTGTTGCCGCGATGTTTCCGAGGATTAAATCGGTGATCTCAGTTTCACTCGGAACGGTTTTCGGCTTTTTCATGCTAGGGATGATCAGTTCGACAACAGAGGATGAGGCATTGCGTTATTTGACGCCGTTCAATTATTTTGACGCAGCTTATACCACGCAGCATGAGGGCTATGAAACTTCTTTTCTGATAACCGCTGCCATTTTTATCATTGCCGCAATCGTTGCCAGCTATTATTTATACTCGAAAAAGGACGTCCATTCCGTTTAGGGAGGAGGGAAAATCGTGAATCTTTTTAAAAGAGAATTGAAAGCAAGCCGGAAAGCGTTAATCATCTGGTGTATCGGAGTTGTCTTTATGGTCGCCTCGGGCATGGCAAAATACTCAAGCCTCGAGGGGACAGGGCAGTCGATGAATACGCTGATGGCCGATATGCCAAAATCGCTGCAGGCAATAATGGGTACTGGTTCGCTTGATTTGTCGACACCGATCGGGTATTTTGGAGTCCTGTTTCTTTACCTGGCCGTAATGGCATCCATCCATGCAGCGATGCTCGGCTCGAATATCATCGCCAAGGAAGAGAGAGACAAAACCGTAGAGTTCCTGCTCGTCAAGCCGGTCTCAAGGACATGGATGATATCAGCAAAGCTATCCGCTGCGATGGTCAATATTTTGATTTTCAATCTTGTCACCCTTGCTTCCTCTATCAGCATGGTCGGGAAATATGCGGAAGGAGAGGACGTCACTGGGGAGATTGCGATGCTGATGATCGGGATTTTCATTCTTCAGTTGATTTTCCTCGTCATCGGGACTGCTATCGCCGCTGTTTTAAAGAATGCCAAAAAAGCCACATCGCTGGCAACGGGAATCTTGCTTTTCCTGTTCATCCTGTCGATTGTAATTGACTTGAATGAGAAGCTAGATGGACTGAAATTCGTGACTCCATTCAAATATTATGATGCGAAGCTTGTGCTGGAGGATGGCGGGTTTGAACCGATCTACTTGGGATTGTCAGCGCTGATATTGTTAGTGCTCACATTGGTGACTTACTTGTTTTACCGAAAAAGAGATATGAATGTGTAGATCCCGGGAAACCGGGATTTTTTTAAAAGGTGATGTGGTCGATATATTTGGGAATGTGGTCGAAATAATTCAAAAAGTGGTCGATAAAATTGAAAATCCGCTGATATATTTCGAAATGTGGTCGAAATAATCAAAAATTCGCCAAAAAAAATGAAATCAGGTCAGTCAACAGTGCATGATTGTTCAAAACGCCAGCTTAATTCCGTTTTTCTTACGCAAAACAGATGTACATTTGACGGAAATCTGTTAATCCCGCCTCCATAATCACCTTTTCATGGACTTAAGTTCACATTTTAGTAAAAAAACTTCCATCAACGAGTCTATTTCTGGTGCTATACTTTTGTTATGTTAAAAAGTTCACATAGTGCAGGATAACATTAGAAGAATCAAAACTATTTCTGGTGCTATACTTTTGTTATGTTAAAAAGTTCACATACTTACAGGGTAAAACTATAAGATAATCAAAACAAAAAGAACAGGTGAGCGATATGGACCAAAGGAAGGTTATCATCATAGGCGGAGGGATCACTGGGCTGGCGACTGCGTATTATCTCCAAAAGGAGGCAAAGGTAAAGCAGCTGCCGATCGAAGTGAAATTGATTGAGGCGAGCGGACGTCTTGGCGGTGTCATCCGTACCGAGAAGCGTGACGGCTTCATCATTGAAAGAGGGCCGGATTCCATCATAGCGCGAAAAAAGAGTGCCATGAGACTGATAGAGGAAGTAGGTCTCCAGGACAAAATCATCTCGAACACGGCGGGGAGGTCCTATATTTACGCAAGGGGCAGGCTTCATACCATGCCCGAGGGATCTTTCATGGGGATTCCTACAAAAGTCACCCCGTTTGCGTTGTCAGGGTTATTTTCATCACTGGGCAAATTGCGTGCAGCAGGGGACTTTATTTTGCCAAAAGATGCACCAAAGGCGGATCAGTCATTAGGTGCTTTTTTCCGCCGCCGGCTTGGTGATGAGGTTGTTGATAACCTGATTGATCCTTTATTATCGGGGATTTACGCAGGCGATATAGATGAACTCAGCCTGATGGCTTTGTTCCCAAATTTTTATGAAATCGAACAGAAGCATCGAAGCCTGGTGATCGGCTTGAATAAATCGATGCCTAAGCCTCCGAAAACAGCCAAGAAGCCTGGTTCTAAAAAAGGGATGTTCATTTCATTGTCAACAGGTTTGGAGGAATTGGTCCATCAGGTTGAAAAGCGTCTAGACGAAGGATCAGTCTTGAAGGAAAGAGCTGTTAAAAAGGTTGAGAAGACAGGCAAGGTCTATAAAGTCCATCTCGAATCTGGAGAATTGGAAACAGCAGACAGTGTAGTGATTGCGACAGATCATTTCCACGCCCAGCACATGCTGTCAGAATATCCATTCATGGAACCGTTCAAACACATGCCTGCCAATTCTGTGGCAAATGTAGCGATGGCATTCCCGAAATCGGCGATCGAAAAAGATATCGACGGAACAGGATTCCTGGTCTCGAGAAACAGTGATTTCCGGATCACAGCATGTACATGGACACATAAAAAATGGCCCGGCACATCGCCTGACGATATGGCGCTCCTCCGCTGCTATGTCGGGAAGCCGGATGACCAGGAAGCTGTTAATCTATCAGATGACGAAATCATCGAATTGGTTTTAAGAGATTTGAATAAAACGATGAACATTACCGCAAAGCCGGAATTCACTGTTGTGACCAGATGGAGTAAAGCAATGCCGCAATATACTGTGGGTCATCTCGAGAGAATCGCAAAGGTAAAATCGGAGCTTGAAAAAGAGCTTCCAGGCATCTGCCTTGCAGGTGGTTCTTTTGAGGGTGTCGGGATTCCGGGATGTATTGACCAGGCAGAAGCTGCTGTGGCAAAAGTGTTAGAATATCTCAAATGAATGGAATTCAAGCCGCTCCTTATAAGGGATAGCGGCTTCTTTATTTTTAACGGTCTGTTAAAGCTAATGCTATTTTTACACCTGTTGATTGTAGCGGAAAGCGAAGCGCCTGGAACGAAAATCAACAGCCTTGTTTAACAGAGCCTTGCTCTAAAAAAGAAGATTAAATACTCCTTTTGAAAAATCATAACTTTCTGTAAAATAGAGTTATAAGGATAATAGGTTTGGAGAGATCTCTATTCGTAACAATTTTCCGATATTTGGTCAGGATGATACAACTATCTATAATCCGGATGAACTACTAAGTTTATTCCTGGATTGTACGGCTGACGGGTTTGCAATTGTAGATATGGAGAACCGTTTTTTGAGGATCAATCATATGTACACAGAGATTTTCGGTTATACAGAAGAAGATTTGATAGGCAGGACCTTTCATGAGTTTTCGAATCCGGAGGTTGTACAAGAGATCATTTCCGAAGTCAAAAACGGAAAAGCATTTACCAATATGATAACGAAGCGATTCCATAAAGATGGATCATTACTCGATATTGCCGTCTCTTACTCCCCCTTCCGTAATAAGCAGGGCGAGATTATTGCCATCATCGCGATTTACCGAGATATTACTAAATTGGTAAGTATGGAGAATGAATTACACCGAACACGGGAACTGTACGAGCTGATCACCGAGAATACGACTGACATGATTCTGGTGATTAATAAAGATAAATTGATTCTGTATGCTTCACCCTCCCATGAAAAAGTGATCAGCTTGAAACCAGAGCAAATTGTAGGCAAAAGTCTGGGTGAATTTTTGACACCAGAGGAAGATGCTGTTCTGGATCTTAAGCTTAAGGAGATACTCGAAACTGGAGAACCGCAGATTTTACGGAAGAAGTTCATCACTTGTGACCTGGAATCCGTTTATACAGAATATAGCTTCTCGCCAATCTATAATGAAAAAAAGGAGATAGACTCCTTTGTCAGTGTCGGCCGGAATATAACAGACCGGGTCAAGCATGATGCCTCCATCCGAAATTTGGACAGGCTGTCTGTCACCGGTCAACTGGCAGCGGGTGTGGCTCATGAAATCCGCAATCCGCTGACAGCGTTGAAGGGGTTTTCAAAATTGCTGCAGACATGTCTTGATAAGGAGAAGCAGGAAGGTTACCTGGCAATTATCATGAACGAGCTGGACAGGATTGATATGATTGTAAATGAGTTTATGTCACTAGCTAAACCGCAGGCAATCCAATATGTTAAAGAAGATTTGAAATCGATTTTGGACAGCACGATCAATATCATCCATCCGCAGGGGATGATGCACAATGTCCAAATCATCCCTACTTATCCAGATGAAAGAATCATGCTTTCCTGCAATCCACATCAGCTGAAACAAGTATTTTTGAACTTTATGAAAAATGCGATTGAATCCATGCCAAATGGCGGGAATGTCGTGATCGACCTGCAAAAGAAGGTGAAGGGAAAAGTGCTTATCAGCATTTCGGATGAGGGAACAGGAATCGAGCCTGACCGCCTTCGTTATCTTGGATCTCCGTTTTATACGACGAAGGACAAAGGCATCGGACTTGGACTGACGGTGAGCAATAAAATCATTCAGGAGCATGATGGAACCATGAAAATTGTAAGTGAAATAGGCCAGGGGACGAATGTCATTGTTGAACTTGAATGTTTAGAAGACGACATCACTTAGTCTTTTTTAAAAGAAGCGGCTTCCTAATGGGAGCCGCTTTTCTTACGAGATAAGACAGTATTAAATCACTTTGAGCTTTTCTTATTTCTCTTCATTGAACCAGAGTGGGTCGTTGTTATCGACTTCGCCATTATAGTTGATGACAATCTCTTCGCCGGCTTTGATGTCACGATACGCATAGAAATCAAAAGTATGATTGTCAAAATTGATTTCATAGATTGCGTTAGGCTCATAGGAGTGGTTGAAAAGCATGCCGTAGCCCAACAGAATGGCTGAATGATTGATCCCGTATTCAAAGGCATAATCGGCTAATGCTGTTTTCTCGATGTGTACATGCTGGTCGTTCGGATAGGAGAGAACAGGGGCTTCGTGTATCAGTTCACCCTTTGCTATATATCTCTTGGCGAATACGCCTCTATTGAACTCACCATCGCTTATTTCAGAATTCTTTATTTCAATCATTTTTTTCACCTGTGTTTTATGACTTTTAAATCTGTTCTTTAAAGCATGACGGTTATTTGCCATAATTGCAAACTAATTTTTCCCTGTCCCGCGCAAACAGGTGATAAAACCCATTCCGTCCATTCTGAATAGTAAAGCTATTTTTTAATGATTTTTGAAGGATTATTGATCTTGTATCCTACCGAAACATCAAGAAGCATCGACTCGTCTTCCACGTCCTTTCCTTTGGGAAGGCTCTTCTTGACGATCTTGCCGTTGAATTCAAGCTCCTGTCCGGGCTCCAGTTCGAGTTTTTTCAGTGTTTTGCTGTGTGAGCCCCATGCAAGGCCAACCTCGATTAGTTCTTCCTGGTCGATTCGGACGTCTTCGAACACAATGACTTCATCATTGTCCTCATTGAAGTGATTCCAGCTCAACGCGAACTGCTTCACTTTCGCGGTAAAATGGACTTTATCTTCTGGGAGCACCAATTTAGGGGCCTTTTCTTTTTTTGTTTTAGCAGGCTTATCTGCCGAAGCTTTCGCTGTTTTTTCCGTTTTAGCCTCCGCTGGTGGAGCTGTTGTTTCTGCTGCTGCCAGTTCAGGATTTTCCATACTCTCCGATTTCGTTTTAGGCTCGTCCCCGGTCTGTTCAATAATTTCCTTGCCGAAATTGGAGGATTGCATTTCCTTCAAATATGCAGGATGGATGCATGTCAGCCTGCCATCTGGAAATTCAACGACAAGCGTATTGTATTCAGTTGTTTCACCGAAAACTTCATAACCTTTTATCGTAACAAGACAATGCTGGAATCTGTCTTTGTACCAAAATTCTTTCTTTGTGCTTAATCCCCATTCCTT
The DNA here is from genome assembly GCF_030122805.1 of Mesobacillus sp. AQ2. Classification (NCBI taxonomy): domain Bacteria; kingdom Bacillati; phylum Bacillota; class Bacilli; order Caryophanales; family Bacillaceae; genus Mesobacillus; species Mesobacillus sp. AQ2. Next base: position 3,948,048 of record NZ_CP126080.1, on the reverse strand, counting down.
GACCTTCTCAAGATAATGAGCTTCATTTTCAAACGTCTCATACATTCCTTTAGGCGGGATATACTGCGTTAAATGCGATTGTTTAGAACCTGTAACTGAATTTGCCATTCGCCCACTTCCTTTCAAGTCTATTTTACCTTCCCCGCAAGAAGAAAAAAAGTTTCCCCCCTTGTCGTTCTGTCTATTTGTCTTTTGAAAATCTGAATAAGGGGAATAGTAAAGGATGCAGAACATGGAAGGAAACAGGAGGAACAAGGACATGAAGTTTAATTTGCAGTTATCCATAGCGTTTTTCGGTTCATTATTCCTATTTATTTTGCTCTCTTTTCTTGTTAGAGCTGATTATCTAATGGCCTTTGATCGCCATGTCATCTCATTCATCCAGGGACTGGAATCCCCCTGGCTAACTAGCATCATGAAGTTTTTTACTTATATCGGAACCATCCGGTTTATTGCTGTTCTGACAATCCTCCTTTTTATTTTGATGTTCTATGTATTAAGATTCAGGCTTGAAGTACTCGTTTTCCTGGCAGTGGTCTTTTGCACACCAATCCTGAACAGATTGCTGAAATTATTTTTCCAACGGGCACGCCCGGATTTTCACAGGTTGATTGAGATTGGCGGGTACAGTTTTCCGAGCGGGCATGCTATGAATGCATTCTCTTTTTATAGTATCATGGCCTTCCTGCTGTGGCGCCATGTCCAAGGCCGTATTGGCAGAATGGCTGTGATTCTTGCAAGCAGCTTCATGATTCTCTCGATTGGAGTGAGCAGGGTTTATCTTGGCGTCCACTATCCTAGTGACATTGTCGGGGGGTTCCTTGCCAGCAGCCTCTGGGTTGCTGCAGTGATTTGGCTTTTTCAGCGATATAAGGATCGGCAATTTTACGTACAGCGCAGGAAAGAGCCGTCAGCTTGAGCCCGCTGTTAAGAACAGGCCGTTAAAAAGTCCCAGTCTAACCAGATTATTATTTTCCTAACGATATATGGCAGGTCCAATCGTTTTAACTATTGGGCTAAGGGGAATAAGGAATGAAGGAGACTACATATCATATTTTTCTCACATCTATCCTGTATAAATAGGTGGAAGGGACTTATTTTTCTGAGTTATGTGATTAAATGAACAAACTTAGCGAGCGGGGTGACAATTACCATATGTATAAAAAGCAAGAACGAGTGCTGATGTGGGTAGCGTTTATTGTAGCGGCGATTATGGGACTGTCCTTTATCGGCCGTATAATTGCCGGATAGAAAAGGGGGATTGAAGGATGGGAAATGAAGAATCTGTTTTTTTCAGCCGAGTGTTGACTGAGCTTACTTTATCTTTCCACATTATTTATGCCACCATTGGCGTCGGGATTCCGTTGATGATCATGATTGCTCAGTGGCTGGGAATCAAGAAGCAGGATGAACATTATATTTTGCTGGCCAGGAGGTGGACGCGCGGCTTTGTGATTACGGTTGCGGTTGGCGTTGTGACCGGGACGGCGATTGGATTGCAGCTATCGTTGCTATGGCCGAACTTTATGGAACTTGCGGGTAATGTCATTGCCCTGCCGCTTTTTATGGAAACATTTGCGTTTTTCTTTGAAGCGATTTTCCTGGGCATTTATCTATATACATGGGACAGGTTTGAGAATCAGAAGAAACACTTGCTGCTTCTTATTCCAGTTGCGATTGGAGCATCTTTTTCGGCTGTATTCATCACCATCGTGAATGCCTTTATGAATGCCCCGCAAGGCTTTGATCTTGTTGATGGTCAGCTGGTCAATATCAATCCGATCCTGGCGATGTTCAATCCAGCCATGCCGACAAAGGTGGCCCATGTGCTTGCCACTGCGTATATGACTTCGGCATTTCTCCTTGCTTCCATCGGGGCTTACAGGCTGCTTAAGGGATCGGATCATATCTATCATAAAAAAGCAGTATTTTTGACAATGAAAATCGGTTTGATTTTTTCGATTGCCGCAGCGGTGATTGGTGACTTTTCCGGGAAATATTTAGCCGAGTACCAGCCAGAAAAGCTGGCAGCCGCGGAATGGCATTTTGAGACCCATGAAGGTGCACCGTTAATGCTCTATGGCGTTCTCGATGATGGCGAGATTAAATACGCTCTTAAGATTCCATATGCGCTTAGTATTTTGGCACACAGTAATCCGAATGCGGAAGTGATTGGTCTAAATGAGTTTCCTGAGGACGAAACCCCGCCGCTTTACATCCACTATCTATTCGATGGGATGGTTACGATCGGCATATGGATGACGGTGCTCTCACTTATGTATGTTGTCGGTGTCTGGATGAAATGGAGTTTTATCCGGACCAGGTGGTATCGATGGCTCATTGTCCTTGGAGGCCCGTTATCGATGCTTGCGATCGAGCTGGGCTGGTGGTTCGCCGAGGTTGGGAGGCAGCCGTGGATCCTGAGGGGAATCATGAAGGTTGACGAAGCAGCGACGACAAGCGGACAGGTCGATATGATGCTGCTGATGTTCGCCGGTTTATACTTGGTGCTTGCCGTAGGAAGCATCGTGGTTTTAACAAGGATGTTCCGGAAGAATCCTGTTGAACAAGAACTGGCAGACAGGGAAGCTGAAAAGGAAGGTGAGTTGCGATGACACTTGAGATAATTGGGATTACTGTTCTATGGCTGTTTCTTTTTGGCTATGTCATCGTCGCTTCCATCGATTTCGGGGCAGGATTCTTCAATGCATACAGCCTTTTCCGGGGAAAGCAGCATATCCTGACCCGGATCATCCAGCGGTATTTGTCGCCGGTATGGGAAGTGACAAATGTATTCCTGGTGTTTTTCTTTGTCGGAATGGTCGGATTCTTTCCTAAAACGGCGTATTACTACGGAACCATCCTGCTTGTTCCTGCCAGTATCGCAATCGTCCTGCTGGCGATTCGGGGATCCTATTATGCTTTTACGACTTATGGCGGTTTGAAGCACAAAAGATATTCGTATTTATACGGATTATCAGGTTTGTTCATCCCGGCCTCACTGTCGATTGTGCTGACGATTTCAGAGGGCGGCTTTGTCACAGAAACGGCTTCGGGTATTAATCTGGATTACTGGGCGCTGTTTACCAGTCCGCTGACATGGAGCATCGTTGTCCTCAGTCTGGCAGCGGTACTCTATATTTCAGCTGTATTTTTAACATGGTACGCCCATAAAGCTCAGGATGAACCGGCCACAGAGCTGCTTCGGAAATATGCTTTAATTTGGTCGGTGCCGGCCATTGTGAGCGCAACAGGAATCATCGTCGAACTTAAGGACCACAATCCGGAGCATTACACCCGGCTCGTTGATTTATGGTGGCTGTTTGCAATTTCCTTCATCTTGTTTGCGGGAACTGTTTACTTGCTTGGAAAACGCAAATCATATGGAGTCGCATTCGGGTTGTTAACAGGTCAATTCCTGATTGCATTTTTTGCTTATGGCATTTCGCATTATCCCTATCTGCTTTATCCTTTTCTCAAGCTTTATGACAGCTTCACAAATGAAGCGATGGCAATCGCTCTCATTATTGCCTTTATAGCGGGGCTTGGTTTGCTGCTCCCTTCACTGTATTTATTGCTGAGGCTGTTTCTGTTCAATAAAGATTATGTTCAGGGTAAACGGGATGACCATGCATAGGAGGGTGGAAAATGGCTGAATTCACAATGTTCTACGCTCCCTTCATTATCATCATTGCCTCAATTGCCGCTGCATTCTGGCTGGCAGGTAAGGATGAAAAAGTGGAGTGATTGAAAAAAGAGCTGCCGTCCATCAAAGGAGGCAGCTCAGTTTTATTTATTATGATAATTTCCGCCACAGTGTTGCGCTCGCCACGACCGAGTCATTTTCAATGATGGCATAGGCAGCATTTGTAATCGCTTCAGGCAGGTTTTCACCCGTCCCTCTGAATTGATTGAAAGCAGCCTCTGAACCCCCATTTGATGAAAAGGCATAGCCCAGCTTCTCCAGTCTTTCGACAATCAGCATTGCATGCAGAAGATTCTGCTCTGGCTGGAATTCAGAGTCATTGATGAAAACACCTTTTTCATAATCAAACCAGCGGTCCCATCTGTTCAGCTTCCAGCCTAAAATCCTTCGCGCAATTGCATCCGTTTTTGTCATGTTTCTTCCTCTCTTTCTGAATATTGTTATATAACAGATTATTTTAATTGAATTATATTACATAACAGGGATTTTAGGCAATAACAAAGATACGAAATAGGAAGTTTTATTTGAGGATTTTGAGCATCTTAAAAAGTGGGGGTGACAAAACATGAGTGGAAAAGAAATCAGCCAGCAGAATGTAAGACTGGGCGGAAAAATTGCCAAAGAGAAAGGCCGTACGAATGGCGAGCTTGGCAATGACAATGACATCAATTCAGGAAAGAACCGCAAAAAGTAAAATGGAGGAGGATCATCATGACAAATCGAAACGATAACCGCGAACGCAAAAATAAATACCCAAACAATAAAGAAAGAAATATCTCCAAAGACATCAATGTGCGAAGCGAGATGACCAAAAAAGATTTGAAGGAACAATAAAAGGAAGGGGGTTTCCCCTTCCTGCATTACTTTAGAGTAGGGCTTCCGCAAGCATTGTGTATGTCTTAACTTTATCCTGGAAGCTGTGCAGATTATTGATGATCATAAACTCCTCAGTCCCATAATCATCACTCAGCCTCAAGAGCTCACTCTTCACTTTTTCCGGCGTTCCGATGATCATTCTTTTTCGGTTTTCCACGATCCTGTTCCGATCCTCCGCCGTTAGCGTTGTATTCTTTGCTTCTTCCAATGATGGAATCCTTGTATCCATCCCCTTTTCTACCCGCAAAAGCCATAAGTCCTGACTCAAAGCCAGTTCATCAGCCTTTTCCTGGGTTTCAGCACATACAACAAAAATACACACATTTGCTTTGGGTTTTTTCAGGAATGGAGAAGGCTGGAACTCCCGGAAATATTGTTCCAATGCTCTTTTTCCGTTGGCGGGTGTTATGAAATGGCCGTATGTAAATGCTGTTCCCTGTTCTGCTGCAAGTCTGGCTCCGCGATGAGTGATTCCCAATAACCATAATTCAGGGAAAGCTGTTTTGTCAGGATAGGCTTTAACGCTATGAAAGGGATGGTCACCTGGCAATTCATTCTGTAAGAATCCTTTTAGGTCACTAATTTGTCTGGGAAACTCATTTAAACTTTTCCGAAGTCCATCTGTCAACGCAAGCCTCGTGGTGGCTGACCCGCCAGGAGAACGGCCTAATCCAGCATCTATCCTGTTTGGGAACAGAGCCTCTAAAACCTTGAAGTTCTCTGCCACTTTAAAAGGGCTGTATTGAGGGAGCAGGACTCCGCCTGAACCAATTCTGATTCTTTTGGTCATCGATGCTATGTGGGATATCAATATTTCAGGAGAGGAACCGGCAATGCCGTTGGTGTTATGATGCTCAGCAACCCAGAACCTGGTGTACCCAAGATCTTCTGTGATTTGGGCCAGCTCAACTGTTTTGCGAAAAGCCTGTGCGGCCGAATCCCCCACGCTGATGACGGATTGATCAAGTACACTTAACTTCACTAATTAACCCTCCAGTTGCAAGCTGCTTCATTTTACCCATTATTCCCTCAAGCAATCCGCCCAAACTAGCATCCACACGTAAAGGTCCTTTAACCTGGAAAAACACATAGTCATCCAAAACTTTAAGGCAGGGGGGGAATGTTTATGATTTTCCAGTTGGGCTATAAGTAAAGTAACCTGTTACAGAAAGGAGTGACAACATGATGAAGCGAAACTTGATGCTTTCGTTTACGTTAGGGGCAGGCATCTTGCTGGCAGGCTGCGGAGCCACAGAAGAGCCGCCGCCAGAAGACGATCCGGTAATGGAACAGGATGAACAAGCACCACCAGCACCTGATGGAATGACAGAGGATCCTGGTGAACCAACCGATGGTACAACCGAGGATGATGAGAATTTAACGGACGATGAAAAAGACAAGGTTGAAAAGTCTGTTGAAGATAATGAGAATGAACAACCTTAGGACACCAGAGGTTCTAAGGTTTTTTATTGATTATATTATAGAGGGAATTGGTACAGAAAAAATGCTGTCTCTATGGAAGAGGCAGCATTTTTCCTTTATTGCTTTTCATCACCATCAGATTCTTCTTGATTCAATTTGAAATCTTCATCCTTAACATCATTTTCAGTATCCTCAACTGGCGGTTCATTTTCCTGGTCCGTCTCAGAGGAACATCCACCGATAAAAATTGTCAGCGCCAAAGGAATTCCATAAAAGAGTTTCTTTTTCACAATAAAAACCCTCCTCCTCCGAAATATTCTCGGCAGAAAAACATACCCAGTCAGTAAGCTGGACTGGAACATCTCACTCAACAGAGTCACCTATGTGGAAATCACTTTAGGCATAGAAAAAAACATAATAATGTTTTGGGACAAGAAATAGATACATATATTTTAAGATGTATGTATAGTGTGATGAGGAGGGTGTTCATGGCTAATCCGATTGTTCTTAGATCACTGGACGAAATTAGATTTTGGTCCAGAATCATGAAGGAGCACACGCTGTTTTTAAGTCTGGGGTTTACGTATGAGCAAAAACAATTAATTGCTGAAGCACAACAGTTTATTGTGATATTTGAGCGGATTGAGGAAAAACTGGCACGATTTAGCGCTAACACGGATATTCGTCAAATCCAAGCTTTTAACAATGAGGTTTATCAAGCTGCCGCCTCAATTTGGAGTTACAAAAGAAAAGTATTAGGACTCACTCTGCGCTGTGAAATAAGACATAATAATTTCCCTTTGCTAATTGATCACGTAAGCAGAGAAGCAGCGTATTTTGCTAATCGTTTGAAGGAGTTAAATGAAGGGAAATTAGTTCCAGAGCCAGAGGCCATAATCGCTGAAAATGTTTTCTTCCTAAGAATTATGGCAGACCATGCAAAATTTATCGGGCATCTCTTAGATCCTTCAGAAAGGAAGCTGGTTGAGCAGGCTAGGGAATTCAGTCATGACTTTGACCAATTGGTGTTCCAGGCTGTGGATTTGGATTCGATGAGACCTCAATCGGAAACAGTGCCAATGCTTGATCAATTCCTGGATCAAAACAGGGTTTCGGTTGCTTCATTAAGAGATTTTAAGAAAACAGCTAGAGAATTAATTGAAGCCTGCAGAATCAAAAGCAATATTCATCCGCTGTTAGCTGACCATACATTCAGGGAAGCGGAACGGTTTTTGGAAATCATCGATCATTTTGAAGCTAGCCTAAACGCACAGACCATAAAAGGGTAACGTATATTTGAGTTATCAAGAGTGAGGGTGAGGGTATGGCGAAGATAGGGAAAGATGATTTTGTAAAAGGTTTTGTACCACATCATAATCATGGTTCAGTCGATTACACTTCTATGGGTGCAGGACATGTTCATCAATGCCTGGATGTAACTTCACCGCCCATCATGACAGAGGATCACAACCATGTCCACTACACTGAAGGATATGTGGTCTTTGAAAACGGGCATACCCACCATTATCAGGCTTATTCCGGACCAGCAATTCCAGTCGGAAATGGAATGCACGTCCATTATTACGATTTCTACACTACTGAAAACGATGGACACCGCCACCGGGTAAAAGGTATTGATCAGCCAGCACCCGGTGATAAATAAAAAAGAGCGACCTTCAAAAGAACCGCCGGCCTTGAGAGGTTGGCGATTTTTTGTTTGTTGTCAGGTTATTTTCCAGATGACTTACTTACAATGGAAAATATACTTGTGCAGAAGATCCGATGCTCTATAATGAGCCGAACCGAAAAAAAAGCTGCCGGCAAGGACCCACAGCTTAAAATGATATTTAAAATAATCCAGCATCTTTTGCCGCTTCGATGCTGTCACATGCAAATTCGAACGGATCTCCGACATTTTCCCAATGCATATACATTAAACGCGGTTCTTCAAATAGCCAGTGATTGTGTACGGCTGTTACCTTGATTCCTCTTTTCCGTAATTCTGTAAGGAAAGGATTAATTTCTTCCTGCAGGATGACAGTTTCACCTAGATTCAGAGTTTTGCCGCCTTTGTTGTTTTCAAATGATAGTGCAAATGGAAGAGCAAGCGGGGACCGGGTGCGACGCCCCAGGATCGTAGCTTTTATGTTTCTTAAGCGCTGTACAACACAGGCTGGGGTAGTTGTAATAACATCTCCTCCGATAATATCTGCAAGCTCCTCGCATTTTCTTGCGCTAATGCCTCTGACTGTTCCACGTTCATGCATATGGGAACTTGATTCAAATTCATCTTCCAGCACGTCCTTTTGTTTATGATGATTTTTCGAAAACCGGAAGAAGGTTTGATTTCCCATGCTGTCAAATTCTCTTCTTTCCAATCTGTCCAACTCCTTTCATCTTATCAAAAGCAGTATATTCGAAGGAAATGGACATGACTGGATGGATTAATTAGGACAAACTCACTTTTCGCCTTTCTAAAAATATAGAGAAAGCATACCCTCGAAAAAGAAACACAAACTAATGGGTGAATGGTGAAGGATAGAGCATCTTTGATTTATATAAATTGAAAACAAAGGGGGTGAAAAAATGACGAAAAATAAACAAAAACATAATAAGGCAATGCCAAAAGCAGATGTAGAATTTGCTGAGGAAAGAGGAAATGGATTAGAAAAGGTAGCATTAAAGGCTCAGAAAAAACATAATAAATAATTTGCCTGTATTGCAGAAACAAAAGAAAAAAGAACTGCAGAGGATCTCTACAGTTCTTTTTGGTATGTTCCTGAAGTTAATTCTGTTTTAGGTAAAAGGAAGCCAACCGCTGCTCCAGTGAAGGCTGGAATGATCCACCCAAGACCTATATCGTATAACGGAAGGTAATCCATGTATAACGTCTTGATCGAATTGAAAACTGGAACATTCAGATAGGGAACATTTGCTGCTAATGTACTATATCCATCAAAAAAGCTTACAAGAAATGTCATCGCCATCGAAGCAGAGTAAACGCTCTGTTTATTACCGAATAGCGGTGATAATAGGGTTAACAGGATCAGGATGATGGCTAAAGGATACAGGAACATTAAAACCGGTACAGCGAATTGAATGATATTGTTTAAGCCGAAGTTTGCAATGGCAAAGGAAACGAAGCTTAGAATAAATACATAACTTCTGTATGAAACCTTCGGAAACACGTCATGGAAGAACTCGCTGCAGGCTGTGATCAGGCCTATGCTTGTTTTTAAACAAGCAAGCACAATGATGGTAGCAAGAAGGACGGCACCGAATGAGCCAAAATAGTGCTGTGCGACTGCTGCAAAAATCTGGCCGCCATTTTCGAATGTCCCGATGGCTGTCACGCTTGATGCTCCCATAAATGTTATAAGCCCGTAGATGAGCATCATCAGTGACATTGCGAAAATCCCTGATTTCATGGTTGCTTTGGCGATTTCTTTTTTGCCAGTAATACCTTGTCTTTTAATCGCGTGGATGACAACAATCCCGAATGCCAGGGATGCCAGGGCATCCATTGTATTATATCCTTCTTTAAAACCTGTCATGAAGGCAAGCTTCTCATAAGCACCGGCAGGTTCACCATAACTCCCCATAGGATTGAATATCGAAAATCCAATTAAAAGAAATAAAAAAACGAGAAACGCCGGAGTCAAATATTTGCCGATGTAATCCATGACCTTTGCTGGATGGAGGGAGAAAAAATAAACAATGGCGAAAAAGATGAAGCTGAAAATCCCCAGCCATAAACCAGCCTGCCCTGGAGCAATATAAGGCTCAAAACCAACAACGAATGGAACAGTGGCTGTTCGTGGAATCGCAAAAAATGGTCCAATGGTTAAGTATAGAACTGTTGCAAAGGCAATGCCGAAAACAGGGTGCACTCTGCTGGCCAAATCACGCAATCCGGTGCTGCCGGAAAGTCCGATCGCCAATATACCTAAAAAGGGAAGGCCTATGGCTGTGACCAGGAAACCGATTAACGCAGGCCAGAAGTTTGTGCCTGCAAGCTGGCCTAATTGAATCGGGAAAATTAAATTCCCTGCGCCAAAGTACATGCCGAATAGCATGGTTCCAATGAGTGCATAGGTTGAAAACGAGATTTTTTGCTGCAATTAAATTGCCTCCTCTTCTTGATGTAGTGAATCATGGTTTCTTCAGTTGGCAGGGAGGTATTTCTATTGAAGAAGGGAAGGAAATAGATAGAGAGAAATGAATTGTTCAATCTATCACAATAGAGTGTTCCGTTGTACCCAAAAGAAGAATAATACACATTACTATATATACTTACAGTTCACAAGTCAATGGAATTTTTAGTATTTTTAGAATTAAAGGAAAGCAATTCGCGGCAAGGACTTCTTCAGGAGTTTTGCTAACGGCGGTTCAGATTGCATCCGATAGAGGGAGTTTTGATTTCACGAGAGAATCTGATGACGATCGAACAAGCAAAAGCAATATTGAAAAATCCAGAGCTGGGACGACATTTGACAAGAGAAGAAATGGAGGCGATTGATTTCTTAATCAGCGTCGCCAAAGCAAGAGAACAGTGCTTCTGTTCCTTTTGATAGGTATCGATCAGGCTGGTAACTTAAAACATACCATAAGACCCTTGCGCAAGGGCAAAGGTCTTCTTTCAATAGTGGGCAAGTATAAGGAAACAGGTTATTGTTTGTTTTCCGCTGCTTTCCTCAGCTCGAACTCAGCTTTGATATCTGTCAATAGTTCCTGGTCTGTAAATAATTGTAAAGCTGTCAGAGCAAGAGCTTTTGCTCCCTTTAGCAAGGCTTCGTCTCCCTCTGGTGAAGCTGCAGCTTCCCTGAAGGGAACAGTGTGGGCCACGAGATTATCAGGGCCTATCTTGATATAAGGGTGAATGGTTGGAACGACCTGGCTGATATTACCTGCATCGGTAGAGCCAATTCCCTCCCTTTCATTGGCTGCAACGTTCTCCCCAAGGTCTTGAATCACATTTTTAAAGACTTCATTATACCGATCATTCAATAGCAAATTATCGACTTTATTTTGGAAGGCGATAACATTCAGCTTTGCACCAGTTGCAAGGGCTGCACCTTCTGCAACAGCCTTTACGCGCTGGGTGACATCATTCAATCGGCTTCGGGTGGCTGCGCGGAGGAAGAATCTGGCTTTGGCATATTCAGGAATGATGTTCGGTGCATCCCCTCCATGGGTGATGATGCCGTGAATCCGAACATCATCCGTCAGCTGCTGTCTCAATGCATTGATTCCGTTGAACAGCTGGATCACAGCATCCAGAGCGTTTATACCTTCATGAGGAGAAGCCGCTGCATGGGCGGGCTTTCCGATAAATTCAAAGTCGAGAGGATCCACAGCAAGCGAGGTTGATGTCAATCTGGTCTGTCCTGAAGGGTGCAGCATCAAAGCCGCATCGATTCCCTCAACAAGGCCATGCTTTACAAAGCTTCCTTTCGCGCTCCCATTTGGTCCGCCTTCTTCGGCAGGCGTTCCAAAAACGACTGCTTCACCGCCAGTTTCATCCAATACTTTGCTTAGCGCGATCGCTGCGGCGACACTGGTTGTGCCTATGATATTATGTCCGCAGGCATGGCCAATCCCAGGCAGGGCATCATACTCTGCCAAAAAGGCGATGGATGGTCCCGGTTTTTCAGACCTTTTGCGAGCAACAAAGGAGGTTTCGTGTCCTGCTACCGCCTTTTCAACTTCAAAACCTTCATCTTCTAAAATATTGATAAGCCGTGCGGAAGCGAAAAACTCCTCATTGCCGATTTCCGGGCGTGCGTGAATTTCATGGCTGGTCGTTAAGTAAAGATATTGGTTCAGTTCCACGTTTTCTGTAATGATATCTTTAAGTGACTTTACTGATGTTGACATCCTGATTCCTCCTTTAAACTTTCATAAAAATAGTGAGTAACAGGGGCATCCCCTTTTGAAAGCTATTAACTTCAGTCCCAAGCCTGCTGGTCTTTCCCGAAAAGCGATGGCTTCCGCAATCATGATCGCAGAATATTCAAAGCTGCGCCCGAAAAGCGAAGGCTTCTGGAATTACGGTCGCAGAACAGTCAAAGCTGCGCCTGAAAAGCGAAGGCATCTGCAATTACAGTCGCAGAACAGTCAAAGCTGCGCCCGAAAAGCGATGGCTTCCGCAAACTTGGTCGCAGAACGACCAAAGCTGCGCCCGAAAAGTGATGGCTTCAGCAATCATGGTCACAGAACCAGTCAAAGCTGCGTCCGAAAAGTGACGGCTTCCGTAATCTTGGTCGCAGAACGACCAGAGCTGCGCCCGAAAAGTGATGGCTTCCGCAATTAGGGTCGCAGAACAATCGAAGGTGTGCCCGAAAATCGGTGGCTTCCGCAATTACGGTAGCAGAACAACCAAAGCTGCGCCCGAAAAGTGATGGCTTCCGCAATCTTGGTCGCAGAACGACCAAAGCTGCGCCCGAAAAGCGATGGCTTCAGCAATCATGGTCGCAGAACAGTCAAAGCTGCGCCCGAAAAGCGATGGCTTCCGCAATCTTGGTCGCAGAACGACCAAAGCTGCGCCCGAAAAGTGATGGCTTCAGCAATCTTGGTCGCAGAACGACCAAAGCTGCGCCCGAAAAGCACTGGCATTCACAATTACGGTCGCAGAACAGTAAAAGCTGGGCCCGAAAATCGGTGACTTCAAGAATGACGGACGCATTAAATGAGATTTCTTCTTACCATCCAATCTCACTGAGCGGCACAAAGGTAGGGAGGGTGTTTCCTTTGTATTCTTTTTCGATGAATTCTTTTGTGTCATCCTCCTGGTAAAGTTCAGCTAATTTTTTCAAAGCTTCATTGTCCTTATCTTCTTCGCGGACAGCAATGATATTGATATATGGAGTGGCAGTGGCACTTTCAAGGAAGATGGCATCCTTCTTTGGTGTTAGTCCTGCATCAACCGCGATTCCGTTGTTGATGATCGATGCGGCTACATCCGGCAATACCCTTGGTGTCTGGCCGGCAACCAGCGGCACAAGTTCAAGATTCTTTGGATTTTCAACGATTTTATCGAGGGCGCCAATTCCGTCGAAGCCTTCCTCAAGCTTGATGAGCCCAGCTTCCTGGAGTAAAAGAAGTCCTCTTCCCATATTTGTCGCTTCATTTGCAAGAGCAATCTTCCCGCCTTCAGGAATGTCTTTCACTTCTTTATATTTTTCAGAGTAAATACCCATTGGAGCAATCATTGTGGTTGCGATTGGAACAAGGTCAAGATTATGTTCTTTGATGAAAGCGTCAAAATAAGAAACGGTCTGGAATGAGTTTGCATCCAATTCGCCTTCTGCAAGCGCAAGGTTCGGCTGGACATAGTCCGAGAAAGTGACGATTTCGACGTCAATTCCTTCTTTTTCTGCCTTTTTGGCGACAAAATCCCATACACGGTGATCTGTTCCGCTGACGCCAAGCTTTACTTTGACAGTCTCTCCGCCTTTCGCTGATGATGAGGAGCTCGAGCATGCTGTGCTGATTAATGCCAGACTAAGTACGATCAATGCTAGTAAAAGTTTTTTCATTTTTGATTCCTCCTGTTATCTTCTTCTGATTTTTTTAGCTGAAATATTTCCAAGGGATTGGAGCCCCTGTACCATGACTATCAAAATACCAACGGTGATGAACATTGTCTGGGTATCAAACCGCTGGTATCCGTATGTAATCGCGAGGTCGCCCAAGCCGCCTCCTCCGATTGCTCCGGCCATTGCCGATGCACCGATCAATCCGACCGTTGCAATCGTGAAAGCAAGAATGAGTGAACTCATAGCTTCTGGAAGAATGAATTTGAATACAATCTGCCATGGAGTGGCACCCATTGATTCAGCGGCTTCGATAACTCCTGGATCCACTTCCAACAAAGAATTCTCTACCAATCTTGCAATATACGGTCCTGCATAAAAGACAAGCGGGACGACGGCAGCGGCCGTACCAATTGATGTGCCGACAATCAGCCGGGTCAGCGGAATGATTGCGACCAGCAGGATGATGAATGGCACTGATCGGAATACGTTGATGACACTGTTAAGTACATTGAAGACAGGTGCATTTTCTAGCAAATGGCCTTTTCTCGTCACGACAAGCGCAATTCCAAGGGGAACTCCAAGGACTGCCGAAAACAGCAGGGAGAACGCGACCATTTGCAGTGTTTCAATTAATGCCTGGATGATTTGTTCTGAATTAACTAGCATGTGCGGTCACTTCCTTTATGTTGACTTTTTGCTGATTGATAAAATTAAGAGCCCTTAAAATTTCTTTATCACTTCCCTGGAACTCGACAATCAGGTTGCCGAATGGAATTCCCTGAAGCTCGGTGATATTTCCAAACAGAACATTGACATGGATATCAAAATTCTTTGACAGCTGTGACAGCAGCGGCTCGCCTGCTGACTCACCGACGAAGTTGATCCTAAATACCTTTTGAAGCCCCGAATGTCCTTTGATGATTCTGCGGACGGAATCTGGAATATTGTCATTCATGATGGTGCTGACAAAATTTCTGGCTGTTACTGTTTTGGGAGCTGAAAAAACTTCAAATACTGAGCCTTCCTCAATGATTTTACCTTCCTCGATGACCGCCACCCGGTCACAGATTTCCCTGATGACAGACATTTCGTGGGTAATGATTAATATCGTGATGTTGTACTCCTTGTTGATTTTTTTCAAAAGCTGAAGAATCGAACTTGTAGTCTGCGGATCCAGGGCCGAAGTTGCTTCATCACAAAGCAGGATCTTTGGCTGGGTTGCCAGCGCACGGGCAATGCCGATTCGCTGTTTTTGTCCGCCTGAAAGCTGGTCCGGATAATTGTCCGCCTTATCAGCGAGACCTACAAAGTCGAGGAGCTGATAAACCCGCTCTTTGATTTTCGCCTTCGGAACCTTACCGAGGACAAGCGGCATTGCGACATTTTCAAATACGGTCTTGGAGTTCAAAAGATTGAAATGCTGGAACACCATCCCGATATTCCTTTTAACCTCACGGACTTCTTTAAGTGAAAGGGAAGTCATGTCGCAGCCATCGACAATCACCCGGCCGGATGTCGGGCGTTCCAACAGATTCACACAGCGGATCAGTGAACTTTTTCCTGCTCCGCTAAAACCAATGACCCCAAATATCTCTCCTTCTTTGATTTCCAGATCAATTCCATTAAGTGCCGGTACCTTTTTCCCGCGGCTTTCATAAACTTTCTCCACTTGTTCAAATGTAATCAACAGTCTTCCTCCTTTGTAGATAATAAAAAAACCTCTTCCAGGAAACAGGAAGAGGCATGCCGCAACGAATGCAGGACAAGATCTCTTCTTATCTCCCAAGCTATTGCTTGCTGGATTTGGCACAGTCCTCAATGTGAGTCCGCTGCCGAGGCTTCATAGGGCCAGTCCCTCCGCCTCTCTTGATAAGAAAGTCTCGATATTAATTTGTAGATGGGGATTATTGGAAAATAAAAAGTCCCCTTCAGAAAGAAGAGGACATGAATTAAAAAGTCGGCCTCTTCTTATCTGTCAAGCTCACGCTTGCTGGATTTGGCACAGTCATCCATAGGAGTCCGCTGCCGAGGTGTCATAGGGCCAGTCCCTCAACCTCTCTTGATAAGAAGTAACGAATATTGAGTTGTAAATCTTGTTTATTACTTTACTGCGTCACAGATAATGTGTCAATCATTTTGTGGGAATTTTTTTAGAAACACGAAAAATAGGAATTTAGTATTAAATGGCAGAGAGCCGATAAAAATACAAAAACCCCTGCATCGGCAAGGGGTTCAAGTGGAATTTTATCTGGTAATAACGATAGGTCCATTTTTAGTGAGGATGATTGTATGTTCACATTGTGCAACAAAGCTGCTTTCCGTGACATAAGTCCACTCATCATGTTCGTATTGGAAAACTTCTTCCTCACCAGTGGAGATGAATGGCTCAAAAGCGATGACCATTCCTTCTTTCAATAGCTCGTCATCCCATGGCTCATTATAGTTGTAGATGTGATCGGGAGCTTCATGGATGGTCCGCCCGATTCCATGTCCTGTAAGGTTTTTAATTACATTAAGTCCGTTTTTCCGCGCAGTCGCCATAACCGCCTTGCCCAGTCCGCTTTTCTTCGATCCGGGTTTCGCCTTTTTCAAGCCTGCTTCAAAAGCCTCAACAGCTGTTTCGCATATCTTCGTTAAAATCGGATCACCTTGGCCAACGACAAAGGAGATTCCTGTATCGGCAAAATAACCATTTTTTGATCCGGAAACATCGATATTAACGATATCACCTTCTTTAATGACTCGGCTCCCTGGAATCCCGTGGGCTACTTCTTCATTCACACTGATGCAAGTGTACCCTGGGAAATTGTATTCGCCTTTCGGAGCAGAAATCGCTCCATTCTCTTCAAACATGGCGCCTGCCAGTTCGTCGAGTTCCTTTGTGGTTATTCCGGGTACTGTCTTTTGCACCAATTCCTCCCGTATCATGCCGACAATCATGCCAATTTCTTTTAACCCGTTAAAATCTTCTTCTGTTTTTGCAATCATGATTTAATTCCCTTCCATGTATGAACTATTTTATTAGCGTATCCCTTTTTTTCGTGAAAATCCATTCATCTGGCTCAGTGCCTTCAGATAAAAATAAATAGGATTGGAATTACGTATTGAATGTAGTAATCTTGAAAAAACAAACTTAGCCGTCTGATTTATGCTGAACAAGATATATTCACCACTTCATAATCCATATAATACATTAAAATGAGTTACATTAGATTACAGAGCAAGTCTTAGGAGGAAAAAAGATGCTTGATTTTTTCATGGGTTTCCATCCGGTTGTCCAGGCGCTGATTGGGACTTTGTTTACCTGGGGAATGACTGCTTTGGGCGCTGCTTTAGTATTTACAACGAAAAATCCAAACCAAAAGTTTTTGGATAGTATGATGGGTCTCGCGGCAGGAGTTATGATTGCTGCAAGTTTCTGGTCACTACTTGCTCCTGCGATTGAGATGGGTGAGGGAGGAAGCCTGCCGAGCTGGATGCCTGCTGCGACTGGTTTTCTTTTAGGCGGGTTGTTCTTAATGGTCGTAGATAAATTGATGCCCCATTTACATCCTAATTTATCAATGGAAAAAGCTGAGGGAATCCATCCCGAAAAGAAAAGACGAAGTACTTTGATGGTCTTGGCCATTACCTTGCACAACATCCCCGAAGGTCTCGCGGTCGGAGTGGCTTTCGGAGCTGCAGCTGCAGGCTTTCCTTCGGCTTCGCTTATGGGCGCGATTGCGCTTGCAATAGGAATCGGTATCCAGAACTTCCCGGAAGGTGTCGCAGTATCGATGCCACTTCGGCAAGTAGGAATGTCAAGAAAGAAAAGCTTCATGTACGGCCAGTTTTCAGGCATGGTCGAACCAGTTGCCGCAATGATTGGAGCAGCCGCTGTCATGTTCATCCAGCCACTTCTGCCGTATGCGCTAAGCTTTGCAGCCGGAGCGATGATTTTCGTGGTAGCCGAAGAAGTAATCCCTGGATCCCAGGAAAACGGCAACAGCGATTTGGCATCATTAAGCCTCATGTTTGGATTCGCCATCATGATGATCCTCGACGTGGCATTAGGATAAAAACTGGATAAAAAGCTGAGAAAACTGTGCACCGGACTGAACCATTAGTCTGGTGCACAGTTTTTTTATATTAAGGACAACTTAAAATCTTCGCCTCCCGAAAAAATGAAAACGATAACAATGTGATGGTATCAATATTTTGGCCGATTTTTCCAAAACTAAAAAATTGGTACCATAAGCAAAATTCGATGGCTTATAAATGTAAGCCCTTTTTTTTATGATGAAGATACAAGAAAGACAAAGCAGCCAAGGTGGTGAAGAAATGGAAGTCAAGATAGAACAGCCAGTCGAACAACAAGTTACTGACACCATTATCGAAAAGGCAACAAAAAAAGAAAAATACCAAAAAATCAAAAAGACAATCATTTCACAAAAGTATTTGCAGACGATGGCGCTTCTGGGTGTAGTATGGATGTTCATCTTTAACTATATCCCAATGTATGGGCTGATCATCGCGTTCAAGGAATATAGCATCATCAAGACGATTTCGGAGGCACCATGGGTTGGATTGATGCAGTTTAAGGAATTCCTGCAGGATGAGAATTTCTGGATTGTCCTCAAAAATACCCTGGGAATCAGCTTGATTAAATTGATTATCGGTTTCCCGCTCCCAATCATTTTTGCTCTTTTGCTTAATGAACTAACATCTATGAAGCTAAAGAAAGCGGTTCAGACAATTTCTTACTTGCCGCATTTTATTTCATGGGTTGTACTTGGAGGCATCTTGACTACATGGCTGGCGGATATCGGTGTCATCAATGATATTTTGCTAGGTTTAGGGTTGATCAGTGAACGGACGAATTTCCTGGCTGAGCCGGATAACTTCTGGGGGATTGTCATTCTCTCGGATATTTGGAAAGAACTTGGATGGTCAGCAATCATCTATCTGGCAGCTATTGCTGGTGTATCTCCGGAACTATACGAATCATCCACAATTGATGGAGCAAACCGGTTCCAAAAAATGTGGCACGTCACATTGCCGTCAATTCGCCCAACCATCACAATCTTGTTCATTCTTGCTGTAAGCGGTGTCCTGAATTCAAACTTCGATCAGATCTTGATTTTGCGAAACTCATTGAATGAGAGCGCCAGTAACGTTATTGATATTTACGTCTATCAAATGGGTCTGCAAAATGCCCGCTACTCATACGCAACAGCAGTTGGTTTATTGAAAGCGATCATCGCCTTCATCCTGCTCCTGTCTGCGAACAAGATTACGAAGAAACTGAATGGAACATCTTTATTCTAAGGGGGTGAGGTTGTGTTTAAGCTTTTTAAACGGAACCGGCGAACAACAAGCGAATATATCTTCGACAACGTTAACATTCTCATTATGCTCTTTATCTGCGGCATCACGGTCTACCCAATCTGGTATGTTCTCGTCAACTCACTGAATGATGGTGTCGATGCCATGCGGGGGGGAATCTACTGGTGGCCGCGTGAGTTCACTTTTGCAAACTATAAGGCGGTTTTTGAAACACCTGGCATTGTTACATCATTTGGTGTGACCATTGCCAAAACGGTTATCGGCACAATCACCCATGTATCTTTTACAGCGATGGTTGCTTATGCTATTTCGAGACGAGACCTTTACGGCAGGAACTTTTACATGCTGGTTGGTGTCATCACGATGTTTTTCAGCGGCGGATTGATTCCCTACTTCCTGTTGATCAGAGACCTTGGGTTGTTTGATAACTTCCTGGTGTATATCATTCCGACAATGTTCAACTTCTTCCATCTGATCATCTTTGTTTCCTTCTTCAGGGAATTGCCAACTTCTCTTGAGGAAGCAGCAAAAATAGATGGGGCAAATGACTTTATGATTTTTATCAAAGTAATCATCCCGCTGTCAATGCCAGTTATTGCTACCATCGCACTGTTCCAGGGTGTCTACCAGTGGAATGACTATTTTGCCGGAGTCATCTTTGTAAATAACCCTGACCTGCAGCCAATCCAGACCTATTTATATAAGGTTGTAGCTGAGTCCAGCTCTAACCAAATGATGACGAATGCAGCAGGCTCGATTGCAACGAAGACAGTAACCTCTCAGTCAATCAAACTGGCAACAATGGTTGTAACGACGCTTCCGATCATGCTGGTCTATCCATTCCTGCAGAAATACTTTGTAAAAGGAATGCTGATTGGATCAGTAAAAGGTTGATTCTATTAACAATGATTTAAATTTTTCTTCTTAGAAGAAATTTAAATAATACCAGGCTTCATTATTAATTGAGTACTGCTTATTCATGAAAGATACCCCTTATGATCTTGGGAAAGGCCGTTTTTTTGAAAAAAGCCTTTCCCGCTTTTTCAAAGCAGTGTACATTGAATAATGTGGCCCAAAAAACAAACAAGAGAGAGGGTCAAAAAATGAGGAGAAAATTTCTTTCCAAAGGCTTTTCACTAATGCTTGTTCTATCTTTGGTTTTGGCATTGTTTTCAGGTTGTTCCAACAAGGCAAATGAAAACGCTTCCGATGAAAAGGACACAGACAAACCAAAAGCAACAGCCGATGCACCTGGATGGCAGTCCAACAAGGAACCGATTACTTTTGATTGGTATGTGAACTTTTCCTGGTTCGCACATAAATGGGGCGACGATGTTGTTTCAAAGTATGTAACAGATAAAACCGGTGTTTCTGTCAACTTCATTTCACCAGCAGGCAACGAAGCTGAGAAAATGAACACGATGATTGCATCAGGCAAGCTTCCTGATTTCATCACGATCGGCTGGTGGGAAGATGCTGTCAAGAAGATGATCGAAGGCGAGCTTGTCCTTCCATTGAATGAACTTGCTGACCAGTATGATCCGTATTTCTTTAAGGTAGCAGATGGAGCAAAGATTGAATGGTATAAGCAGGAAGATGGCAATACTTACGGTTATCCAAATGCTTCTTCATCACCAAAAGATTTTGACAAATATAAAGACCTTAAGCCATCAAACCAGACATTTCTTGTAAGAAAAGATATGTATGAAGCAATCGGCAGCCCTGATATGAGCACGCCTGAAGGATTCTTGAAGGCGCTTGAAGCTGCCAAAGAAAAATTCCCTGAAGTGAACGGCGCACCGCTGATTCCTTTCGGCTTAAATGAATTTACGGATGTAGGAAACACTTCCCTTGAAGGCTATTTGCAAAACTTCCTTAACATCCCGATGGAAAAAGACGGAAAGGTTTATGACCGCAGCCAGGATCCAGAGTATCTTGCATGGTTAAAAACTTTTAGAGAAGCAAATGACAAAGGGCTTCTTGCTAAGGACATCTTCATTGATAAGCGTCCGCAAATGGAAGAAAAGATCTCACAAGGCAGATACTTCGCAATGCTTTATCAGCGAAGTGACCTTGCAGCACAACAACACGCATTGTATGCTAAAGATCCTAACTCCGTATATATTGCAGTAGACGGACCTGCTAACTCAAATGGAGACGCACCTGCTTTGGCTGGTGACAGCATCTCAGGATGGACAGTGACTCTGATTTCCAAAGATGTAAAAGATAAAGAAAGAGCAATTCAATTCCTGACTTACCTGATCAGCGAAGAAGGACAAATGGACCTTTATATGGGTAAAGAGGGCGAAACATATGATATGGCAAACGGTAAGCCTGAATTCAAACCGGAAGTATTGGATCTGCTGAATAAGGACCGCGCAGCTTTTGACCAGCAGTATGGTGCTTCATTCAAGTACTGGATGCTTATGGATACAAACATGAGCCTCGCATGGGCACCGCCAGCTTCTGAACCATTCAAGCAAATGGAAGACTGGACAAAAGGAAAAACAGTCAGCTATGCAGAGTTTGATGGCATCAGCCCAACTGGAACTTCCACAGAAGGTGTCGCAGCAAGCAAGATCGCACAAGAATGGGGTAAAACACTTCCTAAGCTTCTGCTTGCTAAATCCGATAAAGAGTTCGATAAACTCTACAACGACTTCCTGAAGAAACGTGATTCTTTCGGCTATGAAAAAGTGGAAAAGTATCAGCAGGAAGTATATGAAAACAATAAGAAAAAACTTGATGCAGCAAATTAAGTAACATTCGGAAAGACTGTTCCTTTTAGAATTAATTTTCTTGAAGGGACAGTCTATTCCTGCTTTTACGTTGGGCGTGCGTGAATCCTGTTAGACTTCAAAATATTGAAACACTTTTTCACGCTACTTTTAATACTTAAGATGTATCATTTGAATGTGGATAAATGTTGGGTGTGATTAAAGTGGACTTTCATAAAAAAATTAAAGAGGCAGCGACCTGGTTTGACCGCCTTTCCCTGCAACAAAAGCTAATTGCCTTATATATCATCATTATCATTATTCCGATTATCATTTTTATCTCCATCTATTCCAGTAACGTATATGACAGGGCGATAACCGAAATCAGCATCAAGAGTGAAAATGCTTTGGAAATTGAAAAAATCCACATTAAAAACAATATAGAATCCATGAGAAGGACGGCCCAGATGGTCGTTTCAGATATGGAATTCATTGATTTCGTTAAAAGCCGAAATGAAGCGAACGTCGACCAGTTAATAGATTTCAGGATGAACGAGCTTTCGAATGTCACCAGGCTGCAGGCAAATAACCCTGCCATAGAAAATATCCGCCTTTATACGACCAATCCATATGTAACCGAGATGTGGCCGATTCTCTTCAAGGAAGAACGGATCATGCAAAAGCCATGGAGAGATGAAGTCATCAACAGGAATGGCATGGAGGTATGGTGGTTTGACCAGCAGACAGAGGATGTTCTGGAACGGCTGCCATCACAAAACACGGCGAAAATTTCTTTGTTGCGGGAACTGGATTATCCAAAGGACGAACATTTAGGGATCATCGAAATCAATATGTTCCTGAAAAACTTTTTTCCTAAGATGTTCGGATCTGTTCAGGATCCTGATTCAGTGTATGTCGTGATCGACAAAGACAACAACATGATCAGGAACTTCCATCATACCTTTTTTGAAGATGAGGGAATTGACACAGAAGAGCTCAAACTGAAATTCAATAAATCAAAACACGAAGGCACTGGCAGTTTTCAGTTTGAAAACAATGAAACTCCATATCTAGTCATTACAGCCTACATCGAAGATTTGGATGCCTATCTGCTGAATGTCATTTCACTTGAGAGCCTTTATGCTGAAACTGCCAAGACAAGGAATGTTATTTTTAGCGGAATTATCTTTTTAGTTATTATTCTTTCTTTTGTCACCTATGTATTGGTCTTATTGCTCTTGAAAAAAATGTACAAACTGAAGGATTCAATGGAGCGAGTCGGGCACGGGGATTTTTCCGTGGATGTAGAGGTTGACGGTCAGGATGAGATTTCAGAACTGGCATTTCATTTTAAAAGCCTGCTTGGTAAAATGAACGGACTGATTGCTGAAGCTGTCAATAAGCAGGCAGCCGCAAAGGAAACCGAATTAAAGGCACTGAAGACCCAGATTGATTCCCACTTTCTGTATAACACATTGGAAAACATCAAAATGATGGCAGAAATAGAAGGGGAGTACGCTATTTCTGATGCAGTAACCTCGCTTGGGGAAATGATGCGTTATAATCTTAAATGGAAAAATGACTTTGTGATCCTGGAAGAAGAACTCAATTATATAAAAAACTATGTAGATATCATGAATCTGCGTCTGGATGGGCAGCTGACTTTAACGATTGATGTCCCAAACGAATTGCGGGACCAGGAAGTCCTGAAAATGTCACTGCAGCCGATTATCGAAAATGCGATTAAACATGGAATTATTCCGAACAACCAGAAAGACAGAGGCATCCTGCAGGTGAGCGCGAGGTATTCTGATGACTATGTCACTATTGAGATCGAGGATAATGGCGTTGGGATGACGCAAGAGCAGTGCGAGGCCCTCAACAGATCCCTCCAAACTGGTGAGGAACATCAAAATCATGGTTCCAAAGGCGGCAATGGCATTGGGATCCACAATGTGAATGAGAGGATCAAGCTTTACTATGGAACAGAGTATGGAGTGTTTGTTACAAGTGTCAAAGGCGAATTCACGATGGTGACATTAAAAATGCCTTGCAAAATTATGAAAGGGGGCAGCCAAAGTGTATAAAGTCCTTATAGCTGATGATGAGAAAAATATCCGATTGGGCATACAGGCAATGATTAAGAGAGAGCATCCAGAGTTTACTACTTTTATTGCCAGTGATGGACAGGAAGCCCTTGAACTAATAGCTGAAAATGAACCAGATATCGTGATCACTGATATTAAAATGCCGAGGATGGATGGTATCCAGCTGATCAAGGAAATCCAGCAAAGAGAAATCAAAACAGCCATTGTGATCCTAAGTGGCTATGATGATTTCACTTATGCCAAGGAAGCGATCAAGTATAAGGTGAGAGATTATCTTCTGAAGCCGGTCAATCGTTCAGAGCTTTTCAAAACTCTTAAATTGATCACTGAAGAACTGGAACAAAGCCAGAAAATGACCTATCAGCACATGGATGAATATCGTGCCAGTCAGCTGAATTATATTTTGCTCAGTCCTAATCTGCAAATGGATGTTGTAGAGGTTCTTTATAAGAAAATGAAAATCGAAGCCTATCCGGATGGCTTTTATGTAGGGATCATCGATGCGGAGGCTGAGATTGAAAAGAATCATTTGCTTGAAAAGATCAATCAGCTGCTTTGTTCACCCAATGATTGCATTCCATTTCTCGATAATGATGGCAGGGTGACCATTATTTCAGCAGATCTCGAGCTATTTTCCCTGTTGAAAGAGCAGCTTGGCAGGGACAGGCATTTGGTCTTCACCATTGGCATCAGTGAGAAGGAACAGGACATACGGGAATTGAAAAAAACGTATGAACAGGCAGCCACTGCCTTGAAGTACCATTTCCTCTATCCGCGCAGACAGGTTATTTATTATGAAAGTGTCAAAGAAAAGCCGGATGGTTCTTCAGTTCCGGTGGAATTGATCAATAAAATCTCCAATATGCTAGGAACAGAAAGGGAAAATGAAATAAAAACCAACCTGAGACAGGTGATGGACTTCGATGTCATCTCGCACAGCAGCATCAGCTATCTGGAAGACTTGAATCAGGCAATCAATGAGACCATTTTCAAAGGGTTTTTTAAGCGGCTGGGGGATGAATCCCTTGTGACGTTTGAGCTATTGAACAAAATTGATGACATTTATAACTTTGATAATTTCCATGAATACTTCCATGCCCTCGAAGGCTTGCTGATGAGGATCCACGAATACAATAAACAAATGAGATCAGTGTATTCAGAGCAAAAGTATATGGACCGGGCAATCGCCTATATCAGGGAAAATTACCACAAGGACTTGAATCTCGCCGTAGTCGCAAATTATATATCTTTGAATTACTCCTATTTCAGCCACATGTTCAAGGAGTATATTGGTCAAAACTTCGTTGATTATTTAAAAATGGTCAGGGTAGAAAATGCAAAAAAGCTGCTGAAAGAAACGGACTTTAAAATTCTTGAAATCAGCGAGATGGTTGGCTACAAAAATCCCAAACAGTTTGCACGAGTGTTCCGCGAAGCAGAAGGAATCTCGCCAAAAGAATATCGGGAAATGAATGGATGAAGAGAGCTGAATAGGCTCTCTTTTTCTTTTTTGCCCAAGTTTGGACAAAAGCTTGCCCGTGTGACTTTGTTTTGTCTGAAGTGACGCCAAGTTCGGACAAAGTGTGGCCTGTGGGGCTTCGTATTGTCCGAAGTGCCTCCAAGTTCGGACAAAGTGTGGCCTGTGCGGCTTCGTATTGTCTGAAGTGACGCCAAGTTCGGACAAAAGCTCGGAGGTAGGGCTTGGTTTTGTCCGAAGTGCCTCCAATTTCGGACAAAGTGTGGCCTGTGTGGCTTCGTATTGTCCGAAGTGCCTCCAAGTTCGGACAAAAGCTCGGCGGTGTGGCTTCGTATTGTCCGAAGTGCCCCCAATTTCGGACAAAGTGTGACCTGTGCGGCTTTATATTGACCGAAGTAACCCAGGGTTCGGACAAAAAGATTGGCGGCACGTCTTCGTTTTGTCCGAACTAGCTCCAGGTTCGGACAAAATCTCTCCTGTGCGCCTTCACTTTGTCTGAAGCAGCGCTATGTTCTTATACCTGCATCTAAATCAACGCTCTTATCCCAATAAAATTTGCACTTTTTGGAAGTGTTTTCACCTGGAATTCCGTTCTTCTAAAATATTGACACCCTAAACAAAATTCTCTATCTCAAGATGCTTTGCTGGCAAAGGTAGAATAGGAATTGAGAGATATTTTGTTCGAAGCAATCAGTTTTTCTGAAAGGGGAAGTTTAGGTGGAGCAAAAAGATCAGGGGAAGGCAAACAAAGAAATGATGGCGCTTTCAAAAACTGAAACAGTGTGGAGCCTGGTGTGGGAGGAGAACTTTGATCTTCCTGATATAGATGAAAGTAAGTGGAATTTCGTTGAGGCGGGAACGGGGTTTGGCAATGAAGAATCCCAGTTCTATACAAGACGGAAAGAAAATGCACGGATTGAAAATGGCCACCTGATTATCGAAGCCAGGAATGAGAAGGATAACGTGATGGATTATACATCTGCAAAATTGACGACCAGAGGTAAGGCAGCCTGGACATACGGTCGTTTTACGATCCGGGCGAAGCTGCCTGAAGGCCAGGGAATCTGGCCGGCAATCTGGATGATGCCAGAAGATATGGAATTATACACAGGATGGCCGGCCTGCGGGGAAATTGACATCATGGAGTTGATTGGCCACCAGCCTGGCACGGTTTATGGAACGCTGCATTACGGAATGCCTCACACATATACAGGAGAAAACTATACGCTTCCTGATGGCAAGAAGTTCTCGGAAGATTTCCATGTCTTTACCCTGGATTGGGAGCCAGGTGAATTCAGATGGTATGTGGACGATGTTCTGTATGCAAGGCAGACTGACTGGTTCAGCAAGACTCCAGATTCAGAGGAACCGCAAGCTGGATTTGCACCGTTTGACCGCGATTTCTACCTGCAGCTGAACCTTGCTGTTGGAGGAAAATGGCCTGGTTATCCTGATGAAACAACTCATTTTCCTCAGCAGATGACAGTTGATTACATCAAAGTATACAAAAAAGAAAAATAAACTCAGCAGAGGTGAACAGAGGATGAACAAGTTTTCAAAGGATTTTATTTTTGGTACAGCAACTTCTTCCTATCAGATTGAAGGGGCCTATCAGGAAGATGGCAGAACCCTGTCCATATGGGATACGTTTTCCCGGACTCCCGGAAAGGTCTTCAATATGGATAACGGGGATAGCGCATGTGACCATTACCACTTATATGAGAAAGATATTGAGATTTTAAAAACGCTTGGTGTGGATTCTTATCGTTTCTCGATTGCCTGGCCAAGGATTTTCCCAGAGCAGGGCATGTATAACGAAGCTGGGATGAACTTTTATAAAAAGCTTATATCACGCTTGATCGAAAATGGAATCAAACCCGCAGTCACTCTGTATCACTGGGATCTGCCAATGTGGGCACATAAAAAGGGTGGCTGGACAAACAGGGAATCCGTCAATTGGTTTTTGGAGTATGCAGAAAAATGCTTTGAGGAACTTGATGCACATGTGGAAATGTGGATTACCCATAATGAACCATGGTGCGCAGGTTTCCTCGGCTACCATCAGGGCGTCCATGCACCAGGACATACCAATATGGAAGAGGCGGTGAAGGCTGTCCACCATATGCTTCTGTCCCATGGGGAAGCTGTATCTCTGCTGAAGGGAAAGTTTGCTTCGGAAACTCCGATTGGGATTACGCTGAACCTGTCACCGATGTACCCGGCAAGCAATTCTGCCAATGACCAGCTGGCTGCCAATAATGCGGATGGCTACACGAATAGGTGGTTCCTGGATCCTGTGCTAAAAGGATCTTACCCTGCGGATATGATGAATCTTTTTTCAAAATATGTCCATTCCTTCGACTTCATCCAGGAAGGCGACTTGGAGAAAATTTCCGTGGAATGTGATTTCTTTGGAATCAACTACTATAATCGCAGTCTTGTTGAATTCAATGCAGCATCGGACTTCCTGTTCAAGAGTGCCTATTCAGATTATCCAAAGACCGGAATGGGATGGGATATATCGCCGGCTGAATTTAAAGAACTGATTCATCGCCTGCGCAAGGAATATACGAATCTGCCAATCTATATAA
This sequence comes from Mesobacillus sp. AQ2, assembly GCF_030122805.1. Taxonomy (NCBI): domain Bacteria; kingdom Bacillati; phylum Bacillota; class Bacilli; order Caryophanales; family Bacillaceae; genus Mesobacillus; species Mesobacillus sp. AQ2. The sequence continues at coordinate 3,920,288 of NZ_CP126080.1, read as the reverse complement.
CCGAAAATGGCTCGGCGTTCGATGATTTTGTTTCAGATGACCATCGTGTCCATGATACCGAGAGACAGGACTATGTGGAAAAACATATTCGTGCCGTTGCCCAGCTCAATGAGGAGGGCATGAACGTCGCCGGGTATTATCTATGGTCTTTGCTCGATAATTTTGAATGGGCATTTGGCTACGACAAACGCTTTGGAATCACGTATGTTGATTTCGAAACACAGGAGAGAATCCTTAAGGATAGCGGTTACCGCTATGCCGAAATTATCAGGAACCGCTCAATCTAAATCCAACATCTCTGGAGTGAGAAATAATGGGGAAATATCGATTTGATGAAAAAGAATATTTTGTAATTGAAAACTTCGATCAGGCAAAGACCTTTTCGAGCTTCCTGCCGGGATTGGCCGGGTTGTACGGTATACCGATGTGGGCTTTTTACGTAAACCGCGGCCAGGCGATGGTCAGCTTTGGTGTCCAGGATAAAAACCATGCGATCACAGAGTTTTTCCCGGCAAACCAGGCCTACCAGCGAGTATCAATGAATGGTTTCCGCACTTTTATTAAATTGGCTGGAAAAACCGTATTTGAGCCATTCTCGTCATATGGAAGCAAAAAAGATCGCACGAGAAACATGTATATAAAAGAAAACGAACTGAAAATTGAAGAAATCAACCATAAGTATGGGGTCAAGACACTGATTACGTACTTCACGCTGCCGAATGAAAACTTTGGCGCACTGGCAAGAAAGGTTCAAATAGAAAATCTATCTGAACGATCATTCGAACTGGAAGTGCTTGATGGTCTTCCAGCTATCATCCCATACGGAATCGATGATGCAGCATACAAAGCGGTTGGAAATACGCTTAAAAGCTGGATGGATGTTTTCAATCTTGAAAATGGAATTCCGTATTACAGAGTCCGTTCTTCTACGAATGACTCTGCGGAAGTTGAAGAAATTTCGAAAGGTCATTTTTACTTGAGCTTCGATGACCATGGGCAATTGATCACTCCAGTCGTTGATGCGGAGCTTGTCTTTGGGTCGAACAGTTCATTCTCTTTCCCGGATGAGTTTGAAAGCAAATCACTTCATGAGTTATCGAAAGCTCAGCCGGTTACCTCCAACAAAGTGCCTTGTGGATTCTCCGGTCTTAGAAGGGTGCTTGGAAAAGGAGAACAAGTCACATTCCACACACTTGTCGGTCATGTGAAGGACATTGAAATCATTAACGAAAAAGCAGCTGACATAAGAACTGCCGGATATATGGATAGAAAATACGAAGAAGCGCAGAACCTTGTTACGGAGATTACGAAGGATGTCGAGACAAAGACAGCGTCCCCGCTATTTGATGCCTATGTAAACCAAAGCTATCTTGATAATGTACTGCGCGGCGGCTTTCCAATTGAACTGGAGACTGATGATTCAGCCTTTACTTATTATGTTTTTTCCCGCAAGCACGGAGATCTGGAACGGGATTACAACTTTTTCTCGCTTGCGCCTGAGTACTTCTCGCAGGGGAACGGCAACTTCCGTGATGTGAACCAGAACCGCAGGAATGATGTGTTTTTCCATCCTGAGACGGGAGACTACAATATCAAGCTGTTCATGAGCCTGATTCAGGCGGATGGCTATAATCCGCTCGTCGTAAAAGGAGCAAGCTTTGAACTAAAAGATCAATCAGATTGGGGCTGGCTGGATGAACTGGTTCCTCTGCAGAAGGATGCTGAATTCATTAAAAAGAAGCTGATCGGAACCTATACACCAGGATATTTACTCCAAACGATTTCAGACAGCGACATTCAGCTAAACTCATCACTTCCAAATTTCCTGGAAAAAGTCCTTTCAAAGAGCAGCCAGAACATTGAAGCAGAGTTTGGAGAAGGGTACTGGATGGATCACTGGACGTACAATCTCGATCTGGTTGAAAACTATTTGAAGGTTTATCCGGAAAATAAAGCTCAGCTATTGTTCGATGATTATGGCTACAAATACTTCCACAGTCCAGTGTTTGTGAATCCGCGTTCTGAAAAATATGTCCTCGCTAATGGCAAAGTCCGTCAATACGAAGCCATCACAGAATTTGGGCATCAGCAAGGGTCAAATTGGGTGATGAGACCTGATGGTGAATTCTTTACTTCCAATCTTTACAGCAAACTGTTCTCATTGGCATTGCTGAAATTTTCTACATTGGATCCTTTTGGGATGGGGGTGGAAATGGAAGCGAATAAGCCAGGCTGGAATGATTCCATGAATGGCCTGCCAGGAATATTCGGTTCAGCCATGAGTGAGACATTAGAGCTGAAACGCCTGCTTGAATTTCTCATATCTTCTGGAGAGGCTGCAGAACTGGAGATTGCCCTGCCTGCAGAAATAGCCGTTCTGGCTGATTCAGTTGTGGAGTTCCTGAACCAATTTGAAAATGGCGAACTGGATAATTACAGCTACTGGAATCAAACAGCGGCTGCCCGTGAAAAATACCGCGAGTTAGTGAAAAACGGCTTTGAAGGTACGGAAAAGAATATCGAGTTGCAAAAGCTTACTGCTTATGTAAAGAAAATGCTTCATAAAACAAAAGCGGGAATTGACAAGGCAACGGAGCTTGGCAATGGGTTGCTTCCAACTTATTTCTCCTTCGAAGCAGTGAACTGGGAAAAGATCGTCGATGAGAACGGAAATGAAAAACTGAATAAAAAGGGCTTGCCGTTGGTCAAGGTCAATAGCTTTGAAGTGTCTGTTCTTCCGCATTTCCTTGAAGGTCCTGCAAGGGCTTTGAAGACTGCCGACCTGCAAACAGCTAGGTCGACATATCAGCATGTAAGGAACTCGGAAATTTACGACAGTAAGCTGAAAATGTACAAAACTTCTGGATCTCTTGAAGACCAAACATTTGATATCGGCCGTGCGAGGGCATTCACTCCAGGCTGGCTTGAGCGGGAATCCATCTTCATGCATATGGAATTCAAATATCTGCTCAGTGTCCTGAAGTCCAGATTGTATGAAGAGTTCTATGAAGATATCATCTATGCAATGCCGCCGTTCATGGATGCAGAAGTGTATGGAAGAAGCGTCCTGGAGAATTCATCCTTTATCGCGAGCAGCGTAAACCCTGATTCCAGCCTCCATGGACAAGGTTTTGTCGCGAGGCTGAGTGGAACAACGGCAGAATTTTTAAGCATCTGGCAGTTGATGATGATGGGGAAAAACCTTTTTGACGTAAACGAAAAAGGGCTGACGCTGCAGCTTGAGCCGATTCTTCCTTCATGGCTTTTCGATTCAGAGGGCAAGGTGCAATTTACATTGCTGGGCAAAATTCAGGTAACCTATCACAATCCATCAAGGAGAAATACTTTCGGTGATGAAGGTGCCAAGACTGTTAAGTATGTACTCCAAATGAATGGCGAAGAGGTTGAGGTTAATGGCGATAAGCTGCAGGATGCCTATGCACAAGCTGTTAGGGACGGAAAAGTATCAAGGATGGATGTTTACCTAGATTAATAGGACTGAGGTGCTGACAGATGGAAATGAAAATGATCCAAACTTCAAAAAACACAGGCGACCGCTTTGCTGACAAGGGCAAAATTTCTTTTACAGATGAGCCTGGCCGCGATTTTGTGATGAAGCTTGACCCAGAAAAGAAATACCAAAGCTTCATGGGATTCGGCGGAGCTTTTACAGAGGCAGCTGCTTACACACTTTCGCAAATTCCCGGGGAAGAACGCGCAAAAATAATCGACAGCTATTTTAACCAGGAGACAGGTCTTGGTTACAGCCTGGGCAGGACCCATATCCATAGCTGTGATTTTGCCCTCGAAAATTACACCTATGTTGAAGAGAATGACACGGAGCTTAAAACCTTTTCAATCGAGCGTGAAAACAAATATGTATTGCCGCTCATAAAGGATGCTGTGAAGGCCAGAGGGGAAGGATTGACGATCCTTTCTTCTCCATGGAGCCCTCCAGCCTGGATGAAGACCAATAATGAAATGAATAACGGCGGGAAGCTAAAGGCTGAGTTCAATGATACATGGGCTTTGTATTACACCAAATATATCAAGGCAATGGAAACAGAGGGTGTGCCGATCTGGGGGATCACCGTCCAAAATGAGCCTGAAGCCACGCAGGTTTGGGATTCTTGCAGATATACAGCAGAAGAAGAGCGTGATTTTGTCAAAAATCATTTAGGTCCTGTCATGGAAAAGGAAGGCCATGAGGACAAGAAAATCATCATCTGGGACCACAACCGGGATATCGCCTATGAACGGGCAAAAACGATTCTATCAGATTCTGAGGCTGCAAAATATATTTGGGGTACAGGTCTCCACTGGTATGTATCAGAAGAATTCGAGAATTTGAGCAAGATTCACGAAGACTTCCCTGACAAGCACCTGATTTTTACCGAAGGATGCATTGAAGGCGGAGTCCAGCTGGGCGCATGGCATACTGGAGAACGTTACGCCAGGAACATCATGGGCGACATCAACAACTGGCTTGAAGGCTGGATTGACTGGAATATCGTCCTTAACGAACAGGGCGGGCCGAACCATGTAGGCAACTACTGCGATGCTCCTGTGATCGTCGACACGAAAACTGGTGAGGTTCACTATAACAGCTCCTTTTATTATATTGGACACTTCAGCAAATACATTAAGCCGAACGCAGTTAGAATCGGGCATGAATTAAATCATGAATCTTTAAAAGCAGTTTCATTTAAAAATGAAGATGGCTCGATTGTTGCGGTTGTCATGAATGATGCAGACACAACAGAGTCATTCTCACTATCGGTCGGAGGCAAGATTGCCAAAGCCGAGCTGCCTGGTCATTCAATTACAACATTCATAATAGAAAGTTAAGCTCTGCCGCCTCCTTGTCATGACAAAATGTGATTTACGCTAATGATCAACATGAAAAGGAGGTGGATTTATTTTAGAAGTCTTTAATGCTTGTAAAATAATGAAGGAGGAATTGGTATGAAGAAGACCTTGGCTCTTTTGTTGAGTGCCATGATGATTTTGCCAGCAGCCAGTTTCGGGGCGCCAAAAGATAAACCAGGAAATGAAGAGTTGAAAAACAAACAGAACAAATCTGAGTGGTCACTTGTCTGGTCAGATGAGTTCAGCGGTCCGGAAATCGACCGCAGCAAATGGACTTATGATATCGGGAACTGGATCGTAGATGAGGATGGCAACGGGGTTACTTCAGGTTGGGGCAACAACGAGAAAGAGTATTATACGGATTCTGATGAAAACGCTTTTATTGATGATGGCAAGCTTGTCATAAAAGCGAAAAAAGAACAGGTTACAGACCAGTTTGGAACATACGATTATACTTCTGCCAAACTCAAAACAAAAGGTCTCTTCAGCAAGACATACGGCAGATACGAAATCAAGGCGAAGCTGCCAACAGGCAAAGGACTTTGGCCTGCGATCTGGATGCTTCCTGAAGAAGATAAATATGGTTCCTGGGCAGCCTCCGGTGAAATCGATATCATGGAGGCGTGGGGAAGCCGGCCGAATACAGTGGCAGGAACAATCCATTATGGCGAAGGCTGGCCAAATAACAAGTATACAGGTAAGGAATTCGAACTTCCTGAAAACAGAGGCATTGACAAGTGGCATACATATGCTCTCGAATGGGAGCCTGGAGAGCTACGCTGGTATGTTGATGGTCAACTCTATCAAACTCAAAATAAATGGTATTCAAAAGGAAAGGATAACGCAGCAAACTATTCCTATCCTGCACCTTTTGATCAGGAATTCTATTTGGTTATGAACCTTGCAGTTGGAGGCTGGTTTGACGGTGAAGTTGACGAGACGACGAAATTCCCAAGCCAGATGGAAGTCGACTATGTAAGGGTGTACGACTTGAAGAAACGGGATTACCGCGAACCTGTGGAACCGGTGTCCGGACCTGTGGAATTGCCAGCAGATGCTAAGCAGCCTTTAGAGGATGGCAATTTGGTTTATGACCAAAACTATCAAAAGCCAGTAACAGTAGTGGATCAGCCTGGGGTGGAACTGGATCCGCTATATTGGAACTTTGTGAAGTTACCAGAGTTCGGAGGAGACGGCAGATTAGAACTAGAGGAAATCGATAGCAAGAATTTTGCTAAAATGAATATCACGAATCCAGGTTCACAGCTTTATTCCCTGCAAATGATCCAGAACATCTCGCTTGGCAATGGCGGGAAGTATAAGGTCAGCTTTGATGCCAAATCGACTGCGGGAAGAAAGGTCATGGTAAAAGTAGGGGCTGGCGAGAAACGAGGCTGGGTGAAGTATTCGAATGAGGAATCCTTCCAGCTTTCTGCCGAGCTGCAACGCTATGAATTTACATTTGATATGCTGAATGAGACTGATATTGCATCAAGGCTTGAGTTCAATCTTGGCGGCAATGGGACGAATCCGGTTTGGATCGGCAATGTAAAAGTTGAAGATATTACAGGCACACCAGTAGATCAAAATGGTGCAAAACAGCCGTTGCCAAATGGCAACCATGTTTATAATGGAACATTCGACCAGGGTGGCATGGACCGGATGATATTCTGGAATTTCTCAGTTGAAGAAGCAGCTGCAAAGGCCTCTGTTTCTGAAAACACACGAGAACTTCATGTGGCAATTGAAGAGGGGGACAGCCATCCTGAAGCAGTCCAGCTTGACCAAAAAGGGATTAACCTGGTTGCGGGAAATGATTATAAGCTTTCCTTTAAAGCAAAAGCAGCAGAACAAAGACCGATTCAAGTCAGCCTTTTGAATGTTGGCGGCACGGTTAACTACTCTGGAATTGGCACAATTGAGCTCACTTCCAATATGGAAGAGAAAACATTTGAATTTACAATGCCAGAAAATATTTCTGATTCAGAAGCTCAGCTTGTCTTTAGTTTTGGCGGCGGAGATGTCGATGTTTATATGGATGATGTTGTCCTGATAAAAACATCCAACATTCCGGACTATGGAGACATTGACTTATATCCTTTGAAAAATGGGGATTTCACAGACGGATTATCAGCTTGGGAAAATTATGCTCATTATGATGCCAGCGCCCAGATCACTCCAGAAAATGGAGAGGCCAAAGTGGCTATTGGCAATGAAGGAAATGAAACTTGGAGCGTCCAGCTGATACAGCCGAACTTGAACCTTACTAAAGAAGTGGTCTATGAATTATCCTTCGATGCCCGTTCTACAAAGGATAGACAGGCTGAGGTAACGATTGAGAACGCTGAATATACTCGGTTCTTGAGTAAATCGATCACACTTAGTGGTCAAATGCAGCAATTCACCTATGAATTCAAAATGCCCGCCGATGACATTGCGTCCTTCAAAATGCTGCTTGGTAAAAACGCTCTTTCACCAGTCGGCGCACATGATGTATTTATCGATAACGTGGTGTTGAAGGTTAAAGACGCTCCGTCCGAGCAAGATCCCGGCTCCACTCCGGGAATTGATAACGGAACATTCAGCGCTGGAACGGAAAGCTGGTCCTCATGGTGGGGCGACCAGTGGAGCGGGTATGCTGCTGGAGAGATGACGGCTGACAATGGAGAACTAAAGGTTGCGATTTCACAGATTGGCGGTGCATCGTATTCTCCTCAGGTATTTCAGAAGGATTTGCTTTTTGAAAATGGCAGCAGCTATACAGTAGCTTTTGATGCAAGAGCAGATGTGCCAAGGAAAATGAATGTCAATATTGGCAGGGAATTGAGCACGGACCCTTGGTTCATAGCTTATATGCCAACACACACAGTGGATTTAACGACAGATATGACCCATCACAGCATCACTTTTGTCATGACTGAAGAAACCTATGCAGATGGCAAAATCGTTTTCGAGCTGGGCAATATTTTCGAAGGCAATGCGGCAGCAAATGTCTATCTGGACAATGTGAGCATCATAAAAAAATAGGTGAATTAGCGGATGTATTGACTTGGTCGAAATAATTGGGAATGTGGTCGAATAATTTAAAAATTCGCCGAAAAAACTCAAAATGTGGTCGAATAAATTAGAAATTCGCCAATAAAATTTAAAATGTGGTCGAATAATTTTAAAACTCGTCAATATAATTCAATAATAGTCGAAATCAAGAGGCAGAACAGCAAGGCTTTTCTGCCTCTTTTCCTTCAAATTCAGGAAAAGGAATATTGAAGAAGCGTGGCCAGAGTAATTTTATCAGAGGAAACTTTTAAAGGTGGAAATGCAAGATGACTTTACAGAAAAACAGTCTGCCTAAACAGATTGGCTTATTAGATCGCCTTTATCATTGATGAATGGTTCAGGGGAATCATCATGTACATAAGGTGGAAAAGCAGAGTATGGGAAAAGAAGGTACTGATTGATGCAAACGAACAGCCAGCATGACAGTAGAGGAGGAGGAAGATGAATTACAGACAGCTTGGAAGTACAGGGATAAAAGTGTCGGAAGTTGGTTTCGGTGGCTGGCAGCTCGGCAATGCAAGGGACTGGGAAGGCATGGATGACAATCAGGCAATCATGCTGGTGCATGAAGCACTTGACCGGGGCTGCAATTTCTTTGATACTGCTCCTAATTATGGAGGTGGCAAAAGTGAGTCATTGCTTGGAGAGGCTCTTTCCGGAAGAAGGAGCGAGGCAGTGATTAACAGCAAATTTGGCCATCATCCAGATAACACCCTTGATTTTGATTCGCAGAAGATCCGCAGTTCGGTTGAAGGTAGTTTGCAGCGGCTTAAAACGGATTACCTGGATTCGATTTTATTGCATAATCCCCCGCTTGAAATCCTGACCGGAAAAAGCGATCACTTTTACATATTGGAATCCCTCAAGCAGCAAGGGAAGATTCGGGCATACGGAGCTTCAGTCGATTCCGGGTATGAAATGGAGGAGCTCATGAAGTCTACTGGCAGTCAGATCATCGAAGTGATGTTCAATATTTTTCATCAGGAGCCTAGAAGCGCCTTCACTATGGCTGCAGAGAAGAATGTGGGACTGATTGTTAAAGTTCCGCTTGATTCTGGGTGGCTATCAGGCAAGTATGATGAAAATAGTGTTTTTACAGATATCAGGAGCCGTTGGGATCAGAATCAACTCAGGAAAAGAGCCGAGCTGCTGCCTGTCCTCAAGGAAATGCTCGAACCAGGGGAATCGCTGGTCCAGTTGGCCTTAAGGTTTATACTTGATTATCAGGAGGTGTCTACCGTAATACCTGGAAACAAGAAACTTGAACAGCTGATTGAGAATTTATCTGCGTCAGATAAAAGGATTTCAACGGAAAAAGTAGAAAACCTAGAAGTATTATGGGAAAAGACGCTGCAAGCCAATCCATTGGGATGGTAGAAATGATTAGGAATATTTGGAGGTTAAAATTATGGCATATCAACCAGACAGCAGTCGCTATGAAACGATGACTTATAACAGATGCGGTAAATCAGGGCTTAAATTGCCAGCCATTTCACTAGGGCTATGGCATAATTTCGGCGGCCAGGATACTTTTGAAAATGGGCGTTCGTTAATCAGGCGGGCTTTTGATCTGGGTATTACCCATTTCGATCTTGCGAATAACTATGGACCGCCCCCGGGATCAGCAGAAGAAAACTTCGGCAGCATCCTCCGCAAGGATTTTTCAGGATACCGTGATGAAATGGTGATTTCGACCAAAGCTGGCTACGGCATGTGGCAGGGGCCCTATGGTGATTGGGGTTCAAGAAAATACCTGGTAACCAGCCTCGACCAGAGTCTAAAAAGGATGGAACTCGATTATGTCGATATCTTTTATCATCACAGGCCGGATCCGGAAACTCCTCTAGAGGAAACGATGATGGCACTTGATCATGTCGTCAGGCAGGGGAAGGCTCTTTATGTTGGTTTGTCCAATTATGGAGTAGAGGAAACAAAACAGGCTGTCGCGATTCTAAAAGAACTGGGAACACCGTTGTTGATCCATCAGCCTGCTTATTCAATGTTCAACCGATGGGTAGAAGATGGACTGACAGATTTGCTGAAGGAAGAAGGAGTCGGATCGATTGCGTTTGTTCCACTTGCCCAAGGGTTGCTGACCAATAGATACTTAAACGGAATCCCCGAAGATTCCAGAGCCCTGAAGCCAAACAGTTTCCTCAATGAAGGTGATGTATCTGAAGAAGTTCTTGCCAGGGTTAGAAAACTAAATGAAATTGCACAGGAACGGGGCCAGTCACTTGCCCAGATGGCACTGGCCTGGGTTCTTAGGGAACAGAAAATCACCTCAGCCCTTATAGGCGCAAGCAAAGTAAGCCAGATTGAAGAAAATGTCGCCGCCCTGAACCGTCTGGATTTCAGTGAGGCAGAATTGAACATGATTGATGATATTCTTAAATAGTTACCTGAACAAGCTGTAAAGCCAATTGGTTTTGCAGCTTTATTTTTTGCCGGAATAAATTTCTTGGTATCAGGGTAAAGGTAGATTAGCTTTCTTTTACCAAAAGACATAGGTTTTGGTAGTATTTAATTAGCAATATCCGGCTCTGCCTGTAACGAAAAATAAGAACTGATGAAAGTGTTAACACTAATAGTAAAATTAGACAAGAAAACTTAGGGGTGAAAAAGTGATCAGCTTTGAAAATGTCGCAAAGAAATATGACGATGGAACCTATGCGGTGAAGAATTTTAATTTACATATTAACGAAGGGGAATTGCTTGTCCTGATCGGTCCGAGCGGCTCCGGTAAGACGACGACTTTAAAAATGATCAATCGGCTGATTCCGCTTACGGCCGGCTACATAAGGATCAAGGATAAGATGATCAGTGACTATGATATTCACGAGCTTCGCTGGGATATTGGGTATGTGCTTCAGCAGATTGCCTTGTTTCCGCATATGACGATCGAAGAAAATATAGCGGTCGTCCCAGAGATGAAGAAATGGGATCAGAATAAAATCAGTCACCGGATCGATGAATTGTTGGATATGGTTGGACTTGACCCGAAAACCTATCGTAAAAGGCTGCCCCATGAACTATCCGGAGGGCAGCAGCAAAGGATTGGCGTAGCCCGGGCGCTTGCTGCCAATCCGCCGATCATTTTAATGGACGAGCCATTCAGCGCATTGGACCCATTGAGCAGGGAAAAACTTCAGGATGACCTGATTCAATTGCAAAACAACATAAAGAAAACGATCGTATTCGTGACCCATGATATGAGCGAGGCATTGAAGCTTGGTGACCGGATTTGCCTGATGAGGAATGGGGAAGTTGTCCAGACAGGATCCCCGGAAGAACTGCTGCAACAGCCTGCGAATGACTTTGTCCGTGAGTTTGTCGGGATTGACCAATCTAAGGGGAAAATGGTGGATATCATTGAAGCTGTTCATCCTGCGAATCCTATGGAGATGGAGCACCTTCCTGTCATTTCCCGCAAGGTGTCGATCAATGGAATCCTCGTGTTATTGAGTGAGCATGAACAGCTAGCGGTTGTTGATGGTGATGAAAAAATCGGTACCATTGACCGACAGGGGATGATCCAGATTTTATCTGGCCGAATGGAGGCGATGAAATGAACGGCTGGACTTCCACTTTTGCAGAAAGAAAAGATGAACTTTTAAGTGCCCTGCTCGAACATATCCAGATTTCTTTCATTGCGCTATTCTTCGCAGTGTTAATCGCCATTCCGCTCGGTATTTTCCTGACAAGAAGGAAGCGGATATCAGAAGGAATCATAGGAGTAACTGCGGTGCTGCAAACAATTCCTTCACTTGCATTGCTCGGACTGTTGATTCCTCTGTTCGGAATTGGCAAAGTCCCGGCAATCATTGCCCTAGTGGCGTATGCACTTCTTCCGATTTTAAGGAATACATATACAGGAATCAATGAGGTAGATCCCGCGTTAATTGAAGCTGCCCGGGCCATGGGAATGAACAGCAAGCGGCGTTTGATGAAAGTGGAACTTCCATTGGCGATGCCGGTCATTATGGCTGGAATCCGGACAGCGATGGTCTTGATCGTTGGAACAGCAACGATTGCAGCCCTGATTGGAGCCGGTGGGCTAGGTGACCTGATCCTCCTCGGAATCGATCGTAATAACACGGCATTAATCGTTCTTGGGGCCATACCCGCTGCCCTTCTTGCGATCCTGTTCGACCTCGTGCTTAGAAGGTTTGAAACGGTTTCTTTTAAAAAATCACTTGTAACAATTGGGGCCATTTCATTAGCCGTAATCCTCATGATGGCCATGCCATTCCTCGGCGGGAAAAATGAAGACGAACTTGTCATCGCCGGAAAGCTGGGATCGGAACCGGAAATTCTGATCAATATGTACAAGCTCCTGATCGAAGAAGAAACGGACCATTCGGTACAGCTGAAGCCGGGACTGGGAAAAACATCTTTTGTTTTCACCGCATTGAAAAATGGAGATATTGATATTTATCCGGAATTTACCGGCACGGCCATCTCGGAATTTTTAAAAGAAACAGCCGAGAGTACAAGCCGCCAAGAAGTATATCAGCAGGCAAAAGAAGGGATGAAAAAAGAGTTCGACATGGATATGCTTCGGCCGATGGATTACAACAACACCTATGCTTTAGCCGTTCCGGAACAATTGGCAAAGGAAAAGGACTTGAAAACCATATCTGACTTGAAATCGATTGAAACATCATTAAAAGCTGGCTTCACGCTTGAGTTTTCAGATCGGGAAGATGGCTACAAAGGAATCCAGAAGCTTTATAATCTGAATCTGCCAAGCTTGACCACTATGGAGCCAAAACTTAGGTACGGAGCGATAAAAAGCGGGGAAATCAACCTGGTGGATGCCTACTCCACCGACAGTGAGCTCCAGCGCTACAAGCTGGTCGTACTTGAAGATGATAAAAACTTATTCCCTCCATATCAGGGAGCCCCTCTCATGAGAGCTGAAACAGCAGAAAAATATCCCGAAATCGTCGAGGCACTTAACAAGCTCGAGGGTAAAATCACCGATGATGAAATGCGGAAAATGAATTATCAGGTGAATGTAGAAGGGAAGTCGGCTGAAGAGACAGCACGGAAGTATTTAAGAGAAGCCGGATTATTAGAATAAATACATCATGAACATCAGTTAAGACAAGAGGCAGGAAAACCAATTGGTTTTCCTGCCTCATGTCAGTGGTGAAATTAATACAGACTAATTACTAATACTCGATAGAAAGCGAGTTTTTGCCTGTGCAAAAATGGCATTGATTTCGCCATAAATGGATTCTCTTTCATTTTTATTCGTCACATCAATAACCTTATATTTTAATTCTTTTACTAAATTATGTTCTTCTGATGTCAAAATATCCTTAAATATATGAAATCCTCCTGTTGAAATATTGATGTGTTAGGAAATTTAAAAATCCCATGAAGGAAAAAACCTGGCAGGCTTTCATGATAGATGATTGTTTACCCTCTTTTGAAAACAAATAAACTGATTCTTAACTACTCTAAGAGGTTCGCCCGCCCCAGCATATTAAAGGGAGTGAATCGAGCTATAGTTTTTTCATGAAATGACAAATTACTGTTAAAAACCCTCGTCACAACAGCGGGGGTTTTTATTTGCGTAAATTTGAACCGCTCCTAAAAAAAGTTAAATTTCTAGTACTCCCAGGGGTTTGATATGTGATTTGACTCACTACATTGATAATCATTCGCAATTAAGATGAAGGTAAGAAATCAAAGGAGGGGATTTGGTTGAAAGTTACAGACAGAAGTGGCCAGGAAGAAGTTCAGGGTGAAATCGTGGAGGTTACAAATCACGAGAAAACAAAGGTAGGGACCTGGATATCGGTTGGCGTAGTGGGAGCAGTGATTCTTGCTACCTACTTTATTCTATTCGGACTTTATATGGCAAGAGTCTAGAAGGGGGAGAGAAAAAATGCATTTAGATGAAAAAATCTGGCTGTTTTTAAGTTTTGGAATGATCATGGGATTCATGATTTTTACTGGGTACCAGGCAGTGGCATTAGGAATGGGGCCGCCAAGCCATAAAGAAACGATTGATCCGCAAAAGGTCGATGAAACAGCTCCATTTGATGAGCCGGGAATAAAACAAATTGGTGAAAACGAGTACGAAGTTGTCATGACGCTTCAGGTATTTAGTTTTACACCAATGGAAATCGAAGTTCCTGCCGGTTCTACAGTCCATTTCACTTTAACGTCAAAAGATGTTGTCCATGGTTTCCAGGTGGCAAATACGAATTTAAACGCAATGGTTATGCCGGGTCATATCCAAAAAATATCTCAGAAGTTTGATGAACCAGGTGAATATTTGGTGCTATGCAATGAATATTGCGGTGCCGGGCACCAGGCCATGAGCACGAAAATCATCGTTAAATAAAAGGGGGGAAAAAATATGCAGTCTGCAGTAAACTCAACTTCATTTAAACAAAAAACTAATCAAGTATTAGGAATTAGCCAGGAAGATGCAAGAATCTCGAAATCATACTTATCTATTGCGTTCATCGCATTGCTGCTTGGCGGTTTCCTGGGCTTGCTTCAAGGCCTGAATCGAGCGGGTGTCCTGCAATTGCCGCCATGGCTTAACTATTATCAGGTGCTTACGGCCCATGGAATCTTGTTAGTCGTTGTATTATCGGCATTCTTCACGATTGGGTATTTTTATGCCGGACTCTCTCACACGCTGGGAGGATTGCTGCCTAAAGTAAGGAAAATGGCATGGATCGGTTTTTGGATGAAGATATTCGGATTTGTTTTGGTCGTCATTCCAATTTTAAAGAATGAAGCCTCGGTCATGTACACCTTCTATCCGCCAATGGCCGCATCACCAATGTTTTACTTTGGCCTGGTATTCATTGTCTTGGGCATCTGGATGCTAGCATTAGGAGCGTTTACACAGGTTGCGAACTGGAGAAGGAATCACAAGGGACAACACCTCCCGATCCTCGCCTTCTTTGCAACAGGTGTCTTCGTCCTGTTAGTCGGCGCAACAGCTTTTGTTGCGGTGGAAGTCCTGTTCATGATCATTCCATGGACACTTGGCTGGACAGACGGCATAAACGTATTGCTGGCGCGTACACTTTTCTGGGCATTTGGCCATACTGCCGTTAACATTTGGTATCTGACAGCTGTCTCTGCATGGTATGTCATCGTACCAAAAATAATCGGCGGACACCGTTGGAATGATCTCTTAACACGTATGGTTGTCATTCCGTTAGTAATTATGAACATTACCGGCGGATTCCACCATCAGATCATTGACCCCGGTATTTCGGAGTCGATTAAATATATGCACGTGTTCATGAGCCTTGCAATCGGATTTCCATCTTTAATGACCGCATACGCGATGTTCAGGGTTTTTGAACGTACTGCACGAGCGAAAGGCGGAAAGGGTTTAGTTGGCTGGTATAAAAAGATGCCATGGGGCGATGTACGATTCCTGTCGCCGTTTATCGCCATGGTAGCATTCATTCCCGCTGGAGCTGGCGGAATTGCACAAAGCACGAACCAATTGGACCAGGTTATACACAATACAATGTGGGTGGTAGGCCATTTCCACTTAACACTTGGAATGTCTGTCATCATGACCTTCTTCGGCATCAGTTACTGGCTCGTTCCATATCTGTCAAAACGGGTGCTGACACCTGCCATTAATAGATTGGGAGTGATTCAAACCGTCATATGGACTATAGGTATGGTGATCATGTCGATTTCCATGCATGCTGCCGGGCTATTTGGCTCTCCAAGGAGAACATCCTTCACAACCTATGGGGACTTTGCAGAAAAACTTGGATGGAATCCTCTAATGGCAGCGGTGGGGATTGGAGCAAGCTTATTGCTGATTGCCGTCATCCTTCAAGTTTATGCGGTATTCAACCTCATGTTTTTCGCACCAAAGGGAGTAACAGAATTCCCAATTGCCGAAGAGGAAGCAGGAGCGTCGAAAACGCCATACTGGACAGAGCGCTGGGGAATCTGGGTTGTGCTCATGCTATTGGTTGTTTCGATGGCTTATGTATTGCCAATCGCAGACATGATCATGAATGCACCTCCAGGATCGCCGCCATTTAAGACTTGGTAAAAAGAAAAGCGAAAGCGCCTTGGTCAGTCCCGACAAGCGTTGGAGGGCCTGCCAGTGAAGTCGCTCTTTGACTTCATTGGCAGGACTGAAATTGAAAAGCGGAGGCGACTGCCCAACTCCGACAAGCGCTGGAGGGCCTGACAGTGAAGTTGCTCTTTGACTTCATTGGCAGGACTGAAGCGTCTCGAGGAGTTAGGAGCCGGAGCTAGAAAAACGACTCGAGGGGCTAGGCGCTGTAGCTGGACACTAATCTAATTGCAAAAAACTTTTTACTTTCTTGTTATGTAAACAAAGAGATAGCTCCTGAAATCAGGACTATCTCTTTCAAGTCAGAATGTAATGTGAAAACAGGACCTATATAAGAATCACCACTGAAAAATGGGATGTGATCAATTTGATCAAAAATCGGCAAACGGCCGTATCTTGTATAGTTATATTGGTGTTTGGACTTCTTTTATTTTATACAGGAACAGACGGATTCACAGCTTATACAGCAGAGACAGCAAGAGTGACAAAACTGGTTGAAGAACAGCCCCAGTTTCCACAAGTAACCTTTGAGGATAGTGAGGATCGGACCTATTCTATTTCCGAATTTGAAGGAAAATATGTATTTATCACTTTTATCTATACAGGCTGCACTACGATATGCATTAAGCTAGAAGAAAATATGTCGCAGGTGTACGAACTGCTTCCCAGTGAATATATAGGCAAGGATATCATCTTTTTAAGCATCAGCTTTGACCCGGGCAAAGATGATCCGGCTACGTTGAACAAGTATAAGGATTTATTCGGAAGTGATGGAGAGACATGGAGAATGGCCAGAATCCCTGACCAGGAACAGTTGGATACCTTGCTGAAGAAGTTTGGCGTCATTGTGATTCCGGATGGAAATGGGAACTTCGCTCATAATTCTGCGTTTTATTTATTGGACCGTCAAGGCGCACTAGTGGATGTAATGGATTTTACACTGGTAAATGAGGCAGCAGATAGGCTGAAAGAGACTTTAGAAGCAGACAGGGGGAAATGACGATGAATCAGTTTTTGTTCGGGCTTGCCCTTTTAATCGGTTTAATGCTTCCTCCTGTTGCAAACTTAATGGAATCCGTCATGATCATCCACATGCATATGCAGATGCCGATGCTGGTGATTGCCGGTTTTTTCATGGGACAGTTTTTCCAGCAGCGCTTTCCTCATTTCTTTTCCAAATATAATCAAGAGGGCATCCCAGGAATCCTTCTTTTTATCATCATCATGGGTAATTGGATGCTGCCGCGCACAATGGATGAAGCCTTGACTGCAAATAGTGTGGAATTTTTCAAATTCTTCAGTTTGCCTTTCCTCGCGGGAGTGCCTCTAAGAGACTCCTGGAAAAAACTCAAAAAGAATCGAAAAAATTTTACGATTGGATTTTTCACAGTGGTTTTTCTGGGAATGGGCTGGTTATATATTCAAGCAAACGACCAGCTATGCAATAATTACTTAGTAGTTGACCAGATGATCCTCGGGTGGGGATTTATCACAATGGCGATCTGTATGGTAATTTACCTGGCGTATACGGTATTAGTGGACCCTTCATTATATGAATAAGGAATTGATCCACTGTGCAGATTTCACAGCACGATGCTATAAAGTATAATAAGTTAAAGGTAGTTTGTTAGAAATACTTGATATACAAACAGCCAAAAAGGCGAATCAGTGTAGAGGAGGACTAAAATGAAAATAGCAATCTCATTCAGTGGCGGGAAGGACTCCATGCTGGCATTATACAAAATACAAAATAACCCTGTTTTTGAGGTTGATTCATTGCTCGTGACCCTGACAGAAGGATTCGGCCGGGTATCGATTCATGGGGTTCGCTATGAGCTGTTGAAGCTTCAATCTGAGTCATTGGGAATTCCATTAAGAGAGGTCTGGCTTCCGCAGGATTGTCCGGATGAAAAGTATCAAGAAATAATGGGTAAAGCGATAGCAGGGATGAGAAAAGACGGCGTTACCCATATTGCCTTTGGCGATATACATCTTCAGGATGTACGAGAGTATCGGGAGGAATTATTCTCTGAATCGGGAATAACCCCTGTTTTTCCGCTCTGGGGTATACCGGTAGAGGAAGTAAGCCATGATTTTGTTGATCTTGGTTTCAAAACGGTTTTAACATGTGTTGATTTAGAAAGGCTGGATCCGTCCTGCGCAGGCAAAGTATATGATCGAAAATTCATCATGGAATACCCGAAAGAACATGATATTTGCGGAGAGAATGGAGAATTCCATTCATTTGTATTTGATGGTCCAAACTTTGAATTTCCTATCAACTATGGATTAGGCGAGAAAAAAGTGACAAAGGATTATTTCACTAAAAAAGATCGATTCTTGTTCATAGATTTAATCCCATATTAAAGCTTATAAACTTTTAAGTTCAAATAAATGGTCAATAAACTGCCAGCTAGAAAAATAATGACTCCGGAAATAGAGTTTGGAGAAAGATATTGTAAAAAATCCATAAAAAGCACCCCTTTATTTAGATGTAAATATCGTATTACGATATTTTGTATTTTAATTATATCGTGTTAAGATATATTTATCAATAAGAAAGTAAGGTGGAATTTTTGCTTAGTAAAGACGTATATGAGTACCTTGCTGAGTTTCGGTACCAATTGAGGAAGTTCCAGAAGTTCAGTGAAACAGCAGCTGAAAATATGGGCATAACCGCCCAGCAGCACCAACTGATGCTAGCCATAAAAGGATATCCGGAAAGGGAGTATGCTACACCGAGCGAGCTGGCAGAACGATTGCAAATCACCCATCATTCATGCGTCGGCCTGATCGATCGCTGCGAAAAGTCAGGACTGGTCTCTCGCAGGAAAAACCCGGAAGACGGCAGGAGTGTCTTTGTAGATGTAACCGCTAAAGGGATGGAGATCCTTGAGGGTCTGTCTGAAATCCATCTGGAAGAGATCAAACGAATCGGATTGTTTAAGGAGAAGCTTTGATACATAACTGAATGACGGGAGAAATAAGAGGTAACTTATGAAAAAGAGAATTGTCTATCTTGGAATTATAATTACGATCGTATTCCTTTTTTTGCTTGGGACATATAAATTAATGAATTCCAGGACTTTTCAACTGTTTGGCGGTCTAACATCCCAGGTGGAAACCAAAGAAAAAGTAGTCGCATTAACCTTTGATGATGGTCCAACACAACAAGTGCCAGAAATTTTGCAAATACTAAAGAAGTACGATGCTAAAGCAACATTCTTCCTGATTGGAAACGAAATCGAAAAAAATCCAGATGCAGCAGAAATGATAGCCAGGGCAGGTCATCAAATTGGGAATCACACATACTCCCATAACAGGATGGTGTTGAAATCCCCGACTTTTATCAAAAAGGAAATTACCCGAACAAATGAATTAATTGAAGCAGCAGGGTATAAAGGGGAGATTGACTTTCGGCCTCCTAACGGGAAAAAACTAATAGGACTGCCCTATTACTTGCATCAGCAAAATATTGACACCATCACCTGGAATCTTGAACCAGATTCCTTCTATCATACATCTGCTGATAAAATAGAATACGTGATAGATAATGTAAAGCCTGGTTCCATTATTTTATTGCATCCGATGTACGATCAATCTGGAGATGAGCTTAAGACCATCGAAGGAATTTTGAAGGATTTAACAGTAGAAGGGTATAAATTCGTCACGGTAAATGAGCTTCAGGAAGTTAATTGATCTATAAATGTATATGAGGCATTGTGAATCATGCAATCCATTGGTATTATGGTTCTGATAGCAAGTTAGGGAGATGTTTTGATGTTGACCATTAAGGAAATTGCAGAGATGGCAAATGTTTCAAGAGCAACAGTCTCGAGAGTTTTAAATGAATCGGGTTATGTAAGTGCAGCAGCTAAAAAGCGAGTGCTGGAGGTAATTAAAAAAACAGGGTATGTGCCCAGCCAACATGCAAAATCACTTCGAACCAAACAAACAAAAGTTATTGGTGTTATCCTTCCGAAAATCAGTACCGAAACATCAAGTCGTGTAGTAGACGGTATGAATGATGTATTTAGCGAGCACGGTTATCAAATCCTGCTGACTACAACTAACCTTAATCCTGAAAAGGAAATCGAATATATCCGATTGTTAAAAAGCAGACAGGTTGATGGGATTGTTTTAATTGCTACCAATATAAATAAGGAACTAATGGCAGAGATCGAGCAGCTTCAAATACCCTTTGTGGCTATTGGACAAGATATTCCAGGTGTATGCAGTGTTACCTATGATGATTATGAAGCCTCGAAAACAATGGCGAAAGCGATTATCGAAAAAGGCTATAAATACATCGCTTTCATTGGTGTAGATGAATCAGACCGTGCAGTGGGAATAAGGCGCAAAAAAGGATTCCTGGATTCAATGAAAGAACATAACCTTACAGTCAGAGAGGGATGGGTCAAAGAGACAAATTTCGATATATTATCTGGTTACGAAGCGATGAAAGAAATAATGGAGCAATCTGAAAAAGATGACTACCCAGATGCTGTATTCGCAGTAACGGACAGAATTGCTATTGGAGCCATGCAGTATTTGAAAGAAGCTGGTTATAAGATTCCCAATCAAATAGCTGTTTCAGGTATGGGTGCTGCTGATATTTCTCAATATGTCCAGCCGGCATTAACCACAATTGAATATGAAAATCAGAGGGCGGGCGAAGAAGCGGCTTTCATGCTCCTGGATCAAATTGTAAAGAATGAAAAGAATGATAAGAAGATGATTTTAGGTTATAGACTAATAGTTAGAGATAGTATATAATCGTTGTGTAATCGATTTCATATTACAGCCTAAGGATAAACATTGATGTAATAAATCAATGAATGTTTTTAGGATTTATTTTTACAGAAATATGAAATCGATTCCATTTATTTTAATTTTTAATTTATTTTATGGAAGTACATTTTTTTTGGGTTTATATGAAATCGATTTCATGTTCGCAGGTGATTGGTTTCATTAAGAAATTTTTTAAAAAAGGAGTGTTTACTAATGGCTGACAATCGTCAAATTGCAAAAGAAATTATTGATGCAGCAGGCGGACAAGAAAATATTTTATCAGCTGCCCATTGTGCTACCAGGCTAAGGATCATGGTAAAGGACAAAGAAAAAATAGACCAAAAGAGAGTAGAAGAAATTGAGAAGGTAAAAGGTGCCTTTTTTAACTCTGGTCAGTATCAGGTAATCCTTGGAACGGGTACGGTCAATAAAATTTATGAAGAAGTAATAGGTCTGGGGATTGGCAGTTCCACAAAATCTGAGCAAGCCAAAGAGGCAGCTCAAAGCGGGACAGTTTTCCAGAGAGCGATCCGGTCTTTCGGGGATGTTTTTGTGCCCATCATTCCTGCTCTTGTCGCAACTGGATTATTCATGGGTCTGCGCGGTCTTGTTATGCAGGAACAAATCCTGGCTTTATTTGGTTTGACACCAGATGATATATCACAAAACTTTCTATTATTTACTCAAGTTTTGACTGATACTGCTTTTATCTTTTTGCCTGCACTTGTTGCCTGGTCTACTTTCAGGGTCTTCGGCGGATCACCGATTATTGGTTTGGTCCTGGGGCTCATGCTTGTTAGTCCGTCGTTGCCAAATGCCTGGAACGTAGCAGGCGGGAGCGCAGACCCAATCATGTTTCTTGGGTTTATTCCAGTGGTAGGTTATCAAGGATCTGTATTGCCAGCTTTTATTGCCGGTATTGTTGGTGCCAAGCTCGAGCAGATGATTCGCAAACGTGTTCCTGATGCCTTTGATTTGATTGTTACGCCATTTTTAACTTTATTAATTATGATTAGCCTGGCATTATTTGTGATAGGCCCTGTCTTCCATACAGTTGAAAACTGGATTTTGGATGCAACAGTTACCGTTTTGGAGTGGCCATTTGGCATCAGCGGATTCCTGATTGGGTTCTTGAACCAAATCATCGTTGTAACAGGTGTTCATCATGTTTTCAATATGCTGGAAATATCTCTGCTTGAAAAATTGGGCAATAATCCATACAACGCAATTGTTACCGCTGCCGTTGCTGCCCAGGGTGGCGCTACATTGGCAGTAGGTTTAAAGACTAAATCCAAAAAGTTGAGAGCGTTGGCTCTGCCATCCTCCTTATCCGCTTTTCTGGGTATAACTGAACCAGCGATTTTCGGTGTGAATCTCCGGTATGGAAAACCGTTCCTGATGGGCCTTATTGGCGGTGGTGTTGGCGGCTTTCTCGCTTCCATCTTTGGCTTAAAAGCAACGGGGATGGCGATTACAGTTATTCCAGGTACCTTGCTCTATTTGAATGGACAAATTTTACTGTATTTATTTGTTAATATCATCGCAATTGCCATAGCTTTTGTTTTAACTTGGATGTTTGGTTTTTCCGATAAGCAGTTAAAGGAGAACCAGTAACTAGTTACTAAAGGGTAAAAGGCCAACTCAATAATAGTTCCAGGTGAGAGGAAGCGATTCCTCTCATCGCTATTTCAGCAGGAGGGAACAACATGGCAAGACATACTGAATTAAAATATCGAACGATTTTTGAAGCTAAAGAAAATGAATTAGAAGGGCTTAAAGCAATATCAGCTAATTCCAGATGGAAGCCTGCTTATCATATTCATCCTCAATATGGCCTGATTAATGATCCGAACGGACTTGCCTATTTCAACGGCGAATACCATGTCTTTTTTCAATGGTTTCCGTTTGATGCGATTCATGGGATGAAGCACTGGGGGCATGTGAAATCAACGGATTTGGTCAACTGGGAGCGTCTGCCAGTTGCCATTGTCCCTGTAAAGGATTATGAATCGCACGGAGCCTATTCCGGTGCTTCTCTAGAAGTAGATGGAAAGCTCTACATGTACTATACGGGGAATATTAAATATAGCGCAGTGGAAAGATCGGCTAATCAGTGTCTGGCCATCATGGATAAGGCTGGTACGATTACGAAATACGCAAACAACCCAATTATTGAAGGTGTGCCGGAAGGATATACCGGTCATGTCCGCGATCCCAAAGTTTTTGAAAGGAATGGCCGCTACTACATGCTCCTTGGTGCACAAAGAACGGATTTAACAGGAGCCATTATTGTCTATGATTCTGCCAATGCGATTGACTGGTCCTTTAGAGGCGAATTAAAGATTGATCTGGAATTTCCTGATTCCGTCTATATGCTCGAATGTCCGGACTTTTTTGAATTGGATGGACAGGATGTGATGATTTTTTCACCCCAGGGCTTGAAAGAGGAAGGTCATGATTATCACAATCTCTATAATGTCATCTATCTGCTGGGCAAACTGGATATCGAAAACCTTACTTATCAAGTAGAGTGCTACCAAGAGCTGGAAAAAGGATTTGATTTTTATGCACCTCAGACCTTTGTGGGTAAAAACAAGGAGCGGCTGCTGTTTTCATGGGCTGGAATGGGGGAAGTGGAATATCCTTCTGACAGGGAGTCATGGGCGCATTGCCTATCCGTTCCGCGAGAACTGGGAATTGTTAATGGAAAGTTGGTTCAAAAGCCTGCACAGGATTTAAAGCTGCTTAGACAAACATCAAACTCCGGTGAAATGACGATCTCGGAAACTGGCGGGGAAATCGGAAACCCATCAGACCAGTATGAACTTGATCTTAATTTTAATAGCATCCAAAGCAACAAATTCGGGCTTGAATTGTTTGTTTCTGAAACGGAAGGGCTTGTACTGGAGTTTGACCGTGAGCAGCAGATAGTGAGCTTGAATCGTGAGAATTTCGAAGCTGCGTTTGGCGGAGAATACGGTTATGTAAGAAGCGCTGAACTTGCATTAGGGGACAATGTGAAGGTCCAGGTTTTTGTTGACCACAGCATCGCAGAGATTTTTATCAATGATGGGGAAGTGGTATTTACTGCACGTGTATTCCCCAAAGCAGAGTCAAAGGGAATCAGGATGTTCAGCGATGGTAACATAAGCTGCAGTTATAGCAAATATGAGCTGGCTCAAGGAATTTCGATTTAAGCGTTGGGTGATGACGAAACTGTATTCATTCCGAGAAGTCGATTTTATCAGACAGCAGAAGGTTTCTTAAACAATAATTATGGTGATTTTAAATCAATCATCAGTTTGTTGAAGCTGAAAAGAAGATACTTGAAAGTGTAATTAAGAGTATGAATCGCTTTGACTCTGAAAAGAAAATGTGACTCTATAATTCTGGCTTTATCGGAATGAATATGATATGGTCGTGGCATATGGCAGATCCTTCAAAAATTATGGGGTCTGCCATATATTTATATATTTTTTTAGGAGGAATGGGATATGAAAGTGGAAATGAAGTTTTGCAAGGTGTTTAGTTGCAGCAAGGAGGCGAACTACTATGAGCCTTAGCCAGATAGCACACATTGATTCTATAAGGGAAACGTTTCTAAAGCAGCTCGTCTTTATTGAAGAGAACTATAATGAATTAAATAACATGTACCTGTATTCAACCCCAATACAGGAAAGAGTCAAGAATTTTCTAAGTCTCTATATTAGTGAATTGGAAAGCTTTATAAAAGATGAAGACTGGAATGGTCCTTTGTCAAAAGTGTTTATTGGCACAAAAGTAACTGTCCTGTTTCAAGATGAAAAGGAAACGGAAGACTACTTTATAAGCCTGCCCGATCATTCAGACCCGGATGCTAACTGTATTTCATTTTTATCACCGGTTGGAAGGCAGCTTTTGTTAAAAAATGTGGGAGATGAGATTTCTTTGGTTGTTCCCAATGGTACAGTTTCTTTATCAGTCAAAAGAATATACTTTTCTGGAAATTGAACATAGACTGGACCTGACTACAAGGGGGAGTGGCAAAAAGCTTTTTTTCTCGCTTAGTGTTGTCTTTAATCCTCTTAATAAGTCAGTTTCTTCCCAGATAAATGCAGGTACCTGCTTCGTTTAGTACGGCAGAAAGCAGGATGATGCATACTTCCAGCCACTGAAGCGATGTGACCATTTCTGATAAAATCAGCCTGGCTGAAAGGTGAAAACACAAAAATACCCTTGTTTTTTCATAGTTGGACCTTCTGGATGACAAAACTAGTAAGTTATAAAAATAAATTCAAGACGTGTGTATGCACGTCTTTTATATTATTGAAACCAATTATTCTCTGACAGAAAAATAGGCAATGTTACCTGCTAAAATTCCCGCTGTCAGTTTTCCGGCAATCATCGGGACAATAGAGCTTTTATCAACGGGTCCTATAAATCCGAGGTGACTGCCAAGAACAAAAGAGCCACTGACTGCAAAAGCGGTGTTAACGACTTTTACTCTGATGTTTTAATCATGGAACCTGGGATGATGTTTGCGCATAAGGTAATTGAAAACATGGAGGGATTCATAACCATAGACAGCTATATGTTTAAGGGCACTGAAATCAAAATTTCTCTCCCGTGTATTCAAAATTAATATTTGTATAAAAAAACAGGTCTTCTCCCCATCTACAAGGGAAGTAACCTGTTTTTTTATTTATATAATGTTCTTACATCTTTGAATGCAGAAGTAACTGTGAGAAAAATAATTCCATTAAGTAAGGTTCATTCCATTGTCCATTTTATTGTGATGATTATATGTCCTAGCGTTAAATAAATTTATGGTATTTTTACAATAATGTTTATTTTCTGACAACCAGGGTAATCGGCAAGCGAGGGGTCTTCCAAAAATGCCTGAAAAAGGATAATTTTTCATGGTTTTGAGAAGTATAAGAATAGTAGAAAGGAAGGGATGAGAAAATTGAGTGAAAAGCTACCGCCATTCTTAAGGAAACTGAGCTATTTCGGGAGATCAGAAGACATTTCCGATCATGCCACAATTGCACCTGATGATCGATCAACTGAAAAAGTTTACCGCCGGCGCTGGCAGCACGATAAGGTTGTCAGGACAACTCATGGCGTGAACTGTACGGGTTCCTGCAGTTGGAAGGTTCATGTAAAGGACGGAATCATCACCTGGGAGACGCAGCAGACAGACTATCCGACAACAGGACCCGATATGCCTGAATACGAACCGAGGGGCTGTCCACGAGGAGCAACATTTTCGTGGTATACATATAGCCCTGTAAGAATTAGATACCCCTATGTGAGAAGCGCGTTAATTGAATTGTGGAGAGAAGCATTCAACGAACATAAGGACCCGGTTCAGGCTTGGAAGAGTATTGTGAATGACCCAGCCAAATCCGAACGATACAAGTCTGCTAGGGGGAAGGGGGGCTTTGTCCGTTCTAGCTGGGATGAACTGAATACGCTTATCTCTGCCTCATTGATTCATACAATCCAGGAGTACGGACCAGACAGGATTTTTGGATTCTCCCCTATCCCCGCAATGTCGATGGTCAGTTATGCCGGGGGTTCAAGGTTCTTGAATTTAATCGGTGCACCTTTATTAAGCTTTTACGATTGGTATGCAGATTTGCCGCCAGCGTCACCGCAAATCTGGGGAGAGCAGACAGATGTCCCTGAAAGCTCTGATTGGTACAATTCCTCCTATTTAATTGTCTGGGGTTCGAACCTTCCGCAGACAAGGACACCTGACTCCCATTTCTATGTGGAGGCAAGATACAGAGGAGCAAAAGTAGTCGCAGTAAGTCCTGACTATGCTGAATTCGTCAAGTTTGCTGACAAATGGCTGCCTGTTCAGGCTGGTATGGATGGGGCTATTGCGATGGCAATGACTCATGTGATTCTAAAGGAATTCTATGTGGATCAACAGGTTGATTATTTTAATGACTATGTAAAAAAATATACGGATTTGCCATATCTGCTCCTTCTGAAAAAGAATGGTGATTTTTATCAAGGGGATAAGTTCCTAAGGGCTTCCGATATAGGCCGACAGACAGAAAACGGAGAATGGAAAACCGTTGTCCTTGATCAGACGTCAAATGACTTTGCTGTTCCTAATGGAAGCATCGGACATCGATGGGAAAATAACCAGAGCTGGAATCTCCACTTGAAAGACAGTGATAACCAGCTCGATGGTATTGATCCAGTCTTGACCCTGCAAGGAATAGAAGATGAGATTGTCATGGCCGGCTTCCCATTTTTCGGGCCGGATAAAAAAGAAATTTTGAAAAGAGGAGTTCCAGTAAAGAAAATCATTAAAGGTGGGGAAGAGGTGTATGTGACGACCGTCTTCGATATGCTTCTTGCCAATTGTGGCGTGAATCGCGGATTGCCAGGTGATTATCCTGCTGATTATGACGATTTAAAGCCATATACTCCTGCCTGGCAAGAATCAATTTCAGGAGTCAGCAGACGAGATTGTGCGCAGATAGCCAGGGAGTTTGCCCAAAACGCCATCGATTCAAAAGGAAGATCAATGATTATTATGGGCTCAGGAATCAATCACTGGTATCATTCCGATATGATTTATCGGGCAATCTTGAATCTTGTACTGTTGACAGGATGCCAGGGAGTGAACGGCGGCGGCTGGGCACATTATGTCGGGCAGGAAAAGGTACGCCCTCTTGAAGGATGGCAGACAGTGGCGATGGCAAGAGATTGGGGCGGACCGCCAAGATTGCAAAACGGGACGTCTTTCTTCTACTTTGCATCGGAGCAGTGGAGGTACGACAACCAAACATCGGATGAACTCATTTCACCATTGATTGACAAGCCTACTTACCAACATCCCGGCGACTATAATGTGCTGTCAGCAAGATTGGGTTGGCTGCCTTCTTACCCACAATTCAATGAGAATCCAATCAAGATGGCAGAAAGGACAGGTCAAACCGACAAAGATGCCATCATTCAAGAAGTGGTTAAGCAGCTGAAGGACGGCAAACTGAAATTCGCCATAGAAAATCCGGAAGATCCAAGGAATTTTCCAAAAGTCCTGTTTGTATGGCGCGCAAACCTGATTGGCAGTTCAGCTAAGGGACATGAATACTTCCTTAAGCATTTACTTGGCACCCACCATGGCAATTTAAGTGAACAGAATGAAGAAGATCTGACAAAAGAAATCAGCTGGGTCCAGGATGTGCCAGAAGGCAAGCTCGATTTGATGCTTGACTATGATTTCAGGATGTGTGGGACCGGTCTGTACTCTGATATTATTCTTCCATCGGCGACCTGGTATGAGAAGTACGATGTCTCAAGCACGGATATGCACCCATTCATCCATCCATTCAATCCGGCAATCACACCGCCATGGGAAGCGAAATCAGATTGGGACGCATTCAAGAATCTTGCCAAGACGTTCTCTGAAATGGCTGGAAGATATTTTAATGAACCGGTGACTGACCTGGTTGCAACCCCTCTCTTGCATGATTCCAGAGATGAAATTTCCCAGCCATATGGGAAAATCCCGGACTGGAAAAATGGAGATGTCGAGCCGCAACCGGGCGTGAATATGCCGCGTCTCCATTTGGTCGAGCGTGATTTGACAAAGGTATATGACAAGTTCATCGCACTCGGTTCGAATGTAAAGGAATCCATTGGTTCAAAGGGGATTGGCTGGGAAGCGGCCAAGGAATATGAAAAGCTGAAGGCGATAAATGGTACTGCGTCACAAACAAAGGAATACAAGGATTTGCCAAGCCTTTTTACCGATAGGAATGCTGCCGAGACAATTCTTACCTTATCAAGTACCACTAATGGTTCGCTTGCAATGAAAGCATGGGATGCGTTAGAAAAGAAAACGGGTCTTGAGTTAAAAGACCTGGCAGAAGAGCGGGCTGAAGAGCATATGTCATTTGCGGAAATTACTGCTCAGCCAAGGAAGGTGATTTCCTCACCAGTTTTCAGCGGGTCCGAAACAGGCAATCGTCGTTATAACCCTTTTACCACAAATGTTGAACGGCTTGTGCCATGGCGAACACTGACTGGACGACAGCATTTTTATATGGATCATGACCTGATGATTGAATTTGGGGAGGAGCTTCCTAACTTCAAGGCTCCGCTTCATAAGCTTGCTTTTTACAAAGGAGATCATGAACCTGATGCAAAAGGGAATGAAATTACACTCAGCTACCTGACGCCTCACTTTAAATGGTCCTATCACAGTACGTATGGAGATACCCTGCCGATGTTGACGTTGTTCCGTGGAGGGCCACATGTATGGCTGAATAATGAGGATGCTGCTTCTGTCGGGATAGAAGATAATGATTGGATCGAAATGTATAACCGTAACGGGGTGGTGGTAGCGAGAGCGGTAGTCAGTCACAGAATGCCTAAAGGAATTGTCTTCATGTATCACGTACAGGAGCGGTATATCAACGTGCCAGGCTCTCCGATCACAAAACAGCGTGGCGGGACGTTCAACAGTCCAACCCGTATCCACATCAAACCGACGCAGATGATTGGTGGCTATGCGCAATTGAGCTACGGATTCAACTACTATGGACCGACCGGAAACCAGAGAGATGAGAAGGTAGTGATCCGGAAAATGAACAGGGATGAGGTGGATTGGCTTGAAGATTAAGGCACAGTTCGGAATGGTCATGAATCTAGATAAGTGCATCGGCTGCCATACATGCAGTGTGACCTGCAAGAATACCTGGACAAACCGGCCTGGTGTGGAATATCAATGGTGGAACAATGTCGAAACAAAACCGGGAATTGGCTACCCGAAGGAATGGGAGAATCAGGAACTGCGGAAGGGCGGCTGGGCACTTAAAAACGGGAAACTGGAGCTTAAGGCTGGAGGCCGTGTCAATAAACTGCTGAATATCTTCTATAATCCAAACCTGGCAGATATGGATGATTATTATGAACCATGGACATATGATTATGAGAATCTGATCCAAAGTCCGGAGAAAAAGCATCAACCGGTGGCGAGGCCTAAATCACAGGTTACCGGAGAATACATGGATATCAAATGGGGACCAAACTGGGAGGATGATCTTGCGGGGGTGCATGTAACAGGGAAGAAGGATCCGAACATGGCTGGGCTTGATGAGCAAATCAAATTTGAATTTGAACAGGCATTCATGATGTACCTGCCAAGAATTTGTGAGCATTGTATGAATCCTTCCTGTGTTTCATCCTGCCCTTCTGGTGCGATGTACAAAAGAGAAGAAGATGGAATCGTCCTTGTGGACCAGGAGGCCTGCCGCAGCTGGAGATTTTGCATGACAGGCTGTCCTTATAAAAAGGTTTATTTTAATTGGAAAACACATAAGGCTGAAAAATGTACTTTCTGCTACCCGCGTATTGAAGCGGGATTGCCAACAGTTTGTTCTGAAACATGTGTGGGCAGGCTGAGATATATCGGAATTGTCCTCTATGATGCGGATAAAATCAAAGAGGCAGCATCAGTCAAGGACGACAAGGAACTATATGAGGCACAACTGGGGATGTTCCTTGATCCGCATGACCCGGAAGTGATCAGGGAAGCGAAAAAAGAAGGCATCCCTGATGACTGGATTGAAGCAGCACAGAGATCACCGGTTTATAAAATGGCTGTTGAACAAAGGATTGCACTTCCGCTTCACCCGGAATACCGGACACTTCCAATGGTCTGGTATGTACCGCCTTTAAGCCCTTTCGTCAATGCTTTCGGCGGTCAAATTGATGATCTTGATCCGAATATCATTTTTCCGACGATCAACCAGTTCCGTATCCCTATTGAATATCTGGCAAATCTTTTTACGGCTGGGGATACTGATGTGGTTAAAGCGGTCCTTCGGAAGCTGGTTGCAATGCGCATGTATATGCGCCAGGTAAACTTAGGTAAAGAACCCAATCTTGAGGTTCTAGAAGCGGCAGGTATGACCGAACAAGTGGCAAGGGATATGTATGAGCTCTCGGCGATTGCCAAGTATTCAGAACGCTATGTCATTCCGCCTTCCCATAAGGAGCGATCAGGGGACATGCATTTTATGCAAGGAAACGCAGGCTTCGAAGACCTGGCTCAGGACTGTGAATCATGCAGTGTCGGTTCTGAACGTGATCCCCTCTATTATTATGGTGAAGATTACTGGAGGAATTTAGATGAACAAAAGCCAAGTGGTTTATAAGCTGTCTTCCATTCTGCTGCATTATCCGGATAAGGAATGGAAGGAGTATCTTTCACTGCTCTATGAAGAGGCGAGTTTGATTGATGATGCACAAGTACGTGGCATGATTGAAAATTTCCTGGACTACCTAGACAGGACCAGTATGGAAAAATTGTGCCAGAACTATGTGCTTACATTTGATTTTAATGACAGGAGTACGCTCTATCTTACCTATTCTGTCTTCAAGGATAACCGGGAAAGAGGCCCTGCACTAGTGAAGCTGAGGAATGAGTTCCTTCAGGCAGGAGCGGATCTGGAGAGTGATGAATTGCCTGATTACCTTCCATTGATCCTGGAGTTCGCTTCCATCACGGAAACAGAGAAATCAGCAAAGATTCTTAAACTGCATTTCCGGGCAATCGAGCGGCTCTGTCTGGAACTAGAATCGATGAACAGTCCATACCATCATTTGCTTGGGGCATGTGTGTTATGCATCAAGCGGCTAAGGTCAAATGAGCAGGTCAGTAAATCAGGTGAAAGGAGAATCATATGAGCAGCCTCGATCTCTTTTTATGGGTGGTCTTCCCTTATATTTGCCTGACGGTCTTTGTGCTGGGGCATATATACCGCTACAATACTGATCAGTTTGGCTGGTCAGCAAAATCCAGCCAGTTTCTTGAAAAAAAGAAACTTAAGTGGGGAAGCATCCTGTTCCATTGGGGGATTATCTTTGTATTCTTCGGTCATGTGGCAGGGGTGCTTATCCCCAAAATCATTTATGATAGCATCGGGGTAACAGATCATATGTATCACTTCGGCGCAGTTTGGTTCGGCGGAGCGGCAGGAGTCATCTGCGTCCTCGGAGGAGCGTTGCTTTTTATGAGAAGGGCATCTGTAAAACGGATCAGAGTGAACAGTAAATTCAAGGACTGGTTATCTCTTGTGTTACTGGGAATCGTGGTGATTGTTGGTTTTACCAATACCGTTGGGTACACAGCCTCAGGCGGCGATTTCGACTATCGTACAACAATCGGTCCCTGGTTCAGGGGAATCCTTACCTTCAATCCGGAACCTGGTTATATGATTGGTGCACCGATTGGTTTCCAGGCGCATATCCTGTTGGCTTTTGCCTTATTTGCAGTATGGCCATTCACAAGGCTTGTGCATGTGTGGAGCCTGCCACTGGAATATCTGAAGAGGAAATACCTGGTCTACCGTAGGATGACACCTGCAAAGAATGTCACAAAGAGAAATTAATCATTAAAGAAAGAAAGGCTGAATTTCAGCCTTTCTTTACGATTTTGTAAAGGAGGATACGTATATGTCAGGTCCCGCGTTAAAGAATCATTTTTCCCATCAATCAATCCATGATGGTTATTATACAGAAGGACGTGATTTGACGGAATTGCTGGTTAAGCTATTCAGGGAAGAGCGTGAAGAGGATTGTGCAGTAGCTGCAGACGCGCTTGTGGAGCACTGGGAAACAAGGACAATTGCTCATGCGGATTCTGAGGAAGAAGGCTTTTATATGGAGATCATGGAAAAAAAGCCTGAATTGAAGGAAGAAGTAATCAAGCTCATTAGAGACCATGATTTAATTCGAATGATAGTGGCCGACGTCAAAGGCAGACTGCCGAACGAAGGAGTAACAGAAGAAGTCATCGATCGCTTCAAAACCATTCTTCATTTGGTGGATATTCATAATCATGAA
The DNA here is from genome assembly GCF_030122805.1 of Mesobacillus sp. AQ2. NCBI lineage: Bacteria > Bacillati > Bacillota > Bacilli > Caryophanales > Bacillaceae > Mesobacillus > Mesobacillus sp. AQ2. The sequence continues at coordinate 3,887,626 of NZ_CP126080.1, read as the reverse complement.
GAAGAACGGATTCTATTCAGGCAGGACCATCATCATCTTGACCAAATCCGCGAACAAGATGAAAAACCAGCCTCCGGACAATAGCCTAAGGTTGCTGTGTGCAGTTAGGATACGCAATTGGTGAAAACAGGAAGCAGAGAATCGGCTAAAAAGATTCTCTGCTATTTCTAATGAATTGAAAGATCACTGAACATCGCGACTAGCATTTTGGGCTCACCAGCATCATCCTTTATCGTACTAATTGTCAGCCATTCAGGAAAAACTTCTCCATTTTTCTTTTTATTCCAGATTTCTCCTTGCCAATAACCATCAGCTTTAATCTTTTCCCACATCTCTCTATGAAAATCCTTGTCGTGTTTACCTGATTGCAGAAGGGCAGGTGTTTTTCCAATCGCTTCTTCTTCCATATAACCAGTCACTTTTGTAAAAGCAGGATTGACCTTCTTGATGATTCCATTCATGTCTGTAATCATCATCCCAGATTCTGTACTTTCAAGAACGGTGGAAGCGAGCTTGAGTTGGTCTTGATAATAAAGCCATACAACGAGTATCAGGCTGGCAAGTGCAAATTCAGACAGCGCCATGAATCCAATTGCGTAATGCCCTGTCCAATTGAACAAGGTGGTGAGGATCAATGGAGGGAAAAACCCTCCGAGTCCACCCATCGCAGCAACGATTCCATTCACAATCCCAGCCTGTTTTGAGAAATACATTGGAACTAGCTTAAAGATTGTCCCATTCCCAATCCCCGCACAAAACGCTACTCCCAAAACGCCGATTGTGTAAATCGGCAAGGATGGGGTGAAGGAAAGGAGAAATCCGCTAAACGTCAGCCCAGTAAAGACAAACATCAGGATGATGAACGAATTGAATTTGTCGCCAAGCCATCCGCCAACTGGGCGAAGGAATGTGGCAATGGTAATGAAACCTGCTGTTCTAAGACCAGCATCCACTTTACTGAGATCAAAATGATTCACCAGGAAGTTTGGCAAATAGATGGTGAACGCCACAAACGACCCGAAGGTAATAAAGTAGAATAAGCTAAGCAGCCAAAGTTTAGGATTATGATAGACACCTTTAATCTGATCACCCAGGGACACCTTAATCCTCTTCTCTTGTTTGTCCCCGAGCAGAAAATTTAGGACTGCAATGATGATCAATAAGATCAGGTACATATTAACTGTTGCACGCCAACCAAATTCATTTGCAATCACTGGAGCTAAAAATGCAGTGAAGGCCGTACCGATATTTCCGGCACCGTAAATCCCATTTACAAAACCGTGTTTTTCCTTTGGATAATATTTAGGTAACGAGGTAACGCCGACAGAAAAAACAGCTCCCCCAATACCAAGCAACAGACCGCCTGTGATCAAAATTATGATTGAGTCAGCAGAACTTATGATGAAGACGGGGAGCAAGAGGATGATAAAACTAATGGTGAAAATCAAACGGGCCCCATACCTGTTTGTCCAATAGCCTATAGGAATTCTTAAAATTGAACCGAGAATAACTGGTACTGCGGTTACTAGAGTCATTTCACTTGCAGTCAAATCAATGTCTGCCGAGATATAGGGCATAAGGGAGGAAAGGATGACCCACACCATGAAACCAATCACCAGACTTGAGGTCTGAAGAACGAGTTGAAAGCTTCCTTTTTGCATTGTAGAACTCCTTTCATTGATTAGCAAAGATAACGGCGTCAATACTTAAAATACCCATATTGATGCCAGTAAACCGAATATTTTTACAGAAAAATGTCAACAACCTCTATAGTCATCTAAAAACTTGGATGAAACGGTTCCAGGGTGTTGCGACTAGGTATTTAGATAACTATCTTTATTGGTACGGGTGGTTAGAAATAGACAAGCATTTGTCCTTTGAAAAACAGGCAGAACAAATGCTTATTTCATCGTGCTAAAAATCGAATAAAACCACAGTGGAAATTTTAAGGGCAGTTTAAAAGGTCCATAAATTTATGGTCCTGATCCTCACCGAACTATCTCAGTATTTTTTAATCTCTAGAATTCTCCATTTTTCTTCCTTATCTAAATCGAATCCAATAGGCGAGGATTTATTTTCCTTCAATCCCGTTGCCTTGGTCATTACAAATTGATAAGCAGTATGTTCGTTTTGAACTGAAGTAAAAATGAGAATGATTTTCCCCTTTTCCGTTCTAAATTCACTAAGGTTTCCAACTACGTTAGGTTTCCATTCAAATCCTAGCCCGTCAAAATTGAAAAAACAAGGGCAATTACCTTCAAGGTCAAGATATGAGTAACTTACAGTACCATCAAAGGCTATATAGTTATTTGCTTGAAAAAATGTTTTCGCTGCCTTATAGGAGTTAACTGTGCTAATCGCATCATTTAAATCTTGGTATTGAATGAACGTTTTGAATTCTTTAACTTCCTCTTTTAATTGAGAAATTTGCTCACCTAATTGTTTATTTTCGTTTTGCAACTGTTCCGTCTCGGTAGAACCCTTTTGATTTTGTTTCTCTAAGCGAGACACTTTTTCTATTAGTATATTTTTATCATTTTGAAGGTTATTTACCAATCGAGAAATGTCAAAGTAGTCTAAAACGAATATCGTACCAAGAACTAATAGGATGATAAAAGTGTAAGTTTTAAAACCTCTCTTCATTTTAATACCTCCATTTCAAGTAATCATCCATACGAAAATTAAACACAAAAGTTACAGAATAGTAAAAATTAGTTTCCTTTAAAAAAATCTAAAACAACAAACTTTACGAAACGAGCGTTACGAAACCAGGCTTTTTTAAAACTAGCCTTCAAAAAAGGGGATTTTTTTTACGTATAGAATTGATTAATAGATAAAGTTCAAAAGAAATGAGGCTAATTCAATGCTGAAAAATGAAATGACTGAGCTTTTGAATATTGAATACCCGATCATACAGGCACCAATGGCCGGAGGCATTACGACTTCACAACTGGTTTCAGCAGTCTCCAATTCAGGAGGCCTTGGAATGGTAGGGGCAGGCTATATGTCTCCTGATGCAATGCAGGAACAAATCAAGGAAATCAAACAGCTTACTACCGGAAATTTTGGTGTTAATCTTTTCGTGCCGAATGAATTTCATGTTACGCCGGATGAAATTGAATCTGCTGAAAATGCCCTGAAGCCTATACGCGAAAAATTGAAACTTGAGGACCAAAGACAGCTTGATCTTCCAGATTACAAGATGAATATCGAAATATTTGAAGAACTGATTCAGATTGTTATTAATGAAAACATCCGGGTTTGTTCCTTTACCTTTGGACTGCCTCCTAAGGAAATCGTAAGAGAACTTAAAACTCACAATATTATTTTATTGGGAACAGCCACGACAGTCAGGGAAGCAATTGAAGCTGAAAATAGCGGAATGGATGCCGTGATTGTGCAAGGCAGTGAAGCAGGAGGCCATCGGGGGAATTTTATCAGCGGAGATAAGGAAAGTCTCATAGGTCTAATATCGTTAATTCCTCAGGTTGCCGACCATGTGAAAATTCCTGTTATTGCTGCTGGCGGCATCATGGATGGAAGAGGGCTAATGGCATCCCTTTGCTTAGGTGCAAAGGCTGTTCAAATGGGCACAGCTTTTTTAACATGTACGGAAAGCGGAGCCCATCAACTTTATAAAAATGCTATATTGGATGCCTCCGAAGATCAGATGGTGTTAACAAATGCCTTCTCCGGCAAATGGGCTAGAGGCATGAAAAATCGGTTTATAGAAGAAATGCAGGAGAAAGAGGTTCCATTCCCTCAATTCCCAGTCCAAAATGCACTTACACAATCAATCAGAAAAGCTTCAGCAGCACAAAACAATCCGGAATTTATGTCAATATGGTCCGGCCAGAGTCCAAGACTTGCTAAAACGCAATCGGCAGAAGACTTAATCAGAAGGATTGTAAATGATGCAAATAACATTCACCTATAAGTTTCATCATGTGTAAAGAGAATGGATATTTAGACTCAGGCTGCAGGCAGACTCGATTAAAACAGAGTCGGACTGCAGTCTTTTTTGAATCCTATGTATGAAAATTCAACAATGTTTAAATATAAATGAATAGTACTTACCTTATAGGAATCTGAAGTGAAAAAGGGACATGTTTTATGTGTTAAAATAGGTTTTATCTAAAACATTAATAATTTTCCGTACGGACTGGCAAGATCATTCGTTAATTAGATAGTAGGTGAACACATGAATCAGCCGCTGACCGATTTTCAAATTTCTTTGAAGAAGATTCAATTTTTATCCCCAAAAGTGAACCAGGGTTTGAAATTCATTTTTGTGATTGACGGCGAATTAATGGTTGAGATTGATAGCCGGTATTATGTTTTAAAGGAACAGGATTTGCTTGTCATTAATCGAAATCAGCTTTTTCAGGTGAAAGGAAATGAAGCTAATAGGGTGTTAGTGCTGGATATATCGGACTCATTTATGGATCGATACTATCCAGAATACCGGAACAGCCGGTTTGAGGTCTTTTCTCAAGAAATAGAAATGGGAAGAGAAATCATGCTTGATAAAATGAGGAAATTGCTGGTTGAATTAATGATTACCTACAGCAGAAAAGATGAAAGCTATCAAATCGAGATGCAAGGATATATATGTGACATTTTGCTGATTCTGATTCGCAGGTTTAAGCAAAGAGGAACGGCCATCGAAAAAATCGATGCAAACGATATCCGGCTGACAAAAATGGTTGATTATTTGGAGAAGAATTATCATCAGGTGATTACATTAGAAGATATGGCACAAAAGTTCTATCTTTCAACAGGGTATTTATCCCGCTATTTTAAGCAGAAGATGGGCATGGGCTTCAATCGCTTTTTAATGGAAATCCGATTGAAACACAGTGTGAAAGATTTAGTGTATACAGATGATACGATTTCACAAATCGCAATGAAAAATGGTTTTGCGAATACAAAGTCATTTTCCAAGCTTTTTAAAGAAAAGTATGAAGTGACTCCTCATATTTACCGGGAGAATCATTCAGAAGCCCAAATCGATTCATTTCAAAGCCTGTCGATTGAAGATACTGATACCCTGGTCAATACTCCTGAAATTCTGGCCAAATTGGGAAGCGTACTGACCAAACATGACCAATCATATACCAACACCGAGACCCGGTTTGAAGAATTGCAGCTTGAAGTAACAGATACAATCAATCAAAACCTATCTCTCCCTGATCATGTACTGATTGTCCGGGAATTAAAGGAACTGCAAAAAGAAGATGTCAGGTCGCAAATACTAATGACAAAAGATGATATGCGTCTTAATTATATCGGAATCAGCCATTTATTAAGCGGGGAGACGATTACGGCAGAAGTTGAAACAGATGAAGAAATTGCCACAAGTTCCCCTTATTTTAAATCAGATGTTGCCTTGAATTTCATGAAGAAAAATGGACTATCGCTTTTTGTAAGAATTGAATACCAGGAAATTACCAAGAATGAAGAATTCTATTTCCAAAAGCTCTATGGTTTTATGAAGCATTGTTTACAAGTATATGGGGCCTCCTATCTGAAAACATGGCATTTTTTATTTTATGAGTCCTATTTTACTGGTGCTGAAGCTTTGGAATTGAAACGTGTCTATTTAAAAATGTACGATTTGCTGAAAGAACTGGTACCGGACATTCATGTGGGTGTTTTTTTGCCTTTCTCTTTTAAAGAAGAGAAAACGAAGGAACCCCATAAATGGATACTGACGGAAGGGAATCATATCGATTTCATTGCGTATCATTCAAATCAGAATGACATGATCGATTTCAAGGAATTGAGTGATAACCGTTTTAATTTGACAAAGGATTATGTAAAGGAAAACACGGCGAAAATTAAATCTTATCTGAAAAAACATCATCTTGAGAAACCGATGCACCTTATTTCATGGAACACACTTTCTGGAAATACCCGTTTTACAAATGGAACTTTTTTTCGTGCAGCCTTAGTGTTGAAAAGTGTATTGGATATAGCCAATGATGTTGAGTCCATCGGCTTTTGGATTAATACTGCATTGCATGAAGGCAGTGATAATGGACAGAGAATCCGTATTGAGGGATTGGAATTTTTCCACTATTTCAGCGGGAAAAGACCTGCATTTTTTGCCATGATGTTTGCTAATAAGCTCGATGGGACCATCATAGCCCGGGGGTCTGATTATTTGATGACCAAAACAGACCGGGGCTATCAGTTGGTGTTGATGAATTGTAAAACGATAAATCCATATTACTCCATCGAGGAAGCATTTTTGCAAAAGCTGAATAAAGAGATCCAGGTCAAGATTGCTGGGCTTGAAGCAGGGGAATATCAAATTCGGAAATATATTTTTGATAAAGATCACGGAGCTTTATATACGAAATGGTGGAATCTTAACAGCAGACATGGAATTGATCTGGAGATTATCGATTACATCAATAGGACAAGCCATCCAGATATTGAGCTTTATGATGAAACCATCACAGGAGAATGGTCATTTTATTCCTATTTAACAGTTAATGCTATTCATTTTTTTGAAATAAGAAAAGCGATGTAAAACAGAAAGTCATTGCCGTATCGGCAATGGCTTTTTGTTTTACATCTTAAGAATCCAGGATTTCGCATAGGGAAGTCAAATTTTGACCTCCCTTTTTTTACCCTAATTAGTGGTGGTGAAATATTTTACATTTTACGAAAAGGAATACAGCAAATAATGACTCTCTAATCTGCAGGATTTGGACTACAATTTTCTTGTAGGAACAAAGAGAAGATGTTCATTCCAGGAGGAAGGTGAACGTTAGGCAGAACAAAAACTGACTTAATTAATTTCAATTTGGGACAATACTATTATTGCCATTTATGTGAATTAGGAGGTTATATTCATGGAGACAAGTTATAAAGGTACAAATAAAATGATCACAGGCATAGTGTTTGGTGTTATTACCTTCTGGCTGTTTGCCCAGGCGATTGTCAATGTCGTTCCAGCAGTCCAGCAGGATTTGGGCATATCAATTGGAACGGTAAACATCGCAATTAGTTTAACGGCTTTGTTTTCCGGAATGTTCATTGTTGCTGCCGGAGGCCTTGCCGATAAAATTGGCAGGAAAAAGATTGCGTACATTGGCTTTATATTAAGTATTATCGGTTCACTTTTCCTTGTTTTAGCCCAGGGTTCAGCAATGCTGATTATTGGACGTATTATTCAAGGGATTTCAGCTGCATTTATTATGCCATCAACCATTGCATTGATGAAAGCCTATTTTGAAGGAAAAGAGCGGCAGCGTGCATTAAGTTTTTGGTCCATTGGATCATGGGGCGGTTCTGGGATTGCTTCATTTGCAGGCGGCGCCATCGCTACCTCAATGGGCTGGAGATGGATCTTCATTTTTTCTATCATCTTTGCTTTGATTGGAATGTTCCTGCTGAAGGATACTCCAGAAAGTAAACAAGAATCTGTGGGCGGTTTTAAATTCGATTACACAGGTTTATCGATTTTTATCATCACAATGATTGCTCTGAATGTCTTTATCAACTACGGAGCTGATTTAGGGTGGGCCAGCCCGCTTACATTAGGTCTTCTGGCAGTTACAATCATTGGTTTCATTGTGTTCATCAAAGTGGAAAGAAGTAAAGAGGTCGTACTGATTGATTTCGATGTCTTTAAAAATAAACCATATACAGGCGCGACGATTTCGAATTTCTTGCTTAATGCTATCGCAGGTACACTAGTTGTCGCCAATACGTATGTACAAGTAGGGCGGGGATTTAATTCCTTCCAGTCCGGTATGCTATCACTCGGTTATCTAGTCGCAGTGCTTGCCATGATTCGTGTAGGTGAAAAAATCCTGCAGAAGGTTGGAGCTAAATTACCGATGATTTGGGGAGCCTTCATTACAACAGTCGGCGTGGCGATGATGGGACTGACATTCTTGCCAGACCTTGCTTATACCATTACCGTTTTCATTGGATTTGCCCTATTTGGTCTTGGACTTGGAATTTATGCAACTCCATCAACAGATACTTCAGTTTCCAATGCTCCCGCAGACAAGGTCGGTGAAGCAGCAGGGGTTTACAAAATGGCTAGCTCACTTGGAAGTGCCTTCGGCGTTGCTATATCTGCAGCCGTCTACGGTGCAATCGCAGGAAACGGAAATTTAGAAACAGCAGCTTCAATTGGGATTATCGTAAACGTCATTTTCGGGATACTTTCGATTTTATCAATCATCTTCCTCGTACCGGGAGATGCCGGCAAGACTGCTCCTGCCAAAGGATCTCGGACCAGCCGAAAGCCAGTTGCAGAATAATGCTTGGTAAACGAAGCTTTTTGTTGAGTTTTAAAAAGTTAAAGAAGGGATGATAGGATCATGAGACAAAAATTAATGGAAATGCTTGAATCGCGTAAGGATGAAATCATTAAAATACGCAGGCATCTTCACGAATATCCTGAACTTTCTTTTCAAGAAGAAAAAACAGCTCAATATATTTTAGATTTTTATAAAGGAAAAGATGTCGAGGTACAATCGAATGTCGGAAACGGACACGGGATCATCGTCACGATAAAAGGCGGGAAATCAGGTAAAAACATTGGTTTGCGAGCTGATTTTGATGCCCTCCCAATCGTCGAGGAAACAGATGTACCATTTAAATCGAAAAATGAGGGTGTCATGCATGCATGCGGCCATGATGGACATACAGCTTATTTGATGGTTTTGGCGGATTGTCTTATTCAATTAAAAGAGGAAATACCAGGCACAATCAAAATCATCCATCAGCATGCGGAAGAAGTACCGCCAGGCGGAGCTAAAAGCATTGTTGATTCCGGTGTACTTGATGATTTAGATAATATCTTCGGCATCCATCTGCTGCCGATGGGTCCAGCTGGGGTTGTCGGATATCACTCTGGATATTCTTTTAACGGCAGGGCTTACATGAAATTAAAGATCAATGGAAGAGGCGGACATGGTTCTTCGCCGCATTTGGCGAACGATGCTATCGTCGCTGGGGCCCATTTTGTAACAGCCGTTCAGACAATCATCAGCCGCAGGTTAAGTCCCTTTGATATCGGGGTGATCACGATTGGATCCTTTGATGGAAAAGGAACCTTCAATGTCATTAAAGACAGCATTGAACTTGAAGGTGATATCAGGTATATGACTGTTGAAACGAAAGCTACTATTGAAAAAGAAGTAAAACGTCTTGTGAAAGGAATCGAAGAAGAATTTGGTGTAAGCTGTGAACTGACTTATTTAAATGATTATCCGCCATTATATAATGATCCAGCCGTAACAGCACAGGTTGCAGAGATTCTTAAGAGTGCAAACGATAAAGATATAAAAGAAGTGAAGGAATTCCCAGCAATGGCTCCATCCGAAGACTTTGCATACTATGCTGAAAAATTCCCTTCCTGCTTCTTTTACATCGCCTGCACACCTAAAGGAGTAGAGGATCCGTACTTCAACCATAATCCGAAGTTCGATATCGATGAAGATGCCCTGCTTGTCGCAGCTAAAGCGGTAGGACATGTTGTTTGCGGTTATTATGAATTAGATTAGGAGATATAGTAAGGTCTATCTTAAAAATTGAACCAGAGATTGGAGTGGGTGCTCATGACGTGGGAATTCCTTAACATCATTGGCACCCTAGCCTTTGCTATAAGTGGCGCAATGGTCGCAAGGGAAGAAGAATATGATTTAATAGGAATTTATGTATTAGGATTCACTACTGCCTTTGGTGGCGGCATTATTCGTAATCTGTTAATTGGACTGCCTATTGAACATATTTGGAAGCAGGATTATTTATTCGAATTTGCCTTTTTGGCTATGACCATCGTTTTTATCCTCCATAATAAATGGATCAATCGTTTTAAAAAATGGGTAATATTTTTCGATGCGATTGGTTTAGCGTCATTTGCCATACAAGGAGCAAAATATGCAGTCTCCATTGACGCACCTCTAATAGCGGTCATTATTGCAGCTGTAATGACAGGAACCGGAGGCGGGATGATACGGGATGTTTTTGCACGGCGGACGCCAATGATTTTCCACTCAGAAATTTATGCTTTATGGGCAGCAATCGCGGGAATCACCATTGGATTAGGTTTGATACGGGGACCGTATGCCACGACTCTGCTCTTAATTGCCATCGTTCTGTTTCGAATCATATCAGTTTACTTTAGATGGAATCTGCCACAGAGCATCCAAAATAGTAAAAGGAGTTTGGATAAATCATAAGTTTGGATTCAAAAATATTGCTTTTATATACAGACACTCAGAAAGCTCATGTATACATGGGCTTTTTTTGTGTCTAAGAGGATGTTCTTCCACGTGCAGTAACTACTATTCATGTATGATTTGCCAACTGACGATACAAAATAAACTATCATCAACTAGGTGGGAATATCACATGGTATTTTTTCGGAAGTATAACGCATCAGAGGGTTCTGAATCCAGATATGGAACAAATCAGGGACGGATAAGTGCAAAATTAGAGGAGAATACTGCTGAAATTCAAGCCATTTTTTGTGATACACCTGATCTAGTCGTGAGGGAGTTAGTCATAAGGCAAACCAGTAATAAGGCTGCGCTTGTGTATTTAAGTGGAATCACCGATAGTAAGGTTGTTTTTGATCATATATTGGACCCGCTTTTATTCCAGGGAGAGAAAGAAAAGAAGGAGGGAGATATAAAGGTCTCTCTTGGTCATATCAAAGAGGCTGCCACATGGAAGCAAGTGGAAAGTGCAATATTAAGTGGCGAGTGCGTCTTATTTTTGGATAACCATAAAGAGGCGTACATATATGACACGCCGGCATTTCCAAAGAGATCTCTGGAGGACTCCCCTATTGAAACTTATTTATCTGGGGCACATGTGGGGTTTACGGAAACTGGCGGCGATAATATTGCATTAATCCGTCAGCAAATTCCTAATCGAGAACTGAAAATAAAGGAAATGACAGTTGGAGAAAGAGGGAAGACGAAGCTCTCCATATTATATCTGGCGGATGTAGCGGATCAGGAAATATTGAAAGAGCTTGTGGACCGGATACAGAGGGTGAATGTCGACAGCGTCATCAATGCGGGGGTACTTTCACAATACATAGAAGACCATTCATACTCTCCCTTTCCTCAATTTTTATTAACAGAACGACCTGACTTCGCAGCAACAGAAATTTTACAGGGCAGATTCGTAACCGTGGTCGACCGCTCTCCAAGTGTGATCGTCGGACCTGCGTCTTTTAATAATTTTTTCACAACAGTAGATGACTATAGTAACCGGTGGATGGTAGCATCTTTTGTTCGACTGCTTAGATATATTGGCTTTTTCATTGCGATCTTCCTTCCTGCAATTTATATTGCTACTATTTCATTTCATTTTGAAGTCATTCCACTGAAGCTGTTATTTTCTATCGGAGAATCGAGAGAACGGATTCCTTTTCCGCCTTTTATTGAGGCTTTTATTATGGAGCTGACTCTTGAAATGCTCAGGGAAGCGGGAATTCGGCTTCCTGCCAAAATTGGGCAAACAGTAGGCATTGTTGGGGGTATTGTCATTGGCCAGGCAGCCGTAGAAGCTGGAATTGTCAGCAATATTATGGTGATCGTTGTTGCTTTGACAGCAATCGCTTCTTTCATCATACCTAATTATGAAATGGGTTCAGCTATTCGGATTGTCCGGTTCCCGATGATGATTCTTGCTTCATTGTTTGGTTTCGTCGGAATCATAGTAGGACTGATGATCTTACTTTCCCATTTTATCGGTCTCGAATCACTGGGAATGCCTTATGGCAGTCCGGTTGCTCCTTTACGTTTTCCTGACTGGAAGGATCTATTTATTCGCTTCCCTCAGTGGTCGCTCGAAAAGCGCCCTTTCAGTACAAGAGCCGTACAAATGAAAAGAGCCGATAGCCGCCTTCCTAAAGGTGAAGAAAATGAATAACATGAAAAATAAAATTACTTTAATGCAATATATCTTTTTAATACATGGTGTTCAAATGGGTGTTGGCGTACTGACGTTGCCCCGTGAACTAGCGGAGAAAGCAGGAACAGATGGCTGGATTGCGATTTTCATTTCCTGGTCAATATCAACTCTTGCCAGTTTATTGATCATTCAGATCATGAAGAAACACCCAAATGGGACTCTTCTTGATTTATTAACCAATTATTTTGGCAAATGGGTCGGGAAAGCAGGAACAATCCTGTTTGGATTGTATTTTGCTTTATTAGCTCATGTGATATTTATTAGGGAAGCGCTTTTTATCCAGGCATGGATCCTGCCTCATACTGAGGTGTATGTAACGATTTTGTTGTTATCAATCCCCAGCTATCTCATTGCCAGAAAAAACATCAACATTTTAGGAAGGTATTCAGAACTCGTCTTTTTCATGACCTTGTGGACGGTGGCCATTTATTTAATTCCTTTGAAGAATGCCGAGTGGCTTAATCTGCTTCCCGTTATAAAGGAGGGATGGTCCCCAATCTTTAAAGCTGCAAAAACGGCCATCTTTTCATTCGTAGGTTTTGAAATTGCCTTTTTTCTTTACCCCTTTTTGCACAAGAAAGAGAAGGCATCCATGGGGATTGTGATTGCCAATAGCTTATCGCTTCTCGCATTCTTGACTATCACAATAGGTGCCTTTGCTTTTTTCAGTCCGGATGAAATTACGGCTTATAATGAACCGACTATTGCCAAATTGAAAGTCCTTGAATTCAAGTTTATTGAAAGATTGGAAATTGTCTTTTTTTCCTTTTATTTGTTTGTAATGTCTACGACCGTTCTGCCACTCATGTATTTAACGGTTTTTTGCACAACTCGGCTGACAGGAAATGAAAATAACAATAGGCCCTTATTCTTGCTTTTACTGATTGAAGGGATTTATGTCATTGCGTTTCCTCCAACTCTCGATCAGAATACTTTTCTCCAGCAAATAACGGAACAGTTTAGTTTGGTTCTAGCATTTGCTTTTCCTCTTTTTTTGTGGGGGATTTTAAGGATACGAGGGCTTTTTCAAAGGAGGGCATCTAAATGAAACGCCTTTTTCTCGCATTGCCATTAATGATTATTGTTGCCACGCTTACAAGTTGTGGAGGCAATGTTCCATTGGAAGATTTAACGATTTCATTGATTCTTGGTATTGATCTGGATGACGATAACAACCTGATTATTTCTGAATCAAGTCCAGTATTCAATAAAGAGAGCAAAAAAAATACAGAAACCTATCAGGTAAAGGCTAAATCAATCAGGGAATCCCGGAAATATTTTGATGTGAAAGCCACAGGTGAAGTCACTGCGGCGAAAATTCAAATTTTACTGATTGGAAAACGCGTACTTAAACATGAAGGCTGGTTTTCTCTTCTGGATACAGTATATCGGAATCCCACCTTTTCCTTGAATACAAGGGTAATCGTGGTGGATGGCCCTGTCTCGGATGTTATTTATTTTGAACCCGATAATAAACCGCAATTACCTTTATATTTGAAAGAAGTGATTGATAAAAACAGTGATCGTACGCAGACTGTAATGACCACACTCCAGGTGCTGCATCGGCAAATGTACGAAAAGGGAATGACGCCGTCTATATCGGAAATAAAAAAAGAAAAAGACCTTGAACTTGTCGGGGTATCATTGTTGGATAAGAAGGGAAAGATTGTAGACACGCTCAGTATTCAAGAATCTGCTCTCCTCATAGTCCTCCAGGATCAAAAGAAGAAGGAATTGACCTATTCCCTGGAACTCCCCGCGCTGGAGGATGAAATGGAGGTTTTTAATACTAAAGAAGTAAGCATAGATGTAAGGCGAGTTCAATCTAACGTAAAGACCAAATATGCCCAGGGGAAATTCCATTTTCATTATAAGATTAATTTGGGTGTTAATATTGTAGAGCGCTTATTTCCTAAAGACAGTGTAAAAGATGAAGAGTTAGAGAAAATGATTGAGAAAGAATTGAAATCAAAGTTCGAAGAAGTCATTAAAAAAGTCCAGGACAACAAAATTGACCCCATCGGGCTTGGAATCTATGCAAGAGCCTATGAATATGAACATTACAAAAAAGTGCAGGATGATTGGGGCAAAGCTCTTTCGGAAGCAAATATTGATATGGACTTAAATATAGAAATAAAATCGATGGGGGCGACAAAGTAATAAAAAAATGTTAGAGAGCTTTTTAAGCCTGCTGATTGTTCTATTTTTTTCTGCAAATTGAAAGCGTCAAAAACAGTTTACCAAGGGAGGGGTGACCCAGAAAAAAGTCGTTCATACAACTTTTTGAGTCACCCATATTTGAATAGGTGAAGGGATATTGTTGCTTCACCTGTTATTTCTTGCTAGAAAACATCTTTATGATTTCATGAAGTTTTTCAGGCTTCAAAACTGGGGATATTGATTCCTCAGTTTGAAGGGTAAGCGCAGCACCAGCAAGGCCTAATTGACACGAGCCGATTAACGATTCTTTCATCATCATCCCATAGATGGCACATGAAGCAAATGCGTCATCTGCTCCAGTGACATCAATAATGTCAGTTGTAAATGGCGGCAAATGCCCGGATTCATCAGATGACGAGTAAAAAACACCTTCATTCCCAAGTGTTACAATGATTTGTTTAACCCCACGCTGCCTAATTTTTTCACAGGCTAACTGGCAGTCCGTGATAGATTCAATTCTCATATCTGACAGGACTTCGGCTTCTTCCCGGGTCGGGAGCAGTAATTCTACTCCGTCAAGGCGAACAGGCAATCTTTGTGCTTTCGTTGAAGATACTGGATCAATATATAAAGGAATGCTTTCATCTCTGCAGCGTTTAATTAAATATCGTATACTGTCCTCAGGAATATTCGTATCCAGAAAAACAGCCTGTGAAGCAGCGATATGGGACCATTTTTCTTCAAACATGGAGGTTGTGATTTTTTCATATATAGTCATGTCAGCCATCGCAACAATACTTTCACCATCAACATCTAACAATGCTGTGTAATTGCCTGTCCGTTCCATTGGCAATACCCATACCTGACTAATATCGACACCAACACTTTTCGTCTCCTTCAATAACCAGTTTCCTTCTTTGTCCTCTCCGACACATGCAATTAGAGATGTGCTGACGCCGAGCCTGCTTAAATTTTCGGCAAAATTGCGAGCCACCCCGCCACATGTTTCGGTAATTCTTACTGGATTTGAAGAATATAAGCGTACCTTCTGATTCGTCCGTGCTTTACGGTCTGTGTTTGCCCCGCCAATACACACGATTGACGATTCTTCTCCAAGTATATAACCGCGCCCTTTGATCTCTCCGCGCCTTGTCAGGTTGGCAATATAGTTAGCGACAGCAGGTCGGGATAACCCTACCTTGCTTGATAATTCCTGTTGTGAAATGAAAGGATTCATTCTTATATGGTGTAAAATTTGCTTCTCTTTATCCATGAGACAACCTCACTTCCCGAAAAACCATAGTTTTTCAACTCAACGTGAATAGATTTTCAAATTTAATTTCATCTCGTTAAGCTTTTGCAGAATCAACTGATTGTTTTTTTTGATAGTTGTTTTAATCAATCCATTATAACCAAAAAAACAACGGCAAAAAAGCCCCTGTAAAATGGGACGATTAAAATGCATTTTCCAGTAATTGATGTTCAATCTAGAGACTACTATTCTTTTAAACTCATTGACAAATAAAAAAGAAAGCGTATACTAAACTTATGTTTATTAAGTAAACAAATGTTTTGAACTTGGGAAGGGGGGATAAAATGACGAAGGAAATGGCCGAAGCATTCAAGGAAACAAATCCTATCATTTGCATTGGCGGAGCCAATCTTGATCGAAAATTTTATGCGAAGTTTGACATAACTAGCGAAACTTCCAATCCTGTCAAATCTTCTACATCGGTTGGCGGAGTAGCCAGAAATATTGCCGAAAACCTGGGCAGATTAGGGGAAGAAGTCATCCTTTTAACAGCAAGAGGAAACGATGCTGAATGGATTGGAATCTATGATTCATCATCCCCGTTCATGAATCTGGAGTATGTCACGCTATTTGAAGATTCTTCAACGGGAACTTATACGGCCGTTTTGGACCGAAATGGCCATTTATCAGTCGCGTTAGCGGATATGGATATTTACGAAAAAATCACTCCTGAACTGCTAATCAGTAATATCCACATTCTCAAAAGAGCTAAATGTATCGTTGCTGATTTGAATTGTCCAAGTGAAACGATTGATTATCTATGTTCTTTCACTTCTCAGCATCAAATTCCATTTGTGATCATCCCTGTTTCATCCCCAAAAATGAATAGGCTTACAAAATCGCTGCATGGTGTCAGTTGGCTGATCGTAAACAAGGATGAAACCGAAACATTCATGAACATGAATATCCTGGATGTTCAAGACTGGGAAAATGCTGTAAAGAAATGGTTAGAATTAGGTGTGAAAAATGTGATTGTCACTAATGGCTCAAAAGGTGTGATGGCGGGAGTCGAAAATGGAGAGCTATCTTACTTTCCGGCAATCGATACACCAAAGGTTGTAGATGTAACAGGTGCAGGAGATTCCTTTTGCTCAGGAGTCATTTATTCCTGGTTACAAAATAAAGAAATGGACTACATTATCAAGTCAGGTTTGATCAATGCCCATAAAACGATCATGTCAAAATATACAGTTAGACAAGAGTTAACGCAAAAACAATTTATCTTAGATATGGAGGAATTAAAAAATGAAACAATATATTGAATTATCAGCAGAGGTACAACAAGCAAAAAAGGAAGGGAAAGCTATCGTTGCATTGGAATCCACGATTATTTCCCATGGTATGCCGTATCCGCAAAACGTTAAAATGGCCCGTGAGGTTGAACAAATTGTTCGGGATAACGGTGCTGTCCCAGCAACAATTGCCATCATTGATGGGAAAATCAAAATTGGTTTAACAGATGATGAATTAGAATTGTTTGGAAAAAGTTCTGGTGTTGCAAAGGTATCAAGGCGTGATCTTGCGCAAATCGTTGCCACAAAACAACTAGGCGCGACCACTGTTGCATCCACCATGATTTGTGCTGACTTAGCGGATATCAAAATCTTCGTGACAGGCGGTATTGGCGGGGTTCATAAAGGAGCAGAAAGAACCATGGATATCTCGGCTGACCTCGAAGAGCTTGCTCAAACGGATGTAGCAGTCATCTGTGCAGGTGCTAAATCAATTCTTGACCTGGCGCTTACTATGGAATACCTCGAAACAAAAGGAGTACCGGTAATTGGTTATGAAACAGAGTACCTTCCAGCATTCTATACGAGAAGCAGCGAACATAAATTAAACTTCTCCACAGATTCTGTCGACGTTATTGCCGAGACATTAAAAACAAAATGGGAACTAAACCTTAAAGGCGGAGCAGTGATTGCAAACCCGATCCCGGAAGAATTTGCTATGGATGAAGACTATATCAATTCCATTATTGATCAAGCAGTGAAAGAAGCAGAAGAACAACATATCATCGGGAAAGACAGCACGCCATTCCTGCTCGGAAAAATCAAAGAATTAACAAACGGTAAAAGCCTTGATGCGAATATCGAATTAGTAAAACACAATGCTAAAGTAGGAACGCAAATTGCTGTCAGCTTTAACAGCCAAACGAAGTAAAATGAATTCTTAATAAACCAAACACAACTTCAATAGAGCGAAATCTATCAATCTTGGTTTCTGCTTTATTGAAGTTGTTTATAATATGCTTTTTAGTTATTGATGGTCAGCAATATACGATTAGGCAAACTCTAATAATATGATTATTCTTGATTGCAGGCTGTGCAGTTGGCTGCATATTCACCAATTATCAATAACGGAAAAAGCTAAACAAGGGTATTAGTATACAAAAATATCTTTAATTCGAGACTCTTTAATTGAAAGTAATTAATAATAGGATTATTATTAAATTGTTCATTAAAGCAAATAATACAAATTGAACATGGAGTTGTTTTTAAAATCGAAAGGAGAATTTAAAATGGGAAAGTTAGATGGAAAAGTGGCAATCATTACAGGGGCAGCACAAGGTATGGGTGCTATGCATGCTCGTAAATTTGTGGAAGAAGGCGCAAAAGTAGCGATTACAGATCTTAATTTTGAAGGTGCACAAAAACTGGCCGATGAATTAGGAGACCATGCAATTGCTCTTAAATTAGATGTATCCAGTGAAGAAAACTGGGTAGAAATTGTAGCAAAAACCGAAGAGACATTTGGACCAATCAATGTCCTGGTAAACAACGCAGGAATTGGTATCTTCAAAACATTAGAAGAACTAACGGTAAAAGACTTCGAATTAACATTTAAGGTAGACGAGCTTGGCGTATTCTTGGGGATGCAAAAAGTACTTCCGTCAATGAAAAAGGCTGGCGTTGGTTCTATTGTTAACATTTCATCCGTAGATGGTTTGGTAAGTGCTCCAACCGCTATTGCTTATAGTGCTTCAAAACATGCTGTAACCGGTATGACAAAAGGTGCTGCAACCGAACTAGGGCAATATAACATCCGTGTTAATTCTGTCCATCCAGGAATTATCAAAACACCTATGGCTGACCAGCCAGATGTTGAAGAATATCTAAAACAACTTGAACAAGATATTCCACTAAGAAGAAGGGCAGAAGTTGAAGAAGTGTCTAATTTAGTTGTATACCTCGCTTCTGATGATTCTAGTTACTCCACTGGAGCACAATTCGTTGTTGATGGCGGAATGATTTCAGATTTGTAATTGTATCAAATACATTGGCATTTAAAACAATTTAGTTCAATTAAGAGCATGTGGTAAAAAAAGGTCAGTTAAGATAAAATTTAACTGGCTTTTTTTATGAAGGGATATAATTCATATATGGTACACACAGATTTCCAGATGAATAAAGAGAGCTTAGGTACACAGTTAAGATCAGAACGACTCAAAAGGAATATGTTTCAAAATCAATATGACAACCAGGACTCTAGGCAATATAGAAAATGACAAAGGAAATCACAGAGGATCAACTTTAAAAAAGTTAGCAGATTTCTATGGGATAAATCCTGAAAGGAAAATAGCTCTCCATTTTGTTGGCTATAATTTTGACTTGTTTAAAGTAAATCTTTTTTATTCCGATATACACTGTAGCCACCAACAAGGAGATGGATACATTGAGTTTAGAATCACTTACAGCAAAGATAAACAAAAACGTAGAAGAAATGGAACTTGCTATAGCAAGGGTTTATATTGAAGAAAACATTGGAATCTTAAATGAGCATAGAAATATGTTAAATAAAAATGCAAGGGAGTTACTGGATTTTATCTTGCAAATGCAGGCTCATGATGGACAGCCGTTGACAAGAAAGGATATGGCTATCATTAATGCAATTAATACCTACGCAAATAAGTTCGACGTTAGAGGAATAAAAATGATTGTAAAAGACCATCCCAACTTACTGATTAGAAAAGATACACCAGCATATCTGAATGCTGATGCAAAAATTATCCTAGAAGGCATGAAAGCAATCTGAAAAATTCAATATACCTTACAAAGCCCTTCATTTGAGAAGGGTTATTTCATTTCTGTCATAACAAGCTAATGTTTTTTAAAACTTTTTTAATGGAGAATATATTATGAGTACCTTTGTTTATATGGTAAGACACGGTGAATCGCCAAAAGAAGGTAATGAAAGAACAAGAGGGTTAACTAAAAAAGGTTATTTAGATGCTCAGAGAGTGAATGACATATTGAAGAATGAAGAAATTGATGTAGTTGTTTCAAGCCCATACATACGCTCAATCTTAACTGTCGAAAGTTTAGCTCAGCAAATTGGGGAAGAAGTTTTAGTGTTTGAAGATTTAAAAGAGAGAATATTTTCTTCTGAAGGCAATCGTCTTTCTGATAAAGAATTAGGTCCACTTTTGGAAAAGTCATTTTCCGAGCCTGATTTCTCTTTAGAGGGAGGAGAATCAAATGCTGATTGCCAAAAAAGAGCTATAAAAGTCTTAAAAGAACTTTTAGAAACCTTTAGGGATAAAAAAATATTAATAGGTACTCACGGAGCTGTTATGACCTTGATGATGGGATATTTCGATAACTTTTATGACTTAAACTTTTTACACAGCACATCAAAGCCTGATATTTATAGAATGGAATTCAATGAAAAAGAATTAGTGAAGGTTCAAAGACTATGGGGTAAAATTCTTTTGAAAAAAACTTACTGCCATTAGCAGCTTTCATCTTTGAAAGTAGGAGATGAATAAAATCCATAAAAATTTTAAAAATTCAAACTCCCGTCAAATAAATCCTATATAATGGTAAAAAGAGGTAATCTAAAAAGAGAGGGATTTTGCGTGAAGAAGTGTATATGTCTTTTCTTATTTTTAATTTTAATAACAGGGTGCTCACAAGAAGCAACAACTAATGAGAATGACATCACAAAAATTCAAAACGGAGATGTAAAAGTTTATGAGGATGTTTTAACACTGGAGGATGTTGAAGAAGATGTTGATGGAGATGGTCAGAAAGAACGCATTATTTTAAATGTTTCTCCAGCTCCTCAAACTCACCCAGATAATGATGGTCAGTATCTTTGGGATGATAGTCAGGTTTGGCAGTTAGTTGTTAAAGATGGTGAAAATCAATACATCTTATTCGATGACCATGTACAAGGATTAGCTGAGTTATATATAGTAAATGAAAAAGGAAACCAGAATGCTATTGTTTTTCAGCAAAAAGGTACCAATTTAAAGTTGTCTGTATTCAGATATAAAGACGATTACTTTGAAAAAGAAGTAGTATTTAATTCAGAAATGATGCTTCACCGTTCAACCATTAAGTGAAATTTGTTATTGCATTAACGGTCGCGTTGATCCATGAAGGATAAAACACCTTTATTATTGGATTTCTTAATGAACATATGGGGCAGGAACACAAGAAGAAAATAATACTGTGACATGCTATTGGTTTTTATGTTTGTTATGGATTTGAGGATGCAGAAGTGTTAATTTACACTTTAATTTTGTTTGTTATCCCTGTTCTATATCTATACAAATAAACTGCAATAGCTGAGGAAACAAGATGCCACCACAGGTGGTTTTTCTTTTTTCTTATTAGAAATGAGAGTGGACCTTTAAATTTCGTTATGGAACACTACTACTTCTTCAAGTAATTGGGCTTATCTGGATACCTTAGTGGGCTTTAAATACTTGCAATTTTTCTGACAGAATTGCAGTTTTTCTTTAACAGAATATTTTTGCCTAAACTTTGATAACTTTTTTTACATTTAAACGTCGTATAAACATAGGAGGAGGGAGAATGGAAGAACCATTAAATAATGAAGTCCTAAACAGAGAACTTAATATTGTTTTTCAATACCTTGTAAAAAAAGGTGTGCCACACCTGGATGCTCAAGACGCAGTACAGGAAACAGCATTCAAATACCTTACATATGCTGATTCTATTCGTTCAAATAAAGTGCGAAGTTGGTTAATCCGAGTCGCATTGAATTATTTTTATGACCAATGCAGAAAAAACAAAAAATACATATTGAATTTTGAAGAAGATAGAGTTGGGCACCAAGTCGAAGAACTCCCAGAATTTATTATCCTGGCCAAAGAGCGTGCAGAGGAATTTAGTAGATTACTTGTTAGTCTGAAACCACTTTATTCAGAACTGCTTCTGTTAAAGTATGAGTCTGACTTATCATATGCTGAAATTTCTCAACTGCTAGGTATAAGCATAAGTTCAGTAAAAATGAATTTATTTCGGGCTAGAAAAAGTTTATTAAAATGTTTTAAGGAGGCTCATTATGAACGATGAAAGGAACTCTAAACAAAACTCAGAATTAGATTTTTTAAGCGATTCTTTATTCCAACGGACCATAAAAAAAACCAGATGGAAACAATTCGGGTTATACACACTCATTTCTATCGTTACAGTGATTATTTGTATTGTCATCATTCATCTAGGGACAGAGTATCTCATAAATAAAAAAATACAAGCGGAAAACTCACCTCAGGTTAGATTTGCTCGTGGAGGACTTGTAAAAGGGGCAGGATATACGAATAGCAGTACGAGGTATCGTTATAATATTTTTAGTGCAGAGGGTGAAACTATCTATTATAAACAAATAGGAAATAGACAATTCGTTTGGGACACAAAGACGAAGAAATATCCTGCAATAGGGAGAGTAGAAATAATCGATCGTGGGAGCGGAATGACTGAAATAAATCAAATGGATGAAGATGCAAAAAGGGTGGTCAGGTACAATCAACTAAATAATGAACGGATCATTGACTTTTATTATCCCAAAATAGAATACAGCTTTTTACCACAAGAGTTAGAGATAGCCACAGGGTTAGATGATAACACGTTAATTGAGGTAGCCCTTTCCTTTCATAAACCGATGACTCTAAGCGAATTAGGTGAAATTTTGGGGTATAAGAATGTTGATTGGTTATGGGTCAATTCAAAAACAAAGGAACAAATGGATAAAATAGAGGATATGCAAGATTCTGATTCAATAAAAGTTCTAAATGGGAATAACGCCTATGGTTTTAGAGTTGCAGAAGAATATCCATACTCTGACTTGCCAGGTGAAAATACAAAGATTAGTGGAGCTGTAATTAGTGGGACACCTCAGGAATTGGAAAGATTTCTGAATTTGGATATTATTAGAGTCTCTGTAATAGGTGCAACAATAGATGAATATTAGTAGGGGCATGGTTTGAATAAGTCCTTGCGGTGAGGATGTTATATTCAAAATAAGCTGGCGAACTATACTAATGAAGCATGACTGTTGAAGAAGAAATTTAATGTAGAGGTGTAATTTTATGCCGTTAGAACAGGAAGTTATGGGTTTGTTAATTGGTGGGGTGTCTGTTGTTATGGGGATTGCAATTTTAGTTACTGTGTTCCTTTGGATGAAAAATAAAAATAAAAGTACAGGATATATCTGGACATTGCTGCATTTTCTATTAATTTCTGTTGCAGCATATTTTGTATTAAAGGCTATTGTCTTTGACTATAATCATCCGATGGCTTCAGAAGAGATTTCACTCCAGATAGGTATTTCTGGAGCTGTTTGGGCATTGAGTATGATTTGTTTGGTAATAGCATTATTTAGCTTTTCGAAAGAGAGAAAGCATGACGTCTATTAAACAATCGGGTGCGTTGATCCAGGAGGATTAATGCACCTTTTTGTTTGTTACTGTGTTAGAAAACCCCTGGCTATGCCGGGGGTTCCAGAGAGCTTATAGCGTGGTAGTAATAAAAAAACCTCACTTCATGGTAGGATAAAGTTGGTTTCCCGACCACTTCATCTCACCGTAGAAGGAGGTATGCCCTATGAAGGACATGAACAGTTTAGCACATACAACATGGAATTGTAAGTATCACATAGTATTTGCCCCAAAATACAGAAGACAAATCATTTATGGAAAATATAAAAAGAGTATAGGCCAAATTATCAGAGATTTATGTGAACGAAAAGGTGTTGTGATCCATGAAGCTAATGCCTGTCCGGACCACATTCATATGTTAGTTAGTATCCCGCCGAAATTGAGTGTGTCTCAATTCATGGGTTACTTGAAAGGAAAGAGCAGCCTCATGATTTTCGATCGACATGCCAATTTAAAATACCGGTATGGAAACCGGAAATTTTGGTGCCGAGGCTTCTATGTTGATACAGTAGGCAGAAACAAAAAGCAAATACAAGAATACATTCGAAATCAGCTCGTGGAAGACTATCAAGCTGACCAGTTAACATTGTTCGAAGAGTTTGATCCTTTCACAGGACAAAAAAATAAGAATAAATAAAGAAATTCTTTAGAATTGGTGAGTGAATGTGGTGCAGAAGGGAAACCCTTTCAGCGGGCCTTTAAGGCCAAGGCCGGTAAGAGAGGCTTTCAGCCGCAGAGCAAACCACCAGTTCACACTGGTGGTTTTGATTGAATTCCTAATTGAACGTGGCAGTAATGTTTATAAGATTCTTCAGTAATCATAAGTTTCTTCATACCTAAGCCCCCAAAAAGTTGAGTCATTTTCTAAAACAAATACTTCAACACCTATAAACTATATCCCTAGCATTTTCGGATGCAGATTTCCGGGGTGAATGTCCTCAAATTCTTATTTCTACTTCAAATCCAAACCTGGAATTTATGCGCTCCTCTTCAACCTAAATAATCGTCTCGCCATTTCCCCGTTTTTCCAATACATACTTTCTTAATTTTTTCCAAATACTAATATGAAACATATGGGAATTTGGGTGGATTTTTATGAGCTCTAATGCGGATGACAAAATTAATGCCTTTTTAGGTCTTTTTATGATTATGTCGGCTGCTGGGATTGTTTCACATGTCATTGTAATTCCTGCGATTCTTGACAAGGCTGGCAGAGATGCTTGGATTTCTGTTCTTTTGATTGGTTTTTTATTTATGGGATGGATTTTCATTGTGTACTGCATACAGCGGAAGACAAAACAGCAGCATTTATTTATGTGGATCAAGGAAAAAGGAAACAAGGTGCTGGCTTATTTCTTTGGCGCACTGGTTGCTTTATTCTTGCTTGCTGCCTCAACGGTTTCTTTTATCGATACTGTCTCATGGGCCGCGACGACCTATTTGCCAAGAACCCCTGGTTTCGTTTTAAGTTTTTCTTTAGCAGTCATATGTTTGTTGCCTGCCTTGAATGGGATAAGAAGTATTTCGGTCATAAATGGCATATTGCTGCCTGCCGTCATTATCTTTGGGTTTACGGTGGCTTTCGGTAATATCCCGCATAAGAATTACAGTTTATTGCTCCCCTTCCTTGAAAATGGCTGGCTTCCTGCCTTGAGAGGCAGTTTAGCAGCCGGAGCTGGTATATTTGAGTTATTTCTCATCCTTCTTTTCCAACATAAAATAGAAGGTAAATTCAATCTCAGATATCTTTTAGGAACCGGTGGTGTCCTTATTATCCTGACACTTGGTCCGCTCATGGGGTCAATCGCTATATTTGGCCCCGAGGAAGCTTCCAAGCAGCGTTTCCCTGCCTATGAGCAATGGGCTATGCTAAGCCTGGGAAGATACCTGGAACACTTGGATTTCATCTCTATATATCAATGGATGGTTGGAATCTTTATTCGGATTTCCTTAACGATTTATTTAATCCCTGAGGTATTCAACTTCAAAGGCAAAAAGAGAGTGATCATTCAAATTATGATAGCTTTGTTCCTGAGTTTTTCAGTGCTGTTGAATCCTTTGAGCGATTTGGCATTTTTGACTTTTGTGAAAAATTTTTTCCTTCCGATCTCGACTCTTTTCATTTTTTTCTATACGTTGACCCTGTGCTTTTATGTATTGATTAAGTCTAAGAAAAGGGGGACTAAGACACTGTGAAGCATACTAAGGATAATCAAGAGGGCCTCTCGAAAGAGTTGGAAGAACTCGATTTTGCCGGTGTATTGGACCTTTTCAAGGACTGCGATGATGTCAGCCATCAAACGATCATAATTAAGAGGGGCTGTGCCATGAACCTGTTGTATTGCCAGGGGCTTTACGATAAGCGGAAATATGACACAATTTTGATTCCTTCGCTTAAAAAGATCCTTGAGGAGCGCTGCGACGGTAGAATGAACCTAAATGATTTCAAAGAGCGGCTGGACATTCCTCCCAATAGTTTAAAGGATCTTAAAGAATTGATTCCCAGAGTCTTCAATGGCGAAATTTTTATTTATATTAACAAACGAGTGTTTTTTACTGTTGATATTTCTGACCACCCGAAAAGAAATCCACAGGATTCAAATACTGAAATCAGCATTAAGGGAGCAAGGGATGGTTTCGTTGAAGAGATTGGAGTCAACATTGCCCTGATAAGAAAGAGGCTGCGGACCAACAGCTTAATATGCAAAAGCTATATCATTGGTGAGCGGACACAGACGAAGGTTGCCTTGCTGTATGTAGACGATATTATCAACGAAGACATAAAAGACGATATCCAAAAACGTCTTTCAAAAATCAAAATTGATGGGATTGTAAACTCCAATCAACTAAAAGAGCTTCTGTCAGATTCAGGAATTGATTTGCTTCCGATTTTGGATTATACCGGAAGACCAGATTTTGCTGTCGATTGTTTGCTGAGGGGAAGATTTTTAGTCTTGATTGATGGAATTCCGACGATCGCCATTGGTCCAGGCAATTTAACCATGCTTTTTAAAAGTGCGGAAGATAATGAATATAATTTTTTATATAACTCATTTGAAAGGATCATGCGGATTATTGGCCTTTTCATATCGACTTTTTTACCTGGTATATGGATTGCCCTCATTACAATCCATCAAGACCAGCTTCCTTTTACACTATTAGCAGTACTGGTGGAATCGAGAAAAGGTGTCCCGCTGCCTTCCGCAGTGGAAGCAACGATTATGCTGTTATTGTTTTCTCTTTTTCGAGAAGCAGGTTTAAGACTGCCTCTAGCTATAGGTCAGACCCTGAGTGTTATCGGGGGATTGATTATTGGTGACGCTGCCATCAGAGCTGGATTGACTAACCCTGCAATGCTGGTTGTAATTGCTACATCGGAGGTAGCTACCTATACACTTGTCAATCAATCTTTGACCGGTGCAATAAGTGTTTTTCGTTTCATTGTCCTTTTTCTTGCAGGCACTCTGGGTTTTTGGGGAGTGTTCCTGGCTATTGCCCTCGTGCTTATATATACAGCACAGCTTCGTCCCTTTGGAATCCCTTATTTGGCTCCATTCATGCTGGAAGAGCCAAAATCATTATTAAATACGTTCTTCAGAATCCCCTGGAAGTGGAACAAAACCAGGCCACAGTTTTTGAAACCCCAGGATTCTACTAAACAGGAGTGATACCCAATGTTTAAGAAGAAGTTGGCTGCCGTCTTAATGATTCCGCTTTTGCTTTCTGCGTGCTGGGATACCAATGAAATTGATAAAATTTTGTATATTCATGCCCTGGGTATAGATTACAAAGAAGAAGAGTATCGGGTATATGCCCAACTTATTAATATAGGCGGCCTTGGAAGGGGAGAGGGTGGGGGAGGTACGCAGACTTCCCCTGGTACAGTCGGAATGGGAAAAGGAAATACGGTTGATGCTGCTATTTTTGATTTTTATAAAAATGTGCCTCAAAGGATATTTTGGGGACACCTCTCTTCCATTATTTTTACAGAGGAAGCTTTAAAACAACAAAACATTGTATTATCGGCAATGGATGTCATCAACCGGTATAGGGAAACAAGATATACAATTTGGGTTTCCAGCACAAATTCTCCGATAAAGGAATTCTTGAGAACTTTCCCTGTGCTTGGGATATCACCAATGTTCACAAGGCTTTCAGATCCAAGGACCAGTTATGAACAAAGTTCCTTTGTAGAGCCCAAAAGATTCCAAAAATTCATAGTAGAATTAAACGAACCAGCCCATGCTTCAGCGATTCCAAGAATAGAGCTTTTGGATAATTATTGGGTGGAGAAGGATAAAGCAGTACCGGCTTACAGAATCAATGGGATAGATATTTATAGCAAGAGCGGGTATAAAGGGGGACTGACAGGAGAGAAAATAAAGGGTCTTAGCTGGATAAAAGAAGGGGAAAGGAACAGTGTTTTTATTAAGAAGGACGGTATGCAGGCCGCTTCTATCGTATTTAGTAATGTAAAGACAAAAATCAAACCGAAAATCAAAAAAGGTTCACTAACGTTTACAGTGGAAATAAAAGCAAAAGGAACCCTTTCGGAGATTGATCAGGAATTATCAGAAGCTGAAATAAATCAACTGGCAAAAGAACAGATTTCCTCCCAAATAAAGAAAACCTATCTTGCAGCATTGGAAAAAGAGACTGACATATACAGAGTCACAGAAACAATATACCGAAAAGACCCGCAATCATGGAAAAAAATCACGAACAACGGCCGAACATTACCCTTAACTAAAGAATCTTTGGAAAAAATTATAATAAACTCGAAAATACAAACATCAGGGAAACTAAAATTAGAAAGGACATGAGATGAATTTGTAGTTCTGTTGGTCTTTTATATTTACCGGCCGTCACATCCTTAATTCTCTTTCGATAAAGAATAATATTAAATAAATAAATAAATAATCTTTTATGTAATGGAGTATGTTCTCATATAATTCACCATAAGTTATCTTCTTTATCTGGCACTAATAGGCGCAAGAAGATAGGATAGAATTGTATGATGATTTGTGTATCATAGACGATGAATATTACTTTATTCGTGGATGTATCGAACTTCCTGTAATGGACGCCAATGGCTCTTTTATTTGGGATGATCAACATCCCTGCCCTGAAACAATTAACTTAAAAACGATTGTTCATACCAGACCAGCAGGTGCAGCTCCTTATATAGAATTAGAGCCGACTGAACATCCATTAGCTTTAAAACAAAAAAATGGCATATCAAAGGATCGAATTAAACAAATTGCCGAAGAGTTATGCCAACAAGATGAACAACATTAAAGTTTTATTGCCGGGCTTATGGCCTGTTATGAAATTAAGGGTGCTTTGATCCAAGAAGGATTAAAGCATCTTTTTGTTGAATTCGTTATTTAGCTAAAAGGCAGGGAAAATGTTAAAGAATGTGAGAGGAAAAATGAAATTACTTATTTTAGGTGGAAAAGGATTCTTAGGCTCGAATTTAATGGTTACAGCAAATAAGAAAAACATAACTGTTTATGGAACTTCACGCTCTGTATCTAATGAAATAAATATCATAAAAACAGACATTTTTGATAAATCTTCTTTATTATCTGTTTTAACTAAAACCGCTCCTGATGTAATTGTTTGGACCCTTATGAGTAGTCAAAACGAAATTGAATTAATCAATAGCGGACTTCAAAATTTACTATCAATAATAAGAAAAGAAACAAAGCTAATATTTATTTCAACAGATGCAGTTTTTACGGAAGGTATAGGAAATTATAAAGAAACAGATAGAATTGGAATACTTCCTAACGAATCTCCACTTTCAGCTTATGTTAATGCAAAATATACAGGAGAAAGCCTCATAAAGTCTCACCATAAAGATCATATGATAATTCGTACTGGCCCTATTTATGGGGGTTCTTCAAATATTGAAAAAAGAACCGCCCGTATAATTAAGAAAATAGCGAATAAGGAAAGTGTTAAGGCAGCGACTAATTTGTATCGTTCCTTTGTACACGTTGATGATCTATCTACTGCAATACTTGAGTTAATATCTATAAAATTTATAGGTACTATACATTTAGGACCTTCGAAGAAAGTAAGTTACCATTCCTTCTATAATCGACGCTTGAAACAATTGGGATTCAACTACTCCGTAAATCCTTTTAAAATTGATAAAGAAGACAGTTCATATATATCTTTGGACACTTCACTCAATACCCAAAAGGCAAATTCATTACTAAAAACTGAATTTCGAGAAATTTAAAAGTCAAGTTCGCTCTATTAAAAAATAATGCGAAATGCGTGTATGTATCCCTTATTTGATTTGTTTAATTTTATTGATGGTTCTGGTAAAATACCTAACTCTAACTACGAAAAAATTGAGTTAATCGAAGGTACATTCGACGAGATAGAGGAATTGGAAGATAGAGAGGAATTCTTACATGATTTGTTAATGTCTACATATTGGGATTGGAAAGAGAAGATAGATAAAGGGTGACTCTTGAACTAATGGTTGCGTTGTTCCAGTATGATTAATCTCCTTTCTTTGTCGAATTTTTTATTTAAAAAACGGTGCGGTAGAGGGAAAGAAGGTAGGAAGAAAATTCATAAAAGCTAAATACAATATAATATGTAGTATTTATCGAACTTATAACAAGAAAACAACAAAAAAGCAGTAACAAAAATGAGGAGGTATTGCAGTGAACCAACACCAAATCATCATTACTCAGTATAATTCAAAGTACGCTGAACAAACAGTGAAAATGTGGCGCGATAGTAAGGAGCAGGCAATTGGTCAGAAAGAAATTCATAGCTTTGAAAATCACGTTTATTTTTTAAATACTATATTACCTAAACAGTTTCAAATAAATTTAGCGTTAATTGACGATAAAGTAGTAGGAATGATTGCTTTTAATGAAACGGAAATAAGCCAACTTTATATTCATACAGATTATCAAGGAATGGGTATAGGTCAATCATTACTAGATAAAGTAAAAGTAATATCAAGTGGGAGATTAACATTATATACATTTGAAGTAAATGAAAATGCACAACGATTTTATGAAAAGAATGGATTTAAAATCATTGGTAGAGGACACGGAAATGAAGAAAATTTACCTGATATTCAATATGAATGGATTTCAAAATAAACAAAAGTTAACGGAGGCTAAAGGTATCAGGCATAAAAAGCTATAGTAAAAGCAATGACTTGGTAAATGTCGGTTCTTTTTTGTGTTGGTCGAAACAATAGCCAGGGATTATAAATAAATACTGAAACATAAGGGTGCAATAGCAGAATAAAGCTGTCACGTCTTCCACTATTGGAAGTTTAGCAGATCAAGGAAAAGATTCAATGTAATAAAAATCCAATTTGATTTAGCATATGAACCATGCAATTCCAATGTTACAGGTGCTTTCCCTATCGGCTTACTACTGAAGTTATAATTACCAGTTTCTTTTAAAAAGTCCTATTAATCTACAATAAAACATAAAATATAATAAAAATTATTAGAAAGTGATGTACATATGAAAAAATTTGTATTACCTCTTCTAATCTTATTCATGAGTGGACTTTATATCTTTTTTATCCCCGAAGATCCTGCATCTGTTAAAATCACTTTTAAGCTCATTCCTATGGTTTTAATCATTATTTATGCATACCTACATTGCAATACTAATCCTAAACCTGCTCAATGGATTATAATAACTGGATTGTTTATATGTATGTTGGGAGATGGCTTAATTGCAGGTTCTTTTATCTTTGGATTAGCAGCATTTTTAACAGGGCATCTATTTTACTTATTCGGATTCATTAGAACATGGAAGTTTTCTAAAACACGTTTCGCAATGATCATTCTTATATTTGTTTACTCTTTCTTAATTAGTAACGAACTTGTAAAAGCTTTGATGGACAATGGAAACAGTAATCTCATTATTCCTGTTATTGCATATGTTTTTGTGATTTCACTTATGGCATGGTCAGCCATTATGACAGGTAATAAATGGGCAATTGCAGGAAGTTTTTTATTTGTCCTATCCGATTCTATATTATCTTGGAATCTGTTTGTATCTGATGTTCCACAATCAAGTTTACTCATCATGTCTACATATTACACAGCTCAGTTTTTAATTGCCCATAGCCTCGGTAGCTTATTAACCAAATCTAGAAAAGAAGGATTGTAAAGTATTCTTTCAAAAAGTTTAGTAATAGGAATTTCTCCCCCAACGGAACGGGTTAGTACTTATAATAGGAGGGCTAGTTTAAGAACATCTTATGTTTTCAGTCTACCCTGGGATAAAAAGTAACGCTTCCTCGTCTTCTGTCCAAAAAAAACAATTGACGGACTCGTAATCGAGATATCAGGAAAGCCTGGGAGAGACCTTACTATGTTGGGGTTGTTAAATTCCCCCAGATTCACGAGTTTGAGTGCATTAGTTGTACAGGCTTCCACACAAGCGGGTAAATGGCCTGTATCCTGTCGTGGATAGCACATCTGACATTTGGATACCTTATGGGACTCAGGGTCGAACTTTGGTGCATGGTATGGGCAGGCTGCGACACAGAGTTGACATCCGTCACATAGATTTTGGTTTATTTCCACAATCCCGTCTCTTCGCTTAGTAAATGCTCTATGTGGACAGACTCTGAAGCATTCTGGGTTATCGCAATGGTTGCAGGAAACGGAAAGGAACAATTCAGGACTCACTTTCTTTACTGTCCTCCAGTTGATACCGGAGGGAGTCTGATTTTCATTTTTGCATGCAATTTCACATGCACTGCAGCCTATGCAATCATCAGCATTAAAGCAAAATCCCATTTGTTTAAACATTGCATTCCCTCCATTTCCTCAAATGCACAATACTATCATAAAAATAAGTGCTGCTATCGGGTTTTTCATTTTCTTTATTTCTGATCAACTGGTTAATAGGATTGTTTCCAGCCTGATGGGTTAGCACAATGTTGTCAGGTAGATGCGTGGAGATTCTGGCGGTTCCAATGATGCTGCCCGATTCGTTGTATAGCTCGACTTTGTCCTGGTCTGCGATGCAGTTCTTCCTTGCTGCTGCAGGGGATATTTCAATTATGGATTCATCTTTTTTTGAATTAAGCCATGATACCCACTCATATTGAGAATGGATTTTGAGTAGTGATTGAGGAGTTAACAGTGTATAGCTGTCTAGCTCAGATGAGTTAATGGCCAAACTGTTATTCTCATTTGGTGAAAAAAAACTGAATACTTGTCTTTCATAGGGGAAGGTGAATTTCTCTTTTTTATGGTGAGCTTTTGTCATTAAATCCTCGAAACGATTAATTCCATAAAGATGCATGATTTCAGGTGTTATTTCGTCCCGAATCCACTCTATTGGTTCCTTCTCATATGGAAAGTTAGAGAAACCCGGTGAAAGTTGATTCAGCTTCCTTGTCAGCTCTCTTGCTATCTGAAGGTCGCTTTTAGCTTCGTAGAATGCAGGAATTGCTTTTTGATTCAAGGAAATCCAATAATGCCAGTATCCGATGTTTAAGTCTTCCTCCTCAAAATGGGTAGCTGCGGGAAGAACCAAATCTGATTCCATAGCTGTTTTCGTCAGATACATATCTACAGTAACGATAAGTTCAAGTTGATCAAACAGCTCTTTCCATTTCGCCAGATTTTGGTCTTGAGTAAAGATATTCCGTGAAGCAATCCAAAGTAATTTTAATGGCGGATTATCGAAAGAAAGAGCATTGTTAGCATAGTCACTGATATCAACAGACCTTGAATCTGGAACAAGCTCATTTAGCGGCCCTTCACGATTAAGCAGCCTGTTAGGAAACAGTTCTACATCATTATGCATAAAATATAAGCCTGCATTGGGAATGGTTAAATTTCCGGACAGAGCCACAAGACTGTTAATTGCCTCGATGCTGTCCTTTCCATTGCTGTTTCTTTGGATTCCCAACCCAGCCCAGGTAGCGGTGGGCTTAATAGAGGAATACAGACTGGCCAGTTCTGTAATAGCTTCTTGAGAGACTCCTGTTATTTCGTAAATCTCCTGCATTCTAATCTTGTGAGTTATGAAATTAATATAATCCTTCCAGCCTTCTCCTCTTTCATTAAGAAAATCATTTGAAGCATAGCCATTCTCGTATAAGATTTTTGCGACTCCGAGTGCGAGCCACATATCAGTACCAGGTTTAATTTGAATATATAAGTCTGCTTTTTTCGCTGTCTGAGAAAGGACAGGATCAATGACAACCAGGATTGCGCCTTTTCTGCGTGCTTCGTAAATGAACTTCATTTGATGCACATTGGTCACGGCAGGGTTTGCTCCCCAAAGGACAATCATTTTAGAGCAAGCCATATCCTCTGGAACTGCACTGAACTTCTTGCCAAAGGACCGCTCCAGAGCATTCAAGCCAGTCAAGGCACACGGGTTGCCAACTGGTTTAGTATGAGGACCAATGCTGTTGAAAAGCCCTTCAGTCGCATAGTGAAGGAGACCAAGGTTACCAGAATATTTATTGTATCCAGAAGCAAGGTTGGATCCGTATCGAACTTGGAGTTCGATCATTTTCTTCGCAATTATAGTATAGGCATCATCCCAGGATATCCTCTTCCAGTTGCCAGAGCCTCGAGGGGTCTGCAACATGGGATATTTCAGCCGGTGAGGATTATAGACAAACTGGGTATAGGCGTAGCCTTTAGCACAGAGACTTCCTTTAGTAAAACCATGAGAAGGATCACCTGTTACCTTAACTAGTCTATTGTTTTTTACATAAGAGAGAATTCCACACGTACCATAGCAGTTTCTCGGACAGGTATTCCGGTATATTCCATCCGCCATGACTACACTCCCTTTGTTAAATCTTTCTCATCTTCTTGATTTTAAAAGCAGCAGAAACATTCAGCCTGTTATTGATATCATCTAGTTTGTATCCCAGGATTTCTTCAATCTTTTTAAGTCTATATCGAAGGGTATTTTTGTGTAAAAACAATGCTTGAGATGTAGAAACCATGTCAAATTGATTGGTCACATACGCTTCCAATGTTTCCGTGAAATCAGTATGATGAATGCTATCGTAATTAATCATTTTTCCAAGAATCGTTTCATAATACTCCTTCAAATCCTGGGTATCATGCTTATATAAAATGCGTTCTAGTCCGAGTTCTTCGAAGTAGGGGACTTGGATATCCAGTAATTCTCCAATCTCAAGAGCAACCTTTGCTTCTTGAAAACTCCGAAATAAATCCCGAGGATCGCTGTAGGTTTTTCCTATCCCACATGAAAAGAAGCGTTCAGTTTCTTGTCTATCCATTTCCTTTAATATAATTTCTGCAATTGTCCTTATTGAGTCCTTTAAACTCATCTGATCTTCTTTTTTGGCAGTCAATATTAAGGAAACTTGATTACCTCGCTTCATGGTTATAGGTTCCCAT
This sequence comes from Mesobacillus sp. AQ2, assembly GCF_030122805.1. Lineage (NCBI taxonomy): Bacteria > Bacillati > Bacillota > Bacilli > Caryophanales > Bacillaceae > Mesobacillus > Mesobacillus sp. AQ2. Next base: position 3,853,104 of record NZ_CP126080.1, on the reverse strand, counting down.
TGTCTCTCCACAACGGTTCGTTCAACTATATATAGCAATTTATTTATTAGTTTTTTATCTGTCGCATAATGGTTAAAATCCCTCAATGCAAAGACAAGCACTGCTTGTTGAAGGCTAAAGTCCCAATTCCATATTTGAGCGTGTTCAAGAATCTCGTCCTTTTGCTTGAGGTTCCCATATAGAAGATCAAAAAGGAACGGTTCCTTGAACTTAAGCTTCTCTTGCCGTATTTCAAGCTTCATTTGTAGTTTGGATGCTATTAGGAGGGATGCAAGCGACATCAACGTTTGAGTTTGTACCTCCATGATAGGAATCTCTGAATCTACGAGGTAAAGGTACCCAAGGATATTATTATCATAGGCAACAACGGTTCCCCAACCCCAATAGACATAAGAATCGGTTATCAGCTCGTAAAGAGAAAAAGACGGGTCTTTATGCTGCTCCAATTGTTGGATGGCCATAATGCTTCCGATAGTATGATAAGGGTCTTTTAATGCACTCGAAATAAGTTGATTATGGCTATTCGTTAAAATAACTGCTTTGCCAGACAGGTCAGAAACCTTTTGGATTAAAAAGGTTATATTTTCGTGACTTGCCCTGGTTAATTCTGTTGCAATTTCAGGTATACATGCGGATCGTTCCATGTGGTTAATCCTTTCAAATATATACTTTGTAATTCAATTTCATGGTAGTGCAGACCCGGAGCTTTAACAACTAGTTTCACAGAAACGTAAAAGTTAACTGCAACGTTGCAGTCACAATTTGGACACCATCATATTGTGCAAAGACACAAAAAAGGACTTAAAGATTCGTACTCTCCGTACATTGGAGTGGGCTCCGATCAATCCTATAATGTACTTGTAAGTGAAAAGTTTCACAATATGACGGATAGAGGTGAAACAAGTGATTAGAACACTAGAGCAAGATTTAGAAAAGATACAAAATCAATCACTTAATAGGTATGCAAGGATTTATAAAGATATCGAAAAGGAAACACTCAAACATATTGAGCAATTTGGTCTTACTTTTGAGGGAAGACCCGACCAAACTGAGAGAGAAAAGCAGCTCAAGGACCTAAAAGGCTGTGATGCAGCCTTCCGTAACAATGGCAAAAGTGTCGTCTCAAATGGCAAGATTTCTACCGCATGTGAGGCATGCCAGACCGGGGTCGGAAGCTATACAAATTTCGTTTCGTTGAAATGCCATCGTGACTGCTATTTCTGCTTCAATAAGAACCAAGACAATTACCAGTTTTATCACGAAAACCAACGAAATGCCGTGGAGGAACTAGACCAACTGTTCGATAGCGGAAGCACCGTTACCCACCTGGCGTTGACAGGAGGTGAGCCACTCCTTCATCCAGGAGAGACGATTGATTTCTTCAGGAAGGCAAACAAGTTTAACCCTGCCATTCATACAAGGTTATACACAGCAGGTGACCTTCTAACAAAGGATATCCTTATAGAATTACGGTTAGCTGGGTTAAATGAAATTCGCTTCAGTATAAAATTGGAAGATTCGAAACAAAAGCAAAAGCACATTCTACAGAAAATAAAGCTTGCTAAGGACTTTATTCCAGATGTAATGGTTGAGATGCCGGTCATACCAGGCACTGAAAAAGAAATGAAGGAGCTGTTATCAGCTCTCGAAGAGGTTGGAATCTTTGGTATTAACCTGCTTGAATTTTGTTTTCCACTTGGGAATGCTGATGCTTTTCAAGAGAGGGGATTCAAACTGAAAAATCCACCTTATGATATTTACTATAACTTTTGGTATGCAGGAGGTCTGGCGGTAGCGGAAAGCGAGAAGCTTTGCCTTGAACTTGTCAGATTTGCTATCGAGAAAAAGTTTAATATGGGTGTCCATTACTGTTCACTGGAGAATAAGTTCACGGGGCAAATTTATCAGCAAAATTATAACCAAGTACTTGATGAAACTTATACATTTTCTCCAGTGGACTACTATTTTAAAACCGCAAAGGTGTTTGGTAAGGACCGGAAAACAGTACGCAAAGTGCTCGAAAAGAAAAAAATCCCCTATATCGAGAATTGCGACTATGATTTTCTGCAGTTTCCAGTTGAAAGCATTCCGTTTTTACGGAATAAGGAAATTCCTATTATCATGTCATCTAATGTCGTTGAAATAGATGAAGATGGACGTTCGATTAGGGAAGTACATCTTGAGTTCATACACCCAACTGAGTTGGAGAAATTTAGAAGAAAGGGTGATTGATATGCAAGCAACCAGGAAGGCGTTAAAGGTGGAAGAAATTGTTGACCTTTTTTATGCACGGCAAATCGCATACGACATGCTTAGAAGGTTTTTCATGGAGGAGCCATCAAAGGAATATCTATCGTTATTCATACAAGAGAATGTGTTGGATGCGTTTCCTTTCCAGGAGGAATCAGAACTTATTGCGTCAGGTGTGAAATCTATAACGAATTTCCTGGAGAAATCCAAACCAATTATATCTTCAAGAGATTACGATGATTTGCATTGGGATTATACAAGACTATTGATTGGACCATTCGAAGTACCAGCTCCACCATGGGAGTCAGTTTACCTCCGTACTGATCGTTTGCTTTTCCAAAAAACAACGATGGATGTCAGGAAGCTGTATCAAAAATATGGATTTCAAGCGGCTGATTATAACATGGAAGCCGATGACCATATAGGTCTCGAACTGGACTTCATGTTTCGACTGAATTCCTTATGTATAGAGTCGTGCGCCACAATAGTGGACACATCCGTTCCTGAAGTGATCTATCTATTAAAAGAACAAAACAACTTTATGCGAAATCATCTTGGGAAATTTGCTCCAGCTTTCGCCAAGAATGTTATACAGCATGCAGAAACTGAGTTCTATGCAGGAATGGGAATGATTCTTGAAGGTTTTATTGATATGGATTCTAGCGTTCTATCAGAATTGCTGAACATAGAATTAATAAAGGAGTAAAAGGAGGTTACACCATGTTGGATTTAGTAGAAAAAATAAAAGACTTAAAGATGTCCAGGAGATCTTTTATTGGCTGGTCATCTGCTACAGCAGCAGCGGCAGCTATCCCGGTTACAAGAGGGCTGGTTGCGAAAGCAGAGAAAAATGCCTCAGGCAAATCGGATGAAGAGGTATGGAAAACGGCAGCATGCTGGCATAACTGTGGCAGCCGTTGCTTAAACAAAGTCCTGATCAAAGACGGGGTGGTCATTCGTCAAAAGACGGACGATACACACGAGGACAGTCCGGATTTCCCACAACAGCGCGGCTGCTTAAGGGGACGGTCCCAGCGGAAACAGGTATTCAGTGCTGACCGCCTGAAATACCCGATGAAAAGGAAGAACTGGGAGCCGGGAGGAGGTAAAAAAGATCTCCGTGGTCGTGATCAGTGGGTACGTATCTCTTGGGACGAGGCATTTGGCATTGTGGCTTCCGAGATTAAAAGGATTACTGGGAAATATGGGAATGAATCTGTGTTAGTAACCGGTGGAGATGCCAATATCACCAACGTGATGAAAGCTGCCGGAGGATATACAGCTTGCTACGGAAGTTCTTCATGGGGAGCCTGGCGATGGATTTGGGAACAGATGGGTGTAGGAGAAGGTTTAATTGTCAATGGCATTAATGACCGCTTGGATTTGAGAAACTCCCAGTTGATAGTTCTTTGGGGTGCCAATCCTGCATGGAGTACCATGGGAAGTGTCACCTACAACTACCTTCAAGCAAAAAAAGCTGGTGCACGATTCATCTCTATTGATCCAATGTATTCGGAATCGGCAAGGGTTTTTGAAGCTGATTGGGTGCCGATCCGACCTGGAACGGACGATGCGCTCGCATTTGGAATCATGCATACGCTTCTTGATGAAGATTCCCCGACCAATCCTTTGGTAAAGTGGGACTTCCTTGATAAATATACAATTGGCTTCGACGCTGACCATATGCCTAAAGGTGCTGATCCAAAAGAGAATTTGAAAGACTATATACTCGGAACTTATGACGGACAGCCGAAAACACCTGAATGGGCTTCGGAACTTTGTGGAATAAAACCATCCGATATCCGGAAATTAGCTCGTCAAATTGGAGGAACGGAACGTGTAGCCTTGTTGACAGGATGGTCACCGGCACGTATTTCAAATGGCGAAGGCTGGGTACAGGCATTTTCAGCACTTGGGATGATGACTGGCCATATGGGAAGCCCAGGAAATATGACTGGTGTCAGTTGTTGGGAGTATGCAGGCAACATGGGTCCTATGCTCCTGACAGCAGGAGGTAAAGGAACGCCAACCATAGAAAACAAAATTGATAATAACATTAATGAAAATGAAATCTGGGATGCGGTACTGAACGGCAAATTCCTGCAGCGCTATGAAGGAGAGCGCAAGGCAAACATTCAATTTATCTACCATAATTACAACAATACGCTCCAAACCCGAAGTAATATCGCGAAAGGAATCGAAGCACATCGCAAGGTGGAATTTATCGCCGCTAACTCCTATGTGCTGACAACAAACGCGAAATATGCTGATGTCGTCCTTCCTGTTGCCACTCAATGGGAAACCGAAGGAGCAGTAACTGGAGGTAACAGAGAAATTCTGATTACCTGGTCAAAGATCATAGACCCGTTATACGGATCTAAGACCGACCAACAAATTGCGGAGGGGATCCTAGAGAAACTCGGGATAAGCCCTAAAGAAGTATTCCCGATTTCTGAAAAACAGCAATACTTCAACCAATTAGCTGGCAGCATGGTTGTCAAAGATAATGGAGTCGACTATGAGCCGCTTTGTACCATTACGGCGGCTGATATCAAGGAAATGGGTGTAGAAGGCAAACCGCAAAAAGGACGTATCCCATTAAAGCAATTTATTGAGCAGGGGATTTATCAAGTGCCTCGTAAGCCAGGAGACAATTTTGGATTCATCGCTTACAAAGAGTTCATTGATGACCCAAAAGCTCATCCAGTATCGAGTGAGAGTGGTAAATTCGAAATTTACTGTAAGGCAATCAACGAACTTTCCAAAAAAGCATATTCCGAAATCAAGCCAATCCCGGTGTATGAACCAAAAGTGCACGGCTATGAATCTACTTTTGAAAACTGGGAATCCAAGAAGAAAGGAAAATATCCATACCAAATTATCAATCCTCATTATCTCAGACGTTCACACAGTACCTTTGACAATGTCCCGCAGCTTCGTGAAGCCTGGTCAAATCCTGTGTATATCAGCAGTCATGATGCGAAAGAAATAGGGATTAAGGATGGCGATACAGTACTAATGTCAAATGAATTTGGCAAGTCACTTCGTCCGGCAAAAATAACAGAAGGGATTATGCCAGGAACCATTGGGCTTCCACATGGAGCATGGATTGATATTGATGAAGAGACGGGCATTGATCGTGCTGGTGCGGACAATTTATTCGTGCCTCACATTCCAAAGGGACTTGGTTCATCCGGTTTTAACCTGGCCCGCTGTAACATGGAGAAGTGGGAAGGTAAGCCAATTGAAGAAGATGTCAAATGGCCGCAAAGAATCATCAAATTTTAGTAGAAAGAGGGTGTAATTCATGGTGCAAATGGGATTTTATATCAATGTTGCTGAATGTGTAGGCTGTAAGACTTGTACAGTCGCATGTAAAGACAAAAATGATCTGGAAGTCGGAAGGAACTTCAGAAGGGTTTATGATTTCGAAGAAGGATCCTATCCAAAGCCATCAATGTGGCATCTGTCTATTTCATGTAACCACTGCGACAATCCGGCGTGTGTGCAAGGCTGTCCAACAGGGGCATTGTACAAGCGAGATGAAGATGGAGTGGTCCTAATTGATCAGGATCACTGTGCAGGGTGCAGATATTGCGAGTGGAACTGTCCATATGGTGCTCCACAATTCAACGAAGAACTTGGCAGGATGAGCAAATGTGATACCTGTATCGATTTGCGAGAAAAAGGGGAAGACCCTGTTTGTGTATCCTCATGTATCATGCGAGCGATCGAATTCGGCCCAATTGATGAATTACGTAAGAAATACGGAGCAAACGCAGATATTAAAGGTTTACCTAAGTCATCCATTACAAAACCAAACTTAGTTCTTGGAGGAAGCAAATAAAAGGAGGGATTAACATGCATGAGTGGCCGTTATTAATATTTACAGTTGCTATTCCAGCGGCTGCCGGAGGGATTTTCTTCCTTTGGTTAGTCTCTAGGAAACTCGAAAAAAGTGGCAAGGATTTAATTAGTATTATGAAGATTCCAGTGGTGGGACTTGCCTCCATCTCTCTTATTGGGCTTGCCGGTTCTTTTTTCCACCTTGGCAGCCCGATGAATGCTATTCATACCATCAGAGGTGTGGGACGGTCATGGATGAGCAATGAGATTATTTTAACCGGTGCTTTCATTGCTCTTCTATGTATCATTGCCGGGATGGTTACTATTTATAAAAAGATCAATCCAATGCTGATGCTAATCACGGGGATTGTTGGGCTAGTTGCAATTTATGCAATGGGCAGCGCATATGCAGTTACCAGGGTTAACGGCTGGGACCACCTGAATACGTATCTCGTTTTTTATGGAACTGTATTTGCGTTGGGTCCAGTTTTAGGAGCAGCGTTATTACTGCCAAAACTATCTGGTGATCAAATCAGACAAGTGATTCAGTGGGCGTTTATTTCCGGTATCTTTGGGATAGGAATTCAGTTAATTGGAACAGCCATGTTCTCAGCTTATAGTCCAGAAGTGCAATTGATTTCAGGTATGACAGCTGCAGATAAACTCGCACCTTATTCAGGAATGATTGGAACTCGATGGTTTATAGAAATTCTTGCTCTTGGAGTGCTGGGATATATGTCACTTAGTGGGAAGCAAAAAGTCAATTATGCTTTTGTGATGGCCGCTTTGCTTGTTTTCGCAGTCGCAGAAGGTATGAGCAGATATGTATTCTATGTTTTGGGATCCTGAATTTAATCAATAATGATGATGAATGGCAGAGGTGAATGGTATGGGAGTCGTTGGAAATTGGCTGGAAAGTCTCGATTTTGAGTATAAAATTTCCGATGGATGTGTCCGTGGTAAGAGCAAAAAAGCTACTTGCACAACATGTGTTGATAGTTGTCCGGAAACAGGAGCGATTGTTATCTCGGATAGAATTCCATACATTCAACCTGACCTCTGTAAGGAATGCGGAGATTGTATAGCTGCCTGTCCGGTGCATGCAATTGAAGGAGTCTTTCCAAAACGGCATGTCAAAGCAGGCAAACTACTTGCGTATAATGGTTCCAAACCTTCTGTCTCTGAATTATTGATCCATTCATCAAAAGGGATTCAGTCAATCCTGCCTCAAGAGCCCCTTGATGAAGTGTGGTTAGAAAGAATACAAGCAGCCAATAATCTGCTTTTGGATATGGAAAAAAATAAAATAGAACTTCTTCCTATAAAAAGCATTAATTTAGAGGAGGAGACGGTATCTCGTCGTGAGTTGTTTACGATGTGGGGGAAAGGAAGCAAGAAGCTTGCAAAGGACGTAACTCCTGCCAGCTGGCGTTTTAATCACAAAAAGTTAGAGCTTGCTCCTTATTATCCAGACTTCCAGTTTAACCAAGTAGAAATTAATAGTGATACATGCACACTCTGCAGAACCTGCGAGAGGCTATGTCCGAAACAATGCTTCGAATTAAATGAGGCTGGATTTAGAATTTCTTCACAGGCCTGTTCATCGTGTATGCTTTGTGTCGATAGCTGTCCGGAGCAGGCAATATCAGTCAAAGAAAGGGTATCTAAAGCTACGACCATGAACATAGAGATTTATCAACATACCTGCTCTGTCTGTAAAAAGCCTTTCAAAACTCTTCATAGAGATGAGGAGAAATGCTCTGTCTGCTCACGCATAAAAGAAGGGTATCTCAGCAGCAGGACTTGTTAAAAATTCATTGGAAACAAAAAGAAAAAACCCTTGCATTTGCAAGGGTTTTTAAGGATGGAGAATAGGGGGATCGAACCCCTGACCTCAACGCTGCCAGAGGAAATCCATTAGTTAAACTGAGTTAAATAAGTTAAATTAAGATCAATTAAGTCTTGATTTATAAGGGTTTGTGGACTGTGGTAAACAATTTAAGTTAATCTAGTTCAATTAAATAAAATAAGTCTGTGCACTGTTTCGTGCACTATTTTAAAAGCGTGTGGTCAAAAAAGGTCAGTTAAGTAAACACTTAACTGGCTTTTTAAATGAAGGAAACGAAATCTATCTCTCTTGTAACTGAAAAATAGCCCAGTAAAGAGTATCGTTTGAGTTAGTTGAATTTTTTTAATGGAAGGATATAACCTCATATATACAACAGGGAGGTTTGGTTTCTAGATGAATAATGAAAGCCTGGGTACTCAGTTAAGGTTAGAACAACTTAAAAGGAATATGTCTCAAGAGCAGGTTTGCGAAGAACTCAATATGACAACCAGGACTCTAGGCAACATAGAAAATGACAAAGGAAATCACCGAGGATCAACTTTAAAAAAGTTAACAGATTTCTATGGCATAGATACTGAAATTCTAAAATAACTCTCCCGTATTGTTGGCTATAATTTTGACTTGTTTAAAGTAAATCGTTTTTATTCCGATATACACTATAGCCACAATCAAGGAGATGGACAGATTGAGTTTAGAATCACTTACAGCAAAGATTAACAAAAACGTAGAAGAAATGGAACTTGCTACCGCGAGGGTTTATATTGAAGAAAATATTTCAATCTTAAATGAGCATAAAAATATGTTAAATAAAAATGCAAGGGAGTTATTGGATTTCATTTTGCAAATGCAGGCTCATGATGGACAGCCATTGACTAGGAAGGATTTGGCTATCATTAATGCAATTAATACATACGCAAATAAGTTCGACGTTAGAGGAATAAAAATGATTGTAAAGGACCATCCTAACTTACTGATTAGAAAAGATACACCAGCTTATCTTAATGCAGATGCAAGAATTATCCTAGAAGGCATGAAAGCAATCTAAGAAAGTCAATTTACCGAAAAAGCCCCTCTCGTTTGAGAAGGGTTTTTTCATACTTAACAAAACAAGCTCATGGTCCGTCAAAAGTTACCAATAAAATCTAAAATCATCTTCATATTCTCTAAACATGAAGGTTTGTCGCTCTTGTTTCGAAATGTGTTCCCTTTGTCTACAAATGCTGCAAACTGACTAATCTAATCTCCATTATATTATTTGAGTGGTGGCTGGGTGTTGAATTACTCGAATCAACCCCCTGTTACCGTGATTCAATAAAGGACACGCCATAAATAAAAGGTAGCGTATGATTCCCAGTTTTTCCATGGAACCGATATTTCTAAGATCTCATCTTTCGTTGGCTTTCGATCCATATTACGTAATATTTTTATCGAATTAATTAGACCCACATCTTCGATTGGAAAAGCTGTCTGGAACCTAAGGCAGCGCATTAGAACATAATTGGCTGTCCAAGGACCGATTCCTCGTATTTTAATTAAGTTTCTTTCAGCATCTTTAAAGTTCATTTTCAGTAATTTTTCCCTCGATAATTCTCCACTGGCCATTAATCGGGCAACCCCAATAATATATTCACTTTTTTTTACCGTCATTTTAATATCTGCTAGGTCGGCAGGTGTTAACTGTGCAATTCGCTCGTACGATGGGAATACCCAATACTTTTTACCATTCCAGTCGATTGAATCGCCAAATCCTTCTACAAATTGCTTCTTTAAAGAGTACGCGAAGGCTAAGTTAATTTGTTGCCCCAAAACTCCCCAACATAAAGCTTCAAATAAATCGGGAATGCCGATAACACGCAATCCAAAGAATTTTCGGGCAGGGATTTTAAGTAATGGGTCTGCTTTTGCCATTTCATAAAATGGCTCTAAATCGTTATCGAGATCAAACCATACATGAATATATTTTACAATCTCTTCCCGTTTCCACTTTTCAATAGGCCTGGAATCATTTAGGAATTGAACAAGCATTTGTTTATTATTGATTGCGCTGACCTGAACTAGGGACCGAATTTCCCCAATGGCTATAACTTTTGTGATTATATCGTTCTCTATTTCATACATGCATTCATTTTTTTTCCTTGTCAGATAGCCTAGGTTAGCATTCATGTCGAAATGTTCAGGTAGTGTAATTACAATAACATCATTGAATTCATGCCAAGTCATTTTCTTCATTCTCCTCATCTTATTACGATTGTCTATACCATTACAAAATAATTATAGGAAAACTCACATTTACTTTATCACATAATAATCTTTACTAATTTTGTTATCTTGCTATTACATTCAAAACACCTTATTTTTTTCTATTTTTGAGGTTATAGTGTTAGTTATAAAGAATGCTGAATAGGGGTGTATAAACTTGATCTGAGATATAAAATCACGTGTCGAAAACTTAAATTGGGATTCAATCCAAAATGAATTAGATGAGCAAGGATTTGCAAAGCTTCCTGCGATTTTAACAAAAGAGGAATGTCAATTCTTCATAGAATTGTATTGTGAGGAAGAGTCATACAGAACGACAATCAATATGACCAGATATCGTTTTGGGAGTGGGGAGTACAAATATTTTTCCTATCCACTACCTGAAATCATCCAAAGTTTAAGAGAGTCATTTTATCGGAAATTATCCAAAACAGCCAATCGATGGTTGGGTTATTTAAAGAAAACAGAACAGTTTCCGGATCATCTTCAAGATTTCTTGAACATCTGTGAAGAATACGAACAAACTAGACCGACACCTTTAATATTAAAGTATGAAACAGGCGGGTTTAATTGTTTGCATCAGGATTTATATGGCGACATATCTTTCCCGTTTCAAGTAGTATTTTTATTAAATCAGCGAGATAAAGACTTTTGCGGTGGAGAATCTCTATTAGTGGAACAAATACCCCGTGCTCAAAGCAGGGGGCATGTAATTACTTTAGAACAAGGCAGTGCGCTAATTTTTCCTACTAACCATAGACCTGTTCTAGGTAAAAAAGGATATTACAAAAATACAGTTCGTCACGGAGTAAGCACAGTAACTTCTGGAGAACGATACGGTCTTGGAATCATTTTTCATGATTCAAAATAAAAGTTAACTTCAATAGTTTGCTATTTCATTCCTTGAATTGTACCTTCTGAAGTTTATAAGGATTATATTATAAGGAGAGATGAGATAAATGCCGGATAGTATGGATAACGGACATAAAGAGAGCCATGATCATAGAATTTTTAATGATACAGATATGATAACAGATGTAAAGTGGCAAGCAATTATAAATAATGATCCAGCTTACAATAATGAATTTTTTTACGCTGTAAAGTCGACAGGAATATTCTGTAAACCATCCTGTAAATCACGCGTTCCGAAAAAAGAAAATGTATGCATTTTTCCAAACGCAGAACAAGCTCTCCGCGCAAATTTTCGCCCATGTAAACGTTGCAAGCCCACTAATGAATATCTGCCTGATACCGAGTGGGTTGATTTTATTACTGAATATATTGATAAAAATTTCTCAGAAAAATTAACTCTAGAATCGTTAGCAAATATTTGCCATGGGAGTCCGTATCATATGCATCGAACATTTAAAAAAATTAAAGGCATTACTCCGGTTGAGTATATACAACAAGTTAGAGTAAACGCGGCTAAAAAGTATTTGGTCCAGACAAATAAAGCGATTGGAGATATCGCCGCATATGTGGGTATGGCTAACGCGCCTTATTTTATTACTTTATTTAAAAAGAAAACTGGACAGACACCAGCACTATTTCGTCAAGTGAATAAAATGGAGGGAAAGTACAATGGAAACAAAGATTAAACCAACCCTTTATTGGTCTTTACTAAAGTTTCAAGGTTGGAATTTTTATATTGCTTCAACTTCAAAGGGGCTTGTGTTTGTAGGTTCACAGAACAACCCATTCGAGGAATTGTTCGAATGGGCTAAGAAATGCTTTCCAGGAAGTCCTCTTGTTGAAGATGATGAAAAGCTTGAACCTTATATCCTTGGAATCACTCAGTATCTAGAAGGAAAGCGGAATACCTTTACTGTTCCATTTGAGTACGTAGGTACGCAATTTCAGCTAGCAGTCTGGAATGCACTTTGTGACATTCCTTATGGGAAGACTAAATCCTATTCCGACATTGCAAATGATATAAAGAAACCGACAGCTGTTCGTGCTGTAGGTACGGCTATTGCGGCTAATCCAGTATTAATTGCTGTACCGTGCCATCGTGTAATAGGAAAGAATGGCTCATTAACTGGCTATCGGGGCGGATTAGAAATGAAGACACTGCTCCTGGATCTGGAAAAGCGAGCTTCATCTAGCACTGAGTAATTATTTTATTTGATACAGATTTGCCTCTTTTTGCATTAGAGGTCCTGGAAAGGGGGATTTGTATTAAGATGGAGATATCGAATCAAACTTGAAAAAGTAAAAAAACTTGTTTTACGTGTGCAAGTGTTTTAAACAAACTGCATTGTAGAAGCATTCTGTGCTGGTTTGTACAACAGGGGAGATTAGGATTTTTGTTTTTTATGGAGTTGAGACACCTTTTAGTTGAACTCCTTATTAAACGAAGAGGCAGTATAGGTGTAGAGAAATAAATTGAGTGATTAGATTATACTCACATCATTAACTAACATATCCATAAAAAAGCTGCCTAACAAAGGCAGCTAAAGGATGTTTTATAGATTTATTACAAACTCAGTGAAATTTATTGATATCATTACAATTACAAAGGTTAGTTAGATAAACATATTTACAAAGATCGCTGTAATAAAGCTTGCCATTGTACCGGCGATAATAGCTTTAAAGCTCAGAGATGCAATTAGTTTTTTCCTTGAAGGAGCCAAGGAACCAAGGCCTACAATTAATTGTCCGATAGATGACAGGTTTGCGAAGTTACATAATGCAACAGATAAAATCGCAACTGTTTGAGGAGTTAGTTGATCTTGAAATTTGAGCAGGTCCTGGAAAGCAATAAGTTCATTGGCTGCAAGCTTTGTCCCGATAATGGAGGCAGCTTTGAAAGCATCTTCAACAGGAATCCCGACAAGTAATGCAAAAGGAAAGAATACATAACCAAATATTGTAGCTAAATCCATTCCGATGATGCCTAGAATGCCGTCTGTAAGTGCCAATAGACTGATAAAGGCAATAAGCAAACCACCAATATTAGCGGCAAGCTTTACTCCACTTACAGCTCCTTCCGAAATAGCTTCAAAAATATTTGAGTGTTCTGCCTGTACCATTTTGACATCTTCCGCCGTTTCAGATTGTTCTGTTTCAGGTTCCATGATTTTGGACATGACTATAGCGACAAAAGGGACAGAGAAAACAGATATCAATAAATATTTAATATCAATACCCATTTGAGCATATGACAAAAGAATCGCACCACTTGCTGAAGCTGTACCTCCGACCATAACCGTAAACAATTCCGAACGTGTCAGTTTTGCCAGATAAGGCTTAATTAGTAACGGGGCTTCTGCCACTCCCAACATCGTGTTAGCAACTGTATTAAAAGATTCAACACGGGTGGTACCAAACACTTTACCAACAACCCAACCGAGTCCACGTACAACAATAGGGATGATTCTTAAATAATACAGAACTGAGACCAAAGCAGAGATAAAAATGATAACAGATAACACCTGAATCGCAAAAACAAATCCTACATTTGTTCCTTCCGCAAAAAATCCACCAAATAAGAATTCAATGCCTGCTTGGCTATAGTTCATTACGTTTTGCACGCCTTCTGCAGTATTTGTAAGAACCCAGCGACCAAGGGGAACATTGAGCATAAAATAAACGAAAATCCCTTCTAACGCCACACCTACAATAATCGTACGCCATTTGATTGACTTTTTATTTTTACTTAAAAGCCAAGCCAAAAACAGCAATCCTACTAGGGATAGTAAACCATATATAATATTCACCATTTAACCTCCTTAAATTTGCTTCATAGACTACCCTAATTATTGTCAGATGTCTGACTTCTTGTTATGGAAATAAAAAAGGTGCATTCCCTCAATCTATAAAGAAAGAAGAGAATGCACCAGGGTAAACGTATCCCGTGTCGCGCTCTAACTTTCCTTATAGTCCGGCATTTTACGGCTGCCGGGTAGAGACTTATGGACCATATTTCCATAGTTATATAAGGATCATATGAAGTTGATTTTTGAATTCTAACAGAGGTCTTTCGAATAAACAAGAGATTAGTATAAAGTAATATAATACTGAATTTTTCAAACATCAGTTTATTTAATATATCACTCCAATTAAAAGTAAATAAATACATTATCTTTTAACGTTAAAAGCCGGAGGGGCAAGATCTCTGCGGGGAACCTTGCCCTTGAGAAAATAATCCGTTCTAGAGGTCGAATTACTATGTCTCAGGATTATGATTGCCGATTTTCGAGGCAAATATCCTAAGAACCAAACTGGTCATTTTTTGTGTGTCGTTAAATCCAAGACGCTTAACTGGCTTTTTATGTTAAATCTATTTTTAGATTAGAATTGGGAGGACTAAAGAGGAATTATTGCGGATATATCGAATAGGAAAAAAATAATACATTTATGAAGGAAGGTGTAAATTATTCCAATCCCTACTAAAAACGATTTTATTCAAGCTATCCAGAAATCAAAAAAGTTCAAAAAAAACGAACTGGAGTATTATTTAAATTTTATCTTCTGAGTTACACATAGAAAATCAGTCCATAACCCTGGTTCAAAGGATGGTTTCATGCTGTGACGCTGTGTTGAATTCAATGGAAAAACATAAGGTGAAGAGATACTCACAAAGCGACCTAAAGGCGCAGAGCCTCACTAAAAGTTAGATATTATCTATAAGATACAATATTAATCAAACTTGGTAGAATTCTGTGATAAATCTTTGTTTGAACCCAATTATTGAAAATTTGTCCTTATACTTTGGTGTACATTTATTCAAGGAGGATTAGTGCGCAATCGTTGAAGAAATAATTGAAAGAAGTATAGCGTTTTTTTTGAAGGATGGACCTTGTGCGCACTTCAAGCTGACACTTAGTAGAAGAAGGTTTAATAGAGATGGTTATTTTACGATTAAAGAAATTAAGGGCAAAATCGATAAAAATGGATATCCGGCAATTAAAAAGAAATCAGTTTCGTACTCTAATAAATTGTAATTTTGTTTAGCTAAAAGGTATTTTGAAAAGATTTATCTATTTATTAAGTAAAAAAATTTTAGTGAGGTATAAGATGAACAAAGAAATTGAGTATATTGGCAGGAAGTTTAAAGAACTAAGTGGAGATACTTTTAAAAAAATCAAAACGCAAATAGGTGAAGAAAATTTTAATAATCCTATATTTACCAAAATGGATTTTTCTAGGATTTCAGAGAAAAACTTATTTATTCATTTAGGGCAGTTTTTAATTAATCCGAATGAAACACACAAAAATAACTTAATAGCCTATGTAGAATCCTTTGGCCTGAAATTAATCAAATCTAAAGCCTCCCTGGATCAATCAATCAATTTTGTTTATCTGACTCGTTGCTCAATAATGGATTTGCTTGAACAAGAATTGCTGCAAAATAGGATTTCCATAAGCAGCTTTTTTGAAGTGCTTAAAATAATTGAATACTCCTACCAGCTTATTTCCAAAACGCTTTTGAATATCTACAATGAGGAATTGTTGTTCATTAAGCTTGCTTTAGATGAGTCTAAAGAGGATTTAAAAATGACACTAAGAGAGCTGGCGGATTTAGAGAGAGTCTTAAATGAAGCAACCATTTTTGCTATTACAGATCGTGAAGATAAAATTTTGCATGCAAATGACAATTTTTGCGATTTATATAAGTATACCAGGGAAGAATTGCTCGGGAAAAAACATGATGTATACTCTTCTAACTTTCATCCTCCTTCATTTTTTCATGAAATATGGGAGACGATACAAGGGGGAGAGGTTTGGAAAGGGGATATTCTAAATCAAGCGAAGGATGGGACGCAATATTGGTTAGATACAACCATCGTTCCCTTTGTAGATTCAAATGGAGAGCGTTATAAACATATTTCAATTCAATATGACATAACTGAAAAAAGAAAAACTGAAGAAACATTGCTTAAAACTGAGAAACTTGCAATGATTGGACAATTGGCAGCTGGCTTCGCCCACGAAATACGCAATCCGTTAACAACCATTCGGGGATTTGTACAGCTTCTGTCTGCTAATGAGATTGAGCCAAATTATGCAAGCACGATCCTTGATGAAATTGATCGTATCAATCTAATTGTCAGTGAATTCATGGTCTTTGCAAAACCTCACCAGATTTACTTCAGTGATTGTAATATAAAAAGTATTGTAACCAGTGTTGTTAAGTTTATCGAGCCCGAAGCAATCATGAAAAATGTGAAAATTAAATACCATTTCCCGGCAGAAGATGTAGTGATTTATGGGGAAAAAAATCAATTGCAACAAGTATTTTTAAATATAATTAAAAATTCCATTGAGGCAATGCCTACTGGTGGCAAAATAGACATTATGATCGAAAGGACAGACCAAAATATATCTATCACAATAAAGGATAACGGTATAGGGATGGAATCCGATCAGGTTAAAAAACTTGGAGAGCCTTTTTTTACAACAAAGCAAGATGGAAATGGCTTAGGGCTTATGGTGAGCTATAAAATTATTCAGAACCATAAAGGGAGCGTCGATGTTAAAAGCAAATCGAATAATGGGACAACTTTTAAAATAACATTCAAAACTCAAATGAATAAAGAAAAAACTTATAGCTCCAATATAACTGAGAATGAATAAGTGAAATTCATTAATCAAAGACTCGAGAAAGTAGAATGCCAATCATAAGGCATTCTTTTTTTATTTCAGAAGTTTAATTATGCGGTTGTCAGATGCTTATTCCTCTATATAAATGACGTGCAAAAGCAGCATGAACATGAAAATGTAGAACACAAGGGGAGGATATAATTGACCTGGTCTGGATTATCCCAATTATTCTGTTAAGTTTATTTAACATAGTAATTATATGTCTTCCATCAGGTCCGGTAGAGTTAGTTTTAAGTAAATTTGAACTGAATTCAACGTTAGATAAAGAAAGCATCATGGTGTTTAACAGCGGTAAAGAAAAGGAAGGCAGTGAAAAAGCTTGAATCGTTCACTCTTTTAACGAAGTAACATTTTTAGAGAAATATCATATTTGGCCGGGGATTGAGGATTTGTATTTTAATCCAGAGAGCAATAAGACTCCAATTATAATCCAAACTCACAGAGGCAAGACGAATGTTATGTTTTGGTTGTATTGTTATAACGATTGCGTTGATGTAGTAAAAATATAAAAATAAAGTAGGTGCATATAGTCTTCGGTCCGATAGCCTTCAGGAGCAAATGTCCGCAAGCTGAGGAGGTTCTAACACTGTAAAGTGAGCAAATCATTGTTTTAATATTTTAATACTGATAAAAGGGTTGAGGGAGTGAATTATATTTCGCTCCCTTAACCCTTTTGTTAACATTTTGCATCTAGTATTTATTTGGAGGGGAAACTAAGAAATATTGATTTTGAGGAGTGAGAGCATGTATATGCAAGGTACAATAATTGCAGGTGAATTTGATTCCTCCATGAATGAATTTTCTTTACAGAAAGTGAAAAGTTTAAATACAGAATCGGTTCTTAAGGAAAACCAGTTAAACAATATATATCATTATTTAAAAAAACATCAGCATGAAGATGATGGGCAAATAATTATCCTTTACGATCAAATGCCTTTACACCTGACACAAAATGAAATTAATGAGTTGATTTGTGATTTGGAGAGAGTAATGTCCATGTACCACCAATGACGGATGCGGCTGCTAATGGTGTGAATAAAAAAGAGGCAGATCCAAATGGATCTGATTCATTTAGATTAAGGATTGGTTGACCAAAGCCCGGCAGTTTTAACGAATACCCTTTGATTTAATTTTAGGCCAGCTACGATTAATTCAGCAAGGTCTTCTGGCTGCATAACATGATCTTCATTACCGCTGACAAGGTTAGTATCAATTGCAAGGTCTGTTACAACCGTACTTGGTGTAAAAGCTGTTACACGGATGTTGTGCTTCCTTACTTCGAGCATAAGTGATTCTGTTAGTCCTAAAACAGCGAATTTAGAAGCACTGTAAGCACTTGTTACAGGAGCACCTTTTTGTCCGGCAGAGGAAGAGATATTGATAATATCACCTGTTTTTCTTTCAATCATGCCGGGAAGTACGGCTCTTGTTGCATTATAAACTCCCATTAAATTCACTTGGATGATTTTCTCCCATTCTTCAGGAGTTAAATCAAGGAAATCGCCAAACTTGGCAACTCCAGCATTGTTAATGAGGATATCAATTGGTTCGTGATCAGCTTTAATATGTTCAACTGCATTAATAACTGATTCGAGATTGGAAACATCTCCTGTTGCTATTGAAACTTTCACATCAAATTGTGCTAGTTCAGCCGCAACCTTTTCAAGGTTAGACATATTCAAGCCAAGCAATCCTAAATTGACCCCTTCTTTTGCTAAGGCGATAGCAGTAGCTCGTCCTATACCTCTGCCTGCACCAGTAATTAAAGCAGTTTTGCCATTTAATGAATTCATTTTTTCACTCCTATGAACAAGGTTTTTACACAAAGTTAAATAGAAAGACCGCAATCTTGCATGGAACAGTTTGCGGTCTCTCATAGACAATCAGCGTTTTATTCTAAATTGGCGTGTCTGCCATACATCTTATTCGAATCTAAGCCCTTTTTCTCCATGAACCTCAGAATGAGAGCGTCGCAGAATAGTAAAAGAGTTTGCTCGAATAATGAGCCCATAGGCTGAATGGTTTTATAATCACCTTCCGATTGATCTTTAGGAGATCCGGGTAATTTAACTGTCATATCTGCCAATTTTCCAATAGTGGAATCAGGGAAAATGGTTAAAGCTGCAACAGTTCCACCTAAGCTTTTTGCTTTCTCAGCCATGGAGACCAGGCTTTTTGTTTCACCTGAACCAGAGGCGAAGATGATCAGGTCACCTTCCTCAAAGTTAGGGGTCACCGTTTCGCCTGGGACATAAGCATCTATGCCCATATGCATCATTCGCATCGCAAATGACTTGGCCATAAATCCAGATCTACCTGCGCCAGCTATAAACACTTTCTTTGCTTCAAGAATCCCATTGACTAATTTCTCAGCTTCTTCATTCGAAATGAGATCAGTTGTTCTGATCAACTCTTTTAAGATCTTAGCTAAATATTGTGTCGTATGCATGCTCGAAATTACCCTTGTTTGATCATTTCTTGCATTTTTGCTGCTGCAGCTTTTTTATCAGCTTGACCTGTAATACCGCCGCCAACAATGACAAGATCTGGATTTACTTTAATGACTTCTGGAAGTGTTTCTAATTTAATGCCGCCTGCGATTGCAGTTTTTGCATTTTTTACAACACTTTTAATGGTTTGCAAATCTTCGAAAGAGTTTTTACCTACTGCTTGAAGATCGTAGCCAGTGTGGACACAAATATAGTCTACACCCATTGCATCGACTTCTTTAGCTCGAGCAGCCAGATCTTTAACAGCGATCATATCAACAAGGATTTTTTTGCCTTGTTTTTTCGCTTCTTCTACAGCACCTTGAATAGACATATCTTCGGCTGTGGCTAGAATCGTAATAATATCAGCACCTGCTTCAGAGGCTTTCATCACTTCATAACCAGCAGCGTCCATGATTTTCAGGTCTGCTAATACCTTTAAATTAGGGAATGCTTCTTTTACTGCCTTTACTGCATGGAGACCCTCGTTGATTACGACTGGGGTACCGATTTCTACGATATCGATATGCTCCTCCACTTCTTTCACCAATTCAATGGCTTCTGGAATATTGACTAAATCTAAAGCTAATTGTAATTCCATATATGTTCACTCCTATTAATTTTATTCGGATTTTTCGTGCAGTTATACTGTCTCCAAAATTAAATAGATCCTCTTCAGGAATATTATCCTTTTGGAGTATTATCTGTACCAGCAACCAGGATCGATGATGTTCCTAATCGCTGAACAATTGCAAGTATACAACCTATAACATTTTAGTGGAAGTACGCACTTTTATTTTACATAGTGCTAAAAAGTATACTATGGGGTATAATAACGATTGAGGTGAGTGAAATGTCACGAATGCAGGATAAGATCTTTAACTGTGAGAAGGAATTGACGCTATCAGTTATCGGTGGAAAGTGGAAAATGCTTATTTTATGGCATCTAGGGAAAGAAGGAACCAAGCGATTTGGTGAATTGAAGGCTCTCATGCCAGGAATCACGCAAAGGATGCTTGTGAACCAATTGCGTGAACTGGAAGAAGACTTGATAGTAGAGCGGAAAGTTTACCCGGTTGTTCCTCCAAAAGTGGAATACTCCCTTACTGAACAGGGGAGAAGCTTGATGCCGATTCTTGATGCTATGTATAAATGGGGTAAAAACTATATGGAGACTGTAGGGTTAAACCCTAAGAAAGAGTCAATTAATTAAAACTTGACTATATAAATCGAGGTAAATAGCACCACAATATAGAAAGGGGCAATGTGAAATAGCATTGCCTCTTTTTCTTGACAAAACATATCTTTTAAATTGTAAATGCCAATGGTAATGACATACTTTTATTAAACTATGACTAGTTGTTAATTTATTTTTTCTTTTTCAAGCATATCCTTAACTACATCCTCGATGGTTACATTTCCTAAGACCTTTTCCATCGCTAATTGTGCGGCAGACAATATAGGAATGATCGTATTTTGAATGTTTCTTCCTACAGGACATTTAGGATTTGGACTTTCATGAACATTAAACAACTCATTGTCCTGTACTACATTAACTGCCTTATATACATCTAACAGAGTTATGTCAGATAAATTCCTTGCAAGTTTAGTTCCCGGAATACCAGGATGTACCTCTACTAACCCTGCTTTCTTTAGCATTCCAATAATTTTTCTTATAAGTGCTGGATTTGTGTTTACACTTTCTGCCAAATATTCAGATGAACTTACACCTTCTTTATTAAACTCTATAAGAGATAATATATGAACGCCTACAGCGAATCGGCTGCTAATGGACATTTATTCATCACCTTTCTTGCATTTTCATAAGGATAAAACTTTAATTGTAATAAAATTGGTTACACTGTTTATATTATACCTTAAAAAATTATCATTTATAGTTATTGACAAAATCTCGAGTTGTAATTATTATGGTTACATGTAATAGAGATGGTTACAGTTAATCGAATTGGATGTAACTGAAGGATGGAACGAAAACATTTAATTGGGAGGAATGGAAGATGAAATTGTTAGTAACTGGAGCTACAGGGAAATTGGGTACCAAAATTGTTGATGAATTGTTGAAAACTGTACCAGCTAATCAACTTGCAGTTAGTGTTCGTAATCCGGAGAAGGCAGAAGGAATAAAAACTCGAGGAGTAGAAGTTCGCCAGGGAGATTTTGACCGTCCAGAAACTTTAGATATAGCTTTTAAAGGAATCGATCGCTTATTGATTATTTCTGCGGATGGAGACAATGAAACAAGAATTCGTCAGCACACAAATGCGGTTGCTGCAGCAGAGCGTGCCGGTGTTAAATTTATTGCATATACTAGCATTGCAAACGCACAGGAAAGTAAAAACATGCTTGCGCCAACACATAAGGCAACAGAAGAAGCTATTTTGAAAACAGGAATTCCTTATTCTTTCTTACGTAACAATTGGTACTTGGAGAATGAAAGTTCAAGCATTCAAGGTGTACTGGCAGGAGCCCCATGGGTGACTTCTGCAGGAACCGGAAAGGTTGGATGGGCATTACAACAGGATTATGCAGAGGCTGCAGCGGCAGTATTAGCTGGTAACGGGCACGAAAACACTATTTATGAGCTCTCTGGCAAGTTATTCACACAGGAGGAGTTTGCCTCTGCACTTGGCGCTGTATTGGGTAAGGAAATACCAGTACAACAGGTTGATGATGCTTCTTATGCTGAGATAATGAAGGGTGCTGGCGTTCCAGAATTCCTCATTCCTTTTCTAGTTGGTATCCAGAAAGATATTCGAGAGGGTACACTTGAAATCGAGAGCAGCGATTTTGAAAAACTACTAGGTCGTCCTGCTGCACCACTTAGCGAAGGGTTATCTCAAATCGTTCAAAGTATCCAATAAAGTGTATTTTGGGATTTTATTTTAAATCCGTTAATAAAGATTGCCTTTTAATAAACAAATAAACAACATAATGCAGAAAATAAGTAATAGGTCTGGTTTTTGAGTAAAAAAAATAAAAAGCACCCAAAGAAGCAGTCTAATTCGCAACTGAATTGGTCTGCTTCTTTGGGTTAATGAGAAATTTTGAATAGTAATGGTATATTAGGCGACCAACCTATTAATGTTTATAGGAGATAATAATAAATCGTGAGACTGACTATAAAAAATTAGCTTACTAAATTGCCATGGTACAATTTTTAGGCTTTTTTGCATCAGCATTATCTTATATATTTCTTAGAAAATATCAGCCTTGAAGAATAGGGAATGGTTCGAATTTCCGAACAATCAACTCCATCATCTTTTCGTAAAGGAAAATTTGTTACAAAACATGCACTAGAAAAAATATAAATCATATATAGGTGATATCCCGTTTTAAATGGTTGAGGAGGATATCATGAAATCTATGCTGCCTAGTGAAAAATATTTCGGTAATTTAGAACTGGTTCATACATTTTATGGGGCTATGCCTACAGGTGTTAGTGTTTCGGAAACGGGTCGTATTTTTATTTGTTTTCCGAAATGGGGAGATGATGTTAAATTTACGGTTGCGGAAATTGTTGAGGGTCAATTGCAGCCGTATCCTAACTTTCAAACCAATTTGGCTAACCCCGCAAATATCAGAATGACTTTCATCAGTGTCCAAAGTGTGGTTGCGGATGGCAGGGGAACGCTTTGGGTATTGGATACAGCGGCACCCAATTTTTCTGAACCCATAAAAGGTGGGGCAAAATTAGTCGCTGTCGATTTAAAAACCAATACAATTAGAAGAGTATATACCTTTACAGAAGATGTGGTCCTGCCAACAACTTATCTGAATGATGTCCGATTTGATTTTCGTGTTGGAAACGCAGGTTATGCATATATAACGGATTCATCTTCCAAAGGACCCGGAGCTATTATCGTTGTAGATTTAGAAACTGGAAACGCGTTTAGACGGTTAAATGGGGCAAATTCAACTTCACCCGATCCTTATATTTTACCGAAAGTAGAAGGAGAAATTTTGAAGAACCGAAACAAAGATGGTTCCACCTCTCCATTTAGATTGGCGTCTGACGGTATTGCGATTTCTCCAGATGGAAAGGTTTTGTTTTTTTGTCCACTTACAAGCCGTCATCTATACTCGATTCCAACAGAAGTCCTGAGAGACAGAAATATACCGGACATGGATTTACCTTATCATGTGGTGTACTGGGGAGAAAAAGGGGCGTCTGATGGAATGATCACTGATGCAAAAGGAGCCATTTATGCCGGAGACTATGAAAACAACAGTATTCGAAAGATATGGCCAAATGGCACAATGGAAACCATCGCACATGACCCGAGAATCTTATGGCCGGATACTTTTTCGATTGGGCCGGATCAATACTTATATGTCATTGTGAACCAATTACATCGGCAGGCAAGATTTCATTATGGGAAAGACCTGCGACAAAAACCTTATAGTTTACTTCGTATAAAAATTGGTGAATTTCCTGCTCCTACCATTTGATCATAAAAATAATTTCAAATTTATAATTGTAATTTGGTCAAGAAAGGGAAGACTCTTTGAGTTTTTGTGGGAACAGTTTAGGTGTAATTCTAAACTGTTCCTATTTTATTTTTATAGAGTGGGTAAGTTCAATGCTGTATCGATATTATTTAAATCCAAACTGATTTGTTCGTTTGTATCCCAAGCATGATACCATCCTTTTTCTTCCATATATAAGGAAATTTGTTCATGCATATCTAGTGCTTCTGTTAAATGGCGAGTGAGAATTTCTTTAATTTCGGGCGTTCCTGATTCTGTAACAGCCATGGCATAATTTCTTACTCCACTCTTAGCTGCAATCAATAAATCCATTGCAACCACTTGATCAGATAGTGCGTCCATGCCAGTGAAAGTTTCAATGATTGGATTCATGTTCGTTCACCTCCTAATTTACTGCTTAGCATTGGAAAGGATAGAAGCATATTCTTGTAATTGTATCGTAGATAAATCAATGTCTTGCTGCATAATATCTCTTAATCGCTGATCTGTAACTAATGCTTTCATCGTTTTGGACTTAGTAAGACAATTGGTCTTAAATGCCGCCATCTCATGGACCTCAAGAACTTCATGCAAGGCGTAGTTCATTTTTCATACCTCCTTCCTTAAGGTTTCAACACGACTTTAATACATTCATCCATTTTTGTATCAAAAATTTCATAGCCATGTTTTGCTTCACTAAGAGGAAGGACATGACTTACGACATCGCCTGGGTCAATCTTGCCAGTTGTTACCAGTTCGAACATGTATGGCATATAGTGGATGACAGGGGCTTGGCCGGAGCGGATATTGATATTCCGCTGCATAATATCTCCAAATGGGAAACCGTTATATCTGCCGCCGTAAACGCCTGTAACTTGGATTGTCCCGCCTTTACGCACTGCTTGTGAAGCCATAATAAATGGACTTAACGCTCCCCCTTGAAGCTTCATTCCGCTCGCAAGGAACTCCATATCAGTCATTTTGCCGTCCATACCAACGGCATCAATGACAACATCAGCGCCGCCTTTGGTAATTTCTTTAAGATAACTTCCCACATTCTCATGGTCCTCAAAGTTAACAATTTCAACTTTGTTGGTACGTTTGGCGTGCTGTAGGCGATAATTGACATAGTCTACAGCAATGACACGCTTTGCTCCTTTTAACCAACAAAATTTTTGAGCAAAAAGGCCAACCGGACCGCAGCCAAATACAATAACAGTATCTCCGGCCTTTACGCCTGCATTGTCAACACTCCAAAAACCGGTAGTCATCGCATCGGCAATAACTGTTAACTTTTCATCTGGTTCTTCACAAGTCTCAGGGATTTTGAAATGAGTAAAGTTGGCAAAGGGCACTCTTAAATATTCGGCTTGCCCACCGGGATAGCCACCCGTCGTACCAGAATATCCGAAATAGGCACCCATATCACCATTATCATTAGAATTATCACATTGGCTTTCCAAATGGTTTTTACAATAAATGCATTCCCCGCAGGCAATGTTAAAAGGAATAATAACACGATCCCCTTTTTTTACTTTCGTAACATTTGGTCCCACCTCTTCAACAATTCCCATCGGTTCATGACCGATAATATAGTCTTCTTGCATATTTGGAATCATTCCATGAATTAAATGTAAATCAGACCCACATATAGCTGTACTCGTAACTTTAATAATCATGTCATCTGGTTTTTCAATCTTTGGATCTGGGACGTCTTTGACTACAACATTTTTAATACCTTGATACGTTACTGCCTTCATTGGTTACAGCCTCCAGTGTTAGTGATCATCAGGTGTCCGGTCAAACATACCTTTTCTATTGGTCTCAACAGGAAAAAGATTCATTTTTCCAATCATCAATGTATTGTTAGCAGAGAGTTGATCTAGTTTATACTGTTCACTTAGTTCGTATGGATGGAACCATTTTTTATTAATCATTAGTTCTGAAATTTCTTGGTGCATGGCAATCCCTTGCATTAACTGTTTTCGTAAGAGGGCTCTAAGATCAGGTGATGCGGTCTCCGTTAATGCGACAGCGATATTGCGGACACCTTCTTTGGCACGAAGGAGTAAATCCATCGCAAATGTGGTATCTGCTAGCTCTGGTACGTGTAGCGAGTTTATAGGGTCTAAATAGTCATTATTCAATGAATTTGCCTCCTTTTCAATTTACTATTGGTGTTGGCCGGTTTTGAGGAACAGGAGCTTCAAAAGGTGCACGTTGATAAATTGCCTGTAATTCTTTTAGCGCTTGCATGGATTGTTCAACATCTTTTTTCATTAAATTTCTCAAATCCTGATCAAAAACCAATCCTTGCATTAGTTTTGATTTGGCTAAGCAAAGGGTTTTAAAATTTATAACTTCATGTAAATCCAATGACTCATGATCGGCTAATTTTTGATTATCCATTTCTGATTACCCTCCTGATTTGTTAATACAATCAAATTGTATTGTTCCAAAAGTAGGAGGAAAACATTCTTTAATGTTTTTTAAAAATTGGTAAATTAGCTTAAATGGTTGGAACATTTATGCATTGTGTTGACTGAGGATGATTGTTGGGACGGTTTTTTCTTTTATTTTAAAAAATGTACAACTAGAAAAATCTGGTTGAACATAAAATAAGAAAGGAAGAAGAAATGCCTTATCCTTTTTACTCTCTTGTGATTAAGAACCCCAATCTTAAGAAAAATCGTATTTATTATTGAAGATACTTCTTATAACAGCTATTGAAAATCTGACCAATAAAAAGGAAAAAGAAAGCGAATAGAAAGTGGTTTTCCAATTCCACCCCTTTTTATACTTAACAAGCTGTGTATTTTTTTCTAGCCATAGCTCAGTAATAGTCATCGGTACACTGAAATACAGAACTTTTAAAAGGCACTGAAGGATACGAGAATCCTTAGTCAGTTGATTATAAAAGACACAAGAAATTGGGAAAAGTATGTAATCAAAAATAAAACTTGTTTTAACTCGTTTTGGAAATATGGTGGGATATTTAACATAACCTTTATTTACAACTAGTTGATCGACCAATGATGCATAATAACTTTTTATAAAGAAAACAAGGAGCCAGTCCTTTGCAAGTGGTTTTTTAATTAAGTAAATAAAGGAACTAATACCAAAGAAATAAAGCAATTTTATAATTTTCGCCCCATGTTTAGCACTTCCATAAGATAGGTTATCTCTTATACTGGTGGTTATACTTAGGACCTTCGAGGGGATTAGTTAAGTAAACAATGTAGAGAAAGGGGGGTTAATCAGTGATTAATAAAAAAAGCGATGAAATCATCGCCATCTTTAAGCATCTTTATTTTGAACGTTCCTTATGATAAATATAATCTACCCGTTCCTTAGTTTTCATAAGTAGTGAAGCCAAAATTGCAGTGTAGATTGATGTTAAAAGCATTGCAATCATTCCTATACCAAACAAATTATTATTATTACCATACATTAGTACCACCACCTTCTTCTTTTAATGTTGCAACAATATTTTGCTCTTGAACCTTATTTTTATTCAAAAGAATCAAGGGATTTTTGCATTTTGGTTGTGATGTCTATCACTCCTTTGATTCAACCAAACGGAAAGACTAAGCACCTTTTTTATCGAACTTCTTATTATACGAACGGAGCAGGTTAGTTCAATAAATTGGAAGGAAAAAGGGATATAAAAAGGGAATTACTTAATAAATCATACTAAATAAAGGAGAGGTAGTTTATGAGTAATTCATTTATTGAACAAGTACATTATATTAGAATTCCGGTAAAAAACTTGGAGCAGTCTGCACAATGGTATAGAGATATACTAGGGCTTCAATTATTAACAATTACTGAGGATCCATTTGCCATTATAAAAGTTAATGAGGGACCATTTTTACTTATCTTAGTTCCTACTGAAGATGATACATTTGCACATTTCACAATTGGTAATGTCCCAGCCTTTAGCATTGGTTTTACAAGTCCAGAACTATCTAAGTTTCATACACACCTTATTGAAAAGGGTGTTAAGGTTGAGGATATAAAAGAGGATAATGGACATGCCTATTTCAATTTTTTTGATTTAAATGGCAATAAACTTCAGGTGCACTGGTAAGGAATATATATAAAGGTAATATTCGGTGGAAGGTCACTCTTATACTAAAAGGGCATTTTTTTTAGAATGCTTTTTTTAAGTAAAGGGGCAGTTTAGTTGATTAACGGTTACTAAAACAGTATAAAATACTTACTTTAAGGCAGGAAGTAAGTATTTTTTTGTTGAATAATTAAATTTAGTATATTTTGGAATTTTGGAGGGGGCAGAAAAATGGATGAGCAATTACTAAGGATAGGCACAACTTATATACCAGTGACTAAGGTAGACCTTTCTACTGATTGGTATGTAAATAAGCTAGGAGCAGAGTTAAGCTACAAAGATCAAGACAAAGCTATTTTAAACTTTGCCAATCAAAGTATTTTTCTTGTAAAATCTAATGAAAATCAAAGCTCCAATTTCATTGATATTTACGGTAATGAGCGTTTTTCGTTAACATTCGAAGTTAATGGATTAAATGCCTTGGAAGCAATACATAAAAGATTCAGGCAAAGTGAAATTAGAGTTGGAGAGATTGAAAACAGAGGACACTCAGGAAGAAATTTCGTTTTTTATGATTTAGATGGTAATAAATTTGATGTATGGAGTGAACTAAGTCCAATCTTTAAAGAAAAATATCTCAATTCCAAATAGATAATTTAATGAGAAGGCGATGTTTTAATAAGGCATAGCCTCCTCTTTGTTCCATAACGGGAACGTTTGTGAGTTGAAGATCCACCAGGGATCGGCAGCTCTTTTTTCTTATCGATTAAAGGGGAAGATTAGTCAAATAAATTAACCTAAAAACACTTGACCTTAAACTTACTTTAACCTTTAGAATGAAATTGGTAGAACATACCGAATCAGAAATTAGAAAGTAGGGGTGCGACAGATGACATTCCGTTGGGATGGCGGTTTTATTATGGTATCATGGGATAAATTTGAAGAGGGAGTGGAATGGTATACCAAGCATATGGGGTGGTCTTGTTTGGACCAGGTAATTACTCCAGTGGGGAAAAAGGCTTTTCTTAAAATGCCAAGATTAGGTGTTGTAACTTTAAAATCTTTTGAGTCTGATATGGAGCATTTTAAAGCTGATAATGACTTTGAAGGCAACATGAGAATAGGTTTCGAGATAACGAACCTCAAGGAAACACTAAACTATTTTGATAGGGAAGGAATTAATGTTACAGAACTGAAAACATTACCTGATGGGCAAGTTAGTTTTGATATTACTGGATTTGAGAACGCTAGGCTTACAGCTGTTTATAATAAAAGTATTGAAGGAGAATTTCTTACATCAAGAATAACAGGATTCAGTGATGTAAATGTAAGAATAGGAGTGCGTGATATCGACAGAGCTATATCTTGGTATAAGGAATACCTTGGAGTGAAATTAGTAAAACAATACAATAAAGATTTTGCTCACCTGCATATTGAAGACGCTTATGATTGGATGCAGCTTTCTGAAGTGTTCTATGATAATATTTGGCTGGAAAAGCTTGAACATGAATATTTTAGAAAGGCTAACCCTGCTGTGAGAAATTATTTTGATATCCGACCAGAAGTATTTAATGATACCTACAACCATTTAAAACTAAAAGGGGTGGAATTGTCTGAAGTTGCAGGTGATCCAAAAAATGGGTGGGCAGGCTTTCATTTTTTTGACTTAGATGGTAACCGTATAAATGTTTGGTCATATCCTTTCTAAGATAAAAGGGGGAAGAGTTTTGGAAATGACAATTAATAAGTTTTCCGAACGAACAGGTCTATCACCAAGCACTCTTCGATTCTATGACCAAAAAAAATTGTTAGAACCGCTTAAGAGGTTAGAGAATGGATATAGAATATATTCAGAAAATCAAGTTGAAAAGGCCTTAATCATCCATTCCCTCCGGCTAGCAGATATAAAGATTGAAGAAATATATCAGTTTCTGCAAGTAGATGAAGGAGAGAAGCAGCAATTAATCTCTGCATGGAGAGAAGAAGTTGAAGCAAAGTTATCTTCATTAAATATTGCTAAACAATACTTAAATGGTTTGAATTATAAAGAGCAACATATGCACCTAATTAAATGGGCTTCTCCAACTACATTTGTCTGGTTTAGACATGTGGTACCCAGAATGATAAACCCTTTTCAATCTGTAATGAAGGATGATATAGATAGTTTGAAAAAATTAGGGATAGATGTGCGGCCTGGAATATTTATAAGGACACTAGATTCGAAAGGCGCTTCAATGGTGGGAGAGGTAGGTTTTATCTTAAATGAAGAGATTTCCTCCGATTCATTAAAAAGTGATAGTAATATCTATATAGAACAATTGGAGCCCACATTATATGCAACAATGAATTTTAATGTCTATGACCAGTTTATCTGCTTTAATTTTATCAAGTTAGTTCACCGTTTTGGTTTTAACACTAAAGGAATTAAGTTAGAAAAATTTGAATCACCGAATGCGCAAACGTTTAGTTACATGATTCCTCTTTTAATACAAAGTTAGTGTTAAAGCGGAATATATTGTTAGACTAAGGGGTCGATATTCAAGAACAGCTGCCAAATGTACCAGGTGGCTTTTTCTTATTGAACAAATAATAATGCAGTTTGCTAAAGAAGGTTTACATAA
This sequence comes from Mesobacillus sp. AQ2, assembly GCF_030122805.1. Classification (NCBI taxonomy): domain Bacteria; kingdom Bacillati; phylum Bacillota; class Bacilli; order Caryophanales; family Bacillaceae; genus Mesobacillus; species Mesobacillus sp. AQ2. The sequence continues at coordinate 3,822,627 of NZ_CP126080.1, read as the reverse complement.
CAAATGTGTAGAATTGTAAACGTAATACAAATTTTAACAAGGAGCTGGATATATGACAACTGCCCTCTTTAAAGGTATGGAAGGAGTTTTTATTCCTGTTACAGATCCTCAATTGTCTGCAGAATGGTATGAGGACATACTTGGATTTAAACTGATTTATATTGAAGAAGATGCAGCCGTGATGCGTATTGGAGAACAATCCCCAACAGTAGTGTGTTTGGTTAAAACCGCAAATCATCAACCAATGAAGTTTCCAGAAAATAATTTTGGGGTGGGGAAATACTATAATTTTATTCCTAATGATATAGAAGAAACCCACAAACTCTTACTGGAGAAGGAAGTAAAAGTAAATCCAATTGGTGGAGATGGAGCAACTAAATTTTTTACTTTTTATGATCCAGATAATAATCCTTTAGGGGTTTGCCAATAGAATCTTATTATAGGTTAATTTTTGAGGTGCCAACAGCACCTCTTTTGTTTGTGGAACGAACGAAGCAGTTTAGTTGAATAAAAGGAGATAATAATGTCACTGTTGAATAAATATAGCATTAATTAATTTTTCGGGGAGGTGTGAGAATGGGCTTAGTTGTGGATAAAGGATTAGCAGAGAGGCTGGAGAATTCAGAAATTGATACTTTAAGCTCTAGGTTAACAGAAATGCAAAAAATAGATGGGAATCCAATGAAAGTTGAAATTCAAAAGTTTGGCAATGCAACTGCATTCTCGGTAAAGAACATACCTGGTCCATCCTTCAACACGGTTAAGGGGCTAAGAAAGGGTGATGAAAATCAAATAGGTAAGATAATAGATTTTTATAAGCAAAAAGAAATTCCTGTACGATTTGAATTAACTCCAGGACATACTTCTCCAGAATTACTAACCCACCTCAGTGAAACTGGTTATTATCATAATGATTTTCATACAACTCTTTATGCGTCTCGCTCAAACGAATTAAAACCAAGCTATGTATTAGGTGACCAAAAAATTGTTATCCGTAAGTTAAAAAGTAACGAATTTGATACTTTTGCAGAAATCTACACAAAGGGTTTTGAAATGCCACCGTTCTTAAAAAGTGGAATAGCACAAAATAATGAAATACTTTATAACATAAAAAATTGGGCATTTTATCTAGCCAGCTATGAAAAAGAACCTGCTGGAATTGGAGTTTTGTTCATAAAAGACCGTATAGCTACGTTAGCTGCAGCGACAACATTACCGACATTTAGAAAAAAAGGTATACAAAGTGCATTAATAAAGTATCGTATCTACCAAGCATATCTAAAAAAATGCGATTTAATTGTGGGACAAGCAAAATTTGGCTCAGTCAGTCAAAATAATATGGAGAGAGCGGGATTGAGTATAGCTTATACAAAAGCAATATGGGTTAAAAAGTAAAAATTCACTGATGGGTGCGTTGATCCAGGAAAGATTACTGAACTTTTTTGCTGGATGCCTTATTAAGCTAAAGGTGTTAGTTGAAGAATGGTGTTTAATTTTATTATTGGACCATTAATTGTAACTTTACAATGTTACAATTAAATTATAATACGATTTATTCTTCTAGCAATATTGGTGTATCATCGAGAAAGTCTCTGTTATACAATAATTATCTTAAGAGGATGAAAAATTAATGAATGAATGGAGTAAAATTATAGTATATATTTTAAGTGGTTCAGGATTGGTAACAGCATTAATAACGCTATTTAAACAAAGAACAATTATGAAATGGAGCAATAGGTATCAAAGGCAAATTGAATCGCTTAAAGGGGATATTCATAAAAACAATGAGATAATGAATTCCTCGCTAAACATTTTCTCTCAAGGATACAATCAAGCTCAAGAAAAGAGATCAGCCGCAATTGAGGAAATGTGGGATAAAGTTCTTAAAATTAGAGAATCTTCATCTAAGATAGTGACATTCTATACTCTTTTTTTGCCCGAAGAATACAACAACGAGGAAAATATGTATCTTACCTCGTTGAAAATGCATTTACCCTCAGAGGAAGAATTGGTCAATTTTATTGGAAGTATGGATGAATTAGAAAAGAAAAGACCATATTTAGGAGAAAAATTATGGATCTTATTTACAATATATAGAGCATTTTCTGGGCGTCTAGTAATAATTTTTAAAAGAAGTGTTAATGAAAGAAATATCAAGCGATGGCATCAAGATAGAGGATTAATGCAACTTTTAGAAGCTGCATTGACCAAAAAAGAATACGAAGAATATACAAGAAATAAGCTAGGACAACATCATTCTTTGACTGAGGCAATAAATATTATTGAACAAAAAATACTTAAAGAATTTAATAACACATTATCGGGTACTTATGCATCTGAAGAAAGCTTCCAGCAGGCAAGGAAAATACAGAATTTATTGAGCGAACTAGAACAAGGAACAAAAATTTAAGTGTTTCACCAATGGGTGCGTTAATCCAGAAGGATTAGCCACCTTTTTTGTTGAATCCTTTATTAAACAAAACCAGCTAATAGTTTGTCAATATTTTTCATTAAAATCTAAAATTCAACCGTGATATACTAAAAAAGGGTATACCAAATAACCTTCATATTCTTAGAATTGGAAGGTTTTTCGTTAATTAGTTAGATGTTGTTTCTAAGCAATATCTTGGAAAGTGGTTCTGTTTTTTAAAAGGGCAAATATCCAATGTAAGAGCTTATTTACACAAGCAATTACAGCTACTTTAAATGGTTTTCCTTCCTCGCGTTTCTTATCATAGAATTCTCGTAATTTCTTATTTCGAGGAATGATCTCATCACTTGTTTTGCTCTTGCGACAGTCTCGTATCGCACAACGAACAGCCATATATAAAGCGTGACGAAGCCTGCTGGATCCTCTTTTTGTGATTCGGTTTTTGGTGGCAGTAAACTTGCCAGATTCGAAAACACTAGGGTCTACTCCAGCGAAAGCCACAAGCTTTTTAGGGTCAGTAAATCGATCTATTTCCCCAATTTCAGAAATGATCGTTGCCGCGATCTTTTCACCGATACCAGGGATAGATTTGATAATATTATATTCTTCAACTTCTTTTGCTAGGGCATCTATCTCCGACTCCAATGTGGATAGGTGCTCTTTGTATTGAAGAATAATATTAATATACATACCTAGGCTTAAGATATGACTCTGATAGACTGTCTTTTCAAAGGGATTGCGGGCTGCCGCCTCTTTTAGTTGTAAGGCTTTTTCATTGGCCCATCTGAATGAACGACTTTTACATAATTCCTTAATCCTCATTGAGAGAGTTTCATTACTAGCTTCTAAGATGTCTTCAGATGACGGAAATTCCTTTAACGTTAAGAGTGATACCACAGAATATAAATCACCGAACACTCCACGATATTCTGGGAATACTTGATCCAGAATAGCCTGGAACTGAAGCTTTGTCTGAATCATCACTCCTGTAATATTCTCGTGTTGTCTTGTAAGGTTACGAAGGTTTAAAAGCTGAACCCCTCGCTTTTTATAAGGCTCTAACTCCTCCTTGTAAAACAACTCGCAGAGGTGGTAAGCATCAATGGCATCTGTCTTTACTTTCCTTAAACTTGAACTTTTCGCCTTGTAGGAAATCAATGGGTTAATAATGATTAATAAATAACCACGTTCCTCTAAATATTGGACTACGGATGTTTGATAGTGTCCAGTAGCTTCAAGAATAACTGGAGGTTTTAGACCGGATTCTTTTTGTACTACCTCTAAAAACTCTACAAGTGAATCAAGCCCCTGAAGTGTATGAGCTACTTTAAAGCTCTTACGGAAGGGTTTGCCTTTATCGACAAAAGCTTGAACCTGACTTTCCCCCTTAGAAATATCCAGGCCAACGACTGGATTCATTCATAACCATCTCCTAATCTTTTATTTTGCCGGTACCCCTTATTTTCCTTGCAGTGTCACAGCTTCGCTTGTTATACGAGATCTATGTCCCAACCAGCCTCAATCATGTTTCTACAAGTAGGGGGCAAACTGTTTTGTTGACGGGATTCAGATCCCACGGGCAGTTACGTTTTACCCCGGCTACCGTTATAATAAGACCATATAGAAAAAGGTCAACCAGAAATATTTTCTTTTCTGGATGACCTTATAATACGAACGGGGCAGGATAGGTGAGGAACGAAATGTAATAAAAAAAAGGTTGGTGATAGAATGATTAATAACATTGAAGACTTTAATCAAATATTGTTAAGTAAAAGAAATACAGGAAATATCACTTGTGAGTTTAAAAATATACAACTTGCCTCAGATAAAATTACTAAGGATCAATTTTTGAATGAGATTGGTTTTAAGCCCATTGAAATTAAGGAAAACTGGAAGAAAGTTGATAAAAACGAAGCTCAAAGAATCCTTGAATATATCTTGTCTTTTGATATGGCTTATGACACTGAATTAGATGCAAAACCTGAGGCAAAAACATTAAGTAGTTATTTTTTAAGTATATTTCATAGGAAAGCTGCATTTTTTACTAATGGATATTTTGAAGAAGATGCAGGATCCTATCGACTTAGAGGGTGGACACCAATAACAGATTCTACTTTCGATACAGGAATTTTGGCGATAGATAAATATAAGATTGGTATACTTTGGGCTGAAGATACCGACTAATACCTATTGAACTACCATGAAAATTAAATTCTGTAACTTCAGGAAAGTGGCCATACTTAAATCCTAAACGTCTCTTTTTAATAAATGTTCTTATTTCTGCTGTGTTTACGACAGGTGTTCTTTCATCGATTTACGCCTCAATGCTAGTCCCAAGTGATTATGCCCAGGCCGCATTGATGTCTTCTGGAATTATAAATGGAATTGCGATCTACTTGAAAAGTTATTCTTTGACAATGGTTAGTTCCAAATTGGTTGGAACGATAGCTGCCCAGTTAATTTTTATTCCTGCTGCGTACTATGTCGCTTGGTTCGCTGAGTGGATAAACAAACGGGGCAGGTGTGCGGCCGAGCCTAGGTCGTATCATATAGCGGGTGGGATTCCCGCCGAGTAAGAACTAGCCATTCACTCGTAGCGAGTCTTGGAGGGCTAAAGGTAACTTTAGTCTTTAAGCGTAGACAGTTAGGTGACGGGCCGAAAGCCAAATGGTTGAAGGGATTGAGCTCCATATAGTAAATCGGGAAGGCTGATGCCTTACCTGCGTGCAGAAAGCAACATTTTATCCTTCGTAAAAGGCAAGAAGGGTAAAGCTTCCCTGGAGTCAGAGACCTTGGCACGTTACACATTGATATGATACGGCAACTCGGGAGACCCTACCGGTCTTTTCTTTTCTTTTGAAGAGTATGGTCTACAAGCGATAACAAGCAAGGAAACCAAATGCCGATGGTAGGGAGTCGGATAGCAGCGTAGTACCAATGAAGTTGGGTAATGCCTATGGAGGGAAGGCTAGCTACCAGTTATCACCCTTACTAGGGACACATTTACTACACACAGAGGTAGGAATAATAAATGGAAACAAAACTACTAAGGATAGCAGAATTAGCAAGATCTGAGCCTAAAATGAAGTTTACCTCTCTTGCACATTTACTGAATGAGCAATCTTTAACTCAGTGTCATCATGAATTACCTAATAAAAAGGCAACTGGTATTAACGGAACGACAAAAGAACAATACAGTGACAGCCTGGAAGAAAACATAGCAGATTTAGTAAGTAGGCTTAAAAGCAAAAGTTATCGTCCTGTTCCTGTAAGACGAATGTATATACCAAAGCTCAATTCAAACAAGATGAGACCATTGGGAATACCGGAACATGAAGATAAAATTGTTCAAAAGGGCATTACGAAAATACTAAATGCCATCTATGAAAATGACTTTCTAGACTGCTCATTTGGGTTCCGTCCAAATAGAAACTGCCACGATGCGCTGAAAATACTGAATCAATATATTGAGAAGAGAGCAGTAAGCTATGTAGTCGATGTAGATATTAAAGGATTCTTTGATAACGTTGACCACAAATGGATGATGGAATTCTTGAAACTCCGAATCACTGACCCAAACCTACTGAGAATAATCAGCAGGTTTCTTAAAGGTGGATACATGGAGGAAGGTAAGAAATACAAGACAGACAATGGCACTCCGCAAGGTGGAGTGATATCTCCTATATTAGCCAATGTCTATCTCCATTATGTGCTTGATCTATGGTTTGAGAAAGTGGTTAGAAAACAATGTAAAGGCCAGGCATTTATAGTAAGATACGCAGATGATTTTGTATGTTGTTTTCAGAATAAAAGCGAAGCGCATCAATTCTTCCATTCATTAAAAGCGAGGTTAAAGAAATTTAACCTGGAAATAGCTGAGGATAAAACGAAAATAATTCCCTTCGGACGGTTTGCGGAAAAGAATGCAAAACGTGACGGGACTGGGAAACCAGACACCTTTGATTTCCTCGGATTTACACACTATTGTGGGATAAGTAAACACGGGAAGTTCCGAGTAAAGCGGAAAACAAGCAGAAGGAAAGTCCAAGGCAAACTAAGAGAAACGAAAGAATGGCTGAAGAATAATAGAAATAAAGATATTCATATGATTATGGATAGATTTAAACGCTCACTAATAGGTTATTACAACTATTATGGCATCACAGATAATACCCAAACTGTTAATAACTTCAAAGCGAAAATTGAGTACTTACTGTTTAAGTGGCTAAACAGAAGAAGCCAAAGGAAATCCTTTACTTGGGATAAATTCAGGCTCTTTCTTAATAAATATCCACTACCTTCACCAAGAATCAAAGTGAATATCTATGACTTGAGAAAAGAAATTAGCTACATTCTGTGAACGGTAATTTGGAGGAGCCGTGTGCGTTAATAGCGCAAGCACGGTTCTGTGAGGGGGGAGGAGTACAATTTACCGAAAGGTAGAAAGGCTCCCTTCTACTCGACTCCTCAATGTAACCGTCGGTACCCCACCAACATACAGGGGAGCCGGTTCCAGTCTTTATTTCTGGACCCGGCATTCGAAGAGACCGAGTCTTGCAATATAATGTACTAGGGTGGGCTTCCATAGCCACTGTCATTTAACGTGAAGCATTTTTGTAAGGATTTTGCATGGACTAATAGGAAAAGTGAAAGCAAGGTAATTAACGAACCTAAGCCGATAAAATTTTAGTGGTAGTGTACCTGTGTAATAATTTATAGAATAAAAAAGGACATGCATCTTAGCCTCACTGAGATGCATGTCCTTCTTATTTCCAATGAACTTCAGGAAATTAATCTGCAAGGCTTCCCGTAATTAAAGGTAGGAACCCTTAATCCATTATCAAGACAAGTGGTTGTCCTCAAATTTTTTTAAACCTGTCTCCTATCATTAATACATATACTCTGCAGTTGTTTTTTACTTTGCTGATTATCCGGGAACGATAAGAGGACAACAGCTGTAACGATAAAGAATCCGCCTAATAGTTGAGTAGTGCCAAACCCTACGTTTAACCACAGGATAGAGACCATTGCAGCAACTAGGGGTTCGATACTGGATAATAAACTTGTTTCCGTGGCGCTTAAATACTTGAGACTGCCAATATAGAGAATAAAAGAAACTGTGCCGCTGATAATCACAAGAAGCATCATCGAAAATGTATGAATTGTTAAGGTTTGCGCCAATTGTACAACGCTAAAACCAGGATTGAATATTAACAGGACAATGCCGCCAATTAACATACCCCAACCAATGATGACCGAGGTTCCCCACTCCTTGATCAATGAAATAGGATGGAGTGTGTAGAAAGTAAAACCAAGTGTAGTTAGTAGTCCAAGAATAATGGCCCTTTTCGATAATATGACAGTTTCCATTGAGCCATTTGTAATTAGGAGAACGGTTCCAACTAAGGCTGCAATTACAGCTAGGAATTGCATTATTGTTGGCAGTTTTCTTGTTTGCCATGCTACATAAATGGTAATGAAAACTGGACCAAGAAATTGGAATAATACTGCTGTGACTGCATTACTTACACGGATGGTTTCTATAAAAGCGTACTGGGCGCCAAGCATACCTAACACACCAAAAATCATGAGTTGAAACCAAGAGCGACGATGCTTCCAAATGCCAAAAATGTTTTTTTGAGTGAGATACAACAGCCCCAAAGTGATGATTCCAGCCATAATTAATCGCACAACAAGGAAATTATTCAGAGTTAATTCGCTGCTTTGAAAAAGCCACTGGATCATTGGTCCGGAGAGACCCCATAATGTTGCTCCACTAATTATCATCAAAAGTCCGACATATCGGGATGTTTTCATGATGATTGCCTCCCTACTAATAGTTTTTTAATTGTAATTAATAGAAATGTTTCTATAGTTGTATTATAATAAAGAACTGACCTTGTTTATAGGGTCAGTTTTTGTAATTGCCAGGGGGTCAGATGAATGTTTGAATTAACACCAAAATTTGATTCGTATAGTAAAGAACCTCAATATGTACAGTTGTATAATTATATTAAGCAAGAGATTGATAAAGGGAGGCTTAAGCCAAATACTAAGCTGCCTTCCAAACGAAAACTTTCTCGGTATCTAAAGGTGAGCCAAAACACTATAGAGGCAGCGTACGACCAGCTTGTTGCCGAAGGATATATCGAGGGAATCCCACGAAAAGGGTATTTTGTTTGTGAAATTGAGCCAACATTTTCTAGTGCTGAAAAAAATACCGGTTATATCCAGGAAAAAATCTTAAAAGGCGACGTCACCTTCGATTTCACTCATACTGGAGTTGATTACCATACATTTCCTTTTGCTGTTTTTCGAAAAATAGCAAATGATGTATTAAGGGATGAGAGTAAACAACTGCTGTCGATTGGGCATCCTCAGGGAGACTACGAACTCCGTGAAGAAATTGCCTCTTATCTGTACGAATCCCGTGGCGTCCGGACATCGCCGAGCCAGATAATCATTGGGTCAGGAACACCAACTCTAATACGACTTTTGTTTAAGCTATTAAAGGGAAGCTTGTATGCTGTTGAAGACCCCGGATACCATAAAAGACTTATAACCTTCGAAAAAGGACCTGATAGTGTGAAGGGAATTCAGCTTGATGATGAAGGAATCATCATAACCAGCTTAAAGGAAAGTGGCGCTAATATAGCTTTTGTTACGCCGTCGCACCAATTTCCTTGTGGAATGATAATGCCGATATCAAGGCGTAAGCAGTTATTGAGTTGGGCGAAGGAAAAAAAGGGACGATACATCGTCGAGGATGATTATGACAGTGAATTTCGTTATTCAGGCAAACCTATCCCTGCATTACAAAGCCTGGATTCCGATGAAAAAGTAATCTATATGGGTACATTTTCTAAAGCGTTGCTGCCGTCCCTGCGCATGGCTTATATTGTCCTTCCCAAACCGTTAATGGAAAAGTACCATGAACATTATTTTCACTTCGTTCAGTCTGTGTCTCGTCTTGACCAAGAGATCATAAAAAGATTTATGCAGGAAGGCAGCTGGAAAAAACATATTAACAAAATGCGAATTGTTTACAATAAAAAAAGAGATGCACTCATCACTGCGCTTTCGAATCATTTCCCAAATTCAATTGAAATCATCGGCCAGGATTCTGGATTGCATCTATTAGTCCGCACGAATAACGGTATGATGGAAAAAGAGCTTATTGAACAGGCTGCTAAATATGATATCAAAGTTTATCCTGTATCAGATTATGGTCTAAGTGACTATCAAACCATTCTATTGGGTTTTGCAGTATTATCTGAGGAAGAGATCTATTCGGGAGTTCACTTGTTGGCGAAAGCCTGGGGTGGGTAGCACCCCAAAAATGCTGTGAGATTTACTGCGCTGGAGGAACAAACCAAATATTGCTTAAGTAACAAAAGATAGAGTAATGTAGTTTAACCAATCATAAATTACTTACCCTCGAAAATACCTACATCAACATAAAGGTTTTTTCGATGAATCCCCTTATGATGAAATACACAGGATTAGAATATACCGCCGCTCCGTTCAATGGTTGGTATATGGGAACAGAAATCAGGAGCGCGCATTCTTGCGGACGACTCACGCTATAATTTGCTGCCTTAGATTGCTGAGAGGATGGGGCTTAATACAGCCAAGAAAAAGATAGGTCATTGGTTGAATTGTTGCGAGCGTCCTGAATTCATTTAATGAAAAAAAGGTTTCCATTGTTGACCACCATACCGCAGCTGCACAGTTCAAGCAATTTGAGGACAGGGAGAAAGCGAGCGACCGAAATCTTACAGGTGATTGGACGTGGCTTATTCCACCTATTTCTCCGGCCACCTCCCATATCTTCCATAATGATTATAAAAATGAAATTATTAAGCCAAATTATTTTTTTCAGGACCGGCACTATTAAAAGTACAGACCACCAATTGAATTTTTGTGGGTCTGTTTTATTTTGTGTTAACTATTCGAAAAATGGATATTACAATTAATAGCCCAATAAATGATAATATCAAATATATATATAAATGACATTGAAGCATTATCATGAAGTATAGATTTATTGCACCAATCCATTATTCAGTTTTAAACAAGGGAATTTTGCCTTGGAAGAATGTAAGGATAACCAATAATAATAAATACATTGAAAATCTAATGGATACCACAGATATATATGAATATATAGGAGTTGTTGGATATCAGGAGTTAAAAGAAAGTACATATGTTTATGCTGAAGGTGATTTTTCAAGCTTAAATGAGATGTATGGAGAAGAAAAATCACCTATAAATTATGCGTTTACCTTTCTGAGAGAAACAGACCGATTTTTAACTGATTTATGGCGTATTGAAGATCATAGTTTATATGTACGGATGTTATTTACACCTATACGGTTCCGACCCCAAAGATGGAATAGTGCATAGGGCATCTATTTCTTCAGTTTATTCTACAGGGGAAGGGTTCCAGAAAGAAAGTGTTTTTGCAAAAGCTCAAATCTTACAGGCTAGAGAACAATTTAATGGTTATTACACAGCTGGAGCACAAAAGTTAATAGACGGGGACAAATCCCCTTCAACTAACCCTTTTAATAAAGAATTAACTAGAATAGGGCGTTCAATGGCATTCATTAAAATAGCAAGGGGTGAATCTGTTCTCCCTTTAAAAATATTTAACTACTGTACAGCATTAGAATGCCTATTTACCAACGATAATTCCGAAGTTAGCCACCAGGTAGCTGAACGAGCAGCACTCTTACTTGGTTCAAATACAGAAAAAGAAAATTTACTATGAACAAATCAAAAAAGCATATGGCGTTCGATTTAAGTTAACACATGGGCAAGCAATTTCTACGAATAATGATGAATATAGAATGTAGAGCATAAGAAATGCTATCAATGCATTTTGTTTTTATATTAGTGTAGGGATGGGATCAATCGAACAATTTCATTTATATGAAAATGTTTCGTAAAAAACCGATAAATTTTCATATAAATGTTATAATGTTTATAAAAATGAAATTAGGAGGTGAAGTAATGAATATAGGAATGGAAATAAAGAAACTGAGGACTGAAAAGGGAATGACTTTGAAAGAGTTAAGTGAAAAAAGCGAACTATCTGTTGGATTTCTTTCTCAATTAGAAAGGGGGCTTACAACTATTGCTGTTGATTCTCTTGAAAAACTAGCTGATATTTTGGAAGTACATTTAACACACTTTTTTGATTATCCACTAAAAAGGAAAGACATCGTTTTAAGAAGTTATCAACAAGAATTAATAAATTCGGTAGAAGGAGGATTTATTAAGTATAGTTTAAGTACGAATTTGGAAAATAAACAACTTGTTCCGAGATTAATAGAAATTCTTCCTCAAAAAAAAGATGAAGAAATATTATCCTATAAGCATGAGGGGGAAGAGTTTATTTATGTTTTAGAGGGGATATTGACTGTTTACGTAAATGATATGAGATATGAAGTATATCCTGGTGACAGTGTTCATATAAACTCAAATGTTGCCCACAATTGGGTTAATTATACTAATAAAAAGGTCAAGCTAATAGCTGTTAATACACCTAATTATATCTACAATAATTAGGTTTAAAATAAATTAGTAAAGACACTATGTTATTCAAAATTAATTGAAAGTGATATTTACAATGGATAAATTAATTTTATATCTAATCGGATCTTTTTTTGTAATAGGAGCTATTGATTATATTACTGGAAATCATTTAAAACTGGGTGTGAAATTTGAAGAAGGCATAAAGACCATGGGGGCTTTAGGGCTTGGCATGATTGGAATAATTTCTTTAGTGCCTATATTTACAAATTTTTTATCGGCTGCGATTATTCCGATTTGTGAAGTTTTTCATCTAGATCCTTCTATAGTTCCTGCAGCATTTTTGGCTGTAGATATGGGGGGCTATCAAATGGCTAATAAGCTGGCTTTGACAGAGGAAATGGGGGCATTCTCAGGAATTATCATTGCATCCACTTTAGGAGCCACAATTAGTTTTTCAATACCTGTCGCATTAGGAATGCTTTCTAAAGAGGATGAAAAATATTTTGCTAAGGGTGTGTTGATTGGAATTATTACTATACCAATTGGATGTCTTGCAGCAGGATTATGGCAAAAAGTAAATACCAATGTATTAGCGTTGAATATGGTACCAATATTTGTTTTTACCATTATTTTAGGGGTAGGATTATTAAAAATCCCTCTTGTTTTTATAAAAGCTTTTAATATATTTGGAAAGCTAATAGTGAGTTTGAGTACTGTTGGACTACTTTTACAAGGTATAGATGTGATATTTGGTCTAAGGCTTGTATCAGGATTAGCACCATTATATGAATCTACTGTTATAGTAGTCAAAATCGCATTTGTTTTAGGTGGAGCATATCCAATGCTAGCACTATTAAATCGAATTTTTAAAAAGAGTTTTGAAAAAACAGGAGAGAAGCTTGGACTTAATTCGGTGTCAGTAGCAGGCATTCTAGGGAGTTTAGCCAGTAATCTGTTGATATTTGCCACATATAAGGAAATGAATCCTAAAGGAAAAGTGGTATGTACCGCCTTTGGAGTAAGTGGAGCATTTGTATTTGGTGGTCAACTTGGATTTGTGTCAGGAGTAGCACCAAATATGATAGGAGCATTTATAATATCAAAGCTTACTGCCGGAATAATTAGTATAGTACTGGCAGTATGGCTGTATGACCGTGAAAGTAGAAAACTTGGTCTTAAGGAAAATGGGGGGTATTTGTAATGAATATCAGGGATAGGATTGAAAAGTTAAGACAACTAGAAGAGTTTAAACCACCGTCGAAAAGTATCTATATGGATGTTATAAATCAACCCGTTCAGCAGGGTGCTGGGGGATTATTCTGGGCTGTACTGAAATCCCTTTGCTATAAATCAGGATGATACAACTATCTCTATATTTAATACTACTCATATTCATGCAAAACATGTTGTTGACTAGGCATTTAATCTATACGAAGTATTTTTATAGACTAAAGGTGAAGAGAAGCATCTTCACCCTTTTAGTAACCCTTTATAAGATCGTTTGCCAAGCATATTTACTAAAAGCACACCGGATAGCGCTATTATTCCTCCGATAATTGAAACTGTAGTAGGTAGCTCATTTAGCCAAATCCAAGCTACGAATATAGCAATTGCTGGTTCTAAATACATCATACTGCTAACAGAACTTGCACTTCCCAAGGATAACGCGATTGCCCATGTCACATAAGCAATGGCGGCTGGAAAAACCCCAACATACAGTGTAGACAGATGTGCCTCTAGAGTTGCGTTATGGATCGATGTAGTTAAGCCAGGTAGAAAATAGAAAAAAGGAAGAGTACCTCCCCATGTAAAATAAGCGGTCAATTCAATAGGATTGTATCTAGTTAATAATTTTTTTTGAAAAACAAAAAACAATGATGTTGCTACTGCAGAAATTAGTATTAGCAGAGATCCTTTCGTGATGTTCAGAGATGATCCTGATGAACCAATAGTAATACAAAGAATACCAATAAATCCAATACCAAGACCAATCCAGCCCAGTAAACTTAGTCGTTCCTTTAAAACGATAATGGCAATAATTGCTGTGAAAATAGGTGCAGAGCCAATAAGCATACCTGCTGCCCCTGCGGAGACAGTTTGTTCGCCGAAGGTTACTCCAATATGGTAGACGCTAATACCAACCCAACTAAGGATAAGTATACTAAGTACATCTTTCTTTTTTGGTAATTGAAATTTGACCTTAGGCCAAAGAGCATAAAGGAGAAATGCCCCCGATGCAATTAGGTATCGTACTAAAACTAAATGCCCAGCCTCATAGCCACCATGTAAACTAGCACGAATGGCAGCAAAAGTAGAACCCCAAATAATGATTGTGAAAAATGCCATAAGGGAAGCTTTAATATTCATTTACAAAGGCTCCTTTCCCTAGTGCGATTGTTTGTGGTTTTTCTATTACGATATAAGTTACCTTTTGAAAAAGAATGTTAAGGCTTTTATTTTATAGATTTTTAAGGATTGTATAATAATTTTTTGCGTATTAGAAAATTATAAGGGATTTACAAATAATCAACAAGAACAAGTTTCCATAGATACTTTTCCTATTTTCGGGGATATTATCCTCAAGAGTTTACATAGGGAGGATTTTATGGATATGGAAAATAATCATGTACATATTAAATTAACTACTGCTGAAATCGCAACTCTGTGGAGAACATATATTCAAAACACAGCTGTCAGATGTTTTTACAAATATTTTCTTCAATACCTTCAAGATGAGGAGATAAAGTCAATTATTAAAGAAACTGTGGTTTTGGTTGAAACAGTTATTGGAAAGGTAGAAACAATTTTTGAAAAAGAAAACTTCCCAATACCAAAGGGATTTTCGGATAAAGATATTGACTTATCAGCCCCTGCCCTTTATACAGACTTATTTGCTTTAAGTTTTCTATATCGTGGAGGGCAAGTAATTATTCCTCAGTATGCTAATACCCTTTCTAGAGTGACACGAATTGATATTTATAATTTTTACGGAGTGTTTAAACAGTGAGACGGAATTACATAAGAAAGCATTAAACCTTATGCTTTCAAAAGGATTAAATGATCGGGCTCCAAAGATGGAGTATCCAAAAAATGTTGAGTTTGTTAAAAATCAACCATCATTAATAAATACCTGGTTAGGTGAGAAAAGACCTCTAAATACTTTAGAAATAACAGAACTTTTTATGGAAATCGAAAGAAATGCAGTTGGTCTAATCCTTTTGATGGGATTAATACAGGTAACAAAAGATAAGGAAATAAAGAACTATTTATTAAAGGGAAAAAAGCTGGCTAAAAAGCAAGTGGATATTTTTGATAAGTTATTAAAAGAAAATGATCATTTTATCGGATTTCCAATAACTATGGAGGTAAGAAATTCAACAATTTCCCCATTTTCTGAAAGATTAATACTGTTTATTATAGCTACTTCAAACCAAATTGCTATTTCTGCACTTGCAGATGCATTGTCTGTCTCAATGAGAAGAGATTTAGCGGCTCATTATTTCCTTGTTTTAGGGGAGGTAATGAGGTACGGTGACGAAGGGCTTAAACTTTTGATTGAACGAGGCTGGATGGAGCAACCTCCACAACCCATTGATAGAAACAAATTTTATAAAAAATAACATTTCTATGAAAAGATGATAATAATAAGGGGACTGGGATTATGTGAATAATGCAATCGAAAAATTATTATGGAGCATCGCCCTTCCTGGGTATGGTCAGTTTCTAAACGGAAAAGTAATTAAAGGCATTGTTTTTGTAATATTGGAGTTTCTTGTAAATGTTCAAGCAAATTTCAACGTTGTGATTATTGCAAGTTTTCAAGGCGATATTCAAAATGCGATTGCACAGGCTGATTACCAGTGGTTAATGTTTTATCCATGTTTATATTTTTTTGCAATGTGGGATGCCTACAAGGATGCTGGAGGAGGGAAAGAAAAGTATTCTTTTCTCCCCTTTGTGTTTTCTGCCTATCTTGTTACAGTGGGATGTATTTATTCCTCAAGTTTTCTATTATTTGGGGTTTTGCTGGGACCTGTTTGGCTTCCTATGCTGTGTGTAATTCCTGGATTAGTTGTAGGAATAATAATAAAGAAAGGTCTAACCAAAAACATTTACAAATAAGACTCCTTTCTTTTATTAAACCAACGTTTCAGGTTAGTTACTGAACATTTAGGGCACATTACTTTAAAAAAAGGAGTAACCTAAATGAAAAATTCTTTACTAATTAGCTTGTTTATTTTATGTAGTATTTTTGAGTTATTGGGCAATCCTGTCTATTCACGGGCTTCTAATTCACATAAAGTTGACTACCTGTATCCTGCAAATACTGAAAAAATCATTGATGAAACTGTAGATGAATTTTACCAGGCTCTAAAAGATAAAAGGTATCCAGTACATCAGGAATTTTATGTAAGACATAAGCAAAGCCAAGAAGATTTGGATGCGGGTTTCTTTAAGGAAATGGCGGATGCATCGGTTAATACTAGGAAAAAGGTATTACTTAAAGAGGTGAAAGGATACAATTATATTACTTGGGATGGAAATGTTCTTCATACTTATCCTGATTTAGATTTAAAAAACCATCAGTCAGTCAGCCCCAACAGGCAAGTTTTTTTCTTCTACTCCTTTAAAGACACAGAAAATGAATTTAGTGGCAGATATGCAATATATGATGTTGAAACAAAAGAAATATTATTTAGTGGAGGTGCGTATTTCCCAAAGTATCCGATTTATAAGAATTATTTGAAGTAACAAATGAGTATATTTAAAGAAACGGGTGTGCTGATCCGGAAGGATTAGCCACCTTTTTTGTTGAATTCCTAATCGAGCAAACGGGGCAGTTTAGCTCAAATTGCTGTTTTATGTATAATAAAAGACGGTGAAAAAACACCGCCTATAATAAGCTATTTATTTTGTGTTATTTCTTTGTAATAAAGGTAATCGACTTTATGTTTGGTAGCCATTAATTGCGAAGCTAAAACAGCAGTATAAAGAGTGGTTAGTACAATTGCTCCAACACCAAGACCTGAAAGGTTTAGTTTATTAGAAGTGCTCATTCCATTATTACTTGTGGTTGCTCCTTCCATTTCATAACCCCCTAATTTGTTATAGGGATATTATCTGTAACCGCATTTAAATTTATACCAACAAATAAAGGACGGACGTATAGAAAGGAAACAGGCAGGTGTCTAATAAGGTCTTAAGTTTGTGAATAAATACACTTAAACTAACGGGTGCGAGTGTTAAGTAAGTAGTGCTGCGGTGGCACTTTTTGTTTATTCAACTATAGAGGCAGTTTAGTTTAACAAGGCATTGGCTGGAGAAGGAAAAGTGTCCGTTATGTAGAAATATATATTCAGCTTAAATATAACAATCACAGAGGTGTTTAATATGGATAGTAATCACTGGACGATAGTTTATAGACTTGCTGTAGTTGGAATTTTGATTTATATTGGTACTCGGTTAAATCTATTAATTGACCTAACAAGAGTCCTGATTGAAGGCTTGTGAAACATTATACTTAAACTATCGGGTGCGTTGATCCAGGAAGGATTAAGCACCTTTTTTGTTGAATTCCTTATTGAACTATAGAGGCAGGTTAGTGAAAGGCAAGTTATTTAAAATATATATTAAGACTTCAACAAATTTTAGTGTTATATATAAACCCATGCCCAGTCTTTTAAATTATGTTATAATTATCGCAAGAACAAGTATTTAAACAAAACTCGGAGATGTATAAGATGATTAGATTAGAGAAAATAAACGCTGATAACTACCAAAAAGTTTTTGACTTAGAACTTGTAGGAGAACAGGAAAACTTTGTTTCATCAAATATGAGATCGTTGGCACAAGCCTGGGTATTTTACGAAAGAGCCAAGCCTTATGCTATTTATAATGATGATACAATTGTAGGATTTATAATGTTTGACTATAAAATAGAAAATAGGAAAGTAGAGATTTGGCGATTTATGTTAGGGAGTGCATATCAAGGAAAAGGCTATGGTAAAGAAGCATTAAACAAAGCTATAGAATTTTTGAAGCAAGAAAATTTATTCGACTATATCCAAATAAATTATGTTGAAGAAAATTTAGTGGCAAAAAAACTTTATCAAAAAGTTGGTTTTTCAGAAACGGGAGAAATGGAAGGAAACGAAGTTGTTATGAGGCTCTCAATAGTGAAAGAATAGGTGTCAAATATATTCCAGTTTCATTACCTAACAGCAGTGATGAATAGCTAAAAGTATATTTCAAATAGATAGAACGTTTTAGGTTGGCAGCTGCTAGCCCTTTTTGTATTCTTGTTTTGTGAATAGTTACACTTAAACTAAAGGGGTGCTTATCTTCAATAAGAAGAACAAATAGACTGCGAATCAGCAGTCTATTTTATTTTACATAAAATTGTCGAAAAATAATGAAAAAACTTACTTGCTTCAATGAAGAAAGTAAGTTACTCTTTAATTAGTAAATTATGGAGATGGATAATATGAATGGACTTAGGAAAGGCAGTAAGGATCTAATCAAAGAAATTAACCGATCCATAGTAATTAACCTAATTAGGAAATCAGGCAGGATCAGCAGGTCTGATGTTTCTAAGGTCACCAAGATGAGTTTATCTACAATAACTTACATTGTTGATGAACTAATGGCCGTTGATCTGGTAAGGGAAGTTGGTGTTGCTACATCTACTGGGGGCAGAAGACCTGTACTGCTGGAGTTTAATGCGGATTACGGCTATACAGTTGGTGTGAAGATTGAGGAGAAAAGAGTTCTATTTGCTTTAACCAATCTAAACGCTGACATTTTGGATTTAGTAGAAAAGAAATTTAACAGATTTGATAATATCCAGGATGTTGTATCGATGATTGCTGATGAAATTAAGGAGCTTTTACAAAGTGCTGATAAGCCAATGGAGCAACTTATGGGTATTGGAATCGCTGCTTCTGGATTAATCAACCGCCAGGAAGGTACGATTGTTAGATCATCCATGCTGGGATGGGAGAACGTACCTTTATGTCAATTGTTAAGCGAGCAGCTGAACAATATTCCAGTATTCATTGATAAAAATGTCAACGCTTACACTATGGCGGAATTATGGTATGGAGAAGGAAAAGACCTGTCAAACTTCATCTGTATCTCTGTTGGTGCCGGATTAGGTATGTCCCTCGTGGTCGATAAGAAAATTTATTACGGAGAATCCGGGGGAGCTGGTGAGTTTGGCCATACGGTAATGAAAATTGGCGGGTATCCATGTCACTGCGGACAAAAAGGTTGCCTTGAAATGTATGCATCTGAATTCTTTCTATTTAACCGTGGCAGTGAGATAAAAGAAAGCTATCCTGAAACAATCATTGAAGATTTTTCATTCGAAGAAGTATCTACTGCAGCAGAAAAAGGTGATGTTCTTGCAATTGAATTGATGAAATCATTTGGTGAAAACCTGGGATACGGCATACTAAATGCAATTAACGCACTTAATCCCCATACAATTTTGCTTATTGGAGAAGGGATGAAATACAAGCACTTATTCCTGGATGCCGCTGTAGATGTTGCAAGGGTGAACTTTTTTTCAGCCGCAAATATCCAAACAGAAATAAGGCCAACAGAACTCGGAGATGATTCATGGCTAAAAGGGGCAGCCTTACTCGCAATCACTCATTTGTTTCAGGCTCCAATCTATGAAGAATCTAAATCTATATTAAATTGAGGTGAGAACATGGTTGGAATGACAAAGAAAAAGACAGCCTTTTGGGTAGCTGTGTTCCTTTTGCCCAATTTAATCGGTTTCCTTACTTTTATCGTTTTCCCGCTTTTATCATCATTAGCCATCAGCTTTACGAATTGGGACCTAATTTCCACTATGGAATTCGTCGGTATTTATAATTACAAACAGCTAATGGTGGACAAAGAATTTTGGGCAGCATTTACCCACACGGTAACTTTCATTATTGGCTATTTACCCTTAGTAATGATTTTCGGATTAGCTTGTGCTCTACTGCTTAATCGAAAAGTAAAATTAAGAGCATTCTTTAGAGCAGCGTATTTTTTACCAGTAGTGACATCGTGGGTTGCTGTATCTCTTGTATGGAAATGGCTGTTCAACCCTAGTTACGGATTAATAAATTACTTCTTATCATTTGTTGGTATTGAGGGGCTTAATTGGCTCCAAGATGAAAGCCTAGCAATGCCAGCTATCATCATCACAAGTGTCTGGAAAGACATTGGATTTGTTATGGTACTATTCTTAGGCGGCCTACAAAATATTTCTACCTCCTACTACGAAGCCGCAGATATCGATGGGGCAAATTCCTGGAAGAAATTCTGGAATATCACCCTCCCGCTTTTGACACCTACGACATTTTTTGTAACCATCATTTCTTTGATTAACTCATTCCAAGTTTTTGACCAGGTCATGATCATGACTGAAGGCGGTCCTGGCGGCGCAACCAATGTGCTAGTTCAAAACATATACAATCATGCTTTCAGGTATTTTGAAATGGGCTACGCTTCCGCAATGTCATGGATTTTATTCATCGTCATATTTGTGATTACTTTGATCCAGATGAAAATGCAGAAAAGGTGGGCGGATTAAACATGGAAATGAATCCGGTTACAAAACAATCAACTGTCCTTCAGAAAGACTATCAACTTACAAGTCTTAGGATATTTAAAAAAGGTTTACTGTACATCGTTTTGATCTTAGGTGCAATCGCTATGCTGCTTCCTTTTCTATGGATGATTTCGACTTCATTAAAGAATCAAGGAGCAACAATGGTCTTTCCACCACAGTTTATCCCTGATCATGCAACCTTTCAAAACTATAAGGATGTGACTGGGGCATTCCCAATGCTTCACTTTTTAGGAAACTCCTTGTTAGTGGCGGTTCTCACTACTTTAGGCCAGCTGCTTTTATGTTCTATGGCAGCTTATGCGTTTGCCAGGATGCAATTTTGGGGCAGGGATAAACTTTTCCTATTATACCTGGCAACAATGATGGTTCCAGCACAGGTCACCATGATACCCCAGTTTATTTTAATGAAAAACTTTGGATGGCTTGATACATATCAGGCATTGATCGTCCCTGGATTGTTTAGTGTTTTTGGAACCTTTTTGTTAAGGCAGGCGTTCTTGTCGATTCCGAAGGAACTTGAAGAGGCAGCCTTCATGGATGGTGCCAACCATTTTTCAATATTCTGGCGTGTAATCATGCCGTTATCTAAACCAACACTCGCGACGTTAGGCATCTTTTCATTCATGCAATCTTGGAACAATTACTTATGGCCACTTATTGTAATTAATGATAAAAGCTTTGCTACTTTGCCGCTAGGATTATCTCTACTGCAAGGGAGGTGGGAAACGAATTGGAACATGATGATGGCAGGTGTAGTCATTAGTGTTTTGCCAATACTTGCAGTCTATCTATTTGCGCAGAAGTACTTTATTCAAGGAATGACAATGAGTGGAATGAAAGAATAATAAGGGGGAATTAGAATGACTCAGAAAAGGCTTATTTCGGCTATTGTTCTACTATTTATGCTTACTTTTACTGTATTGGCAGGATGTTCTGATTCGGAAAAAAGCTCTAGAGGTAACAAAGATGAAACGGTAACAATCAATTACTTTACCTTTTCACCAGGTACTGACCATGAAAAAGACCTACAAGACATGATCAGTGCTTTTGAAAAGCAAAATCCAAATGTAAAAGTAGATTATGAGATTGCTGCTTATGATGATTATTTCACAAAGCTGCAAACCATGATTGCTGGCGGGAAAGCACCGGATGTATTCGAGCTTAACTATGAAAACTTCGTTAGTTATGCCTCAAAGGGAGCTTTAGCGGACCTGTCTAAATACATTGAAGAAGATAAAGACTTTGATCCATCTAAATTAAATCAAGAAGCATATAAAGCTTATCAATACGAAGGAAAGCAATATGGTATGGTGGAAAGCTTCTCAAACGTTGTTACTTTCTACAATAAAGACTTGTTTGATAAAGCAAAAGTGGATTATCCAACTGCAGAATGGACATGGGAAGATGAATTAGCAGCAGCGCAAAAGCTCACAAACAAGGATGAAAAGATCTGGGGTACTTATGCACCGATTCAGTTCCATGAATTCTATAAAGTGATTGCTCAGAATGGTGGATCTGTATTCAATGAAGACAAATCAGAAGTAACAATCGATAGCCCTGAAAATGCAGAAGCACTTCAATACATGGTTGATAAGGTGAACAAATATAAAGTAACTCCTTCTGTAGGAGATCTATCAGGCCAGTCGCCAGAGGATTTATTTAAAAATGGTCAAATCGGGATCCTGCACACTGGAATCTGGATGTTATCCGCTTTTAAAGATGCACCATTCAAATGGGATATTGCACTTGAAGCAGGTAATACTCAAAAGGCACACCACTTCTTCGCAAATGGATTAGCAGTTTCAAAGGACTCAGATGCTCAAAACGCTGCTTATAAATTTGCACGCTTCATGAGCGCTAGTGACGAAGCCGCAGAAATTCGAATTGCAAGTTCATGGGAACTTCCAGCAATCACGAATGAAGAAATCTTAAAGCCTTATCTGGAACAAACTCCTCCAGAAAGCAGGGAAGTTATTTTTGAAGCACTGGATACGCTGGTTTTACCTCCAGTAATTGAGGATTGGAGTAAAATGAGTGACCTGATTACAAAGGAACTAGAAAATGTGGTGAATGGTAAAAAGAGCCCTGAAGAAGCATTGAAAGTTATGCAGGGAGAATTAGAGAAGTTGAAGTAATCAAATCTGGAGAAGGATATCTGGGCATCCTCATATCCTTCTCTTCTAACATAAGGGGAGAGAGACATGGATTCAAAAGCAATGTACAGCAAGCTGCTTAAAGCTCATGTATACCAGTTAAATAATGATTATCCATCCTCGGAAAGAATTCTTCTTAATCATAAACCTCAACTTGATAAGGACAGTATACACCTTATTGCTACCTGGCTATGGAATGTGCAGAACCATTTAAAAGAGACAAATAGTGAGAACTTGAAAGAAGTTAATGTTCAACCTTACTTAACGTTTCTCCAGGATAATTGGAGAAAACCTTTAGAACGTATCTGGGGAGACGGCAAGAAAGATATTCATGTTTCGAACATTGCAATGGTGTATACGGCATTAACTCAATCCAAAAATAATCTCCAGCAATATGAACTCCAAAAAACAATCACAGAAATCAGAGATTTTGTTTTTGACTCTCTACTTTCTGGGGGTATGTTGCTTAATGCGGTGAATGAACGGCAAATTTCATTGGATATGCTTACTGCAGTTATGCCATATGGATTGTTTTCTCCTGAGGACTTAATTGTGGTAGAAGCAGTTGGCCAAATCGAAAGGAAGTTAGTGAATAATACAGGGGCACTAAAAACGATTGAAGGTAAGAAAGAATCTTCTTCAGCAACTGCGCTTTTGTCATTATATTTTCTGGAAAAGGGCAACTATGAAAAAGCGAATACCTATTTAAATTTGGCACAAAGCTTGATTGGAAAAGAGTCGACAGAGGAATCCGAGCTTGGAAAAGTGATTATTGAAATGATAGAACACTATAAGGTTGATTCAATAGAAGAGTACAAAATAGTACATACACCCTTTGGCAATCATAACATTTACGAACCGCAACTTACAGAACGAAGTCCACATCATCCGACAACCGAAGAGCCAATAACAGTAGCATGCCAGGTATGGCCTGAAGGCGAAGTAGATTCGGTTTTATTAACTTTAAACTCAGCTAGCGGTGAAACTGTAAAAACAAAAGAGTTGACCAGAAAATATCTTGAGGATAAAAAAGTTTACATTTGGACTGGAACTATCGAACCCCTGACCCAGGAAGAGGAATTCAGTTATCAATTCTCCGCTTATAAAGGCGAGGGCCTTAAGGTGCAATCAGAGCGGTTTCCAATCACACCTCTAAAACGTCGGGTACTAAATGAATTCCGCTTATTTGAAAAGGCTGAGAGTGAAGTAGTCTTGTTAGCGAAAGATGAAGATGATTTTTCACTACAGGTCAATCTGGGCTTCACTGAAGACCAGTTTTATATCAATATTGATTCTAATATTAATCAAGAATTTCTCCAGGAAGAATATGAAGCTCTTTCCCTTAGATCCATGAATCAAGAATTTACTGTTGACTTGAAGTTAAATCCATTTTTTATTTGCATAAAAGATGCCAACAAAACACTTTTAGAATCACATGATTTCCTTTCCTTTATTGAATGTACGACTGATAAGAATCGGCAAATAAGAGATTTAAAGCTTAATTTTCATACACCGTTGAACGAAAGCTTTTATGGATTCGGTGAGAGATATAATGCTGTTGAGCAGCGAGGGAATATCATTGATTGCTATGTTTATAACCAGTATCGCGATCAGGGTACAAGGACTTATATGCCGGTTCCTTTTTACATTAGTTCCCTTGGATATGGCTTGGTGGTTAATACTAACAGGTACACCCATTTTGACATCGCTCACTCATTGAAGGATGCCATGTCTATTAAGATAAGGATGTCAGAAAAAGAACAAAGCACCTCCATTACGGCATTCTTAGGAACACCAAAAGAAGTGATTGAATCCTACACTTCGAAAACCGGCAAACCAGTGTTACCACCTGTTTGGGCATTTGGACCTTGGATGTCGAGCAATAACTGGGACAGGGACAGTCTGACCCGTTCAGAAGTTGAGAAAACAAACGAATATCAGATACCAGCGACTGTTCTAGTCTTAGAACAGTGGAGTGATGAAGCCACTTATTACATGTTCAATGATGCCCAATATGAGGTGAAAGGTAATGGAGAAAGTCATACCTACAGCGAAATGGAGTTTCCTGAATGGGGACGATGGCCGGATCCGAAGGGATTGTTTGAATACCTGCATGATAACGGGTTGAAAGTTCTTCTATGGCAGATTCCGATTAAAAAATACTTGAACAGGCAAACGCATCCACAAAAAGATGCGGATGAAAAATACATGCTGGAAAATGGATATGTTGTCAAAAAGAATGACGAAGCTCCATACAGGATGCCTGAAGGCTGGTTTAAGGAAAGTCTATTGATGGACTTCTCAAATCAAGAAGCCAAAGAATGGTGGTTTAGCAAACGGAAGTATTTGCTTGAAATTGGAGTGGATGGCTTCAAAACAGATGGTGGGGAGTTCGTGTTCGGAGACGAATTGCTGTTTTCTGATGGGAAAACCGGCGACGAAATGCGCAACTTGTATCCAAATGATTATATAGGGGCTTACTACAAATTTGCAAATGACTTTAAAAGCGGAGATGCAATGACCTTTAGCCGTGCCGGATATATGGGAGCCCAAAACTTCCCGGCACATTGGGCAGGGGATGAAAGATCGACTTTTGACGCCTTTAAGCGGTCTTTGGCTGCAGGTATCACTTCTGGAATGTCAGGAATTCCATTTTGGGGCTGGGACTTAGCGGGATTCAATGGTGATATTCCAACGGCCGAATTGTATGTCAGATCTGCGGCCATGGCGGCCTTTTGTCCAATCATGCAGTATCACGCTGAAAGCAAAGGTGAGTTTAATCAGGATCGCACTCCATGGAATATTGCGGAGAGAACCAATCAAAAAATTGCTATTGAGGGATATAGATTTTATGCCAATGTCCGAATGAACTTGCTCCCTTACATTTGGAACGAAGCAAGAAAAACTAGTGAAACAGGAATTCCATTAATGCGCTCCTTATTTATGGAGAACCCCGAAGATCAACGTGGTGAAGGAGTATTCGACCAATATTACTTTGGGTCTTCTTTATTGGTTGCTCCTGTAACAGAAGAAGGTACAACTTCAAGAAAAGTTTATTTCCCTGAAGGAACTTGGTTTGATTTCTGGAGCGGAAAAAGAATTATCGGTCCTGCCTATGAATTGATTGATTCACCACTTGACCATATTCCTGTTTACGTAAAAGAAGGGGCCGTAATTTTAACAAATGTGGATCAAACGCTTCAATTAGGTTCTTGGGTTTCCAATGATATTTCCAGTTATGTCAGACCATTATTAAGGATTTATTTGAAGGATGGACTATCCGAAAGAATCAATGACCACCTGAATAATCATTGGGATGTTGAAGTCACAGAAGAATCGGATAGATGGAAGATTTTAGTAAGTGGACCAACAGAAGAATTTGATGTGTATCTTCCTGATGAAGCTAACTCAGAAGGAAAAGCTGTTTTTGTAAACGGAAAGAAAAAAGCTTGAGTACATGGAGGAATGAATGTGTTAGATACAACTAGTTTTGCTATCCTTCCAACCCAGGAAAAGATCGAAGGCGAGCCTAAATTACATGTCGGGTCAGTCAAATCTTTCGCGTGGAAAGATCATATGTTAACAGGCACTAATGAGCATGGTGAGTTTTTGATTTATTTTGCTGAAAAAAAGATTCCTAGAATCATCATAAATCCATTTGGAAAAGTAGACTCGGTATCGAGCATTGCTGTTTCACTTAAGCAAGTTCCTCATGAGGCATCGTTTGAGGAAACCAATGACCAATTAATGATCACCTGTGATACGATAAAAGTTGAGGTAACCAAAGATCGTTTCACAATAAAGATATCGAATGACCAAAGAACAATCTTCCAGTCGGGGAGTCCGTCAGCTTTATATAAAAACAATGGTGAAGTCTTTTTTGATGCACTGATGGAGACTGATGATGTCTTTTATGGATTTGGGGAAAAGACTGGCTTCCTCAATAAGAGAGGTTCGAAACTGTCGATGTGGAATACGGACGTTTATGCACCGCACAATAAGGACACGGTTGAGTTGTATCAATCTATCCCATATTTTGCTGTTCATAACAAGCAGAGATCTTATGGACTTTTCTTTGATAATACATTTAAAACCCAATTTGATACCCAGACCTACTCAAATAAATACAGGATGAGTGCCAATGGTGGGCAACTCGACTTCTACGTTTTTGCTGGTGAGAACTTAAAGGAAATCACCACCCTTTACACCGAGCTGACAGGAAAGATGAGTCTACCTCCCAAATGGGCGATTGGATATCATCAGTCTCGCTATAGCTATCGATCAGAAGAAGAGGTCCTTACAGTCGCTAATCGTTTCAAAGAAGAAGGAATCCCATTGGATTGTATATTTTTCGACATCCATTATATGAGGGATTATCGAGTATTTACCTTTGATAAGGATCATTTTCCGCAACCTGATAATCTAATCTCTACCTTATTAAATAACGGGATCAAGGTTGTGCCAATTGTAGATCCAGGAGTGAAAAAGGATGTTCAGTATCCTGTGTACGCAGAAGGGGTAAACAAGGGCTTGTTTTGTAAGTATCTTGATGGACAGATTTATTATGGGGATGTCTGGCCTGGAACGAGTGCATTTCCTGACTTCATGAATTCTGAGGCAAGGAATTGGTGGGGAAGTTTGCACAAATTCTATACTGATTTCGGCATTGAAGGAATTTGGAATGATATGAACGAACCGTCTGTCTTCAATGAAAGTAAGACCATGGATCTCGATGTGATGCATGATGTGGATGGAGAACTGAAACCGCATTTGGAGATGCACAACACCTACGGACTTTACATGAGCAAAGCAACTGCCGAAGGACTTTCGGAGCTTCTTCCCGATAAACGTCCTTTCGTTTTGACCCGTGCTGGTTATGCGGGTATCCAAAGGTATGCCACCGTCTGGACGGGAGATAACCGAAGCCACTGGGAGCATCTTGAAATGTCACTGCCAATGATCATGAATCTTGGCATATCAGGGGTTGCTTTTACTGGAGCGGATGTTGGCGGTTTCTCTTCTGACTGTACACCCGAATTGTTGATCAGGTGGACACAGGTCGGGGCTTTCATGCCTTATTTCAGAAATCATAGTGTACAGGACAGTATCCGACAGGAGCCATGGGTTTTTGGTGAAGACACAACTGAAATAGTAAAAAAATACATCAAGCTGAGATATAAGTGGCTTCCTTATCTATATTCCCTTTTCCATGAGTCATCCCAAACGGGAGTCCCAATCGTTCGTCCTCTTGTGATGGAATATCCTGAGGATGAAACTACATTTAATATCAGTGATCAGTTCCTCCTGGGAAGCAATGTCATGATTGCACCTATTTTACGTCCAGGTACGACCCATAGGTCCATCTATCTTCCTGAGGGAGTTTGGTATGATTACTGGACTAAAGAATCCTATCAAGGTGGAAAGTATGTCTTAATAGAAGCAGCGTTAGATAAGCTCCCAATCTTTATAAAAGAAGGAACCATTCTTCCTATGGGGTCAGAGGTTCAAAATACAACTGAAAATCAAATCCTTGAGATTGAAGTTTATGCTGGTGATAAAGGGAAGTTCAGTTTGTATGAAGATGATGGAAGTTCCCTTGGCTATAAAGATGGTCATTATTCCATCACAAATTTCCAAACTGAAATGAATGAGGGGTATCTAAAAGTTAATGTAAATATAAGTGGAGATAAGCAATGGAAAAGCCAAGTAAAAGGGATGAAGGTTTATGGCTACTCGGGAGACGTTAGGGTTGAGAATTTAACTGAAGTAAGGGAGCCGGAGAAATGGAAAATCGAGATACTGTAGTGGAAAAGGTAAAGAATGACCAACAATGGTGGAAAAAAAGTATTGTATATCAAATCTATCCTAGAAGTTTTTATGATTCCAATGGGGATGGTATTGGTGATCTGCAGGGGATTATCCAAAAGCTGGATTACTTAAAGGAGCTTGGCGTGGATGTAATCTGGCTAAGTCCTATCTATGACTCTCCAAATGACGATAACGGTTATGACATAAGGGATTACTACCAAATCATGAAGGAATTTGGAACGATGGAGGATTTGGATCACCTTCTTGATGCTGCTCATCAACGAGGATTGAAAATCATCATGGATTTAGTAGTGAATCATACTTCTGACGAACACTCCTGGTTTGTAGAATCGAAGAAAGGCCTGGATAATTCGTATCGAGACTATTATATTTGGAAGCCAGGAAAGAACGGAAAAGAGCCGAACAATTGGGGGTCGATTTTTAGTGGGCCGGCCTGGGATTATGACGAAAATACAAATGAATATTATCTGCATCTTTTTTCAAAAAAACAGCCTGATTTGAACTGGGAAAATCCAGTTCTAAGGAATGAAATTTACACCATGATGAAATTTTGGCTTGATAAAGGCATAGACGGTTTTCGTATGGACGTCATTAACTTTATTTCTAAGGTCCCTGGTCTTCCAGATGGGGAGGTTAAAGAGGGTGCAATATATGGGGATGGAGGTTCATACTTCGTAAACGGACCAAAGATTCATGAATACTTGAGAGAGATGAATGAAAAAGTTCTATCTCACTACGATATTTTGACTGTTGGAGAGATGCCGGGAGCGAGTACTGCAGATGCGGTGATGTACACAAATCCTGAAAATAAGGAAATTAACATGATTTTTACCTTTGAACACATGGGCTTAGATAGTGGTCCTGCTGAAAAATGGGATCTCAAACCTTTGAACCTGGTGGATTTAAAGGAGAATCTGACAAAGTGGCAGACTGAATTGCATGGCACAGGTTGGAATAGCTTGTATTGGAATAACCATGACCAGCCAAGGATTGTTTCCCGGTTTGGTGATGACCAGGAGTACAGAATGGAATCTGCCAAAATGCTTGCGACTTGCCTTCACATGATGCAGGGGACACCTTATATTTATCAAGGTGAAGAGATTGGAATGACAAATGTTAAGTTTGAATCGATCGAACAATATCAAGACGTCGAGACATTAAATATGTTCAGAGAAAAACGTTCTCTTGGAGTTCCAACAGAAGATATCATGAACTCGATTTATGTAAAAGGCAGGGACAACGCCCGGACTCCTATGCAGTGGAACGAACAAATTCATAGCGGGTTCACGAAAGGAACTCCATGGATCAAAGTAAATCCACGCTATAAAGAAATTAACGTAGAAGCCACTTTAGCAGATAAAGAGTCTATTTTTTATCACTATAAACATTTAATTGCTCTTAGAAAGAAATTAGATGTCATCACAACCGGTGACTTCAATCTATTATTTGAGTATCATCCAAAGATTTTTGCATATGGGCGAAGAAGTGAGAATGAAAAGGTTGTTGTGTTATGTAATTTTAGTAGAGACGAAATTGTTATTGAAGAAGAAGTATTCTTAACTGAAATTGCTCAAGCAGAATTGATTGTACAGAATTATAAAGAAGTAGAACACGGTAAGTTAAGGCCATATGAAACATTAGTTTATTATCAAAAAGGTAATTAATAACTAAAAAAGCTGCAAAACCAATTGGTTTTGCAGCTTTTTTAGTAAGTGGAGAATAGGGGGCTCGAACCCCTGACCTCAACGCTGCCAGCGTTGCGCTCTCCCAGCTGAGCTAATCCCCCGTATCTGTTTAGATAAGGTACAAGAAAGATTATATCTCCTTCTTTATGGACATGCAAGACAAAAATTTCGGAAATAAGCAAAAAAGCCGCACATCCGCGGCTTTTCTCATAATCCTTCAATCTCAACCCTGTTAATGCCATCAATTTCTGACACCGCCTCATATACATCCGTTGTCTTTCTGCGGAAGTCCACGGTTACGATCAATTGAACCAGCTGGTTCCCTTCAGCAAGATCCTTAATGCGGACATTTTTCAATGAGATTTTTTCCGCTTTGATCCTGGTAATAATGTCTGCAATGCTTTGTCTCGTAGTAACATTGAACTGCAGCCGGATCTCTTTTTCCCTTAATTGCCTTGGACCAATGAAGGTCATAAGGAATGGGATGAATTCAACACTGACAATCAGCAGTGCTACACCAGCAATGGCTTCCCAGTAAAATCCGGCACCCACTGTGATTCCGATTCCTGCAGCACCCCATATCATCGCTGCCGTCGTCAAACCGGAAATGGTATCATTCCCTCTTCGTAAAATAACCCCTGCACCGAGGAAACCAATACCAGAGACAATCTGGGCAGCCAGGCGTAGTGGATCCATCGTGATATTGACGTCTTCATCCCCGGGAAACATGTAGGCTGATTCACTTGATACAACCGTCAACAGACAGCTGACGATTGATATGACTAAGCTCGTTTTAAGACCGACCGGTTTTCTTTTAATCTCCCTTTCGAGACCGATTATAAGCCCCAGAAAAGCAGATATCCCAAGCTTAAGCAAAATTTCCATATCAATTGATGAAAGCATACTGATCTCCTGCCCCTTATAAGATGTATTTACTTTCCCTAAAAATACTGAATTAAACACGGTATAGCGATTAAATTTCATTTAAGGTAAGCTAAAAATTCGATTTCATTGTAAAATACATATAATTCATATTAAAGGAGAATGGAAATGGAATCACCAAAACTAAATCCATATCTGGCAGTTGCAGTCGGTGTAGTGGCTGTATCGACCTCTGCCATTCTGGTTAAAGTTTCATCAGCACCCTCCGGTGTCATTGCATTTTACAGATTGTTCTTTTCTGTTTTGCTGATGCTACCGGTATTTCTTATAAAGTATGTTTCGGAGCTTCGTCTTATTACGATGCGGGATTGGATGTTTAGCGGGATTGCCGGCATATTCCTAGCCTTTCACTTTATCCTCTGGTTCGAATCCCTAAACTATACTTCGGTAGCGAGTTCAACCGTCCTGGTCACACTTCAGCCGCTTTTTGCATTTATAGGAGCGTATTTTTTCTTTAAAGAGCGTGTATCTTTAAAAGCTATACTAAGTGGAATTATTGCCATCGGCGGGAGTGTCATCATTAGCTGGGGCGATTTTAAGGTTAGTGGCAGTGCGTTATTTGGAGACTTTTTGGCTATTGTAGCCTGCGCATTGGTCACTGTTTATCTATTATTTGGCCAAACAGTGAGGAAGAGGATGTCCCTGATCACCTATACCTTCATTGTCTATAGCATCAGTTCAATAACTTTATTTTTCTATGTAATAGCTGTAGGTGAATCCTTCTATCCGTACCCTGCTAGTGACTGGGTTTATTTTATTCTCCTCGCACTGATTCCGACCTTGCTTGGCCACACCCTGTTCAACTGGTCGGTTAAATGGATCAGCGCTTCGGTCATTTCAATGGCCATCTTGTTTGAACCAGTAGGTGCAACTCTATTGGCCTTCTACCTTCTTGGCGAAAAAGTCATGTTGACCCAGGTAATAGGAGGATTAATTGTTATTGCTGGTATAACTTTATTTTTAGTTGATGAAAGAAAAATGAAAATCAAGAACCAGACAGAGATAAAATCAATCTCAGGTTAGGGGTGTATAAGGGTATGGAAATCAGAAAAGCTGCGATTGGGGATGCTCAGGGCATTGCCAAGGTTCACGTGAAAAGCTGGCAAGAAACGTATCAAGGTATAGTAAGCCAGGAGTATCTTGATTCATTGAAGGCAGAGGATCGCCAGCCTTTATGGGAAAAGAGCATCACACAAACCGCCGAAACTTCCCCGGTATATGTTGCTGTTACTACAGATGGAGAAATAGTAGGCTTTGCATCTTTTGGTAAAGAGAGGACAGGCGAATTCGAGGCAGATGGGGAGTTGTATGCCATTTACCTTCTGAAAAAGTACCAAAGAGAACGAATTGGTTTGAAGCTTCTTCAAGCTGGTTTAGAGGAATTATTAGGGCAAAAATATGATGCCATGCTTGTGTGGGTACTTGAGGAAAATGAAAGCCGGAAGTTTTATGAAAGTCTCCAACCAGTAAAAGCAGGAGAAGAAGAAGTCGAAATAGCAGGCAAAAAATATCCCGAAATAGCTTATCTATGGAAGGACTTAAAATTACTTCATCGGGCAGTAATAGAAAAACAGTCAGGGGAAAGATAAATGGAGCTGGAGAGTGTGTTTGAACAATTTCCTTTGTTGGAGACGGAAAGGTTTTATTTAAGACAGCTCAAAATAGAAGATGCCCCACAAATCTTCAGTTATTTTTCGCAGGATCCTGTGACTAAATATTATAATCTTGAGAGTTTTACACAAGGACAGCAAGCTCTGGAGCTGATTGAGAAATTCAACCAGGGCTATATAGAGAAAAGGCAAATCCGCTGGGGTGCTGAGCTGAAAGAAACAGGCACCCTGGTTGGTACTTGTGGTTTCCATGCAATTGACGCTAAACACCTCAAAGCAGAAATAGGCTACGAACTTCATCCCGATTACTGGGGTAAAGGAATGATGCCGGAGATTACGAAAGAGATATTGAAGTTTGGATTTGGGGAAATGGGTTTAAATCGAATAGAGGCATTGTACCATCCTCAAAATGAACAATCCTGGGCGGTGTTGAAGAAAGGTGGATTCGAATATGAAGGAACGCTTCGAAAGCGATGGTTTGATAAAGACAGCTTCGTGGACGCAGCGATTGCGTCAATCATAAAAATCCCCTGAGAGGGGATTTTTTTAAATGAATAGGTATGTGAACCTTGAGAATAGTAATGCGCAAATTGTGGAGAACATGAAGGTTCCACCATGAACCCTTCCTTCAGTGTTAGCAATTTTTATAGCTTCAATGTAGGCCACACTGAATAAAAAGATGGCCATCAGTAGTGAAAGATTAAGTGCGACTGATTGCAGCAAATAGGATCACCTCTGTTATTTAGTTTGTCCAAAGCATTATATGAGCAAGAACAAAAAAATATTAATAAAAACATTCAATTAAGAAGAAACCTGGATAACAGAATTCCATAATTGAGTTGTGAAAAATTCTTTTAAAATTATATTGCAAACATAATTTATCCGTGGTATATTTAATCTCGCTTCAGAAAAACAACGCTGAATTGGCAAAAACAACATCGTTTTTAGTGAAATAGAAAAACAAAAAACAATGTTGACAATAACAAGACAGCATGTTATATTAATAAAGTCGCTTCTGGGCGACAAACTGAACAACTTGCTCTTTGAAAACTAAACAAACAAGCGTCAACAAACAATAAATTATCATGCTTCTATTATAGAAGACATGAGCCAACGTTTTAACTTATGAGCTAACTCATAACTCTTTCTTGGAGAGTTTGATCCTGGCTCAGGACGAACGCTGGCGGCGTGCCTAATACATGCAAGTCGAGCGGATCTTCATTAGCTTGCTTTTGAAGATCAGCGGCGGACGGGTGAGTAACACGTGGGCAACCTGCCTGTAAGACTGGGATAACTTCGGGAAACCGGAGCTAATACCGGATAATCCTTTCCCTCACATGAGGGAAAGCTGAAAGACGGTTTCGGCTGTCACTTACAGATGGGCCCGCGGCGCATTAGCTAGTTGGTGAGGTAACGGCTCACCAAGGCAACGATGCGTAGCCGACCTGAGAGGGTGATCGGCCACACTGGGACTGAGACACGGCCCAGACTCCTACGGGAGGCAGCAGTAGGGAATCTTCCGCAATGGACGAAAGTCTGACGGAGCAACGCCGCGTGAACGATGAAGGCTTTCGGGTCGTAAAGTTCTGTTGTCAGGGAAGAACAAGTACCGGAGTAACTGCCGGTACCTTGACGGTACCTGACCAGAAAGCCACGGCTAACTACGTGCCAGCAGCCGCGGTAATACGTAGGTGGCAAGCGTTGTCCGGAATTATTGGGCGTAAAGCGCGCGCAGGCGGTTCCTTAAGTCTGATGTGAAAGCCCCCGGCTCAACCGGGGAGGGTCATTGGAAACTGGGGAACTTGAGTGCAGAAGAGGAGAGCGGAATTCCACGTGTAGCGGTGAAATGCGTAGAGATGTGGAGGAACACCAGTGGCGAAGGCGGCTCTCTGGTCTGTAACTGACGCTGAGGCGCGAAAGCGTGGGGAGCGAACAGGATTAGATACCCTGGTAGTCCACGCCGTAAACGATGAGTGCTAAGTGTTAGAGGGTTTCCGCCCTTTAGTGCTGCAGCAAACGCATTAAGCACTCCGCCTGGGGAGTACGGCCGCAAGGCTGAAACTCAAAGGAATTGACGGGGGCCCGCACAAGCGGTGGAGCATGTGGTTTAATTCGAAGCAACGCGAAGAACCTTACCAGGTCTTGACATCCTCTGACAACCCTAGAGATAGGGCGTTCCCCTTCGGGGGACAGAGTGACAGGTGGTGCATGGTTGTCGTCAGCTCGTGTCGTGAGATGTTGGGTTAAGTCCCGCAACGAGCGCAACCCTTGATCTTAGTTGCCAGCATTCAGTTGGGCACTCTAAGGT